>NZ_LT827015.1:671243-1342486 GCF_900169075.1 Chryseobacterium phocaeense
AAGGTTTTGTTTTCGTAATCGTTACACCTTCAATGGACTTTACGTTGAGATCAATAGGAGAGAGGGTTTTGTTCTCTGCAATCTGAATATTATCCGAATGATAGACTTCTGTGCCGTTTTTGCTGATCTTTAATTTGTAACTTCCCTCTTTAAGATCGTTGAAAGTAAATTTGCCATTCCGTTCTGCAATTTCTGTTTTGACCAGAACATTTCCGGAATCAAAAAGATTGATTTCCAGCTGTTCGGTTTTGTCAGCATTAATATTCCCCGAGAGGGAAAAATTCTGTATACTCTGTGCCGATAGCAGGCCGCTGAACAGCGCCATGGTCCAGGCCAGTAATAGGAGAAATAGTCTTTCCATAGTGTTTATTTTTTAGTAGTAATACAATTTTCTGATATCTTAAGCAGGGCATTATTCATAATTTCCAGCTCTTCTTTTGAAACATTTTCCAACGCTTTTGTCCTGTTGCCCTCTACAAGTTTCTGTACATCTTTAATGATTTTGATCCCTGATTCCGTTACCTCAAGATTGGTTTTTCTTCGGTCCTCCTGATGAATATGACGGATCACGTATCCGGATTTTACCATCAGGTCAATAATTCTTGTGACGGAAGCATTGTCTTTAAAAACCAGGTCACCAATTTCGTTCTGGGTAATTCCGGGGTTTTCCAGAACGGCTTTGATGATCAGCCACTGATCAATCGTAATGGTAAAGCCATTGGCCTTAAGCTGCCGCTGGGCATAATTCCTGTACGATCTGATCGCTTTATCTATATTGTAGAATATGATTGAATTTAATTTTTCCATGTTGTCGGTATTTTAATTAAAATGATTAATCAATTATTGATATGTCAATTAATTTGTAGCAAGTCTTTTTATTTCGTTACAACTTCATGAAAATATTTTTTTAAAAAGAACAAAAACAGTAATGAGATTCCTTTCAAATAGGAATAGAAAAATCTGCTTTATCTGCCAGATCTGCGAGAAAACATTTATCTCACGCAGATCTGGCAGATAAAGCAGATCTTGATGGATCTTAAGATTCGGTATCTTATAAGGTTTTGAATAAAACGTCAACCTGTTTTCTTGCTGCATCATCAGGGCAGAACCTGTAGAATTCACGGAGCAGATCCATAGAAGAAGGTTTTTTCGGATAAGGATTATTCTGAATAAAATTTTTCAAGGCAGCATTTACTTTTTCTTCTCCGATCAGCTCACTCAGTTTTACCATGGCTACAGCCCCTTTGGAATAGGCAATATGCGGAGCATCTCCCGTTGCTCTGTAGATCGGAACATTTTCGGACAAGCCTTTTTCGTTATCATAGATCTGCTGGTGCATTTTTATTCTGTCCATCATTTCTTCCGGTCCATGCATTTTTTTGTACAGCATCATCTCGGTGTACATGGCGAGTGTTTCGGTAAGCATCACTGCACCTTCTCTGTCATCAGGATCAATCTGGCTGTTGCCCCACCACAGATGGGAAAGTTCGTGTCCTGCAAGCTCATTGATGACATCCTGCTCCTGGTCTGCATGAATATTGGCATGGAAAACCATATCTTCAGGCATAAATACCGCGGACGGATAAGCAGTAGCAGCAAAACCTCTCGTGAAGGATGAAATTTCAGCAAAATTAACGGTTTTGAAAGGGTATTTCCCAAAATTTTCAATACAATAATCCAGTGTGATCTTTGCATTTTCAAGAAGATGATCCACGTTTTCAAAATGTTTCTTATGATAGAAGACATTGACCGGAATTCCTTTATACATTACACTTTTCACTTCATAATCAGCGGAAGAAACGGCAAACCGGAACGGGATGCGTTCAGCCTGATACTGGAAATAGTTCCGTCCTGACTGAGTCCATTTTTTAATAAGATCTCCCGTACCGATGGCTGTTTGGCTGCCTTCCGTGGAAGCAGTCATGTTTAAATTGATAAAATCATTTTCAGTGGTTTCAGGTGCTTCAGGCTTTTTCAAGGTTGCCAGTTTGGGCAGACGGTTATCTTTTCTGATCTTTTCATCCTGGATTTCTTCCCCTTTCTGATATCCGATCACGGGGTAATATCTGCTGATCCTCATAAAAGAACCGTTTTCTATGATCGCGTTGAAAGATTGATGACCGTTGACAGCATACCACTTATAAGAGATTTTAAAGTTCAGATAAGCTGTTCCGTTAGGTTTTAAAGGTTGTTTTAATACAATTTCAGATACATTTTTATTAATCCTAACAGTTTCCGGACCGGATTGAAAGGAAGCAGATTCTATTCTGAGATCAGAATTAAAATTTACCAGCACCTTGTCAATGTTTTGGACTGTAAAATTGGTCAGGACATATTTCCCTGTGATTTCATATGAATTTTCGGAAGGATAAAGCTTAATTTCAGTGGTTACGTCTGAGATCTCCGGCTGGGGAAGACGTTCATATTTTTTAAAATTCTTTTCGTATTGAACTGCTTCTGCAATTGTTTGTTCCTCATTTTTAGGAATATACCCCTTCATAAAGGAAGTTCCGGCAAAAATTCCTGAAACCAATAGAATAAGACATGAAATCATTGAGAACGTATTTCTTTTCTCGGTTTTGATCATTTGGCTGATCATCCATAAAAAGAAAATAATGCCTGTACCCAGCAAAAGTCTTTGCGTAAAAGCTGAAACATAAATGCCATACCCGTTAAAATCACTGTAAGACCCTGTAAAATCCGAGAAGATTCTTAAAGCAGGATAAGGAAGTATCTTAGCAGATACCATACCCGTCAGAAGAAATACTGCCAATACGGAAACGCCCAGCGCAATAAATTTATTTCTGATGTTGTCATTGATCAGCAGGATTAATCCTGAAAATAAAATCAGCGGGAATGTATTGAAAATAAAAACACAGAGATAAGCCTTCCAGTCAATATAAAAATACCGGTAAGCGGCCTGGAACAGAATACCTTCCATAATTAAAATTCCGGTAAAAATTATGAGCAGAAGGCTGATGGAAACGAAATGTCCGGTCAGTTTTGTTTTTGAAAAAAATGTAGTGTTTTCAATCATAGAAAATCCGGAAGAGCGGCTTCTCCAGTAGAGGTCATTGATGAAATAGGCGGCAAGAAGAAACCCAAACAGGGGAAAATTCTCTGAAATGGTTGTGGCCATAAGCCCGGACCCGGTATACTTCTGTGGAAGCCGGATTCCTTTTTCGATCTCGGCATACATTTCCATTCCCACGAAGAAAAGCAGTAAGATGGAAACGGCCGGGATGCTGATGCTTTTGAAAAGATAAAGAAGATCCACCTTGGCAAATGACAGAGTGGCTTTGTAAGAATTTTTTCTACCAAAATCTGATTGTGATACGGTACAACTTAATGCAGATGCTTTTTGATTTTCAGGTTCAAAAAAGGTTTTCCTGATCTTTTTCTTAGAGGTGCTTAAAAAGGAGAACAGCATATAGGTAAGTAAGAGGAAAAAGGCAGAAGCGATCAGGAAAATAATCCTGTTAATCAATACATAACCGGTGAAAGGAATCAGTAACGTATTTTTCTGCTGAACCGAAAATACTTTCGCCTCAAAAAAATAAGACGATAACCCGAACGGATCCAGAATAGCAGAGATCTGCTGGGTTTCTATCGACTGGGGAAGGCCTCCGGCCATAAACGGTGAGTTGGAAAAGACCAGAACCACCATATAAAGTACGTATAGAAGCAGCCCGCCTACCACTACCAGAAGCTTTTTCCTGCTGATCAGTGAAATGAAAAAGAGAAAGCTGCAGACCAGAAAAGAGTTGATGAGTCCGAAAATTAACATTGGATATAAATAATAGCCGATATTAAAATAAGGCTGCATTTCACTTCCTGTCCTCATCATCTGTCCTATAAGAAAACCCAGCATTAAAAATGAAAAACTTAAGGAAGTCTGTAAAAAATAAATGCTGAATTTTCCACTCAGATAAGTCCATTTGTTAAAAGGAAAAGAAAACAGAACCAGATCAAATTTTGAATCCTGGTCTTTGAACAGGAGCTGCACAGCATAAATAACGGAGATAAAAATGATGGAAAGACTTAACATTCCTGTCATAAAACCAATGCTATAGGGTGAGTTCAAAAAGATCCCGTCCCCTGTGGAAAGGTTGAACTGGCTGCCGCAGAAAATGCCTGCGCTTACCAAGAGAATAGCGATAAGATAGGCTGGCCAGTGCTTGGAAATGCGTCCGGCTTCGAATGAAAATATGGCGTTCATAATTAAGGGTTTTGGGTGAGGGTATGGAAGTAAACGTGTTCCAGCAGGGGATTTACCACAGAGAAATCTTCAGGTTTTTCCTCTGAAAATACGGTAATGTGAAGCTCTCTTTCAATCAGATGTCTGCTGATGATTTCATGGCTGGAAGAATAGTTTTCCAGTTCATTTTGGTTAATCGGTCTGGACCAGATTCTGTTTTCCAGTTCTGAAATTAATTCTGCGGGTTTCCCTTGTCTCAGGATCTGTCCCTTATTCATCACTGCCATCTCCGAACACAGGTTCCTGACATCTTCCACCAGATGGGTGGAAAGGATCACAATGACTTCCTGGCTGATGTCATTCAGCAGAGAATTGAAACGGTTTCGTTCTTCGGGATCCAGGCCGGCGGTAGGCTCATCCACGATAATGATCTTTGGATTTCCCAATAAAGCCTGCGCCACCCCGAAACGCTGTTTCATCCCTCCGGAAAAGGTGTGAACTTCTTTTTTCCTGAAATCCGAAAGGTTGACTTTCTCAAGCAGATTCAGGATTTGTTCTTTCCGTTCGGCCCGGCTGTTAATGCCTTTTAATACAGCAATATGTTCCAGAAGATCATAAGCCGATACTTTTGGGTAGACTCCAAAATCCTGCGGAAGAAAGCCCAGATTCTGTTTGATAAAATCCGGATTTTTGGAAACATCTGTTCCATTGAAAACTACAGTTCCGGAAGTGGGTTTCTGAAGTCCAACAATAGTTTTCATGAGTGATGACTTTCCGGCTCCGTTAGGTCCCAGTAAGCCGAACATGCCATTCGATATTTCAAGCGATATGTCCTTAACCGCCTGATAACCATTTTTGTAAATAAGGTTAAGATTGTTAATAGATAAGGTGTTCATATGATAAGTTTAGGTAATAGAAGGACAGGGCAGGCGTTTATGGCTGCTTTAAGAGAGGTTAGATTTCAGATATCAGATATCAGATACAAGACATCAGATATGAGATTTTAGATTGAGGCTAAGGTTGAGATTGAGGTTGAGGTTAGGACTGGGTTTAAAATCATACTTGTATTTTTTCACGCAAACTCCAAAACTCTTTCACTCGCAAACCCTACTCCCGGAATTCCAGGATATCCCCGGGCTGGCATTCCAGGATTTTGCAGATGGCTTCCAGGGTATCGAAACGCACCCCTTTGGCCTTACCGGTCTTTAGAATAGAGAGATTAACGGGAGTGATCCCTAATTTTTCTGCCAATTCTTTACTCTGCATTTTTCGTTTGGCTAGCATGACATCTAAGTTGATTATAATTGGCATTTTAAATAAATAGATCTTGTTCGTTTTGCAAATGTAGCCCTTGCTTAAAGATATTCGCAAGAAACAGACAGAAAATTCCCAACATGAAATGGATAAATACCAATCCCCAGATTATACTTTCCACTTCCACAAAAAAACTGGCCAGAATAACCAGAGGCAGGGGAATGAAAATATTATATCTGTAAAATATCGTAAGCTGACGGATGTGATCCGCTGTAAACAGTTTTTCCTGGAAGAATACCCTGAAAACCAGTGCGGAAAGCCAGAAGAATATTCCGTAGGAAGTTAAAACACTTAAAAAGGAAAAGATAATGTATGGATAATTGTCTTCAATATTCAGGAACGGCTGTTGCGTAAAAGGAAAATTGATGTGTATATACTGCCCGTTCTTGTAAGGTGTGATCCCATATCCCGTTGCCAGGCAGAAAATAGAATAGACTAATGTGATGAGGTAACCTGCCGACAGTATGGAGCAGATGCAGAAGAGGACCCTCGAAATAATTTTGGTTTGGTTCATGGCAATAATGATATTAACTATTGCAAATGTATAATTAATTATCGTAAAACAATAATTAATTTAAATTAAATTTTATTTTTTTAATTCTGATCATGAGAAAAGATACATTATTAAGAGTATTTTGATTACATTTAAATAGTCAAAAAACAATGATATGGCCTACAATATTGAACTGGCAGATAGAGTTCGTGAGCGACTTTCGCAGATTTCAGGTCTTGAAATTACAGAGAAAAAAATGTTCAGCGGATTATCGTTTCTGGTGAATGGTAAAATGTGTATCAACATCAGCCACGACAACCTGATGTGCCGCTATCACCCTGATCTGGAAGAGGAAGTTTCAGAAAAAACAGGTTTTCTTCCCATGATTATGAAAGGAAAACAGCTTAACGGATATTGCTATGTAGAGCCTGCCGGATTTCAAAAACCGGCCGACTTTGAGTACTGGATAAAAATATGCCTGGATTACAACCCGCTAGCCAAAGCCTCAAAGAAAAAGTAATTATCATTTGCACCCTAAACTCAGCCTTTATCATCAGTCTCAACCTTTAACTATACAATCTCTCCCGTATCTCTACTAAAGTCTCTTCCGTCTTTTTCACATCCGGATAATCCGGAAGATCAGAAACAGAATGATAATGTTCTATAGAGGCTATAAGATCTTCTGCTTTTTGCATAAGGTTTTCATAGGACCAGTTTCCAGCTTTGATGTCAAGCAATTCCTCCCTGTTGTCTACCCGGATCTGTAAAGAATTGTTTTTAAAAATATATTCACAGGACTGAAGCAGGCGGATGGTATGCATCATGTTTTTGCTGTCGTAGTTCAGGCCATGCTGCTGATTGACATTGTAACGGTCTTCATTGCGCTCCGCAACCCATTTCCAGTATTCCCTGTAATCTTTGCAGTAGGTAGAGTAGGCATCCAGATTGCAGGAAAGGTAAGCAATGGGACTTTCATTTTTAGGAACAGATGATACGGAAACCTGATTGGCTTCTTCATGCTGGATAATTCCCCTGTAGCCCAGAATGCCAGGTTCATCATAAAAGAGCGCATACATTCCGTGGGTGTTTCCAATGCTGACCAGTCCACATTTTTCCTGGACTTTACTGTTTTCTGTAAGCCATTTCTTCAAGGGAACAGATCCATGATCTTCAAGAATATAGCAGAAATCAAGGATAGATTTTCTTTCTTTTTCTACAGGATTAAGAATTTTTTTATTCAGTCCCTTTGCTTTTTTGATCTGTGAAACAGCATATCCAGCAAAAGTATCTTTACATAATTTGGACAGGAAGTCTTCAGCCCGGAATAAATCCATTGCCGGATCTTTGTGGAGGATGCAGTCTTCAGGACTTGCCAGTATTTCAAGGATATTGGGATTGTTTTTCTGCAGAAGCTCTGTAAACCTTCCGATCTCGTAATAGGTGATATCGTTGGTGTCATTGGAAATCTGCGGAATATAGTTCAGTCCGAAGAATTCCTCTTTAGGCAGATAATACACGCCCCGGATATCCGTATCGGAATTTTCTGTTGCCAGCCCGAAAGCCCGGCTTCCGGAGATGGCCTCGAGGAGGATGAGGTTTTTGTTTTTTAGGTCGTGGATGATCATTGGTAAAATTGTTCAGTAAGATAAAATACAGTATCGATGAAATATAGGTTTCCACCAAATGTAAGGACATTTTCATCATGAAGATCTTCCAATATGATCCCTAATTCATGATGAGAATAGTCATTGTTTCTATGATTGATGAAGCCATTAGATACAAGAAAAAGTCTTACATGTTCTAAGTTGGTTATTTCATCAGATTCTATGAAATCCTGCTCAACTACTGCATATAGGATATCATCCAATTCATAGAAGCCCATAAGTTGATAAGCTGTGTCGGGAAAGAAATAGTTGTTTAATAGAAGATTATTCAGATAGTCCAGCCACTTTTCATAATAAATGGCATCATTAAGCTTTATCACTTTATATTTGTTAAGAAGATAGACTTTCTGTTCTGCTCCTTCAGATACAAAATTGCCAATGTCTATAGTATCAATCCAAAAGTTATTGTGATTGCAATATTGTTTTATGAGCGCTGTTTCTTCACTTTTGATCTGCTTGCCTGTTCTAAGCGTTTCGCCTGAGCCCGGGCTTGTTCTAAGGTAACAGGAGACTTTTTGGATAGCATCTCCAAGCCTAATTTTGCTCTTTCCTGAAATGATATTTTGTAATTCATCCTTCATACATTTATTCAAAGGTACTAATTTTTAAAATAAGAAAAACTCCGGAAAACCATCAGTTTTCCAGAGCTTTAATATAATGGAACACCTTATCGCTCCATCCATTGATTTCAGCCGTCCAGTTTCCGGTTTTTATACCGTGGGTATGGGTTGAAATATCAATGATATAGGATGTTTTATATGGTGTAGTATCCGGTTTTCTGTTCAGTCCGTAATGAGCATCGATATCCTGGCTATCAGAAATAACGACCAATCTTTCGGCATCTTTTGCATAACCATTCTCTTTCAGCCATTCACACAGCTGATACGTAAAAATACCTCCACCGCCCATTTCAGGAACAATTTTGCTGCTGTTACTGAACAGTCCCAAACCTTTGGAACCATTCCAGACCATATGCTTACCCTTTCTATCCGCATCGCTTCCGGCTGTGAATACTAGGATAAGATCTTCAAAAATATACGAACCTGCAGCTGCCATAGCAAAAGCCAGATCCATTCTTGAGAATTTTGAATTGGAGGAAGTTATCCTTCCCATACTTCCGGACACATCAATGGCCAGAATCGTAGTTCCTTTGATTTTTTCCTGCTTGAAACATTTTTCCATGGCTTCATCAATGGCTGCGGTATAATCCGGAGCATTTCTCTGGGCTGCCAGAAAGTTCAACGGAGTAAGCCAGTAGCTGTTCACCTGTGATATGGCCGTTCTTATATTTTCTTTTGAAAGTCCGGCTTCCGTCATATTTCTAAGATTTCTCAGAATGGCCAGAGAACCCAGGCTTTTTTCACCGATCATTCTTTCAAAAGTTGCTTTTTTATCAGCACCTTGAGACAATGCGGTTTCCCAGGTGTTTGCCGGCTTCAGGGTATCTGCTACAAGCCCTTTCAAAGCTGCTTCGTTTTTGGCGGTCGGCTTTGGGTGTACCAGGTTTACAACGTCTACCAGAGACATTTCCATATTACTTTTTCTATATTTTGCGATCTGGTATTCATCGTAATTATCAAACGCTTTACCCAGACCTTTTTTGATTGATTTTGACATTTTATAAGAACCGTTTCTTACCTTCAGCATCTGAAGAACATCAATAGTCATATCCGGTCTGTTGGCGATTTTAGCCAAAGCATCCTTCACTGAAATTTCATGAATTTCACTCGCAAGGATCAGCAGCCAAAGTGGTGTATGCCTTAATTTTTGTTCAAAACGGCATTCCAGAGCCAGTTCAATGATCTTTTCACCCTCTACTTTATAACAAAGGTCTTCAATCTGTTTCATGATCTCGTCCGCAGGCTGGTAATAATTCGATTCAAATAGCATATTAGCCAGAGTAACTCTTCTCAGCAACTCATAATCTGAATATTTTCCTGCTTTATCTGTCAATTTTCCAGCGATGATGCCGGAGTCAAACCCAGTTTTTCTTGTGTTAAATTTTGACATAATTTCTAGTTTTTTTTAATTAATATAAAAAGAAGCGGTTAAAAATTGATTAAGGCTTTTTTGTCTGGAAATCGAAGTAACCTAAATCTCACACCACTTCATTTGGGAGGCTGGCCGGACTCGAACCGGCGACACACGGCGTTAAGGCGAAGTAACTTTATGGATCACACCTGCAAAGCAGATTAAAATAGTATAAAGTGTTTTTACGTTGCTCTACCATCTGAGCTACAGCCTCCTTGTTGTTTGATGATGCAAAGTAAGAAACAAAGTACGCAGTGTTTTTGCGCAGATTTTTTTTAATGAAATAATTTTTAAAAAAAAGTATAAATATTTTTGTAAGTGTATGATATTCAGTTGTGAAAATTTGATATTCAATGTGGTTAAACTTCATTAAATAAAAAGAGCTCCTCTAAAAAGGAACTCAGTTTTATATAAATCTATTTTATAAAGCAAATTTGCTGATCTGCTAATTTGCTTTTTCAAATCTTATTTAATATCCGGTCACTCACCAAACGATAGTGATTCAGAATACGGTAATATATTGTATGTCCCTGATGTTCTATTTTATCATCCATTCCATGATAACAACCACCGGAATATCCCTTTTTGTCACCGGTGAGAATCAGGTATTCCCCGCCTCCGCAATCAGAGGACAGCTCAAGAACAATCATCAGATCATCCTGGTTTCTTCCACGCTCTTCATAACAGACATCAAGGAATGACAGATCCATATGATCTGCACGGAACTTATTTTCTCTGTGTACAAATTCGCATTCTCCGTTCTCCAGTATTTCCTGAAGCAGCTCATAATCGGCTTCGTTTCCAAATGTTTCATCAAATCTGTTGATCACATACCTGACGAAATCTTCTGTATAAAAAATGAGCTCATAATCATCATGATGGCGATCTTCCCAGAAAACCCTGTAATAATAATTGGTTTCGGAAACCTCGTGCCGGGTGAAAAATGTTTTATAGATGTCTGGAATAATCAGTCCAAATTCGTTCCTGAGATATTCACATCTTTCAAGAAAAGGATGAATTGGAACATCCGGTATGGTAACTTTTTCATCCGCCACCGGATCTTTCTTTTTAAAAAAATTAAATACTTTCATAACTTATCATTCATAACTCATAACTCATAGCGTCAATATTTCCCGGAAAACCCGCTCCATTTCTTTTTTGTCGCTTTTCCCTCCTTTTAGACTCTTAGATTTTTCCTCGTTTTCGGCAACTGTTTTCTCTAGGAAACCAAAAAGTTCCCAATCATTTGGGTGATAATAGGATTCTCCCTTGGTCGCTTTAAGAGCAACAAGATCTTCTATCTTTTTTCGGGTATTATCATCCGTTAAGACAAGCAGCTCACTAAATAAAACCGGCGGAACCGTTCCTTTTTCTATGATCCATTTTCCGGTCAGGGCAGTTCTCAGGCAGTAAAAATAACTTTTCAGTTTTACTTCATCACTTCGGCAGGCTTCCAGGTATTTTTTACTCATGCTCAGATAATGGTAGGAAACCGCTACCGGGGAAAAGCTGGCATCCGCCAAAGGCCTGAAAAGTTGCACAAATTTTCTGTTTTCCGCATACACGATTGGAGAATAGAACCAGCTCAATAAAGCCGCATTCGATTTCAGCAGCAGATGAAAAGTCTTACGTAGATCCCATCCGGAACCGTCCAGATCATCCTCAGTCATAAATTCTATGGTTTCGTCCTTATCCCAGGGAGAAAAATACCAATCTTTTTATGCCGGTAGATAAACCTTATATCATAATCGCTGTCGGGAGAGGCAAAACCCCAGGCTCTGCTTCCGGATTCTACTGCCAGAAGGACTTCTACGTTGCGAGTTGCTTCTATTTCTTTTATTTTTTTAAGTATTTTTGGTGTCATTGGTTCAATTTTTATGCAAAGTAAAAGAGGTGGTGCGCAGTGTTTTTGCGTTGCGGTTTTTGAGTTAGAGAGTCTGAGAGTCTGAGAGTCTGAGAGTTTGAGAGTTTTTTTGAGTTTTGTGAAAATAAGTAGTATGGTTTTAAGCTAAAGCTCAGCCTTAGTTTTATAATCAAACTTAACCTTAACCTCAATCTGATCCTTGACTCTCGCTCTAATTTCACTAATATTGCATTTCACTATTAAAACTACCTATACATCAATGCTGGCAGACGAATTACAACACAAAATAGATTTTAAAACAAAACCTTTGGGCGCATTGGGTCATTTGGAGCAACTGGCTCATAAAATCGGAATGGTTCAGAAAACGGCTTCTCCGAAACTCTCCAACCCGCACATGGTGGTTTTTGCTGCGGATCACGGGATTGCGACTTCAGGTGTTAGTGCCTATCCACAGGAAGTTACCTATCAGATGGTCATGAATTTTCTGGATGGAGGTGCTGCCATCAATGTTTTTTGCAGACAGCATGATATTTCCATAAAAATTGTGGATGCCGGTGTGAATCTCGATTTTCCTGAAGGCCTTGAATTGGTTGATAAAAAGGTCAGAAAATCCAGCCGGAATATACTTGAAGAACCTGCAATGACTTCGGAAGAATATCAGAAAGCTTTGGAAAACGGAAGAAAGGTGGTTAGGGATATTGCAAAAACAGGTTGTAATATTATAGGTTTTGGAGAAATGGGAATCGGAAATACGTCTTCGTCTTCCCTGATGATGTGCCGGCTTTTTGATCTTTCACTGATCAGCTGCATCGGACGGGGAACCGGTCTTGATGACGCTCAGTTACTGCATAAGATAAAAATTTTATCAGAATGTGCTGAAAAGTATCCTAATGTGGAAACCGCAGATGAAATTGCACAGACTTTTGGCGGGCTGGAAATAGTCCAGATGATGGGGGCAATGGAAGAAGCTTACCGGGGAAATATGCTGGTCATGGTGGATGGATTCATTGCAAGTATGGCTGCTGCGGCAGTCTGGAAAAAAAATCCTGAGATTCTTGATAACTGTATTTTCTGTCATGTCAGTGATGAAAACGCCCATAAAGAGCTTCTTGAGCTATTGGGACAAAAGGCTTTGCTGAACCTTAATCTTCGTCTCGGGGAAGGAACGGGTTGTGCTTTAGCGTATCCGTTAATTCAAAGTGCGGTTAATTTTCTGAATGAAATGTCAAGTTTTGAAGACGCTCATGTTTCAAATAAAGAATAAATGAAAATAATAAAGAATGAGCTGATCTATTTTGCTACGGCTCTGATGTTTTTCACCCGGATTCCTGTTCCTTTTCCTGTTCCGTATTCCAGTGAAATTATGAACAGGTCGCAGAAATATTTTGCCTGGATCGGGCTGCTGGTAGGACTCTTGAATGCCGGTGTTTTGTATCTTTCCTATCATCTTTTTAATGCTGATATTGCGATTGTACTGATGATGATTTCCAGCGTTCTGCTGACCGGGGCCTTTCATGAGGACGGTTTTACGGATGTCTGCGACAGTTTCGGAGGCGGATACGGAAAGGAGAAGATCCTAACCATTATGAAAGACAGCAGGGTGGGGGCATACGGAGCGGTTGGAATTATATTGCTGTTTGCGTTGAAGTTCCTCAGCATCCGGGCTTTGGGAGAAATAGATTTTATTAAAACACTTGGGATTATTGTTCTGGCTCATTCCTCAAGTCGTTTTATTTCCGGAACCATGATTTACACCCATAGGTACGTTACGGATACTGATGTCAGCAAGTCGAAACCTTTAGCGAATAAACCTTTGGACGCAAAAGCCTTGGTGGTTAGTTTTACGGGTGTTATGGTGTCATTCCTTCTGATTCCCGACTGGCGGCTGATTCTTGCTTTTGTCCTCGCTTATTTGGGGAAAATCTGTATGGGCTGGTATTTTAAAAAGCACATCGGAGGCTATACCGGAGATTGTCTTGGAGCTGTGCAGCAGGTGGCTGAAGTTTTGTTTTACTTAGGAACAATGGTGGTATGGAAATTCATCTGATCCGTCATACAGCAGTTGAAAATCCTGAGAACCTGTGCTATGGTTTTGCAGAGATTCCTTTAAAAAGTGATTTTGAAGAAGATCTTAAAGCCGTTGATCTTGATCGTGATTTTGATCTGGTGGTTTCAAGTCCGTCACAACGCTGTGCGATGCTGGCAGAATATTTTAAGCTGGATTACACAACAGATGAAAGGCTTCGTGAAATGAACTTTGGCGACTGGGAATTGAAAAAATGGACAGCGATTCCGGAAAAAGAAATCAGTCCCTGGTATGATGATTTTGTAAATATAAAAGCTACGGGTGGTGAAAATCTGATTGAAATGAAAGCACGGGTCATGGATTTTTGGAAAGAGCTCACAGCAGCAGAAAAAGCAGATAAAATCCTGATCATTACGCATGCTGGCGTTATACGGCTGGTCGTACAGTCAATTTTAGAATTTCCCCTTGAAAACTTATTTAAGATACAGATCAGTTACGGCAAGAAAGTTATTATTCATTTCAATGAAGGATATTTTTCTTTGGACCAGCTGAACGTATAGTACTATTTGTACGATTAGAAAAATGTCTCTTGTATTCAAATACCTGAAAATTTACCATCAGCAAAAAAAAGAGGCTGTGCAACATTGTGACAGCCTCTTTTCAATAAAATTAAATTCTAACTACTTGTATCTTTAAGCAGTAATCTGCTTTGGTCCTTGTCCCTTATCTTCTTGTTTTTTATCCAGTTTCTGAGATATTTTTTTTACAATATATTCTATTGCGATGGGTGCTATGATGGCAATTAATGCCTTAAATATTCTTGATTTCATAGTTTAACTTTTTGTGTGGGAAATATAATACAATTTCCAAGCCATTTTAGAAATTCTCCTGTTCACAAGGTTTTAGAAAGATAATTGATCTTAATTTTCATCATCAGGAAGGTTCTCATAGTTTTTACACCCCATCTTAAATTTATCCTGCAGCCTTAATCTCAGTTTTCTTGGTTTATGAACGATTAGAGAGTCTCCAAATCCTAGCAGGAGCCTTTCCAGCTCAAAATTAATCTGTACACAGATCTTGAATAAGGTGCCTTCTTCGCTTTCACTGATGATTTCCTGGCTTTTATGGAGCGGTTTTGTTTTAACGTACGGAGCGTTAGGAGCATCCACAAAAAAGACAACATTCCTTGGAACCATCGTATCTGAAACGGTTACACCCACAATGTCCTTAAAATACTCGTCGCCGTCCAGGTCTTTATCAATATAAAGAATGTTTTCCTCCGGACTAATGCTTTCCATCCGGTCTAAAGCCAGATTATACATTTTACCCTTATGCAGGCAGATCAGGAACCAACGGTTATTGAATTCTTTAAGAAGTTGGGGGTGGACTACATAACTACTGGATTCCCGGGCAGTAAAGCTCCGGTAGAGAATGTTCAGTACTTTTTTGCCAGAGATGCTTTCGTAGAGGATATCAATATGTTCAAGCCCTTTGAGCTGCTCGTTTTTATCCAGATGGATGATTGATTTCTGTCCGGTGGAATGGATGGAATCTTCCAGCTTCTGGATAACTCCGTTCATTTCTTTAAACATAGAAAAATCCTTGAACTGTTTCAGGATCTGAACGGCATTATTCATTGCTTTCAGGTCACTTTCATTGACGGAAATATTATGAATGCTGTATTCGGGATCACTGTAGCGGTAGTACTTCCGGTCGTATACTTCGATCGGGGCTTCGTACCCGAATTTTTCACTCCTCATATTCTGGAGATCAAGCTGAACGGTTCTCCGGCTTACGTAAGATTCTTTCCCTTCAAATTCAAAAAGGGCATCGGAACATGCATCAATAAGATCTTCCAGGGTATATTGCCTGTATTTGTTCTTAAGGCATTTGTCTAATGTTTTATAGCGGATGAGAGCATTTTTATTGGATGACATAGGATTTTTTTGGTGCGAAATGGTAAAATGGCAAAGGGGCGAAAAGGCTGAGGAAGCGAAGAAAGCGAAGAAAGTTGAGAAAGCAAAGCAAATAGCAAATAAACAAACAGTGAACAAGCAAATTTGCCATTTTGCGATTTTGCCTCTTCGCCTTCTTCGCTTTCTTCGCTATTTCTCGCTTAACGCTTCTCCTTCGAAAGAAATTCCATCCCATCCGTATTCCATAAAGTTGCGGATGTTCTGATGGTCTGTTCCTTCCGGGTTTTTCAGGACATCATCTCTGTAAAACTCCCCAAAAAGAGGAAGAACCTCTTCTTTTGAAAGATTCTGAAGTTTTGCAAAACTGAAAACCTTACATGAACCATTGTTCTGACCGGCTTCATTCACCGTAGTACCATTTTTAAAAGAAACGGGTGTAAAATTGTAATGTTCATCAATGTAAGCAATCACATCTTTGAATTGAATGGTTTCCGGATCGTTTTTTAATTGTTCTGGCAGCATATTTTTATTTAATTTATTGGTAAAAAGGCCAAATGGCTAAATGGCGAAAAGGCGAATTTGCCTATTTGCGGTTTTGCCTTTTCGCCTCTTCCACAAAAATAATCAAAATAATTTTATCTACGCAAAAATATTGCGCACTTGTGTTGTTACTTTGCATTATCAAAATGAAAAAACAAATGGAATTTAACGGAAATCATTTAATTGAATTAGGATACAGACCAGCGAAATGGTTTAAAGATGCCATTATCCATATTAACGAAAATAATCTGGATGAAGCTCAGATCAAGGAATATCTGGAGCAGTTCATACAACCTGAAATAATTCCGCTTCATGATACTGCAAAAGATTTTATCATCAATATCAGAGCAGAACACGAAAGTGAAAATGATAACGTAGAAAAAGTAATCAACACAATGAAAGTCCTGATGAAAACGCCTACGCTGACTGCAGGAGCTCTGATGCCGGATGCCTGTCCTACAGGACCGGAAGGATATATTCCTGTAGGTGGAGTGGTAGTGGCTGAAAATGCAATCCACCCGGGATTTCATAGCGCTGATATCTGCTGTTCTGTGATGCTGACGGATTTTGGAGATGCAGATCCGAAAGATGTACTGGATGCAGCCCATTCAGTGACGCATTTCGGATATGGAGGAAGACCAAGAGGAGAGCAGATGCCGATGTCCCAGGAGCTGATGGATGCGTTTAGAGAAAACGACTTCTTAAATGATGAAAAACTGATCAGCATTGCCCGTTCTCATATGGGAACCCAGGGAGACGGAAACCATTTCTTATTTGTTGGAAAATCCAAAAACACTGGGAATACCATGCTGGTTACCCATCATGGATCAAGAGCCCCGGGAGCAGCCCTTTATGATAAAGGAATGAAGGTAGCTAATCGTTTCAGACAGGAAATTTCTCCTGAAACATTGAGAGAAAATGCCTGGATTCCGTTTGATACAGATGAAGGTAAGTCCTACTGGGAAGCCCTTCAGCTAATAAGAACGTGGACCAAGGAAAATCATACCAGCATTCATGATGCGGTTTTAAATAAACTGGGAACAGAAAAGCAGGATCGATACTGGAACGAGCATAATTTTGTTTTCAGGGATGATGATCTGTTTTATCATGCAAAAGGAGCCACTCCGCTGGATGATAAATTTATGCCCGATATTACAGGACCGAGATTGATTCCACTGAATATGTCAGAACCCGTTTTAATTGTTCAGGGAAAAACCAATGAGAGAAATCTGGGGTTTGCCCCTCACGGAGCCGGAAGAAATTTCAGCAGAACACAGCATAAAAAATCGCTGGCCCATAAAACGGTTGAAGAAATTTTTGATGAAGAGACCAAAGGACTCGACATCCGTTTCTTCTCCAATGAAATTGATATCTCCGAACTGCCAAGTGCTTATAAAAGTGCTAAAAACGTAAGAGCTCAGATTGAAGAATACGGGCTTTGCGAAGTACTGGATGAGGTGATGCCTTACGGATGTATCATGGCGGGTGATGTGGGGAAAAATGCGCCGTGGAAGAAAAAGAAGAAGTTTAGAAAAGCATAGCTTTTAAGTTTATACGATGTTCAAATCTCATAGGTTTCCAAACCTGTGGGATTTTATTTTATGACGCCGCCTTCAATTAAATAAAATCATAAATCCCGTTTTTCCAGCCCAATACTTTGGAAGAATCCGCTTTAAGCCAGTTTTTCAGAATAGTGGCATATACTTTTCTGAAGTCTTCGGTATAGATAAGATCGCCTTCATTTAAATTCTGCAGATCCGGAAGCGCATTAAGAAGCCCTTTCTTTTTAAGCCCCCCGCTGATAAAAAACATTTGGTTGGCAGTTCCGTGATCAGTTCCGTTGCTGGCATTCTGGGCTACCCGGCGTCCGAACTCTGAGAACGTCATCAGAAGTACATTATTAAAAAGTCCGTTACTTTTCAGATCACTGACAAAAGATTTCACAGCTTCATTGATGTCGGTGAACAGCTTTCTCTGCCGGTCATTCTGGTTGACGTGAGTATCGAAACTTCCCACGGAAAGGTAGTATACCTGTGTATTGATATCCGACCGGATGAGTGAAGCGACGGTTTTAAAATCTTTTCCCAACTGAGAATTAGGGTAGGTCTGGTCTGTTTTTTTAGATTTACTTTTTTCGAAAATGTAATCTGCATTATTAATCGTAGAGCCCAGGGTTTGGTATAAATAAGAAACCGTTTCATCATCATGGTGATGGTCGTACAGGGATTTGAAATACTTTTCCTGGCTGGTTTGGTATAGCCGTTTAGGATCTTTGAAGGCAAAAGCTTTGTTATTTTCTCCTTTCAGTGCCAGGCTCAGCATATCATCCACTTCCAGCGCCTGGGTCGGATGATCGCAACGGTAGCATTCTTCATCCAGAAAACGTCCAAGCCAGCCTGTTTCCAGATACTCGTCGCTGCGGCTTGCAGAATGCCAGATATCCATACTTCTGAAATGTGACTTATCCGGATCGGGATAGCCGACATTGTTCAGCACAGAAAGCTCTCCGTTATCAAAAAGCTCTTTAAAATAAGACAGCGCAGGGTGAATACCGGTTTCATCATTTAAAGCTAAAGAATCTTGAATGGCAATATGGTTTCTTTCTTTAAAATAAATATCATTTTTTGCCGGAATAATGGTATTCAGACCGTCATTTCCACCTGTAAACTGAAGAACTACAAGGATTTTCTGATTCTGTTCCAAAGCTTCATCCAAAGCCATTGCTTTCAGGAAATTGGGCATCATAAAAGATGCGGTTGCCAGTGAGCTTATTTTGAGGAATTCTCTTCTTTTGATTAGCATTTTTTTTAGGTGTTAGGGATTAGGGATTAGGGATAGGGTTTAGGGTTTAGGTTGCAGTACTATACTACATTTTACTTATGCTTGTTATCTTTATAAATGTTTTTATGAAAAATAAAATTGAAGGTTGTAAGCTAAATTGCGACTACGATTACCTGCTACCTGATCCCTGCAACCTACTACCTAGCATAACTGGTATTCCGGTGTAGACATCAGATTAATCATCATCATCTTTATACTTTTATCCGAAAAATTCTTTACCGAATCCATATCAAGACTTTTCGGGTTAAGGATCAGATAATCTTCAGGTTTTTTATGTTCAAAAACTTTTTCCAGCCTGCTCCAGTCTATCGTTATATTGGGATTTTTAAATGATTTGTTTAATGCCGTTTCCCGCGATTTCATTCCCATATCAATATCATCATCCTGCCGCGGACTGTATTCCAATGGGCGCAATCCGGACCAGATCTGTGGGATCTGCAGCCTGAGCATTAATGTTGAACTGTCTATCCATGATCTTCCGCTGGGCCATCCGGCTACATTGGGAGGGTAGAGGAGCATTTGTCCGAGCAGTTTCTGATAAACAATCAGGTTTTCAGGGTTCCGGATATTCATCGGAAGCATCCGCATCATTCCGGCCATCAGCTCGATAGGGGATTTTATCCTGTTGCCAATATTCTTTTTATCATAAAACCATGAACTGGAGAAGATAGTATTCATCAGTTTTTTGATATCATAGCCGGAGTTGTAGAAGTCTGTACTCAGTTGTTCCACAATATTCCGGTCTGTATTTTCATTCACGAAGAACTTATATATTTTTGTCGTGATGAAAGTGGCGGTTGTTTTCTGTTCCAGGATGATGTTCAGAATATCTGTTCCTGTAAAGTTCCCGGTTCTGCCCAGAAACTGTTTACTTCCTTCATCATGCAGGTTTCTCCGCTCCTTAAACTGACCTTCCTTGACATATCCCCAGCCTGTAAATGCTCTGGCGCCTTCCCGGATGTCTTTTTCCGTATAATTTCCCCTGCCCATTGTAAAGAGCTCCATGACCTCGCGGGCAAAATTCTCATTTGGGTGGCCCTTTTTGTTTTGTTGGTTATTCAGAAAGTTCAGCATTGCGGGAGACCGG
Organism: Chryseobacterium phocaeense; assembly: GCF_900169075.1. NCBI lineage: Bacteria > Pseudomonadati > Bacteroidota > Flavobacteriia > Flavobacteriales > Weeksellaceae > Chryseobacterium > Chryseobacterium phocaeense. The sequence goes on from NZ_LT827015.1 coordinate 691,218, forward strand.
CTTACTTCAAAAAGCAATTCTTTAAAATTCCCAAGTGCATTTTTTCTGATGACATTGAGAAGCTGTTTGTTGAATTTTGAATTATTGATTCTTGTGGCAAAATGTCCGTGCCAGAAAAAAGCCATTTTTTCCCTCATCTGATCTTTGCTGTTGATCATTTTGTCAAGGAAATTCAGGTTCAGTTCATTATTTTGTTCCCTGATTATCCGCTGCATTTCCTTTCTCTTTTCGGCAGGAGTCCGGGTATCCATCATATTATCCGGGATTTGTGTATCAGGGGTGTCATAGCTTATTTCTGTGAAGTTTTCTTCCTTAAACAAATCACTAAGCAGCACTTTGGTATTTTTATTTTCCAGTTCACTGATCTGGTTGATTCCTAATCCGAAACCGGCGCGCCAGAGAAGATGTTTATGATGTAATAATGAATCGGCCATGTTGCGAGCATTTGTTTTTTTGATATTTAAAAAACGGAAAGGTTAAAAATACTAACGTTTAATGACCGGTATTTATATTTTATGTTAAGATTTAGTTAAACAATCATTTAAATTTAACATATTGATATTCATTATTTTATAAAACCCACGTGTGTTAAAATTGATAAAAAAGCCTCCCTTGGCACGATTTTTACAGACTATTGGAATAGTAAAATTTAAAATTAGAGTTATGAAAATGTTAAAACAAGCAATAGTACTGGCTGGAATCTTAACAGCAGGTATCGCAAGTGCGCAGGACTCAAAGATGAATAATATGATCAAGGTAGGCGCGAATGTTGGTTTAGCAGTTCCTGCAGATAACCTATCCGCAGCTGTAGGAGTAGATGTATCTTACCAGAACCTGATTACTCCGGGATTCGGATTGGGTATTGCAACAGGATATACTCATTATTTCGGAAAGAGCAACAACGGTTTTGATAACAATGATGTAGGAGTAGTTCCTGTAGGAGCTTTGATCAGAATTTATCCTAAACAAACCGGTTTCTATTTTGGAACCGACCTAGGATATGGTTTCCTTGTAGGAGATGATAAAGTAGCAACCAACAGTTCTGTGAACAGACCGGACGGAGGTTTCTATATCAAGCCGGAAATCGGATACCACAACAGAGACTGGAATTTCTTTGTACAGTACCAGAAAGTTTTTGTAGGAGATAAAGGTGATATAGCCGGACAGGACTACAATGTGGGGAATATCGGGGTTGGTTTCGGATATAATATTCCATTAGGAAAGTAGTTAGATTTATATATAAACAATTATTAGCCAAAACCTTTTTATGAAAATGAAAAGGTTTTTTGCTTCCATACAGGATTTACCAAAACTATTGTTATATTTGATAAAATTTGAAGGTATGATTTTGAATCCAAAATTTCCACTTTATTTACCAGGAGTAGAGAACAGTAATAATGATCATGTTAGTATCATTGGGGCAAGCCTCCGTGAAGATATCACCATCTTAGGCTATTTTGTTTCCGGTAACGGAGGTCTTGAGATAAAAATTCAGAATGAATATAGCACTAAAGACTATACTTCTTTTTCTGATATATTGAGAAAATTCATGCAGGATAACCAATTGCAGAATGTACAGCGCCTGGCAATGGCTGTACCGGGACCGGTTATTAATGGGAAAAGCAGCCCGGCAAGACTGGGTTGGGATCTCGATATTGAAGAATATACGCAAGGTTTCGGATTCGAGAAAGGAGATATGCTGAATGACCTTGAAGCTTCTGCCTATGGGATGGCGCTTCTTGAAGACAGCGATCTGGACCCGATCTATACCAGTGGACATCTTGAGAAAGGAAATGTAGCGATCCTGGCTCCGGGGAACGGACTGGGGGAAGCAGGATATTTCTTTGACGGAAAATTCCTCAGACCTTTTGCTACAGAAGGAGGGCATTCGGAATTCTCACCAAGAACGAACGTTGAGGTGGAATTTTACCAGTTCCTGAACAATATCTATGGGATTGTGAGCTGGGAAAATGTACTTTCCAAGACAGGGCTTTTCAACATCTACAGATTCTTAAGAGACGTAAAAAGACATCCGGAACCGGAATGGCTTGCAGAGCGTCTTGCGGGAGGAAACTTCTTAGAAGAAATTTATAAGGCTGCCGTAGAAGAAGATGTGCTGATCTGTAAAATTGCTTTGGATACTTTCCTTGAATTCCTGGCGAGAGAAGCTAACAACCTTGTCCTGAAACTAAAAGCTACCGGAGGACTTCTGATTTCAGGAGATATTCCGCAAACAATCAGAGAATACATTGACAAGGGCAAATTCTATGATAAGTTCAAGATCAGTGATAAGATGGAAGGACTCCTGAAAAGCACGCCGCTCTACCTGATCAAACAGAATCATACGGCTCTGAAAGGGGCTGCGCTTTATACCGCCTACTACCAAAATTAAGATACAGACTCCGGAGCTATCCGGAGTTTTTTTATGGGATGATATTATTCATGAAAATAATTGACTAAATTGATATACATCAACAAAATCTATCAGGTAAGTAGACTATATTTGCACCGTTAAACAAGTAAATAACTTATTCTAATGAAAAAAATATTCTTATTGGCAGTTGTTGCCAGCGGTCTTGCATTCGGACAGTCAAAAAAAGTAGTGGCATCTGAGGTACACTGGTGGGGGTACAAAGTAGCAAAATCTGAGGCAAGCTCTCATGACGGGACTGTGAAAGTAAAATCAGGAGATATGGTCATGAAAGGAAACAACCTTGTAGGAGGAAGTTTTGTTCTGGATATGACTTCTATTAACGCAACTGATCTTAAAGGAGAATATCAGCAAAAATTAAACGGGCACCTTAAAAACGGCGACTTCTTTGAGGTTGAAAAATTCCCGACAGCTTCTTTCAAAATCACTTCTGTAAAGAAAAACAGCGATAAAATCTACAGCTCTCTGGTAACAGGAGACCTTACTGTTAAAGGAAAAACAAGCGCTATTACTTTCCCTGCGAAAATTGCTTACAGCAAAGGAGTAGTGAGCCTCGTTTCTCAGAAATTCTCTTTCGACAGACAGAAATTTGACGTGGCGTACAAGTCTACCATGCAGGATGTTTTTGTGAAAGATGACATCGAAATGCTTGTAAAGGTGACTGCTAAATAATTTAATCAAAAAAAGATTATTAAAAGTGTAGAAGTTCTACACTTTTTTTTATTTTTGTTGAATTGTAAATAAAAAAGAATGAAAAGATTACTATTGTTTGCTATGGTGTGCGCGAGCATGTCATTGGTTTCTGCCCAGAAGAAGTTTGATAAGGTTTCAAAAGTGACTTCATCAGAGATCAGATGGTGGGGATATAAAGTTGTAAAAACTCAGGCTTCTTCACATTCCGGAACGGTAAAACTGAAAAGCGGAAAATTCAATTTTGATAAAACAGTCCTGGTAGACGGGGAGTTTATTATAGATATGAGAAGCTTGATGGCTGGTGACGTTTCCGAGGAAGATCAGATCAAACTAACGAATGAGCTGAAAAGCACCAACTTCTTTGAGGTGAAAAAATTCCCGATCGCGAAATTCCACCTGACTAAAATTATTCCGTTAGCAAACAGTGAATACAATTCAACGATCTATGGTGATATTACCATCAAAGGGGTGAGAAAAACCATTACCTTCCCTGCGAATGCTTATGTAACGCAGTTTACAGTAGTGATAGAGTCTGCGAAATTCTCATTGAACAGAAGAGACTTTAAAGTATTCTACCAATCTTCCCTAAAGGATTATTTCATCAAGGACGAAATGGATATCCAATTCAAAGTTTCCACAGAAAAACTGGATAACGATAACAGAGTTCCTGTAAAGAAAAAGAAATAAGTTTAAATACTATAATATGATAATGGGCGGTTTAATGAACTGCCCATTTTTTATATCCGGTAATCTCAGACAGGATTAGTGAGATTTTGTTGACCAAGCATAAGGATTTTAGATGCGCCATTGACAAAGCACATGTTTTATGTACGCGCTTCATCGAATCAATCGAAGATTGATTTTTATCTTTGCATAACTCAAAATATGCGATATTAAGATAAAACCTTTGCGTTGATTGAAACACTAATTTCATAAATGTTTTTTCACGAATGACTAATATACTTAACATACTGGTGATATTTGTGAAAAAAAAGTCAATTAAAGCATCAGGTCCATTTTCAAACTTTAAAAATCTTCAATCTTGTTAACAGTTCAGCACCTCACTGAATTTAATCTATTTTTCTTAAATTAGTCTTATGAAAATTTATGTAATAAGCGGTCTCGGAGCAGATTTTAAAGTACTCGAAAGACTTGAATTTCCTCAGAACTGCGAATTGGTTTTTATAGACTGGCTCATTCCTGAGAAAAATGAGGACTTCCATTCCTACGTGGAAAGAATGGCTGAAAAAATAGATGTTTCAGAACCGTTCTCTTTGCTGGGCTATTCCTTTGGTGGTATTATGGTACAGGAAATCAATCAGCTGAAACCTGCCCAGAAAGTAGTGATCATGGGAAGCATAAGATCAGATAAGGAAAAATCCAAATTTATAAAAACCGGAGAGATCACAAAACTACCCAGAATACTTCCTGTAGGGATGTTTAATGACAAAGCTGCCAATGTATATTCTGTGATAAGAAAACTCTTTGATCCGAAAAATCCCAAACTCCTGCAGTATTTTACCGTCCGGGATCCGTATTATCTGAAATGGTCGGTGGAGAAGGTCTCTGAATGGAAATTTGAAGAAATTCCCAATGTGATCCAGATTCTGGGAGATAAAGACATCGTGTTTCCTATTAAATATTCAAAGCCGGATTATGTCATCAAAGGAGGAACGCACCTTTTCCCAGCTACAAAACATAAAGAAGTTTCAAAAATACTGAAGGAGGTTTTTGTGTGAAAATCATATATTTTTTTAGTTTTTGTTGTTTTTTAAGGGGTTAGTTTATAAAATATATGTTTTTATAAAATTTATATTTAATTTTGATAGGGTTAAATACAAATTTTATGAAAATTGGTTTTAAATGGATCGTTTCATTTTCGGTCATTACTCTGGTGGCATTCGGAGGTTTACTCTGGAGTCCTATTGCAGATTTTCCCAAAACCGGTGAATTTCTCACTGAAGATAACATTGTGGGAGCTGATGTAGCATGGATTCTTGCTGCTGCAGGTCTTGTACTTCTCATGACACCCGGACTTTCATTTTTTTACGGCGGAATGGTCGGAAAGAAAAATGTAATATCCACGATGTTGCAGAGCTTTATTGCACTCGGTGTTATTTCCATATTATGGGTAGTGGTTGGGTTTTCCCTTTCGTTTGGAGATTCCCTGGGATTTGAGGTCAATGGAGTGCATTACGGGATTATCGGAAATCCGTTAAGTTATCCGTTTTTCAGTGGTGTGGGCGTACTGCCTCACAAAATGATGGCGTCTACCATTCCCTTTGTCCTGTTTGCCCTTTTTCAGATGAAATTTGCCGTTATTACTCCTGCCCTGATTACAGGATCTTTTGCAGAGCGGGTACGGTTTATTTCATATCTGCTGTTTATGGTACTTTTCAGTCTTTTCATTTATACACCACTATGTCATATGGTTTGGCATCCGGACGGGCTTTTAAACAAATATTTTGGGGTAAAAGATTTTGCCGGCGGAACCGTTGTCCATATGAGCGCAGGTTTCGCAGCATTGGCAGGTGCTTTAGTGCTGGGAAACAGGAAAAATCCACATCATGAGCCTTCGAATATTCCCTATGTGCTTCTGGGTACAGGAATGTTGTGGTTCGGATGGTTTGGATTCAATGCAGGATCTGCCTTAAGTGCCAGTGCTTCTGCAGCTATGGCTTTTGGAACCACCACCATAGCTTCTGCCTCTGCCATGATGACATGGATCTTTTTTGACCGGATCAACGGGAGAAGTGTATCTGCACTGGGAGCCTGCATCGGAGCGGTAGTAGGGTTAGTGGCTATTACGCCCGGATGCGGTTTCGTTACAATTCCGGAGAGCCTGTTTATAGGATTTTCGGCGGCTATTGTTTCCAATCTGATGGTCAACTGGAAAGCTTTAAAGAAAATAGACGATACGCTGGATGTTTTTGCCTGTCATGGAGTAGGAGGAATTATGGGAATGATCCTGACAGCTGTATTTGCCCATGGTGAGAATGCAAGTCTTCTTCACGGAGGACCGGAGGTTTTTATGCATCATATGGCGGCCTTGCTTCTGGTCTCTGCTTTTACGTTTTTCGGATCGCTGCTGTTGTATAAAATTACAGACTCTTTAATTACACTGAGAGTTTCCGAAGAATCTGAAAATATGGGTCTTGATATCTCTCAGCATGAAGAGAGCCTGAAATGGTGAATTTCAAATCGTAAATTAATCTGAGTTTGGGATATGAAATTAAAGATAAAATGGCTGGAAGCTGGAGAGGGATGCTGGAAGATCATATCAGTCATTAATAAAGTTGCTTTAAATTTCTGCTTTCCAGACTTCAGTAGCTTCCCTCTTCAGTCTTCAAACTTCCTGACAAGATTATAAACATAAATGTCTATCCCGAACTCAGGGTAAATTAAGATAATAAACCTAATTTCAGACAGGTGGAATTAATATATTATCATGTATCTTTGTTTTAAGTGGAAAATGAACAGTGATTTATGGAATCTATATCGGTTTTTGAGATTATTAAAGTAGGAATAGGCCCGTCCAGCTCTCATACGATGGGCCCGTGGAATGCAGCATCTGCATTTATCAGGATTATAAAAAGGGAAAGATCCATTGAAGAAGTGAAGGAGGTTTTCCTTGAATTCTTTGGCTCACTGGCCAAAACGGGGATTGGGCATGGAACGGATATTGCCGGAATGCTGGGATTGAATGGCGAAGATTTTACGACCATCAATACTTCAAAAATTGATGAAAAAATAGAGAAAATAAAAAAAGATCAGATCATTAACCTCGGTGGAGAAAAAGAAATTCCTTTTGTCTACGGGCATCATTTGGTTTTAAACATGCAGAAATCCCTTGATTTTCATCCGAACGGAATGATTTTTAAAGCTGTTTTCGAAGACGGAACCGAGCTTGTCCAGGATTTTTATTCTGTAGGAGGCGGTTTTATTGCCAGCCAGGAGAAAAATTCCATCCAGAAACATTGTGTAAGAACTTTATATCCTTGCCATCACGGTTCGGATATCATCAAATATTGTGAGAAATTAGGATTTAAAAGATTTTCAGACCTGATCCTGATTAATGAGGAAAGCTGGAGATCTCAGGAAGAAACCAGGCAGGAAGCCCTGAATATCTGGAGAAATATTAAAGAATGCATTTATAAGGGAGTCAATAAAGAAGGCATCCTTCCCGGAGGGCTGAATGTAACCAGAAGAGCTGCGGGAATCAATAGAAAGCTTTTGGGCGACAAGATCTACAAAAATATGGACGAATGGTTCCAGCAGGTGGTAGATGCGGAAGAAAATTTTACAAATATCAATAAGTGGATTGCATGTTTTGCTCTTGCCGTAAATGAAGAAAATGCCAGTTTTGGAAGAATTATCACAGCCCCAACGAATGGTGCCAGTGGCGTAATTCCTGCCGTTTTAATGTATTCCCAGGCGTTCACCGAGTTTACAAGTGATGATGATATCGTAAGGTTTTTACTGGTTGCCGGTGAGATCGGAACCCTGTTTAAGAAAAATGCAACCATCTCTGCTGCCATGGGCGGATGCCAGGCGGAGATCGGAGTATCATCAGCGATGGCAGCAGCCGGGCTGACTGAGATTTTAGGAGGAAGTATAGGGCAGGTGCTGATGGCGGCCGAAATTGCCATGGAGCATCATCTTGGCCTTACCTGTGATCCCATCAAAGGACTTGTACAGATTCCATGCATCGAAAGAAATACCATGGGCGCTATGAAAGCCATTACAGCAGCTAATATTGCCCTGGAAAGTGATCCTGCCAAAGCTAAAGTAACGCTGGATGAAGTTATACAAACCATGTGGGAAACCGCATTATCCATGAGTGACCGTTTCAAGGAAACCTCAGAAGGGGGACTGGCTATTGCGGTAAACGTTCCGGAATGTTAGGAAGGCAAAAAGGCTAAATAGCGAAAAGGCAAAAGGGCAAAACCGGTAAATAGAATTGGTTTTGCCCTTTTTGATTGAATTTTGCACTCATATCAGCAAATTCGCCCTTTTGCTATTTAGCCTTTCTGCCCTTTCGCCCTTTTACCTCAATATTCCCCTGATTCTGTTCGCATTCGTAATCAGCTCTTCCAGGTACTCATAATTTTCTTTTTCCAAAGCGGCTTTGAATTTTCTGAGCTGGGTAATATGCTCATTCAGAACATCCAGTACATTTTCTTTGTTTTGCTTAAAAATAGGAACCCACATTTCAGGATGGGATTTGGCAAGACGCACCGTACTGGAGAAACCGGAGCTGGCCAGCTGGAAAATAGTTTCCTCCTCACGCTCCTTTTCCAGGACGGTATTGGCCAGGGCATAGGATGTAATGTGGGATATGTGTGAAATATAAGCAGTGTGGATGTCATGATCCTGTGCATCCATATAAATGAGGTGCATATCAAGGTTTTCTGCAACTTTTTCCACCAGTTCAAGGGCATCTGCTGCAGATTCTTCTTTATTGCAGATTACTCCGGCTTTCCCGGAAAAGCTGTCCGAAACAGCAGACTGCGGACCACTATTTTCAGTACCCCACATCGGGTGGAAAGCAACAAATCTTGAACGGTTCGGGTGATCTCTAACCGCTTTTACAATGCCTGCTTTGGTGGATCCTGCATCCATCACGGTTTGTTGATCAGTTACGAGATCAAGAACAGTGGGGAGCAGTATTCTGGCAGCATCTACCGGAATGGCAAGGATGATAAAATCTGCATTTTTAATTCCGTATTCAAGGTCTGTACCGGCGTCAATAATGCCCAGTTCAAGAGCTTTGGAGATATGCTGCTGATTGTTATCGATTCCGTAAATAAAATCTGCAATGCCTTTCTCTCTTAATTTTAAAGCCATTGAACCTCCGATTAAACCTGCACCGATAATACTTATTTTCATCTTTTCTATAATTTTTTAAATAAAAAACCCCGTCCAGGGACGAGGTTTTAAGTTATGTTCATAAGAATCCTAGCCCAGATCTGAGTTAATAATTCTATAATAATATGTTCCTTTATTGAAATTCACAGGGCGAAGGTATAAAATATTTTTTAAATTGGTGATATGTTTGGCTTAAATTATCATTTGGACTTCCATTCCTGTTTTAACCGGCACTGTTGATATTTGTTTTTTGACTTGTTCAGATATTCCGGCAGATTTTTAAGATGAAGCAAATGTATTATAATCCTCTTAACGTAGACATCACAGAAGAACCAACAAACGGACCTGTTCCACAGATGAAATGCATTTCCGCCGGATTACGGTGTATGCAAAGATTTGCTAGATTTGCAAAATAACAGACCAAAACACAAAAGATCATGAAGCGTTTTTTTATCTGCAACTTGCTGCTATTAACAATTACCATAAATTCCAGTCTCGTAGCCCAGATAAGGGATCCAAAGGTTTCTGCTTCTGAAAAAACAAAGACGGATAAGATCACGATTAAAGAATCCTTTAACGAAGAAGACATAGCCGTGAATGAATTTTTAACGGACAGGCTGAAACCCATCCGCAGTAATTTTAAAAGAATCAATTCTATCACCAAATGGAGCTCTGTCAAAAAGAGAGATATTGAGGGAGAATCAGCAGAGGGAGGAGAAGCCGTATTTTACGAGCAGAAAGGCCGTCTTGAAAAAATTACGGTAAGGCTTTACGGAGAGATGGGGCAGACTCTTGCAGAGTACTATCTGCTGAACGGGCAGCTATCCTTTGTTTTTGAAAAAAATTATACCTACAACCGTCCCTTATTTTATGATGTTAAAGCCATGAAAGAGAATAATGATACCGAAGCTTTTGACTTTGATAAATCTGAAATAGAGGAAAACCGCAATTATTTTGAAAAAGGAAAGCTCATTCATGTCATGAACAGCATGGATTGCGGAGCCCCTTTCAGCGGAGATTATATTATGGAGGAAGAGAAGAGACTCACTGAGCTTTTTAAAAAACTATTGAAGCTTTCAAAAGAGAAATGATATAATAATGTAACAATATAACAATGTACCGGTGTAACAATCCCAATACTGCAATTAATGACTATATTATTTGTAAACTGTTACACTGGTACATTGTTATATTGTTTTTTAAGGAGTAGAAATAATTAAAGTTGATGGAATATCAGAAAGCCACAGACTTTTGGTATCGAGCAGGTTTTTCCAGCTTTTCGCGCTTACCAGCATCAGGTCCTGCGCATCCAGGAATTCTTTTTCGATTTTCTTTTCGTTATATAAAGTGATGTGGTTCGGGGCTACCTGTTCAATGCTTCTGATGAGTTCTTTCACCTCAATATTGCTCCTGATCTGTCCGGCCACATCTAAAATAATGATCTGGGAATTGTTATTGTTGATCAGCCTTTTTGCATATTCAAGCAGATAAAAATCACTTAAATTAAATATAGGAACAAAGACCTTATCTGCTGACTTGAATTTCTTATCCACCAGAACACCTACGGGAATCGTAGCTTTATCCAGAAGCTGAAGCGTGATATCGTCGAAAGGGGAGTTGTTGAAAATATTTCCTTTTCCTTTTACTGTATTTAGTAATTTTTCAGGATTGATGATTTTTGTAGTAAAACCAAGTAACCTACCCAACAAACTTCCTTCATACATTGATTTTCCGAGCATGATTAAGAGAAGGTCATAATTTCCTTTGTTGGTAATATTCGTCAGGTCACTTTCCACATCTGTAGAGGCTTTAAACAGGGTCGTGATTTCCAGGTTGAGCTCCTGTGAAGTTTCAATCACTTCTTTGAACTGATCCTTTTCATAATCATTGATGTCAAAAGCATGAAGTTCGTCTACCGGTGCGATGTGGACAGCGGTAACACTTTTGTTCCCATTCATTTTACGGGTCAGGTTATCTGCCAGATGGAGGAGGGTACTTCCCGATTTTATGGTTTCAAAAGACAGGAGAACCCGGTACTTCGAATCACTTTCCCCTTCTTCCCCGTCTTCTGTCATTGATTTTTTACCTTTAAAAAGATAATTGATGAGATCCAGACACGGACCTGTCATAAAGGTGGTAAATAACGCCATGATCACAAGCATTGCAAAAAGCTCAGGTCCCAAAACCCCCAGGTCATACCCTATATTGAGAACAATAAGCTCGGTAAGGCCCCTGGTATTCATTAAGGCACCTATCGTAAGGCTGTCTTTCCAGCTTAAATTCAGGAATTTTGCGGTGAGGGCGCTTCCTACAAACTTTCCAATGACTGCCGTTAAAATAATAAGTCCGCCAATTTTCCAGAGATGAGGATCATTCAAAAGCCCGATTTGGGTTCTCAATCCGGTAAATACAAAGAAAAGCGGAAGTAAAAGCACCAAAGCTACATCCTCCACTTTTTCAATGAAAAGATTTCTGAATTTTACATTCTCAGGCATGATGGCACCGGCCATAAAAGCTCCAAAAAGCGCATGAATACCAATAACTTCTGTAGCATAAGAAGAAATGATCAATATCAGAAAAAACACTGCAACCAGCGATTTGCTGATAAAACCTTTCCCTTTCTGTGATTCAGCAATTCTGATCAGGAAAGGCCTTACCGCTTTGATCATAATAAAAACATACAGGATAGCCATTAAAATAACGAATACCGATCCTGAAAAAGATCCGGCTTTCACAATAGCGATTACTGCGGCCAGAATACACCATGCGGTAATATCGTCTGCCGCTGCGCAGGTAATCACAACGGTTCCTATTTTGGTTTTATGGAGGTTGCGTTCCTGGACAATCCTTGCCAATACCGGGAATGCCGTAATACTCATGGCAATGGCGATAAATAGGGCAAAAGAGCTGAACTGGATGCCTTCCGGAGCAAATTCTTTATAAATTAAATAAGAGAGCCCTACTCCCAGCGCGAAAGGAATAATAATACTGGCGTGGCTGATCACCACGGCATCGTGTGCCTTCTTTCTTAAAACGCTCAGGTCAAGTTCCATTCCAACGATATACATAAAAAGGATCAGACCGATCTGGCTTAAAAACTGCAGATTCGGAAGTGATTCTTTAGGGAAAATAAACGCTGAAAGTTCAGGAAAATACAGTCCGAAAAGGGATGGTCCCAATACAATACCTGCTATCATTTCCCCGATTACGGAAGGTTGTTTCAGTTTGACGCAGATCCATCCGAAAAGTTTGGCCACAAGGATAATGGTGACGATCTGGGCAAGAAGAAGCGCCAGAGGATGATGAAGGTTCGTCAGAAATGAATCCGTGAAATCTTCCCACATTGTAGTGCCCGTAGTTTTGGCGGGTGTAATGTTTTCTCCTATCTCTAAGGTCTTACCTTCAATGAAAAACCAATACATAAGGCATGAAAAGAATGCAATGGTGCTGATGTAGAAGATAATGTTTCTGTATTTCCCCAGGTTCATAAGTCCTTAATTTTAGTGTAAATTTCCAAAGAATATGGTTATGTTAAATACATATATTCTTAAAATGTAATCAATGCTCTGAAAAATGTAATAAACTCCTTGAATAAGTAAGGTAGTTGGAAGAGGGAAGCTGGAAGTTATTGAGGTCCTAAAGCAGAACGATACTACATTTTTATTAAATTTTTAAAGTTCTTCCATCAAATCAATATCCTGTCCGTGTATATTATTTTTAACGCGATGCCCGCAATCGTTATTAACTCATTTGTTTTTCCGGTCACAAAGGCTGGCTGCTGTTTTTGCTAAGTGAAACACCCTTGCGAACTTTTTTCAGGCATTAAATAATATTTTGCGATCACAGCGTTTATAAATCAATTGTACGGAGACTTTTGAATTAGTGTCCGAAAATAACTTCCAGCTTCCCTCTTCTGGCTTCAATCCTTATATTTAATCAGCAGCAAAAATAGGCTGTAAATCGGTATAAACAGGGAGGATGTAATGAAACCACCACATTCTGCAATAAAACCGGAAAGGTATGAAAGATCTACTTCCCGAACAGCTCCAGCAATGAATGCCGGTATGCTTCACCAATATGGAGTTTAAGGAAATGATCTCCCTCAGTTGTAATGGTGGTAATGATTTCGTTGGTAGAAAAAACTTTAATGGAAGAAAGGGCAATGATCTCCTTTTTGTTCACCTGTGCAAAATCCTTTGGCGGAAGCATTTCAAGGAGGTTTTTAAAATTGAGGTTTTTAAGGACAATCGTGGTTCCGTCATTCAGGATAATATCCTTGTCGCGGCTGTCGATCTCTGAAGTTTTAATGTATGCAATCTGCTCCGTGAAAATTACCGTTCTGCCGATATTGGTATTCCATTCGATCAGATCTTTCTTAGGAGGCAAATCTACCAGTTCTTTCGCTTTTTCAAATGCCTGGATCAGTCTCTCTTTTTTGATAGGTTTACGGACATAATCTACCACATTAAGATCAAAGGCTTCGGCTGCATATTCTTTGTAAGCAGTGGTGAAGATGATTTTTTTAGAACCTGAAATAAGCTCAGCTACCTGGAGGCCGGTCATTCCCGGCATTTCGATATCAAGGATGCATAGGTTGCAGTCGAGGCTGTCTATTTCATTAAGGAAAATTTTAGGATCATTGAATGCTTTTACCACCTCTACATTTTCAATCTGTTCGCAGAGAAGTTTTAAATAGCTGATGGCCAGTAATTCGTCATCAAGAATAACGCATTTTATCATAGAATTCTCCTAGGTTTATTTTTAATTCTGCCGTGAATATACCGTTTTTTGAGCTTTTTTCCAGCTGATAATGATTGTTGTAGATCATTTTAAGCCTCTGATCCAGAGACTGGCTTCCAAAGCCGCTGTTTTCTTTTTCAAGAACATTCTTTAAAGAAGCTTTATTGCTGACTTTCATGGTGAAAACCCTGTTCTCAAGCTCCAAACTGATGGATATAAAAGAATCCTGTGCAAGAAAATCCGTATGCTTAAAAGCATTTTCAATGAGGTCAACAGAGATCAGCGGGGCAAAAACTTTTTCTTCATACAGGGCATCAGATTTATTGATCCTTGACTTGATCCTGAAATCAAAAAGAGGGTTGATTTTTATTTTATTGATCTCGATAAGGCTTAAGGCAAAATCCAGTTCCTCTTTTGGACTTACATACTTATTATTGCTTTCGTACAGGATATAATCCAGAACATTGGCCAGCTTATCCAGTGACATATAGGTCTGGTATGCGTGCGACTGTACGGAATTCAGGATGTTTTTAAACAGATGGGGATTCAGTTTCGTTCCGATGTGTTCCAGCTGAACTTCATTCAGCTTTTGCTCAATGATTTTATTGGTTTCGGAAAGCCGGGTATTTTTCTGTCTGATCCGGCTGTTTTGGCTGAACAGATAAATGCTGACGGTAAGAAAAAAGAAAATAGCAAAAACTGCAATGAATATCAGATAATCGTGGATCATGTAGTAATTGCCTTCCATAAAAATAGTATTTGATACTTTTTAATGTTTAGTATTTTCTTTTCGGATAAATTTCTGAACTTCTTAAAGTTTTTTAAACAATCTGCTTCATTTGCAAAATCTGCGTGATATTATTTTTTGAAACATTAAGAATTTTTAAGCCGTTAAAATGTATCGAGATAATTATCAGGGATATTTTATAAAGCAAACTGTTATCATTTGACGTAATCAAATTCTTAATAACCCTTCTGGTTAATCTTCCTGAATTTCTTAATTCCTTAATGTTAAAAACTACCTATTTCAGTTTCTTCAGCGATTTCAGCGTTACCGTTTCTTCACACTTTTCATAGTTGATCTCGTAAACAGGATTTTTCTCGGGATAGACCAGGACATAGTCGGGACACGGTTTTTTCTGTGCATGGCTTTTATCGAAATCTACCTTTCCATTCGTAATGATGCTGTCTTTTATAAATTTTTCATCTATTTTATAAGTGCTCATTCCGTTTTTGAAGTCTTCGGAATACTGGAATTCTTTAGACAGGGTTTCTGCTATCACACGGCTGTTGGGAAGATATCCGCTGCAGCTCGCGCCTTTTTTGTTTAAAATAAAAAATACAAGGATCAGCCCCGGAATAAGACCTATTAAAAAGAATTTAAGTTTTTTCATTAGAAAATTAAAAGATTGATATCATGGTAAGTAAGCCCGAAACGGTCGCAGATCACTTTTTTGGTATGCCTTCCTTTATACATATATAAGCTCTGCTTCATTTCGTTTTTGCGGATCAGCATATTTTCAAAGCCGCCCTCTTCATCGTAGTTCAGAATATAGGAAAGGAAGAAATTGGAAATCGCTTTTGTAGTGGTCCTCGGCATTCTGGACGTAAGGTTTGGAAGCCCGCAGTGGAGTACACCGTGTTTGATGATATAAGGATTGTCCATCGTAGTCAGCTCGGAAGTCTCAATTACCTTACCGTTGTCTATGGTAATATCAATGATAACGCTGCCTTTTTTCATTTTTGCCACCATTTCTTCAGTCACGATAGGCGTCATATTTAATCTTGGAAGCGCGCCGATCACTACATCTGCACGTCTAAGTGCTTTGCTTAATTCTTTAGGATCGATAATGGAAGTCGGGACACGGCTGTCTACCAGCGTGTGAAGTCTTCTCAGCTTGGAAAGGGAATTATCAAATACCCTTACACTGGCTCCAAGTCCTATGGCTGCTTTTGTCGCAAATTCTCCTACGATTCCTGCCCCTAAAATAACAACTTCTGCAGGTCTTACTCCTGTGATACCACCCAGCATCAGGCCGTTTGACATGGCAAGAAGCTCAGATGCATATAGGATAGAAACAGTTCCTGCAATTTCGCCGACCAGCCTTACCAGGGCAAGCTGTTTGTATTCATCAACGATAAATTCAAACGCAATGGCATTGATTTTTCTCTCTGCCAGCTTTAAGAAATAATCTTTGTCTCTGAGGTTGATCTGAAGCGCCGAAACCAGATAGGTATTAGGCTTCATATAATCAATTTCCTCTTCAGTAGGAGGATTCACCTTTAAGATAAGATCCTGCCCGAAAGCTTCTTTAGGATCATTGGTGATCCTTGCACCGGATTCAGAATACTGCAGGTCTGTAAAAAAAGAACCTTCCCCGGCACCGGATTCAATAATAAGCTCATGGCCATGCTCTACCAGGACCTGTACCGCGTCCGGAGTAATGCATGTTCTCCTTTCATTAAGACAGGTTTCTTTAGGAATCCCAATACTGAACTGTTTTCCTTTCTTTATAACCTCCAACTTTTCTTCCTTCGGCATCAATTCTTCTTCAGTGAAAGGAGTGAAAATATTTGTAGTACTCATTCTTGAATTAAATTAGTTCTTACAGGTTGTTATTTTAACATTGAATCAGAAAGCAAAGATACATAATATTTAGTCGAATGAGACTTCTCTTTCATCTCCGGTATTCACGATGCTCATTGTGTGGTAATTAAGCCCGTAGAGCTCTTCTTCATACACTTCGGGCCATTCTATGATACATAAAAAAGCATTATCAAGGTATTCTTCAATGCCAATATCGTATACTTCCTCAATATTTTTTAACCGGTACAGATCGAAATGATAAATCTTGCCTTTTGGGGTATTATACTCATTCACGATGGAATAGGTAGGAGAATTGACTTCATCCCGGCTTCCCAGATTGTTGAGAAGGAATTGCGTAAATGTGGTTTTCCCGGCACCAAGGTTTCCTTTTAAAAGAAGTATATTATGTTTTAAATCAGGAAGGATCTTATCAACAACTTCCTGCCAGTCTTCAATGTTATGGATGGTAAAATTCATTATTCAATCAATTTTTTTATATCAGTAATCCAAATTTTTATCAATAATCCGCTATGGATTTAAGAGACAAAACTTGATTTCAGACACAAATTTAGTCCTAATTTTTAATCAAAACAAAACCGGCTGGAAATCCTTCCGGCCGGTTTATCATTTAATAATAAAAAATACTACTGTTTAATGATTTTATTGATGACAGTGTGTCCGTTGTCAAGAGTTACTGTAAGAATGTAAAGCCCTGAAGCCAGATGATCAAGCGATACTTCCTGTACCTGGCCACCCGATTTTACAAGCTGTCCGGAGACATTATACAATTCAAAGGATTTTACTTTTTCCCTGGATTCTATTCTCATAAAAGAGACTGCAGGATTAGGATAGATTCTCAATTTATCTTTTACGGTCTCAAGCGTGGATAGCGTTCCCGCTTTAATTTCAAAATTATCAAAAGAAAGGTCGAAATCTCCAGCCGTTCTGGCAGCATTAATTCTCACTTTTACAAACTGGTTCTGATAAGCCGCCAGGGAATATGTTTTTTTGATATAACTTCCGGTACCGGCTTCATTATTTACTGTTCCTATGGTAGTCCAGCTGGCCCCGAAATCAGTGGAAATCTGTACCTCGAAATTCCCCCAGCTTGCTAACGGAGCAAAATTTCCGTTGTAGTTACTTTGCTTATAATCGAAGCTCAGTTCATAATTGGCTGCATTCAATGGACCTACGCTGATGGTACTGAAGGTTCCTGATGCCGAACTTCCGTAAAGGTTCTTATATAAATTGGTTGCGGAGGCTCCGGTTCCTGTTGCTCCTCTTTCACTTCCCACTATGAATGACTGCGGGCTCGCCGCATTGGTCCATCCCGTTGGGAATGTTGTGGTTAAAAACTCTTCTTTCCATGGGGCCGGAGTTGTAGGAATGGTACTGAACATGACATGTTTCCATGGACTTTTTTCGGCAGCTAAACATACACGTCTGATCCAGAAATAATAGGTACCGCCCGCAAGTCCGGAAAGGTTCACGGAATTTTCGGAAGGAGCCACGGTAACGAATGTATTGGTATTGGCAGGAGGGGTATTGGATGTTGAAACAAAATATTCATATCCGCTTCCCGGCTGCTGGTTGTTGACATTGGTCCAAGAAATATTGGCCCCGTTGTACGTTTCTGCATTCAGGGTTACAGAAGCAAGTTCAGGGCAGCTTGGGGCAGGTTCCCAGATCACATCATCCACATACATATAAGACCAGGTGCTTCCGTCTGTTCTTCTTATTCCCAGGTGATTGGCAGTCCCGGAATAATTACTGATATACACCACATATTCCTGATAGGTTGTTGTTAATGGGATGGTCTCGATAATCTCAACGTTGGCGGCAGCTGTATTTCCGGTTAATGCAACGACCTGAAGCTTGGTATCTGCTGAAGTTCGTCTTGCTTTGAAGCGGAGCCTGTGCGTCCCGCTGCTGATATTCGTCAACTCAGGGCTTACCAGGATAATCT
The DNA here is from genome assembly GCF_900169075.1 of Chryseobacterium phocaeense. Classification (NCBI taxonomy): domain Bacteria; kingdom Pseudomonadati; phylum Bacteroidota; class Flavobacteriia; order Flavobacteriales; family Weeksellaceae; genus Chryseobacterium; species Chryseobacterium phocaeense. The sequence goes on from NZ_LT827015.1 coordinate 709,503, forward strand.
TTGTGGCAGCATCTGTTGTTGTAGCACCGTTTCCGTAAAAGCTGATGTTATTGGGTGAAGAGCTGGCGTCTGTAGTGGTTAAATTGATTGTTGGTGCAGAACTGTTATTGGAAGTCAGGATTTTGCTCCAGCAGTTGGGCAGGCTGCCTGTTCCTGAAACAGAATCAAAGTTTTCATAAAAAGCTGAAACAGGGGTGCAGGCCGTATAAATACTTACCGGAAGGGAATACGAGCTTTCACACTGGGTGCTTACATTCTTTCCGCGGATGAAATACTGGGTATTCGGTTGAAGCCCACTGATCTGCTGAGACAATGTAGAAGCCCCTAATGTAAAAGGAGATCCCGTTACCATTGAAGTGAAATTGCTGTCCGAGGCTACTTCAATAATCGTATTAACAGGCAATGCCGTCCCGTTTTCAGTTGCAGACCAGGTCACGTCAAATGAACTGGTGGTAACACCCGAGGTTGTGATACCATTTACGGAAACAGGGCAATTGGTGATAGAGCTGCTTACCGGATTCTGAACATTGTACAGAGGACCGTTTGTACAGTTTGAATTGACTGCATAGATGGTATAGGTATATTGATTATTTCCCCTGATCCCATGATTATAATTGTTCTCAAAGGTAGTATTCGGTCCGTAATAAGAGACATAAGAGTTCAGGGAAGTATTGTTTCCTGTGGCATACACGGTTCCGTTGACAGGAGGGTTGGGCACTGTTCCATTCATATTTCTCAGGATAAGGTAGCGGTCGGAAGCCGGAGAGCTTGCAGTGAAAGTACCGTTAATAATGATTCCTGTATTCGTTAAGTTGAAATTGGAAGGTTGTGCCACAGGTGTGATGCACGATGCAGGTGGTGTCCAGTTGAACGTTAGCCCCTGTGCAGCCAGATAGCTGTAATTACTCGCTATCCCTGCGGAAGAATAGGTTCCCGCTACCGTATTGTTCCAGTTGCTGGAAGCATTTCCTGATGCTGCCCTGTTGTTGTAATCATTACTTGTATTTCCTCTGAGGCCTACTTTGGCATTGGTAGAGCTTGGCGTTCCCTGAGAAGTCAGATTGTAGACATACTGAATGCTTCCGTTCTCATGAAGTCTTGCCTGAAAATTCCAGTTGTGGTGCGATGTTGCAGTCGCAGGTGCAGAACCATAAGGTCTGAAATGGCTCCACTGAACCACGAACTCACGGTTGGGAGCACTTCCGGTAACCGCATAATCTATAGACCCTGTTAAGCCGTTAATATTAAAAAGGGATTCAAGATCGGCAGATAGCGGAGAAATAACTCCGTCATAGGTAATCCCAGACCCAATAGGATCGGTAGAGCTGGATGCAGAGCTTCCGAAGCTAATGAAACCGTTGGCATATACCTTAATTGAGTTAAAGGAAGTTCCGTTAAAAGGAAATGAAAAAGGAATAATGTTGTTCAGTTCATACACATTGTCATCCAGTACACCGGTTCCTGAAGCTGTCGTAGCTACAGCAATATTGGTAGGATTTGACAATGGGGTGTAGGTGCCCTGATTCTGTGCAAAAGAATAATAGGAGACAACCTGTGCGTTCATACTTGCCCAGCCAGTTAAAACAAATGCGGCGGCCATGTTTAATCTGGTCTTTTTCAGCATTTTAAAAAATTGATGTGTAATCATGCTTAGTATTTAATTTTAACCGCAAACATATTATTTTTAATTAGAATTAATATAAATAAAATTTGTGATTTAAATCATTCTTTTCAGGTAAGTTTTTTTCTTCGGACTAAATATTTAATTTTACACTATGATTTCCAAACAGACCATAGATAAAATTTTCTCAACGATACGGGTAGAAGAGATTGTAGGGGAGTACGTTCAGCTGAAAAGGGCAGGGTCTAATTTTAAAGGGCTCAGTCCTTTCCATGAGGAAAAATCTCCAAGTTTTGTAGTGTCGCCAAGCAAGCAGATCTGGAAAGATTTCTCTACGGGGAAAGGGGGAACAGCCATTTCTTTCCTGATGGAGATCGAGAATTTCACGTATCCTGAAGCGCTTCGTCACGCCGCTAAAAAATACGGGATAGAGATTGAAGAAGATCAGCGTGAGTTTTCGGAAGAAGCCAAACATGCGCAGACTGAAAAAGATCAGCTGTATAAAATTCATGAAGTGGCCAACAGCTATTATCAGGAGATCTTATGGGATTCGGAAGAAGGAAAAAGTATTGGTCTGGCTTATTTCAGAGAACGTGAGCTGAAAGATGATATTATAAAAAAATTCCAGCTCGGATATTCTCCGGAAAAGAAAAATGCCTTTACCGCTTATGCAGAAGAAAAGGGATATTCAAAGGAAATTCTTGAAAAATCCGGACTTTCCATTTTCCCTGAGAATACGCCTTCCGGTATCGACCGATTCAGAGAGAGGGTGATTTTCCCGATCCACAGTTTTTCGGGAAGGGTTTTAGGTTTTGGAGCCAGAATCCTTAAGAATAACGTTAAAACAGCTAAGTACCTGAATTCTCCGGAAACGGAAATTTATCATAAATCCAATGTTCTCTACGGCTTAAATCAAAGCAAGCAGGCTATTTCACGAAAAAATATATGCCTTCTCGTGGAAGGGTATATGGACGTGATCGCGCTCCATATGGCGGGAATCGAGAATGTAGTGGCAAGTTCGGGGACTTCTTTGACTACAGAACAGATCAAGCTGATCAAAAGGCTCACAGAAAATGTAACGATCCTTTTTGATGGGGATAATGCGGGAATCAAAGCCAGTTTCAGAAGTATAGACATGCTTTTGACCGAAGGAATGAACATCCGTGTTCTTCTGTTTCCTGATGGTGACGACCCGGACTCCTTTTCCAGAAAACATCCGCAGGAGTACGTAGAAAAATTCATTGAAAATGAGGCGAAGGATTTTATTGATTTCAAGGCTGAAATACTTTTAAGAGAAGTCGGAAATGACCCGATTAAAAAAGCTGAAGCCATCCGTGATATCGTAAAATCTGTAGGTTTTGTGCAGAATGCGCTGAAAAGGGAAGTATACCTGAAAGAGGTTTCCAATAAATTCGGTCTTTCAGAGCAGAGCCTTTTCAATGAGCTTGATGTTCAGAAACAGATCACACAGAACCAGCATCAGCATGTTCAGCAGCAGAAGGAAAAGGTTCAGCCCAAGCTTGAAGTTGTTCCCCTGGATACGGAAAAAGCAGACCCTTATCTCTACGATGTTCTCTTTATGGAGAGCAAACTTGTGGATCATATGCTGATGTTTGGCGATATTGTTCTCAAAAGAAGGAATGAAAAAGACGAAGAGTACCAGATTACAGTTATTGAAGAGATTTTACTCCATTTTGAAGAAGAGCAGTACAGCTTTTTAGTCAAAGGAAATGAAATTATTATTGATCAGGTAAAAGAAGGAATCCAGAAAGATGAGCTGAGAAGCGGCAACTTTTTTGTGTCTTTTATGGATGAAGAGATCACTTCCAAAGTTGTAGATGCTCTGATGCCTCTGGATGAGCTTGAAAACTGGGGGTCCAGAAATATTTATCCTCCCAACTACGGCGACAAAATTGCCGAACAGGTACAGGGAGACGTTCTGCTGCACAAATACAGGTATATTGACTATCTGATCAAAGAAACCGCGAAGCAACTGGACGAGTACAGCGGTAAGGATGAAGGAAAGTATTATGAACTGATCAAAAAAATCACCTTACTGAAACAGGCTTCCATGAAATTGAGTGATATCATTGAGTATTCTCCTATCAAAGGAATCTACGTAGACAGGAAAAGATAGATTGACAGACAGATCTTTAAAGATTTCAGATATTCTGTGACAAAAAGTCCTGTAAATTTTTAGGAATAAAAGTTGTAATTTAAACTTTGAAAAAATTGTTAATAATACATAATAGAAATATGGACATTAAAAAAGAATTCAGAGATTTCTCTGTAAAACATTTAGGAAACAACGGTCTGGTTACCGATCAGTATATGGGAATGTACGGCCCTACTAACCTTACGCCGTACATCATGGAAGAAAGAAGATTAAACGTGGCACAGATGGACGTATTCTCGCGTCTGATGATGGACAGAATTATCTTCCTTGGAACAGGAATAGATGATCAGGTGGCCAATATTGTAACGGCCCAGCTTTTATTCCTTGAAAGCGCTGACCCTTCAAAAGATATCCAGATCTACATCAATTCCCCTGGTGGAAGCGTTTATGCAGGTTTAGGAATTTATGACACCATGCAGATCATCAAACCGGATGTGGCAACCATCTGCACAGGAATGGCGGCTTCAATGGGAGCTGTATTGCTTGTGGCAGGAGAAAAAGGAAAACGTTCCGCATTGAAACACTCAAGGGTAATGATTCACCAGCCTTCAGGAGGTGCTCAGGGAGTAGCTTCAGATATGGAGATCAACCTGAGAGAGATGCTTAAACTGAAGCAGGAGCTTTATGAAATCATCGGCCACCACTCAGGACAAACGTATGAGTGGGTAGAAAAGTCTTCAGACAGAGATTACTGGATGACTTCTGAAGAAGCGAAAGGCTACGGAATGGTAGACGAAGTTTTACAGAGATCTACAGAGAAAAAATAATTTCCTTTGAGAATATTGAAAAACGCACCGGTTTCGGTGCGTTTTTTTAGTTTTATTTAACCACAAAAGAGGCAAAAGGTTTTTAACACTTTAGTTATTTTGAAGTTGAAAATTTTGAAAATAGAAGAACACTTAGTTCTATGAAAATCAAATATTTTCATATGACAAAAATTCGTCGGATCAAAATTCCCATCCCTTGGAGGGGTGGCGAAAATTCGAAGAATTTTTGACGGGGTGGTTTTCTATTTCTTAATAACTTTATGGACCGTAGTTGCCTTTGATGTTTTAATTTCTACTAAATAAACCCCGTCTTTCAAGACTTGAATATTCATCTTTGCATTGGTTCCTGTTAATATTTTTTGTCCTGAAGTAGCATAAATATTCACTTCCTTAATTTTTTCAGCAGTTTCGATCCGGATAAAATCACTCGCAGGATTAGGATAAATTCTGAATTCCTTTTTACTGATTTCAGAAACCCCTAAGACCGTACTTGAAGCCTCTTTCGGTGTAAATGGTATCCTCTGTCCAAACCCAAGACCCAGCCAGTCATTATTACTAAGTTGAATCTGAGACAAATCGGTTTGCCCTCTCCAGCTTGAAAGGTCTTTTCCTTTGAATAGTTTCCAGGTATTGCTTCCGGAAGCTGTTCCGGTAAAATTATTCAGAGACAGCGTACTGATCTGGTTGTTATTTGATGTAAAATTAAAGTAAGAAACCTGAGTCTGGATCAGCTGAAGAGCCTGTTCCGCCGTTAAGTTTCCGTTGTATTTAATTCCAAAAACAAAAGAATGAGCTTCCCCTGCAGCGTTATTAGTCCCGAAATCGATAACCACAAGACTTGTATTGCTTCCGGTACCAATCCAGTTGGTGATTTGAGAAGAACTGTACCATGCAGAATGGTATGCGGCTACAGGAGCCGAAGGATGGGAAAGTGCCGGTGTAGTAGGTGTAAATCCGTAACCGTAAGAAATTCCGTACCATTTGCCATCTACCAGCGGATCATTATTAACGCCATTGTTCAGCTGCATATTTTCAGCTGTTGGTCCGGACCAGGTAGACCAGTAATCATCCAGACTGGGTGTGTGGTGGTTGTAATTCAGGCTGTAAAGAAATCCTGAGGGAACTTCCGCTTCCATTTTCGGTTCTGCTGCATCAATAGCATTGATGAGGTCTTCCATGGTAAGGTTATCCGCATCATAACGATAGCCCCATGCATACGAAGTGGGATGGTCACTGTCATTAAAATCAGCGATGAAGAACGCTTTTTTAGAGCCGGTTCCTACCCAGAATTTAATGTCATTCTCTGTAAACTGGGCAGAGAATAGCTGCAGACATAGCAGCAGGAAAAAAAGATAGATCTTTTTCATAATATAATTAAAATAAAGTTTTATTCCCGAAACTTTCCTTCAAAAGATAAGATGATGCTTTTCAGCTCCTTCTTCTCATGAAGTGAATGTCATTAAGGCAGGTCTCCTGGCTTGCTTCTTCAGGTACGCCTTCCCGGATGTTATCCAGTGGCAATAGGTACAGAAAGTGTAAACAGCTTACAGTTGCGGGTACAGCTCAAGCATTGAATTTCTTCTCACTTGATTCCCTTTTAATGAACAGATGTTCAGCCTTAACGGGTGCAAAGATATTAGATAAATTTTTGAATGTGTTTTGTGAATTATGATGTTATTTCTTTATTATATTTACGATAAGGATTAATTTAATTCCTTGGTTTTTAGATTTAATAAAGAATCAGGATGAAGCTTGAAGATATACGGATTAATTCCAATAAATTTCATTGTCATTGCAAACAGCCAGGCGACGAGGTAAGTTCATCAAACTCTTACTGAAAATCTTCGATTTTCTTGCGCCTTAAAGCGGATTCATAATAAAAACCTTGCGACCATTGCGGTTTTCCAACAAAAAACTTAAACAAGCTTGTTGTCTGAAGGTTTTATTGTTAAAATACATTTATCATTAAATTTAAGATCAGTTTATAATCAAGCTATATTTTCGCGGCATAAAAGTAACTATGAAAAAACTGCTGCTGTCAGCTATAGCATTCACAGCTATCATGTCATGTAACGACAACGATCAAGTAGATAACCAGAACCAGGATATCAACTATGCAAAACTTCCCCAGGAGTTTCCTTTTTCCACATTAATGACCCTGAATGGTGTCAATGTAATCAACGGTGGATTCGGTTCCGGAGCTGCTGCACACACTAGCAGGAAAGGGGAATTTTATGTCATTACCGACCGCGGTCCCAATGTAGCGTACCAGAATGGAATAAAAATCCTTGCCCCGGGCTTTACCCCAACCATTATGCATTTCAAAATCAATGCGGAAGGAAATATTGAGGTCATTAAATATATTAAACTTAAAAATCCTTCAGGGCAGCTTATCACAGGACTTCCAAACCCGGCGGGAATGGGAAGTACGGGAGAAATAGCCTACGACTCGTCAGGAAATGTTTTAGGAACAGATAATTATGGATTAGACAGCGAAAGTATTGTAGCTGCCACAGACGGAACATTTTGGGTTTCGGATGAGTATGGGCCACATATTGTTCATTACAGTGCGGAGGGAGTGGAGCTGGAAAGAATCAGCCCGATCGGCGTAAACACAGGAGCAAGAAAATTACCCGCTGTTTTTTCCAAAAGAAGACCCAACCGCGGAATGGAAGGCATGTGCATGACACCAGACGGGAAAATGCTTGTAGGAACGATGCAGTCGACAATGTATGTGCCTACAAAAGCGCTGGCAACGAATACAACTTTAACGAGAATCGTTACTTTCGATCTGGCTACCGGACAGACAAAGCAATACTTATATAAACAGGACGGGGGAGCTTCAGATTCTGTGTGTGATATTACCCCAATCAGCAATACTGAATTTCTGGTGATCGAAAGAGACGGAAACTTCGGTTCTTCCGGAGGACTTAAAAAAGTGTATAGAATTAATCTCTCAGGAGCATCCGATGTATCAGGAACGGATTTAACGGCCGTAGACGGAATGAAAATCAACGGAAAAACCCTTGAGCAGTCTACATGGGACGAAATCAATACGGCAGGATTAAAACCGGTTACAAAGACTCTCGCTGTGGATCTGGTCACAAAAATAGGCTATGACCACGATAAATTTGAAGGAATTGTATACTTAGGAAATAACAAACTCGCTGTTTTCAATGACGATGATTTCGGGGTTGCAGACGACGGAAACGGAAATCCAAAAACAAAGATTCTGCCTAAAACAGGCAAACAGGATAAAGGAACCATGTATGTAGTCGATATTCAATAATTAGATTTTTTAAGAAGAAACGGCGGCCTCGGAGAGGCCGCCGTTTTTTATTGGATATGGTCTTCAATTCAATAGGGATTTAGCCCATTTACCAAAGACAATGAATTCCATTGGCTTTAGCCAAAATCTATCCATTAAAACCTTCAATAATTTTTGAGAAATCTTCCAGTTTTAAAGCCGCACCTCCGATCAGTCCGCCATCAATGTCAGGCTGAGAGAAAATTTCTTTAGCATTGTCTGGCTTCACAGAACCTCCGTAAAGGATAGAAATTTCGTCAGCAACTTCCTTTCCGTATTTGGCCGCAATAATACTTCTGATGTGTGCATGAATCTCCTGAGCCTGTTCAGGAGTAGCTGTTTCACCGGTTCCGATAGCCCAAACCGGTTCGTAAGCGATCACCACTTTTTTGATTTCTTCTGCAGAAAGTGTGAAAAGAGCCACTTCAGTCTGGTTTTTTACCACTTCGAAATGCTGTCCTGCTTTTCTCTGCTCAAGGGTTTCTCCGTTGCAATATACAGGGATCAGTCCCTTGTCAAGGGCTAATTTGATCTTTCTGTTGCAGTGGGAATCTGTTTCTCCGTGGTATTGTCTTCTTTCGGAGTGACCGATCAAAGAACCTGTCACATCAATGGATTCAAGCATATCTGCAGAAAGTTCACCGGTATAGGCACCGCTTTCATGCTCACTCATATCCTGGGAAAATACACCGATCTCATCTTTTTCGAAGATATCTTTAGCCATCATCAAATATAAAGAAGGCGGGGCGATCCATACCTCACAGTTGGTGGTGTTATTGTTTTTATAGCTCAGTAATTGAATCATCAACTGTTGTGCGTCAATGACATTTTTGTTCATTTTCCAGTTTCCTGCCACTATTTTTCTTCTCATAACCTTAACTAATTATATAATTTATTCTTATTTTTATTTTATTTCCCGCAGATTATATGAAATTTCATTTTCCGTCATATAAAATCTGCCTAATCAGCAAAATCTGCGTGATGCCTATTTACTGATCCATTCAAATCATTCTACTGCTTTATTTCTCGCAGATTTTGCTGATTGAGCAGATCTAAATATGATTAACCACTCTTTTAATACTTTCCATAATATTGGTGGTATTAAAATTAACCAATAGCCCTAGTTTTTTATCTGATAACTTTAAATAGGTATAAAGCTGTTTGTAGTGAATAGCTTCCAACTCTTTTATTGATTTTAGTTCTAAAACAACTTTGTTTTCTACTAAAATGTCAATTTTAAAATTAAGATCAAACTTTTTATTGCTATAATATACCGGAAGAATAACTTCCTATTTTACTTCAAGTCCATTTTCCTCCAATTCATAAATAAGAATTTTTTGATATACAGATTCTAACAGACCAGGACCTAGCTGATTATAAACATTAAAAATGCATTTCCTAACAATATATGAAATTTCATTTTCCGTCATATAAAAATCTGCCTAATCAGCAAAATCTGCGTGATGCTTACTTATCAATCCCTTCCAGCTTAAACATAAACGCATACACCAAAGCCGTATCCTTCAGGTAATCAAATCTTCCCGAAGCACCGCCATGGCCGTATTCCATGTCTGTTTTTAAAAGCAGTACGTTTTTGTCTGTTTTCATATCCCTTAGCTTGGAAACCCATTTGGCAGGCTCAAAATACTGTACCTGAGAATCATGCAGACCTGTCGTTACCAATAGATTCGGATAGTTTTTCTTCTCTATATTTTCGTACGGCGAATAGGATTTCATATACATATAAGCATCCTTGTTGTTGGGATTTCCCCATTCATCATATTCGTTGGTGGTCAATGGAATGCTTTCGTCAAGCATCGTATTGATCACATCTACAAACGGAACCTGAGAAATAACCCCGTTCCATAAATTAGGGCTCATATTCATCACAGCTCCCATCAGAAGACCTCCAGCGCTTCCGCCTTGGGCATAAAGATGTTTAGGGGATGTATATTTTTCTTTAACCAGGTATTCTCCGGAATCAATGAAGTCGGTGAAGGTATTTTTCTTTTTCATCATTTTCCCGTCCTCATACCACTGCCGTCCCATTTCCTGACCGCCGCGGATATGAGCGATGGCAAAGGCAAAACCTCTGTTCAGAAGGCTCAGTCTGGTACTGCTGAAAGTAGCATCCATTGAACTTCCGTAAGAACCGTACGCATAGAGTAGAAGCGGGCTGTTTCCGTCTTTTTTATATCCTTTTTTGTAAACTATCGAAATTGGAATTTTTGTTCCGTCTTTGGCTGTGGCAAAAAGTCTTTCGGTTACGTAATTGCTTTTATCATAACCGCCTAAAACTTCCTGCTGCTTTAATAAAACTCTTTTCCCGGTTTTTAAATCCTGCTCAAACTGTGAACTGGGTGTTACCATCGAGGTGTATCCGAAGCGGAAATTATCCGTATTATATTCCGGGTTATCTGATGAATAAACGGTATAGGCCGGTTCATCGAATTTCAGAAACTCTTTCTTGCCTGTTTTTCTGTCATAAATCACCAGCTGGGAAAGCCCGTTTTGTCTTTCTCCAAAAACAAGATAATTCTTAAAAGCACTGATACTCTGCATCAGTACATCTTTTCTGTGTGGAATAAAATCTTTCCAGTTGTCAACACCTGTTTTATCCAAAGGTGTTTCAACAACCTTGAAATTTAAGGCGTCCTTATTCGTTCTGACCAGGAACCTATCTTCCAAAGGAGTCACCGAATACAGGACATTTTTCATTCTCGGCTGAAAAACATTGAATTCTCCGTTGGGTTTGTCGGCATCCAGATACTTCGTTTCAGAGGAAGTAGTGGCACCGGAATAGATAAAAATGAATTTCTCGTTTTTGGATTTATAGACTGAAATATAGTTGGTTTTGTCTTTTTCCTCGTAAACGGTAACATCTTTAGCAGGATCTGTTCCTAACGTATGTCTTTTGATTTTTTCAGATAAAAGCGTCACAGGATTGTTCTCTGTGTAGAAAATAGTTTTGTTGTCATTTCCCCATTCTGCAGAACCTCCGGTGTTTTTAATTCCCAGATCCGTAATTTTTCCGGTGGTAAGGTCTTTTAGGAACAGTTTATACTGTCTTCTGGAAACATCATCCACCCCAAAGATCATCTTTGTGTTATCCGGGCTGATGCTGAAACCTGAAGCGGAATAATAGGAATGTCCTTCCGCCATTTTATCTACATCCAGAAGAATTTCTTCAGGAGCAGTAAGGCTTCCTTTTTTCCGGCAGTATTTGAAATACTGTTTTCCTGTTTCCGTACGGCTGTAATAGTAGTACCCTTTTTTGAAAACCGGGACAGACTCATCTTTTTCTTTGATCCTGGACTTCATTTCCTGGAAAAGCTGTTCCCTGAAAGGCTCGGTATCCTTCATCATACCTGTCCAGTACGTGTTTTCGGCTTTCAGATAATCAACTACTTTCGTGGAATCTTTTCCTTTTTTAAAATAATCAATCATCCAGTAATAAGGATCATTCACCTTATCACTGTGAATTTCGCGGATATGTTCCTGCTTTTCGGCTATAGGAGCTTTAAGGTCAGGAAATTTTTGAGACTGTATCGCAGATGCACTCATAATTAGAATTCCCAGATAAAATTTTTTCATATGCATTTTATTTTTTGATGCGTTTTTTTAGGCTAAATTCCACAGGTTTTTTAAAAGCTTGTAAAACGTATGCTCTTCATCAGTGACTTTATTGTCAGCCTTGATCAGTGTTTTGGCAAATTCTGCAAATTTTACACGCTCGTCCTGCGTAGAATCATCGAAGAAACATCTGGCGTGGAATTCAAAGTGGTCTTTCCATTCTTCAGGCTGTAAAAGTGCCAGTGTTTCAAGCTCGTTGTCAAGGTTCATTCTGAATGGAAACTCATCTGCCATATACTGCTGAATCAGCATTCCTTCCTCAGGAGCAAATTCTCCGTCTACAGAAGAAAGAATCATTAGTAAGTGATAACCGGCGATTGATTTATTTGATTTTTGCATGCTTTAATATTTTTTTACTAGATAGTCTAAGTTATTTTCTTCTAAAATTTTATCGAGATATTTTCCCCTGCTGCTTGATTTTCTTTGATAAGGAGCAAATTTTTGAGCTACTTCGTTAAACTCTTCACCCAGTTTCATCAGTTCTTCTGATTCATCATCGGTAAGTTTTTTACCAGATAACTGGGTGTTGAACTGAATCAGTTTTTTAACTGCAATTTCCTTTTTTACAATTTCCTCTTCAGTGGAATGTAAGGTACAAATCCCATATATACCGTCACAATAGGCTGTCCACTCACTTTCAAATATTTCATTCAGTTTTTCCTGTTCCGGAAAAGAGGTTTTGAACATACCATCATAAGCAAAGTTTTTATGAGGATGGTTCATCAGATGCCGGATGAAATTTTCTTTAAAATCTTCCTTGTATTGATGAATATCTCTTAATTCTTTATTCTTTTCAATTAATGAAATACAGTTTTTACTGAAAAACTTCTCTGTAATCTCATTTTCAAATTCATCATTAAGAGGTGAGGTTATTCTAATAGTTCGGGAAACTGTATAAGAGTGCTGGGGAACTAATTGATTTTGAATAAGTACAGCCAATTCATCCTTGCTGATATTTGTTATATTACATAATTCAGCTTCTGTAATATAATTTTCATTAATATAATTGAAATTTTGTTCCATTAGCGTTAAAATAATTAGTTGATATAGTCTTTCGCAGGCTGTTTATCCACAATTTTTCCGTTTTGAAGAATCAGTACAAAAGGATTGCTTCTTGCAATGGTTTTAATGGCAGTTCCGTCCATCATTGCATTTTTAAGGGTTTTAAAAGTATTGTGATCTGTAGAAATTCCATAGGTCACAGCTCCTTTCTGGGCGTTTACTTTAGCTTCCACTTTCTGCATCAGGTCAGCAGGAACCTCTTTCGGGTGATAGGAGAAAACCAGGACAGCCTTTGGGGCGTTGATGATTTCATCCGTCAGATCCATACCAGTAGGATCTTCAATCTTGAATTTCACGATCTCGGATTTATACCCTTCTTTTACCAGAACGGATTCATTTTTTCCTTCCTCAATCTTCCATGGAGAACCTTCCGCCCAGTACTTGGTTTCCTTAATATAATCGTCCTGATTCACCTTTAGAACTTCTCCTGTCTTTTGGTTTTTAAGAGAGTAGAAGGTTTTATATTCAGAAGGGTTTTTGTTGATTTTTTCCTTTTCAGCTTTAAGATTGGTTCCCGTTTTATAATCCCGGAAATCAATCAATGGTTCATGCATAATTCCCTGTGCCATAATGTAGATCATTACCACGGCAAAAAGTCCCAGAAGAACATACCTGAACTTACCGGAAGGCTCTTTCGGACCGCTGCTGCTGTATTCATCTTTCTTTTGAAACTCCTTTCTGTAAAGGATAAACAGAAGGATAAGCCCAACAAGAAGCACGATATCTTTAATAAAACTCTGCCATGGCGTAAACTTGATGGCATCTCCAAAACACCCGCAGTCCGTCACTACATTGTAATAAGCAGAATAAAAAGTAAGGAAGCCAAAGAAGATACAAAGGGCAATTAATGCTGAAAGCGTAAACTTAAGCTTCAGTTTCAGTAAAAGCATAAATCCCAGGAAAAGCTCCAGTACAACGACAATAACCGAGAACAGAAGCGCAAATTTTTCCAGGAACGGCATATTGAAGACGGAAGGGGCAAAATATTCTTCCATTTTGAAAGAAAAACCTACCAGATCCACAGCCTTTACAAAACCGGAAAGGATGAAGATTACAGCAATAATAAAACGTAATAAACCTTTGATCATAGTAATTTATTTTTGGGTTTCGGAAATATTTTCTTTTTCTGAGAACTTGATCAGGCAGAAAACAGCGTAGTTCAGCATGTCAAAATAATTCGCATCCAACCCTTCTGAAACTATGGTTTTTCCCTGATTGTCTTCAATCTGCTTTGTTCTCAACACTTTCTGGTAAATAAGATCAGTAATGGAAGAAATTCTCATATCCCTCCACGCTTCACCATAATCATGATTCTTTCTTTCCATTAAAACCCGGGCTTCATGAGCATATTGATCGTAAAGGCTTAAAACCTCTTCCTTATTTTCATTAAAATCATTGGAAAGCCCCTTTTCAAGCTGAATAAGCCCGATGATAGAATAGTTCACAATAGCAATGAATTCATCTTCCTCGCTTTCATCTACCATCTTTTTATCAGTCATCTGAAGTGTCCGGATTCTGTTCACTTTAATGTAAATCTGGTCCGTAATGGAACTCGGTCTCAAAACCCTCCACGCGGCACCATAATCCTGTAATTTTTTGCCGAATAAATCCCGGCATTCACTAATAACTTTCCCGAACTGTACTGATGTTTCTGACATAAATTCTCTTAATCTCCCAAATATACGAATTAGGTTTCAGGTAGCGGGAATCAGGGGTTGATTTTTGTCACAGTTTGAGTTTTAGGGTTTGAGTGTTGGAGAGTTTTAGCGTTGCGGGGTACGGGGTGGAAATTTTCGGGATATATTGTTTTAGGTTGCCGGTCGAACTTTAAACCTTAAACTTTAAACCTTGAACCTTGAACATAAAAAACCAAACTCTCCACATTCCACAATAAGTAGTAATTTTGCAGAATACAGATCATTCATCAACTATCAATTATCAATTATCAATCATAAGCATGTCCTCAAACCCTCAAACGCCCAAACCCTTCCACTCAATAAACTGCAATGGAAGGCTGGTAGATCTCGATACCCCCAAAATCATGGGTATTCTCAATCTTACCCCTGATTCTTTTTCCGACGGAGGGAAGTTTAACAGCGAAAAATCAGCACTGAAGCATGCTGAAAAGCTTCTACAGGATGGAGCAGAGATCATCGATGTCGGACCGCAGTCTACACGGCCGAATGCAGAATTTTTAACCGGCAAAGAAGAAATTGAAAGGATCGGAAACGTCATTTCCCGGATAAAAAAAGAATTCCCCCAGTCACTGATTTCACTGGATACTTTTTATGCGGAGACCGTGAAATTCGGATTTAGTGAGGGGATTGACATGATCAATGATATTTCCGGCGGACAGTATGACAGCAAGATGTTCGATACTGCTGCTGAAACGGGACTTCCTTACATTCTGATGCATGTAAATCCATCCTATGAAACGATGCATGATAAAATAAAATTTGAAGATATAACATTGGAAGTCAACCGTTATTTTTCTAAAAAAACCAGTGAACTTCTTGAAAAAGGAGTTAAAGACATTATCCTGGATCCGGGTTTTGGTTTTGGAAAAACAGTGGAAGATCAGATGAAAATGATAGGAGAAACTGAATATTTAGGTTTTAAAAGATTTCCTCTGTTGATAGGTATTTCCAGAAAATCATTTATCTATAAACCGCTGGGGAAATCTCCTTTGGACATCAATGAAGAAACCCAGAAACTGCACCTGAAAGTTTTGGAACAGGGAGCCCGGATTTTAAGAGTTCATGATGTAGCAGAAACAGCTGTAACCATCAGAGACTTTTTACAGAAAAAATAAAAAGTGTTTAAAAAACTTGCAGGATATTAAAAATTCAATACATTTGCATCATGAATTTTACGAATCAGAAAAATATTATTGTCATTTCTACTACTATTGTTGTCATTAGCAACAGTAAGGAAACGGCATTTTAAAAATATTTTAATTTAAATTATATAGGCCGTTTCATTTGTTTGAAGCGGTTTTTTTATTTCAGAAATTATGTATCAGTTATTAACAGTAATTATTATCGTCATTATTATTCCCTTACGTCTGTGAGCAGGAAAGAATATGACTATACATATTTGAGCCCTCTCACAGCGTGAGAGGGCTTTTTTTATTCCTTTTTTGTCAATAATTAAACCTCTATAACATGTATTACAACGACGACACGATCATCTATTTTGATGGGAAATTTATGAAAGCCAAAGAAGCCGGAACAGATCTTTACGGACAGTCCCTTCATTATGGGTACTCTGTTTTTGAAGGCATTAAATCCTACAGCACAGAGCATGGAACAAGAATTTTCAAAGCAAAGGAACATTACGAAAGGCTGAAAAGATCAGCCGAACTGATGCACATTCCGTTCAATTATTCAGTGGATGAGCTTACTGATCTTACTTATGAACTTCTGCAACGAAACGGCTTCAGTGATGCCTATATCCGGCCGCTGGTCACCTGTTCCCCCAATATGTCCCTTTCAAAAGGACAAAAATCCTATCTGTCCCTGCTGGCCTGGGAATGGAATAACGGGTATCTCGCTGATAAAATGAGGGTGATGACTTCTCCGTTTCAACGCCCTAACCCCAAAGCATTTAAAGTGGAAGCCAAAGTAGGTGGGCACTATGTCAACTCTATACTGGCCTGTCAGGATGCCAAAGACAAAGGCTACGATGAAGCACTTGTCCTCGATGAAAACGGAAACGTAGCCGAAAGCTCCGGAGCCAATATTTTTTACGAAAAAGACGGGGTTTTATTTACTCCCGCCAAAGGAAGCATCCTTCCGGGGATCACCAGACAAACAGTTTTTGAGCTATGTGAGGAGCTTAATATTCCAGTAAAAGAAACCTTCTTTAAGCCTGAAGAAATGAGAGGAGCTGATGCTGCTTTTTTCTGCGGTACGGCAGCTGAAATCGTTGCCCTGGATTCTTTGGATAATGTTCCCTTTATCCGAAACTGGGAAGAAACGGCAAGCGAAAAAGTACAGAAGGCTTATTTGAATCGCGTAAGAGGTTCTGTTATTGTAAATTTTTAGAATATAAATAATTGATTATTAATTAATTAAATCTGATTTCTAAGCAATTGAATATTGTAGTTTTCACAAAAACAGAAAATTTAAAAATATAACAAGCTGTAGTTTTGAGCCAAAATTGAACAAAAATTTCGTGAATGGATTCCGAAAAATATAAAATTTCCAATACAAGACTGAAAAAATGACAAGAACAGCAAATGCAGGACAATATGTTAAATAAATATTCAAAAACATTCACACAAAACAGAAAGCAGCCGGCTGCAAAAGCAATGCTGTACGGAATAGGGTTTACAGAAGAAGATATGCACAAAGCCCAGATCGGGATTGCCAGCATGGGCTATGACGGAAATACCTGCAACATGCATCTGAATGACCTGGCCAAAGTGGTGAAAAAAGGAACCTGGGATCATGGGCTAGCCGGATTGATCTTCAACACCATCGGCGTAAGCGACGGAATGAGCAACGGTACAGACGGGATGCGTTATTCACTGGTAAGCCGGGATGTGATTGCAGACAGCATCGAAGCCATCTGCGGAGCACAATACTATGACGGAATCATTGCCCTGCCCGGTTGTGACAAGAATATGCCGGGAACCATTATCGCGATGGGAAGACTGAACAGACCTTCCATCATGGTCTATGGCGGAACCATTGCTCCGGGATGCTATAAAAACGAAACGCTTAACATCGTTTCCGCTTTTGAAGCTTTGGGGAAGAAAATTGCAGGAGAAATTTCAGAAGAGGATTTTAACGGTGTGATTAAAAATTCCTGCCCCGGTGCCGGTGCCTGCGGAGGAATGTATACCGCGAATACGATGTCTTCAGCGATTGAAGCACTAGGCATGAGCCTTCCGTATTCATCCTCAAACCCAGCATTAAGCAAAGAAAAGCAGAACGAGTGTCTTGAAGCGGGAAAATACATTAGAATACTGCTGGAAAAAGACATCAAACCTTCAGATATTATGACCCGGAAAGCCTTTGAAAATGCGCTTCGTTTGATTGTTATTTTAGGCGGAAGCACCAACGCTGTATTGCATTTTATAGCCATGGCTAAAAGTGTTGGGATTTCCATTACCCAGGATGATTTTCAAAAGATGAGTGACTGTACATCCGTACTCGCAGACCTTAAACCCAGTGGGAAATACCTGATGCAGGACCTTCATGAACACGGCGGAACACCTGCTGTCATGAAATATCTCCTGGAAGAAGGATTACTGCATGGCGATTGTCTCACAGTTACCGGAAAGACCCTCGCTGAAAATCTGGAAAATGTACCTGCGCTGGACTTTACAAAGCAAAAGATCATCAGGCCTTTGTCAAATCCAATCAAAGAAACAGGACACCTAAGAATTCTCTATGGAAATCTTGCAGAAAAAGGAAGTGTCGCGAAAATAACCGGAAAAGAAGGTGAAAAATTCTCAGGAAAAGCAAGGGTATTTGATGGCGAGAAAAACCTGATCGAAGGTATTGAAAACGGAACAGTACAGCACGGAGATGTCATTGTAATCCGCCATGAGGGGCCGAAAGGAGCTCCCGGAATGCCGGAAATGCTGAAACCAACGAGTGCCCTTATCGGAGCAGGCTTAGGCGGAAGTGTAGCGTTGATTACCGATGGCAGATTCAGTGGCGGAACCCATGGTTTTGTAGTAGGGCATATTACCCCGGAGGCCCATGAAGGCGGATTGATCGCTTTTGTAAAAGACAACGATCTGATTGAAATAGATGCTGTAAACAACACCATACAATTAAAAGTCTCCGAAGAAGAAATTGAACACAGGAAAAAAGGATGGCAAAAACCTGAGCTTAAAGTAAAAAAAGGATTGCTGTATAAATATGCGCTTACCGTATCATCAGCGGCTGAAGGTTGTGTAACGGATGAAATCACCTAACAAAAATATAATGAAGAACCAAAATGTATCCTTAGAAAAAGAAATCAGCGGAAGCAGGATCATCCTTGAAGCATTTATTCAGGAAGGGGTAAAAACCATATTCGGATATCCGGGAGGGGCTATTATTCCGATTTATGATGCCCTTTACGACTATAAAGACCGGTTGGAGCATATTCTCGTCCGCCATGAGCAGGGCGCTGTTCATGCAGCGCAGGGGCTGGCCCGGGTTTCGGGAGAAGTAGGGGTGGTGCTGGCCACCAGCGGTCCCGGTGCAACCAATCTTGTGACAGGCTTAGCCGATTCTTTGCTGGATAATACGCCTATCGTATGCATTACAGGACAGGTCTTTGAACATCTTTTAGGCACAGATGCATTTCAGGAAATAGACGTGATGAATGTCACCAGCCCCGTTACCAAGTGGAATTACCAGGTGACCGATGCTGATGAACTTTCCGAAGTACTGGCTAAAGCATTCTATATCGCAAGATCCGGAAGACCAGGCCCGGTACTCATCGATGTCACAAAAAATGCCCAGCTGCAGAAGGTTATAAACAAAGGGTATGCTCCCTGTGAATTTTTAAGAAGCTACCGGCCGGACCCTGTTCCTGATATTGATTGCATAGAAAAAGCAGCTTTCCTGATCAATAATGCAGAAAAACCCTTCATTATAGCCGGACAGGGCATTATGTTAGGAAAAGCAGAAAAAGAATTCCTGCAGTTTGCAGAAAAATCAGGGATTCCTGTAGCATGGACGGTATTAGGAATGAGCACTATTCCTACCGATCATCCGCAGGCCACAGGAATGGTGGGAATGCATGGAAATTATGGGCCCAATATCCTTACCAATGAATGTGATGTTCTCATTGCTGTGGGAATGCGGTTTGATGACCGTGTAACCGGAAAGATTGATCAGTATGCAAAACAGGCGAGAATTATCCACCTCGACATTGACAAAGCAGAAATCAATAAAAATGTAAAAGTTGATGTACCGGTTTTAGGAAACTGTAAAGAAACCCTTCCGCTTCTTACTCAGCTGATAGAGCTCAAAACCTATCCTGAGTGGCACGAAAGATTTAAAGACTGCTATCAAACTGAACAAGTGAAACTGATCAATCATGAGCTCTATCCTTCATCAGGAGAAATTACCATGGGAGAAGTGATCCGGCATCTGAATGAAATAACAGGAGGAGAAGCCGTGATCGTGACTGATGTAGGGCAGCACCAGATGGCCACATGCAGATATTCAGGTTTCAAGCATTCCCGAAGTAATATTACGAGTGGCGGATTGGGAACTATGGGATTCTGTCTTCCTGCAGCTATAGGAGCTGCTTACGGAGAGACCCAACGACCGGTTATCGCGGTGACGGGTGACGGAGGAGCCCAGATGAATATTCAGGAACTGGGAACGCTCATGCAGTACGGGCCCGAGATCAAGATCTTAATTCTTAATAACTGCTATCTGGGTATGGTAAGGCAATGGCAGGAGCTCTTCCATGAAGAAAGATATTCTTCGGTAGATATCCAGAGTCCGGATTTTGTTCAGGTAGCCAAAGGATATAACATTCCGGGGAAAAGGATTGTCCAGAGAGAAGAGCTGCAGGCGGGGCTTAAGGAAATGCTTCACACAAAAGGAGCTTTTCTTCTGGAAGTGATGACCGGAAAAGAGCACAATGTCTTTCCGATGATCCCTCAGGGGAAAAGTGTTTCGGAGATCGTGCTGAATCATGATAAAGTGTAACATTTAAAACAGAATAATATGAAATCAGAACATAAAGAATACACCATCACAGCGTATACGGAAGATTATTTAGGGCTGATCGGAAGAATCAATACTATATTTTCCAGAAGAAGAATTTCTATTGTGAATTTCAATGTAGGTCCTTCCGAGATGGAAAAGATTAAAAAATTCGTCATCATTATCAGGGAAACAGAAGATTCGGTAGAGAAGATCACCCGGCAGATGGAAAAGCAGATAGATGTACTGCAGGTTCATTATCACAGAAATCCATACCTGACCGCAGTAGAACATGCAAGCTGATCAGAAAAATATCAAAAAAGACATATCATTAACAACAAATAAAAAAATAAGAAATGGCAACATTGAATTTTGGAGGAGTAGAAGAAAACGTAGTGACAAGAGAAGAATTTCCATTGGAGAAAGCTCGTGAAGTATTAAAAGATGAGGTAGTAGCAGTAATCGGTTACGGTGTACAGGGACCGGGACAGGCGCTTAACCAGAAAGATAACGGGATTAACGTCATTGTCGGACAGAGGAAAAATTCAAAATCATGGGATAAAGCTATTGCAGATGGTTTTGTACCTGGTGAAACATTATTCGAAATAGAAGAAGCCTTACAGAAAGGGACCATTATCTGTTATCTTTTGAGCGATGCCGCCCAGATTGAATACTGGCCGAAAGTAAAACAGCACCTTACCCCCGGAAAAGCGCTGTATTTCTCTCATGGCTTCGGAATTACTTTTAACGAGCGTACGGGAATCGTTCCTCCGGTTGAGGTGGATGTGTTTTTAGTAGCTCCAAAAGGATCGGGAACCTCATTAAGAAGAATGTTCCTGCAGGATCGTGGACTGAACAGCAGTTTTGCCGTATATCAGGACGCTACGGGGAAAGCAAGGGAAAGAGTAACAGCTTTGGGAATTGCCATTGGAAGCGGTTATCTGTTTGAAACCGATTTTAAAAAAGAAGTATACAGCGATCTTGCCGGAGAAAGAGGAACATTGATGGGCGCTGTACAAGGGATATTTGCCGCACAATATGAAGTGCTGAGGAAAAACGGTCACAGTCCATCGGAAGCTTTTAATGAAACCGTAGAAGAACTGACGCAGTCGTTAATGCCATTAGTGGCAGAAAACGGAATGGACTGGATGTATGCGAACTGCAGTACCACCGCCCAAAGAGGAGCACTGGACTGGTGGAAACGATTCAGAGATGCCACTTCTCCTTTGTTTGAGGAGCTTTACGACAGTGTAGCAAAAGGAAATGAGGCTCAAAGATCTATCGACAGCAACAGTAAATCGGATTACAGGGAAAAGCTGGAAGTTGAACTTACAGAGCTCAGAGAAAGTGAAATGTGGAGAGCCGGAAAAACGGTCCGCAGCCTGAGACCGGAGAATAATTAATCAATCGGCCATGATGAAGGAAGAAACGTATCCGTCTGTTTTAGACAATGTTTATAAAGCAGCTGATAGGCTCAAAAATGTAGTGGTAAGAACCCCATTGGCCATTAATCATAATCTCTCTGGTATATATGAAGCGAAAATAAGTTTCAAAAGGGAAGACCTGCAACAGGTGAGATCCTATAAAATCAGGGGAGCGTACAATAAAATGGCAGTGATGTCACCTGAAGACCTTGCAAAGGGTGTAGTTTGTGCCAGTGCCGGAAACCACGCACAGGGAGTAGCTTTTGCCTGCAATGTAATGAAGGTGAAAGGAACCATTTTTATGCCTTTGCCTACGCCCGGCCAGAAACTTGAACAGGTGAAAATGTTCGGAGGAAGTTTTATAGATATTGTGCTTCACGGAGATACTTTTGATGAAGCGAAAGATGCGGCACAGGAATTCTGCAGGGAACAGCAGGGTATATTTATTCATCCGTTTGATGATCAGGATATTATTGACGGTCAGGCAACAGCTGCACTGGAAATTCTGGAGCAGTCGGATGAACCTGTTGATTACCTTTTCGTTCCTATCGGTGGTGGCGGCTTGGCTGCAGGTGCCTGTATCGTGTTTGAACAGTTATCTCCGCAGACAAAAATTATAGGCGTGGAACCTTCCGCTGCAGCCAGTATGAAAAAAGCACTGGAACAAGGGAAAACGGTACTTCTTGAAAAAATAAGCCGCTTCGTGGATGGAGCTGCTGTTCAGAAAGTAGGAGAGCTCAATTTTGAGCACTGCAAAAATATCCTGCATGATATGGCAGTGGTAGATGAGGGAATGGTATGTGAAACCATTCTCTCCCTCTACAACAAGGATGCTGTGGTAGTGGAACCTGCAGGAGCTCTTTCTGTAGCTGCTTTGAGGAAATATAAGGAACAGATCAAAGGGAAAAATGTAGTGTGCATCATCAGCGGAAGTAACAATGATATTACGAGGATGGAGGAAATTAAAGAAAAAGCGCTTTTATATGCCGGTTTGAAACATTATTTCCTGGTAAGGTTTGCCCAGCGTCCTGGAGCTCTTAAGAATTTTGTCTTGAATGTTCTGGGCCCGAATGATGATATTACTTTTTTTGAATATACTCAGAAGAATTCAAAGGAAAAAGGGATTGCTGTGGTGGGAATCGGATTGAAGCAGAAAGAGGATTTTGCGCCGTTGCTTCATCATATGAAAAAGTATGATTTCTTTGTCAATTATCTGAATAATGATCCTTCTTTAATGAATCTGTTGGTTTAAAGTGTGAATTGATATTATTTTCATGCAAAATATTGGCAGATTGCAATGCAATTACGCAAGATTTTTTATACTACATGCTGAATAGGCTCAATGATTTTATCGGAGATAAAATTTAATCACGCAGATTTTGCAGATCATGCAGATTTTTTAAGTACAGATCTTTTGAGGAGACTGCTTTTGAAACTGCAAGAAAATGACATAGGAAAATGGAGCGTTAAGAAAATTCTACTGTCCGAAGCGCGGCAAAGAGATTGAAATGAAGCAGCAATAGCAAATCCGCGCAGGTTTTAGAATTTTTAGAGAACAGGATTTATTTTTAGCGGAAGTTTCCCGGTCTTGAATTTTTGCTTTAAGACAAAAGAATATTAAACGTAAAAGACTATTAAAAACTATCACGCAGATCTTACGGATAAAGCAGATTTTTATGTAGAAAATTGATTTTTGCAATCGCAAGAAAATGACATAGGAAAATGGAGCGTTAAGAAAATAAGTCCTGTGAACGTTAAAAAAATTCTACTGTCTGAGTGCGGCACAAATACAGAACCGAAGCAGCAATAGTACATCCGCACGAGTTTTAGAATTTTTAGAGAACAGGATTTATTTTTAGCGGAAGTTTCCCGGTCTTGAATTTTTGGTTCTTTTGTTTCAAGACAAAAGAATATGATATAAAAAGCGATTTTATTTATATGTGTCACACAGATTTTGCATATCATGCAGACTTTTTTAACCACAGATTTTCACAGATTGCCACAGATTTTTAAAAAGATTCCATCGTCGCTTATGAACTAAGTTTGCAGACCTTCAGTCTGTTTGCAATGACAAAAAAGAAGACTCGGCGGCCCGAAGGGCCGCCGAGTCTTTATCTTTCAAGCGTAAAATTCGGAATAATCTTTGGGCGTTCAGCCTCGTTGGCAACCTTCCAGGATGTTCTGTACATCCACTCCGTCATTTTATAAAGCTTTTTGTAATTGATATTTTCAGATTCATCCTGCGGGGTATGGTACTGATCGTGCAGTACACTGGTGAAAAATACAGCAGGAATTCCGGCTTTTGCATACGGAAGATGGTCGCTTCTGAAGTAGAAATACTCCGCATGGTTCGGGGAATCCCAGTCTTTCAGATACTTGAATTTTGTACTTTCATTATTGGCCTCCTCAGCCATTCTAACCAGCTCCTCAGAATTTTTATGGGGTGCATTTCCTCCGAGAAGAGCAGCTTCGTTGTTATCATTTCTGCCGATCATATCCCCGTTCAGGACGGCAACAATTTTGTCTTTGGGAACTACAGGATGGGCGGCATGCCATCTGGAACCCAGTAATCCTCTTTCTTCAGCGCCATGGAAAACAAAGAGAATGCTTCTTTTTCCCGGCTGTTTTTTATAGGCTCTGGCCATGGCAAGCATTGCGACGCAGGTACTGGCATTGTCGTCAGCACCATTATAAATCGTATCATTTTTTACGGGATGTCTGATTCCGTCATGATCCTGATGTCCGCTGAGCAGAACATATTCGTTTTTAAGAACAGGGTCGGTACCATCAATCTTTCCGATGATATTCACAGAAGGATATTTGTAAGTTTCCGTGATCAGGTTCAGAGATATTTTAGGATTGTTTTTTACCCACGCTGCATTTTCTCTTTTGATCCATACCACAGGAATATTGTCTGTTACTTTTTCTCTGAGGCCTTCCACACCATACGTTCCTCTTGTCATTTGGGGAAGAACTTCCACCCAGCTTTTTTCAGAAATATCGTCTGTAATGAAAATCATTGCTTTGGCTCCCAGCTCAACGGCTTTGGTGTAGTACTTTGCACGGACAAATCCGGGATATCTTCTGACAAACAGAGTCATTTCCTGGTCGATATTTTTATCAGATGCATTCACGGCAAGCACTTTTCCTTTGACATTGAATTGGGAAAGTCCTTCCGGCTCTGTATTTCCGGCGTATACAATTTCAGAATCAATGGAGGAATTCACAGGTTCGGATACCAGGAAATCTTTCCAGAGCTTCAGGCTGTTGTTTCCGATTTTAAAGCTGCTTTGAGGGGTTACCTGATGCCTGTACATATCAAAAAACTGGAAAAATGTACCATTATCGCCTGCAGGCTTCATTCCGGCTTCCTTAGCTTTGTCAGCAAGCCACATGGATACTTTCAGCTCATCCAAAGTTCCGGCTTCGCGTCCCCAGAACTGATCTGCGGCCAATTCGTACATGTCTTTCCTTAAATCAGCTTCCTTAATAGCAGAAACCAGCGGTTTTTTATATTGCTGAGCATAACCTAAGCTGAAAAGAAGAAAAGCCAGTATAGAAAAAATAGCAATTCTATTCATTAAAAATTTTTAATTGAAGTTAATCAATTTATCTGAAAACTGTTTTGAAAACTCCTTGCGGTCTTCCTCCAGTTTTTCCTTTTCAGAAGGAAGGATATAGTTGAAGAGGATTTTATCTTCATTGTCAAGGAATATAATTTCCTTTTCATTGCCATCGATCATTTGCGAGAAAATTTCCCACATCGAGGTATCTTTCAGTTTTAATAATTCAAAAAACTGTTCTGCTTTTATTTCTATTTTCTGCATGTTTTTGATTTTATGTATTTATGTATTTATGTATTTATGTATTTATGTATTTATGTATTTATGTATTTATGATTTTGCTTAAAATTCCAGCAGCTTCAGCTTAAACTGGATGGCAAAATTCTGTTTGAAATTAGGAGTGGTGTAATATCCTACCCTGTAGAACAGGCCCAGGTTGAAATAGGTAGACAGGAAATTGTTCCACTCCAGGCCTACTTCCTGATACAGATGATCCAGCTTCCTGAACTTAAACTCATGATATTCCGGATGCTTCATATCCCCGATAGTCCCTCTTAATACAAAATCAAAGCTGGAAACATTCTGTCCGAAACTTTTAAAATATAAAGGAAGCTTATGGGTGAAGTAGTAAGCAATAAATTTATCATTGTAAAACTTTCCACCCTCCAGCGTTGCAAAACCGAGATAAGAAGTTAAGTTGAAATTAAAATCCTTTCTCGGGGAAGCCAGCCCGTTCATGGTAAAATGCTTCCAGATCGGAGCTTCACCCAATACAATTCCCCCATACAACCTGAATCCGGTAGTTCCCAAAATGGTCTTAAAGTTGTGAACGAACAATGCATCAAAACGCGTATAATTAAAATCTCCTCCCAATGCTTTATAGCTCTGTTCATAGTTTAAATACAGTTCAGGATACTTTTGATCGATGATTGATTTTCCCTGTGGTGTCATGATATTCGTGGAATTCGGAGAATATTTTAACGTAAATAAAGTATTGAAATTATCAAATTCACCGCCTCTTCCCCTGAATTCATAGTCAAATTTAGCCTCTTCAATATTTCTTTTTGCGGCAAAAACCAGTGTGAGGCCATTGGTCACATCGTTAAGGTAAGACAATGAAGCTCCACGGAAATGATAATACTTATCGTTATTGATGTTATTTCCATAATTCATGGTTCTTATCTTGAAATTCCAGAGTCTTCGGTAAAACTCTCCTGAAGCCGTTACGTCATTATAATATTCGATTCTGAAGAATGAATTTTTGTCCAGCGTAGTCTTCATATCCAGCCCGATTCCGTATTTCCATTTATCATCTTTAAAACCATACGCAAAATAATAATCCGGTGAAAAGTATGGGTTAAAAGTTTCATTCAGTTTAGCCTTTAAGCCAAGTCTGAAGCCTTCATAAAGGTTGTAATTCACAATCTCATCCACTGCAAAATCTACAATACCCATTCTGATCTGTCCATTGATAAGACCAGTCAGGATCTTTGCTTTACTGTCGATATTATATTTCTTACCCAGACTGTCGATGGTGGAATAGGTGTTTTTTTCTCTTTCAGTGAGGGGATCCGTTCTATATTGATCCAGAAGATGGCCGTCGGCATTTTTCACAGAATATGTATAGCCCTTAAAATCATTACGTTCTTCTTCAATGGGCGATTTAAAATCAAAATAAGTTGAGGTCAGGAAAGCATACGTCCCGAAACTTGTTTTATCCGTTTTCTCAGAGGTTTCTTCCTTCGTACCTTTGTTTTCCTCTTCCATAGCCACCCTGCTCATTCTCAGCTTTACTTTTTCCTGGGCAAGAAACCATTTATGATTGTAGAAAATCCAGGTACTCGTGATAATTCCGTCATTTTTATTTTTGCTGAAGTTCTCAATTTTTTGAATGCCATAGGTTTCCGTGTCTACGTAGATGGCGCCGTTGTATTTTCTCCTTTTATCAGGTTTTTTGTAGTTCACTTCCCGGAAACGGATCACAAAAGTCTTTCTTCCACTTACCTCAATGGTGTCCGAAAGGAAAAAACGGTAAAGCCCCCTGTTTTCCTGTTTGATCTGGTGAGGGATTTTGTCCCTGTTGCTCTGCTGGATGGCGATCATTTCGTAGATCGGCTGCTTAAGGCCTGAAATCCTGTTGTCCAGAATATTCACTTTTTCTCCGTATTTTCCAGAATAAAGAAATTCCTGGGCCCTTTCCCACAGAAAAAGCTTACTTTTTGAAAAGATCTGTTTTGCAGATAGTGTACTTATGGAATCCTTTTCTCTTTTTTTCTTTAAAAGATGAGCATCATTAAAAAACTTGTTAAACTGTGTAATGCTATCCTGATCAATGTCTAGCGACACTTTCTCGTAAGACTTGAAAGAATAGGAACCTAAACTTTTGGGGGAATTTTCTTTAAAAAGCTGATTGACTTTTTTGAGAATTTCCAGGGCCCGCGGATCGCTCCGGTCTTCAATAACCACTTCTGCAATATCAGTGGTTTTTGATGCCTTTCTTAACAGGGTAACTTCCATATCCGCTTCTGTAGTAGCTGTTTCATTCTGGTATTGTTCAGCCTGGATTTCTATAGTGCTGCATGAAGCTTTAAATTCAAGGGTACCCCGGATGTCTGTAAAACCTAAAACTTTGCCATCACAGGATATTTTTGCATTGGAGATGGGCTTCTGATCAGTTTCGTCAATAACCCTGATCTTTGATTGTGAATAACCAAAGAAACAGATTAATAAAAACAGGAAGACTATAAACCTTTTCATGCAAAAACTAGTTCAAAAGTAGTAATATTTCTTGTGTTGAGAAAGTTTTTATGATTCGTTAATACATTGATTTAGTCTAATTTTTCAATAGAAAATGGATGTGAAATATTTATAAAATTCAGACATTGTTTTTAATATAATTATGGTGAAATAATGTGTTAAATGCCATTTTTTAACCGCAGATTTTCATGAATTTTGATAGAATTTTTAATAAGATGACAACAGCAGAAAAACGGACATAGGAAAATGGAGCGTTAAAAAATATCACGCAGATTTTGTAGATCGAGCAAATTTTTTCTTCCACGGATTTTCGCAGATTTCCACAGATTTTTTTGAGGAGATTAATTTTACAACTGTGAAAAAATTGACATAGGAAACTGGAGCGTAAAGAAAATACATCCTGTGAACGTTAAAAAAAATTCTACTGTCCGAAGCGCGGCACAGCGATTGAACCGAAGCAGCAAAAGTAAATCCGCGCAAGTTTTAGAATTTTTAGAGAACAGGATTGATTTTTAGCGGAAGTTTCCCGGTCTTGAACTTTTGTTTCTTTTGTTTCAAGACAAAAGAAGATTAAATAAAAAAATCAAGTTATTTTATTTACACATCACGCAGATTTTGCAGATCGTGCTGTTTTTTTAACCGCAGATTTTCACAGATTTCCACAGATTTTTAGGATATTGATTTTATAACCGTAAAAAACTGATATAGGAAAATAGAGCGTAAAGAAAATCAATGCTGTGAACGTTAAGAAAATTCTACTGTCCGAAGCGCGGCACAAAATATATAACCGAAGCACAAATATATAATCCGCGCAAGTTTAGAATTTTTAGAGAACAGGATTTATTTTTAGCGTAAGTTTCCAGGTCTTGAATTTTTGCTTCTTTTGTTTCAAGACAAAAGAAGATTAAATAAAAAAATCAAATTATTTTATTTACACATCACACAGATTTTGCAGATCGTGCTGTTTTTTTACCACAGATTTTCACAGATTTCCACAGATTTTGAGGACATTGTTTATAACCGTAAAAAAAACTGACATAGGAAACTGGAGCGTAAAGAAAATCAATGCTGTGAACGTTAAAAAAATTCTACTGTCCGAAGCGCGGCACAAAATATACAACCGAAGAACAAATATAGAATCCGCGCAAGTTTTAGAATTTTTAGAGAACAGGATTTATTTTTAGCGTAAGTTTCCAGGTCTTGAATTTTTGCTTCTTTTGTTTCAAGACAAAAGAAGATATAAAGAAAAATCAGATAGATGTCATGTAGATTTATTTGTCATTCAACGCCTCCATAAACTCAATAATAAGATCAATTTCCTTATCATTAAGCTGAAGCGGTGTGTCAGAAAGCGTCTGATTATCTACTTTAAAACCAAAACCTTTTCCACCGCCTTTATTGTAAAAGTTCATGACCTCTTTTAATGTTTTATAACCTCCGTTATGCATGTAAGGCGCTGTTTTGCTGATATTCCTGAGAGTTGGGGTTTTAAAGGAATTCTGCAACGCTTCCACGGTCTGATGAAATTTTCCCCTTCCCGGATCCTGATCAAAACTTCTGTTATCACCATTGGCGGCAGTTCCTAACACTTCCTGTTCCGTTTTTTTGAAATTAGGAGGAACGGTACCGTTGAACAAAGGGGTAAAATGACATAAAGCACATTGGGCTTTTCCTACAAACAGATTAAAGCCCTGTTTCTGATTTTCAGTCATGGCAGAACGGTTTCCACGCATATAATCATCAAAATTGGAGTCGAATTTCGCGAGAGAGCGGATATAGCTGGCCAGCACGTTCTGCAGCTGCCATGTTTCGGCTTTTTGGGTCTTATAAATTTTCCTGAATTCAGGAATATATTTTGGGTCCTGATTGATCTTGCCAAGAATAATATTCAGGTCGCCGTGCATTTCTTCTTTATTAGAGATCACATCTGAGCTTTGGCCTTCCAGGTCATCTTTTCTCATATCCCAGAACTGTCCGTGCTGGAAGCCTGCATAATTTAAAGAAGGGGTATTCCGCTGCAGCTCGGCATTGTCAAGGGACATAGATTTTGCCAGTCCGTCTGTAAAAGCCTTTTCAGGGATATGGCAAGTGGCACAGCTTCTGGTATTGCTGTTGGAAAGGATTTTATCATTAAACAGTTTCTTACCCAAAGCTGCCTTTTCACGGGAGAACGCATATTCTTTTCCGGGAACGAATGCATTGGGATTGAACGCATTTTTTGAGAAAAATGTGGCTGCATTTTTACTTAATGCAGAAGTGACTTCGATATCCGGGATGCCTTCCTGCTTTTTAAATTCCAATAGTAAAGAAGAAATTGTATTTAAATGATCAGGAATAAAATTCACATAATCAAAAGCGTTCCGGTCTGTATTTTTGTTAAGGACATTATTTGCTGAAGCAATGGCGGCTTCAATCTCTTTCAGCGCTTTCCCTTTTGACTTTTCTGTGGAGATCAGTTGTAAAGTGAGTTGTACGGCTTTCAGGGAATAGGGCATTTCCTTTAAAAATGTTCCGGAAACGGGCGTATCAAAACCGGAAATCCCAAGACTTGAAATCCTGAAAATTTCCTGTCTGGCGGCATCAAATACCTGATCCTTACTGATGGTGATCGCCTGAAAATTCGTTTTAATCGTATTGCTTTTATTAATCAGCTTTTTGAGATAACGGATGGATTCTTCCTTATTTTCGGCAGTATAGGGATAAAAAAGCTCTTCCAGCACTTGAAGTCCTTCCGGTTCCAGCTCGGTGTGTTCATCCATTTCAATTTCGGGAAGGGCAGGACCATTGATAAATCTGGCAGAATTGGGAAGGAAATATTCTACCGCCCATTCCATTTTTTTGTATGTTATTCTCAGCTGTTCAAATTTTCCCTTGATGTTTTTTTCATCAGCATTTTCAGAAATAAGAGTTATCAGTTCATTAATCTGCTTTTCGAATGCGGCATTGGTTTTGGAAATCTCACTTTTTACAACGCTTAAATCTTCATTGATGGGAGCGTGCTTATCTCCTTTGCACTGAAAAAGTGCTGCAATAAAAAAAGCGGTACATAAGACAAGAAGTACCGGATATTTTGAAACTATTTTCATAGGCATGAAAAAGTATCAACGGAAATAGTTCCGCTGATACTTTTAATTTTTATTGAATATTTAAAGCTTATTTCTCTACGTTTCTGATGATGACAATCTGGCCTCCTTCCTTATTGGTATTCACTCCTGCACCGTCAGCATTCATAAACTTATCTTTCAGCCATGTGTGGGAATGGATATTCACTGCAAAAGTATTCGGAACCCCGATGATATCTGAAATGTCAACCATAGCCCCGAATTCCCATGAACCGAACTTCTGAAGATTTCCGGACTGGTTGTAAGCGGTTTGCCATGCAGAATCCAACCTGTTGTGTTTCATATTTAACCACGGTTTGTACTGTTTCGTGGCAATATTCAGCTGCCAGATATAAGAATCGTGAGTAGCCGCCGGGTAATAGGAATCTCCGTCCTCCTGAATATAGACAAAATTTTCAGTAACACAAAGGTTATCCGGATTGATCAGGTTTTGTCCCGGATTGGAATCTCCTTCCGCAGCTACTTCCAGTTTTCCGGTAAGCATATTGCTTTCGTTCAGAACAAGTTTGTAGACTCTTCCCCACATGGTCAGTCCCGGTTTAGGCGTGACCCCGTCTGAAGATTCTCCGGTAGCGGTAAAGTAAATTTCTCTTCCTTTTCCGGCTCCTTTTCTGTAATCTACATCTTCAACTCTTGAAAAACGGATGGCATTATTATCAATATTTTTCTGATTGATCTGTGCTCCCGTTGAGTTTTTGGCATTGGTAATCTCTACAAATTCCACATCATAAGAACTTCCTTTCACCATATCGGTTTCCGTATAGTTATTGTTGGTTCTCTTTAATGCATATAATTTTCCGTTCTCAAGGTCTCCCTGGGTATTGGAAACATACATGATCAGCTGTCCTGCAGACTGGTGCGATGAAGAATAAGACTGATCTTCACCAATCATAATATAGGTTTTTCCACCTGAAATATCTTTAGGAAGCGGAACTGCATTTTCCATGGACGCTTTTCCCAAAGCAGGCTTTACTCTTGTCTTGTCAGCGGCCTGAGAAACCGGAGCCAGTGGATTAATAGCATGAACCATACTTTCCTCACCGGATTCTCCGGCGGTAAGAAATGCGCTGAACCCATGGGTTTCCGGAGTGGCTAGAGTAGCAGAACATAATCTGGTCATACCCCCGATTCCGTTCAGGATGTATTCTCCTTTAACAGGCTTGAATGTTTTATCTAAATAAACCCTTGATACGGATTGGGTGATCTCATGGTTGGTGATCATTAAATAACCGTCGGAGTTTGGATCTTTCATAATCCCCATTCCGTCCGGCTGGCCCGCAAAAACGAAATTAGGACTTCCTGCAAGAACATCTGAACTTGAAATTAAGGTCGTGATCTTCAGATTTTCAAAACCGGTCATACCAAAAACGAAGGTCGGCTCCTGGGAGAAGTTTTCAATTTTGATATTTTCATTGACAGGGTTGGTTTCCTGATCGTTATTATTGTCATCATTACAGCCCTGAAAAGCCATAGCAGCGAACAATAAAGCTCCGATAGTTTTGTTAATTTTCATAATTACTTTTTTGAATTTCGATTGTAGCAAAACTAGAAGTCTATTGTGAACTATCTTTTAAGGGGACGAAACAAATAGTTTAAGTTTAGGTAATGGTTTGTTAAGATAAGGTCAATAATTAGAATGGTTATAAATAAAAAAACTCCCGAAATGTTCAGGAGTTTTACTGTTTTATGATAAAAGGATGATGAATCCTAAATATTCAGAGCTTTTTGATAAGCATTTTCCAAACCGTCAAGATTTTTACCTCCAGCCGTTGCAAATCCCGGATTTCCGCCGCCGCCGCCCTGGATCTCTTTTGCCAGGTCTTTAATGATGGCTCCGGCCTGGTAATCTGCAGCCAGATCATCGGAAACGCCTACAGTGATCATCGGTTTGCCATCTGCATCAGAAAGAATTACTGTAACTGAAGTTGGAATTTCTCTTTTCAGCTGGAAGACGATGTCTTTTACAGAACCTGCATCCAGAGAGGTTTTCTTTACCAATAACTGCTTGCTGCCTTTTTGTTCGTAAGCATTTTTCCATTCACCGATTTCACCTTTTGCTTTTTCCTTTTTAAAGGCTTCCACTTCAGATTTTAAAGACGCATTTTCTTCCATCAGCTTTTCAATAGATCTTACAATGTCTTTAGATTTCAGAAGTTGGGAAAGCTCATGAACCTGGTTTTCCAGATTTTTGAAGTATTCCTCGGATTGATCACCGGAAATGGCCTCAATTCT
Source organism: Chryseobacterium phocaeense (assembly GCF_900169075.1). NCBI lineage: Bacteria > Pseudomonadati > Bacteroidota > Flavobacteriia > Flavobacteriales > Weeksellaceae > Chryseobacterium > Chryseobacterium phocaeense. The sequence goes on from NZ_LT827015.1 coordinate 742,834, forward strand.
TCTGATCCCCGCTGCTGCAGAACTTTCAGAAACAATTTTAAAGTGACCGATCTCGATGGTATTCTTAACGTGAGTTCCTCCGCAAAGTTCTTTTGAACTTCCAAACTGGATCATTCTCACATAATCTCCGTATTTTTCACCGAAAAGACCTGTTGCTCCTTTATCAAAAGCTTCCTGGATCGGGATGCTTCTGAATTCCTGCAAAGCAATGCTTTCTTTGATCTTCTGGTTAACTTTTGCCTCTACCAAAGCCAGTTCTTCCTCAGTCATTTTGTTGAAATGAGAGAAGTCAAAACGAAGATAATCAGGGCCTACATAAGAACCTTTCTGCTCCACATGTGTTCCTAAAACCTCTCTTAAAGCCTCGTGCAGAAGGTGGGTTACCGAGTGGTTGGCCTGGGAGTTTCTTCTTTCGGCAGCATTCACTTTTGCGTAGAAAACAGCGCCGGCATCTTTTGGCAGGGCGTTGATCAGTGAAATGATCAGTCCGTTTTCTTTTTTCGTATCCAGAACTTCGAAGCTTTCCGTTGCATTTTCAAGCACTCCTTTATCACCGATCTGGCCACCGCCTTCAGGGTAGAAAGGGGAGTTGCTCAATACTACCTGGTAAAACTCGCCGTCTTTATTTTCAACTTTTCTGTATCTGGTAATATAGGTTTCGGACTCGATGGTATCGTACCCGACAAAATTTTCTTCTTTTTCCTCTAAAGTAACCCAGTCATACACTTTCTGGGCAGAATCAGCTTTTGAACGTTCCTGCTGTTTTTTCTTCTCAGCTTTAAAACCTTCCTCGTCAATAGTAAGACCTTTTTCTTCCGCAATAATTCTCGTTAAATCATCCGGGAATCCATAGGTATCATATAATTCGAATACTTCAAGGGTAGGCAGAACTTTTTGGTTGTCTGCAATGGTCTGCTGGATGAGCTTTTCAACTCTGATCAGTCCTGTTTCAATGGTTTTAAGGAAAGATTCCTCTTCACTTTTAATAACTTCAGTCACTAAAGTTCCCTGTTTTTCAAGCTCAGGGAAGAATCTGCCCATCTGCTCCTGTAAAACAGCTACCAGTTTGTAAAGGAAAGGCTCCTTCATATCCAGGAATCTGTAGGAGTAAGAAATTCCTCTTCTTAAAATCCTTCTGATCACATATCCTGCGCCTCCGCTTGAAGGCAGCTGTCCGTCAGCAATAGCAAAAGCAACCGCTCTGATATGGTCTACCACCACACGGATGGCAATATCTTTTTCGTTTTCTAAAACGCCTGTATATTTCTTACCGGAAAGTTCTTCCACTTTATCAATCAGCGGGGTGAAAACATCGGTATCATAGTTGGAAGATTTTCCCTGAAGCGCCATACAAAGACGTTCAAAGCCCATTCCCGTATCCACATGCTGTGCAGGAAGCTTTTCAAGAGATTTATCTGCTTTTCTGTTGAATTCCATGAATACCAGATTCCATACTTCCACTACCTGAGGATGGTCGTTATTCACCAGTTCAAGTCCTGAAACTTTAGCTTTTTCCTCTTCAGTTCTCAGGTCCACATGAATTTCCGAACACGGTCCGCAAGGTCCGCTTTCGCCCATTTCCCAGAAATTATCCTTTTTGTTTCCATTGATAATCCTATCTTCGGAAATGTGGGATTTCCAGAAATCGTAGGCATCCTGATCCCTTTTCAGGTTTTCCGAAGCATCTCCTTCAAAAATGGTTACGTATAAATTTTCTTTTGGAATTCCGAACACTTCAGTCAGTAATTCCCAGGCAAAAGCAATAGCATCTTTTTTGAAATAGTCACCAAAAGACCAGTTTCCCAGCATTTCAAACATGGTATGGTGGTAAGTATCTCTACCTACATCATCCAGGTCATTGTGTTTTCCGGAAACTCTCAGACATTTCTGTGTATCGGCAATTCTTGGGGCCGTAGGCGTTTTGTAACCTAAGAAAAAATCTTTGAACTGCGTCATTCCCGAGTTGGAAAACATAAGGGTAGGGTCGTCTTTCAGCACAATAGGAGCCGAAGGAACGATCAGGTGGTCTTTACTTTTAAAATAATCTAAAAATTTTTGACGTATCTCTTGTGATGTCATAGTATTGCTTTGCTTTTAAAACTATCAGATTTTTGATAAGATGCAAATTTAATGTTTTTAGGCGATTTGTAATAATTTTATCCTATGTTTTGAATGGCGCAGTTGGGGTTTGGTGAATAAGGATTTTTAAAAACTTATTTGTTATTGCGAACCTTCAGGTGAAGCAATCTCAGTTTAAATAAAAAATTCTTTTATGAGATTGCCTCGTCGCATGGTTCCTCGCAATGACATCAAGCAGGAACTTGCGTCCCTTGTGATGATCCAACAGAACTGAAAATATAATATCGGAGCAATTTGATTTAAATTTTTGTATATTATCATTTAACTTTTTATATTCGTTTTAATATTAAAATAGAGACTTTCCATAATATGATCTCAATGGTATGGAGCCCAAAGTTTTTATAATATTAAATCATAAAAAATGACGAAAAATGAAGTGCTGAAAAGCTGGGTAGAACAGTATTCAGGACCCCTTTTGACAAGAGCTGTTTATCTGCTTTCGGATAGAACAGAAGCTGAAGATATGGTGCAGGATGTTTTTTTAGCAGCATTTTCGTCTTATGATTCTTTTGAAGGGAAAAGCCAGCCGCTTACCTGGCTGAATGCTATTTTAAATAGAAAAGCCGCTGATTTTTACCGGAAAAAGTATAAATCGGAACCGCGGATTAGCCTGGATCATTTTTTTGACGAAGCAGGTTCCTGGAAAAACAAGGATGTCCTGAACGACTGGAATGTTTCAGATCCGGAATCTGAACTTCTGGACAATAAGTATTTTAATAAAACGCTGGAGGAATGTCTTGAGGATTTGCCCTCCCGGTGGAAGATTCCTGTGAAAATGTATTATCTTCAGGAAAAAAAAGCACCGGAAGTGAGTCAGGAATTGCAGATTTCCGCGACTAATCTGTGGAAGATCCTTCAAAGGAGCAGAATGCAGCTGAGGGAATGCCTGGATAACAACTGGTTTGCGAACTTATAACCATATCATAAAAACATGTTGAGGAAATTAATTCATATTTTGTTTCTGCCGTGCAGCAAAGCTACCATGCTGATGGAAAAAAGAAACGCCAATGCCATCTCCCCGAAGGAAGACTGGCAGCTTTCCATGCACCTGAAGATCTGCAAATGGTGCAGGGCTTATGAAGAAAAACTCAAAATACTGGATGATATTCTGAAAAGAAAACTATCCCGTAAAGAAAAAACAGAAGTTAATGAAGCTGATATTCAGGATTTTAAAAATAAAATTTTGGAAAAATTAGATATTTAGAGGAAATTCTGTCAGGATTTTGAAACACCTTCGACTATACTTTTGAAAACAATAAAGTATCATTCAAAATCTTAAAAAATGAACGGAACATCAACACTTAACCTCGAATCAAAAACGTACAGAACCGGGTATTATATTTCGCTTTTCGGAGCAGCATTAATTTTGCTTTGGATCGGAATATTTAAGTTTACCCCTACTGAAGCTGCTGCCATCAAACCATTGGTGGAAAACCATTTTCTTACTTTTTTCGTATATAAAACCGTAAGCGTTCAAATGGTGTCAAATGCTATCGGAGTGATAGAAATTATCATTGCACTGCTATTGATATTTAGTGTGAAATTTGCATCACTAAGAAAGTATGCCGGAATCGGGATGATCGTGACATTTTTGGTAACACTGAGTTACCTTTTCACCACACCCGGAGTCTGGAAAATAGTAGATGGAGTTCCCGTCACAGATTTTTTTATTCTGAAAGATCTGATGTTATTGGGATTCGGGCTGATGATCATTCAAAATAAACAAGTTCAATCATAAGTAATGGATAAAAAGAAAAAAATGAAAAATATATTTATCGTACTCGGAATCATTCTGGGTGTGGCAGTTTTTGCTGCAGGATCGGGGCTTTTTAAAAAATCTAAGCCAAAAGAATTAACCAAAGAAAAAGAAAATCAGGAAATTATGGATAATAAAAATGTCAGAGAAATTTATTTTGCAGGCGGATGTTTTTGGGGTACAGAACACTTTTTCCAGCAGATCCGTGGAGTTGTAGGCACAGAAGTGGGCTATGCCAACGGAAATACTCAAAATCCTACTTATGAAGAGGTGGTAAGCCATACCACAGGTTTTGCAGAAACCGTAAAAGTAAAATACGATCCTGAACAGGTTGATCTGAAATTATTAATCGACCTTTATTTTAAAACAATAGATCCTACCAGTGTGGATAAGCAGGGAAATGACAGGGGAAATCAATACAGGACAGGGATTTATTTTACCAATAAAGCAGATGAAACACTGGTGAAAAATGAAGTGCTGAAATTAGCCAAAAACTACTCCAAGCCTGTAGTGGTGGAAACAGTGGCATTGAAAAACTTCTATAAAGCAGAAGATTATCATCAGGATTATCTGGATAAAAACCCCGGCGGTTACTGCCATATAGAACCGGGACTTTTTGAAATGGCTAAAAAAGCCAATCCGCTGCCTGAAGTAAAATACCAGAAGCAGGATAAAAAAGCTCTGAAGGAAAAATTAACTGCAGAACAGTATAATGTAACTCAGGAAAATGCAACGGAAAGACCGTTCCAAAATGAATACTGGAACGAAACCCGTGAAGGAATTTATGTAGATATTACTACAGGAGAACCCCTGTTTATTTCTACCGATAAATTTGAATCCGGATGCGGATGGCCAAGCTTTTCAAAACCGATCACCAAAAAACTGATCGAAGAGAAAATGGATAGATCTGCCGGAATGACCAGGGTGGAAGTAAGAAGTAAAACCGGCGATGCCCACCTGGGACACGTTTTCACAGACGGCCCTGAGGATAAAGGAGGACTTCGATACTGTATCAACAGTGCTTCCCTGAAGTTTATTCCAAAAGCTGAAATGGAAAAAAAAGGCTACGGAGAATATATCTCCCTGCTGGATAAAAAGTAGATATGAAGAGAGACCGCTGAAAGGCGGTCTTTTTTGTTTATATCCAACAAAAGCTGGTAATATTATATTTTGAAGTAAAACATAGCTGAAAATCTTTGATTTTCTTGCGCCTTAAAAATATTAAGATATTTAAATCTTTGCGTCCTTGCGATTTTCCAACAAGCTAAAAATATAATCTGTCATTGAGCAGAATGAAAAATTTCCCGCAGATCTCGCAGATCAGATGTTTGTGCTTTATTTTGTCAAAAACAAAAAGTGATCCACCGGACCACTTAATTTTTTAATGATTAAATCTTTTAATCTTTTAATTTTCAAAAGCCTACCAATCCCTTTTTCTCAGAATCCAGTAAGAAGCTCCTATAAAGATCACCGTCCAGATAATGGTGGCAATCATACTTTCCGTAGGATAATGCGCGGTATATTTTACGCCCATCATTTTTATCATATCCAATCGTATCAATGGGTTTGGGATTATATTAGACATACTTTCCAGCGGCAAAAAATTGGTGATAAAAAATTCATTTTCCACAATGGCCTTTTTTTGCTCGGCTTGTACTCCGGATAATTTAGGTACGGTTTCTATACCTATGAGAATCTTTTCAACGATCCAGTAGACAAAGAAACCAAGAAATACAAACATGGATTTTCTCAGCAGGACGGAAAGGAACATCAGGAATGAGAAGAATGCGAACAGCTTCACAAAATAATTTCCGATGAAATATATCTCGGCATACATTTTTGAAGGATCTGTTACTTTTGAGTATTGGTGACCCAAAAACATCGTAATGATAAATACGATCACAGTGGAAACAGCTGTAAAAATAGTGATGGTTAACAGTTTCGAGGTTATAAACTCTTTTCTGCTCAGTCCGTCGATGGTATTTTGCTTAAACATCCTGTTCGTAAACTCCTGCGAAATGGAGAAAACAATAATGAGTCCCAGAAAAATTTTCAGCAGGGCAACGATCCATGTGGTGAAATTCCAGATTTCCGGGAAATTGTAAATACCTTCTTCTTTTAAATTGATGGTAGCTCCAAACACATTCAGATCCACCAGCCCTATAAAAAGAAGAGCGATAAGGATTACAAAATATATGATACTGAAAACCTTGAATGGCTTATAATTCAGGTTTTTGTAATATTCAAGTTTTAAGAGTTTAAGCATAGTCGTTTGTGTTTTTTACAAGTTCAAGGAATTGGGTTTCAAGGGACAGTTTCTTCTTCGTTAAATGAGAAAGATAAATCCCTTTTTCAACAAGCTTCTGATTTAATGCCGATGCGGAAACAGAAGCATCTTCACGGATCTGGGCTTTGATGATCTCACCTTCGGATTTCACGGACGTGAACCACTGAAGTTCTTCCAAAGCACTTAAAAGCATCGTGTTGTTATCTGCCTTTAATTCAAAATATCCGTTATTGACGGTCATTTCATCCACTCTTCCGCAGTAAATGGAATTTCCCTCCTTCAAAACGATAACGTGGCTGCATATTTTTTCAATTTCATCCAACAAATGGCTGGCAATGATAATGGTAATGCCTTGTTTTGCGATATGGCTGATGATTTCCCTGATCTGGATAATTCCTTCCGGGTCCAGGCCGTTGGTAGGTTCGTCCAGGATCATCACTTCCGGATTGTTCAGCATAGCTGATGCAATGGACAAGCGCTGCTTCATCCCCAGGGAATAGGTTTTGAAAGCATCTTTTTTACGGTCAAAAAGGCCTACAGTTTTCAGGACTTCATCTATTCTTGTATGCGGGGTTCCTTTGATCTCAGCTACGATCTTGAGATTGGTTTCGGCATCGAGATAAGGATAAAAATTGGGCTGTTCTATGATAGCACCGATTTTTTTCAATGTATCAGGAGTGGTTCCCTTTTGTCCAAACCAATACCATTCGCCGCTGGTTGGGTTAATGGTAGACAGCAGCATTCCAAATGTGGTGGATTTTCCACTTCCGTTGGGGCCTAATAAACCATAGACATTCCCTTTTTCCACATCAAAGGAAATATTATTGACTACAGTTCTCTTGAATTTTTTAGTTAAATTCTTTACTGATAAGATTTTTTCCATGTAATTTGTTTTACATAGTAGTAGTCTATGTAAAATTCATAATGTTACAAAATCACAGAAGTTTTGTGTACCATAGCTTTCTTCTTCAGTTATTTTAACATATATCAATAGATTTTCAAAATTAAAATATTTAAATTTGATAGAATTAATCGTTTGTTATGAAGTTAATTGAATTAGCGAAGGAGCTGAATGTTTCGGCAGAGGCCATCAAACAGTTTATCCAGGATTTCGATCTTGAGCTGGGCGCCTGCATCAGTACAAACTTTGAGGTAAAGGAAGATTTCGAGAAGTTTGCCCGCGAAAACCTGGATTTTTTAAAGCTTTATGAAAAAGATCTGGATAAAAGCAAAACCCTTGAACAGATTGCTGAGGTGATCAACCAGCCCAAAGAAAAAGTAGAAGAAGCCATTAAGGAAGCCAATCCCAATATTTTTGATAACGGTTTTTTCCGCTCCTCCATTTCCAGTTATGGTATTGATAATAAACTGGGAGGAAATTACCGGTTTGTTTATGATTATTTCGGACACAAAACAAGCCTGAAGCATAGGGATTTTATAGGATACAGGGATCTTTTCTTTTACATATCATCCGTTTTGGAACCTTTTCTGAATCCACAACAGATCAAAGACTGGGGAATTCATAAACCTGCGGGAATTATTTTATACGGACCTCCGGGAAGCGGAAAAATTTTCTGGGCGACCAAAATTGCAGAAATTATCGGTTACAATTTCAAAGAGGTTAAAAAACACTATCTGGGAACATCTTTTGTTGACGGAAATAAAACCAATTTCAATGATTTTCTGCTCAGTATGATGAAGGCAGAAAAAGTACTGCTGTTCCTGGATGACTTTGATGAGATCATGATGGAAAGAAAAGCAGAGACAGATGTTGCTTCCTGTAATCTGGAAACTCAGGAACTGGTTCTCCATTACATCGGAAAATTTGAAAAAGAAGAACTCCTGATGGTAGGCTCGGCGAATTCCGTTTCAGAAATTGATGAAGAAATTCTCGCTCCGGGAAGATTTGATGTGATGATCCCGGTATTTCCACCTAATGCAGCGGAACGCTCAGAAATTATTCTGTATGCGATGACCAGAGGACTGGAAGAAGATTCACTGCTCTACAAGATCCTAAAAAAGAACAAAGCAGATAAAGTTCCGTTCTGGCACGAGATTTCGTCCAGAATGAAAGCATTCAGCAATACTATGCTGATCGATTTTACACAAAGTCTTAAAAAACGGCTGAAAGATCAATACCAGAGAACCAAAAATGAAAATCTGAAGATTGACCAAACCCTTCTGAATGCCGCCTTAAGAGATGCTGCCGGAAAACTGACCGAAGAATACCTTGAACAGGTCGCAAGATTCCTGGCAGACGCTATTATCAATAATTTTGATGAATTCAGATTCAGGATTCAAGCCCTGAAAAAAGAACTGGACACCTACAAAGCAGTGGAAGTACCCAGAAGAGCCATTGGATTCCAGCATAATGGGGAAGAGGGTGATGGTGGTTCGCAGGGGTGATGTGGGTTGGAGAGTTTTAGGGTTGGAGAGTTTTAGAGCTTAGAGTGAGAGCGTTATGAGTTATGAGTTATGAGTTATGAGTTATGGGTTTTCGGGATGTAAATCAGGATCTTGATTCTTTGTTCTTTATTCTTTATTCCTGATTCTAGGCTCTTTACACACTGAAATCTTCTACTCTTCGTCATTAATGCATTAATACTTTTTACATTTTACATTGTACAAAAAAATGAACAGCATCTGGGAACAGGAAACCTTCTACAGAAAAAGGGGTGTCATTATAATCGGGGCCGGATTTTCCGGGCTTTGGACAGCTATAGCCATTAAAGAAAAATACCCTGGAAAATCAGTTTTGATTATCGAAAGAAATGCTGTTCCGCTGGGAGCTTCTACAAGAAATGCCGGTTTTGCCTGTTTTGGAAGTCTTACCGAAGTCATTGCTGATGCTCAGAAAATGGGCTGGGAGAAAACTCTGGAACTGGTGAAGATGAGGTTTGAAGGTCTTGAAAAGATCAGGAAATATTTCCGAAATAACGAAATAGATTTTGAGCTTACCGGCGGCTATGAAATTCTGAATGATGATGAACCTTTACAACAGCTGGATCTCGTTAATGAGAAACTGAAAACAATCACCGGCCTCGATAAAACCTATGTTCTGAATCAGCAAAAGATAGCAGAATTTGGTCTGGGAAAGTCTGAATTCCTGATAGAAAACCCTTGCGAAGGAAGCCTGCACTCAGGGAAGCTGCTGCAAAAGCTTTTGGAAAAATGCCATGAGCTGAAAGTAGAGTTTCTTTTCGGAACGGAAGTAGAAAGAATTGATGAAAATACTGACGAAACAGAGATTCATCTTTCCGGAAAGCTTTCTGTGAAAGCGGATAAAGTTATCTATTGTACGAATGCGTTCAGTTCAAAATTCCTTGAAAAAGAGGAAATTATTCCGGCGCGGGGACAGATCCTTTTGACGGAACCCATCGACGGTTTAAAGCTCAAAGGAACTTTTCATTACGATGAAGGATTTTACTATTTCAGAAACCTTGGAAACAGGGTTCTTCTGGGTGGTGGACGGAATCAGGACTTTACAACCGAAGAAACTACAGCTTTTGAAACCACAGAATTTCTGCAGAATCATTTGGAGAAATTCCTGAAAGAAGTAATTCTTCCCGGTCAGCAAGTAAAAATAGCCTTACGATGGTCAGGAATTATGGCTATGGGCTCTGAAAAAACACCTATTGTAAAACAGTTGTCAGAAAGACAGTTCTGTGCTGTACGGCTCTCAGGAATGGGAGTAGCGCTGGCTCCAAAGATAGGGGAGATGATGGCGGATATGGTTTGAGAGTTTCAGTGTGAGAGAGTTTGAGAGTGGGAGGGTTTTAGGGTGTAAAGAGTTGAAACGTATCTGTGCTTATTTATTAAATTTTCATATTATAATTTTAAGTTAATTAATATAGAAATAGATTTGCGGCATGGATTTGAAAAAAATTAGCTCAAACAATGTATAAATACACGAAAATTCTTTCAATACTAACAATTCCTTTAGCAGCTCTGGTAATATTTTTTGCTGGTGGAGGACACGGAACCTATTTACCTTTTCTATTTATTTTTCCTTTTGGTTTACTTGGATCTTCTTTTAGTGAAGACGTGTTTTTAGCTTTTTTTGTTATTGGTCTGCTACAACTCCCTTTATATGGTTTTGTGTTGGATAAATTTACAGTAAAGAAAGGTTTGCCTGTTGTTATTGGAATACATGTTATTTGTATGTTTATTGTTTTTATTTTGAAAAGAGAAGATTTTTTCTAATCTTATTTTCTGTGATGAGTAGATTTTTTCAGAAATTAAATTTACCATTGAAAAATTCATAACTAAAGCCTCACTAGCTCCAAAACTCTCTCACCCTAAAACCCTCCGACTCTAAAACTCTCCACTCTCAAACCCGAAAAATTCCGTATTTTTGCATAAAATAAAATTTCGTGATCAACAACGACCAGATAAAAGAAGTTCAGACCAGAATCGGTGACTTATATAAATACCTTCAGATTGAAAAAAAGAAGATCGAAATAGCAAATGATGATGAAAAGACAGCAGCTCCTGAATTTTGGGACAATCCAAAGGAAGCAGAAGTATTTCTGAAGCAGCTTCGTTCCAAAAAAAGATGGGTGGAAGACTATGAAGAGATCAGCACCCAGTTTGAAGACCTGCAGGTGCTGGCTGAATTTGCCAAAGAAGACCCTGATTCCGAAAAAGAGCTGGATGAAACATTCCCCCAGCTTGTAGAAAAAATAGAAGACCTTGAGTTTAAAAATATGCTTTCCAATGAAGGGGACGAGCTTTCTGCTGTTCTTCAGATCACCGCAGGAGCAGGCGGTACGGAAAGTTGTGACTGGGCTTCAATGCTCATGAGAATGTACACCATGTGGGCTGAAAAGCAAGGGTATAAAATCCGCGAACTTAACTTCCAGGAAGGAGATGTTGCCGGCGTGAAAACCGTTACTCTTGAGATTGATGGTGAATATGCTTTCGGATACCTGAAAGGAGAAAACGGAGTTCACAGGCTGGTAAGGATTTCTCCTTTTGACAGCAATGCAAAACGCCATACAAGTTTTGTTTCGGTGTATGTGTATCCTTTGGTAGATGATACCATTGAAATCAATATTAATCCTGCTGATATTTCATTTGAAACCATGAGGTCTTCAGGGGCTGGAGGTCAAAACGTAAACAAGGTTGAAACCGCCGTTCGTCTCCGTCACGCACCAACCGGGATTATCATTGAAAACTCCGAATCCCGTTCCCAGCTTCAGAATAAGGAAAAAGCCATGCAGCTTCTCCGTTCCAGACTTTATGAAATGGAACTTGAAGCCCGTATGAAGGCAAGAAACGAGATCGAGGCCAATAAAATGAAAATAGAGTGGGGAAGCCAGATCAGAAACTATGTGATGCACCCGTATAAACTCGTGAAAGATGTGCGTTCAGCCCATGAAACGTCAGATGTGGATTCTGTGATGAACGGAAATATCACCCCTTTCCTGAAAGCATTCCTGATGGCCGATGGAACTGCGGTTTCAGATGATGACCTTGACTTGTAAAATATCATGTCTGTATTTTAGTTAAAAACTTATAATTAATTTTTGTTTCAGACTTTTTACGCTTATTTTTGTTGCTAATCGTTATATATGGAAGATTTCAATAGCTGGAGAGATTTACTGAATCCCGAGTTTTATATTAAGATGGGTGGGTTCTGGCTTATTTTATTTATTGTTTTTGCCGAAACAGGTCTTTTTGTAGGTTTTTTCCTGCCCGGAGATTCATTACTGTTCGTGTCGGGAATTTATGCCGTTGAAATCATCAAAGAGACTATCGGCTCCACAGGGAGCGATTTTCTGGATACCACCATTCTTGCTTCCTGCGTAGCGCTTGCCGCCATTATTGGAAATGAGGTAGGATATTATTTCGGAGTGAAGACAGGTCCTGCTTTATATAAAAAGCAAGATACGATGCTGTTCAAGAAAAAATACCTGTATCAGGCTCATGATTTTTTTGAAAAACATGGTGCATTAGCTATCATTATGGCGAGATTTCTGCCGGTGGTAAGAACTTTTACACCCATCGTTGCAGGGATTGTAAAAATGGATAAAAAAGAATTCCTTAGAGATAATATCATTGGTGCGGTTCTTTGGTCTTTCATCCTGATCTTTGCAGGGCATTATCTTGATAAACTTTTCCAGGAACAGTTTGGAATCAATTTGAAAGAAAAACTTGAACTGATCATTATTATCATTGTACTGGTAACAACCCTTCCGGTAATCATTAAGTTTGTGTTTGGAAAGAAAGAAGATCTTGCTTCAAAATACGAAGACAGGGATTTTGAATAGTCATTCGATAAAATAGATATAAAGGTTGCTTACGAGCAGCCTTTTTTATTTTAATCCGGATTATTCGGGAGAATGTAGTCAGAAAGCTTGAATTTTACAACCGGGAATTCACAATTGGCCTGTGCAGCAGAAACTGACCAGTCACACTTAAATTTATCAAAATTAAATTCAAATGTCTGATATGAACGTCCGCCGGTAACTTCCGGCCTCCTTCTTAAGATCTTCCAGCCCCTAATTTCTGATCCACTGAAGGATATTGGGATAAATAATGCTGTCCCGTTTTATCTTACTGAAAAACCTCGGAACATGGCCTGTTCTTTTCATAAAAATAAGTTTATGAGGTACATTTAGCCTGGTGAGTGCAGAATCCATGGCAAGACCCTGATGTTGGTTCACCAGAAAGTCATTGTTTCCCTGAAACAGTAAGGTTGGAACATTGGAAATGTTGGCGATAGGACTGGCTTCTTTAAAAGCTTCTGATATGTTTTTGCGGTCAAATTTTATTCCCACCACCTTCTGGAAAGTCGGTGAAGTGTATTTTGAATAAAACGAATTCAGATACTCCGGGCTGTAGAAATCGGTCGGACCGCTCATGGAAATAATTTTCCTGATCTGTTCAGGATGTCTGTAGCCGTAAAGCAGGGCCAGGTGGCCGCCTGCACTTTCCCCAAGAAGAATATAATTATCCTGCTGTAATTCGGCTTTTTCAGCTAAAGAATTGAATTTTTCAATGGCTGCACCTATATCTTCCAGCTGCTGCTTGTAAGTAATATTGTTCCGTTTGGAAACCAGCCTGTAGTTCATGTTAATGCTCGGAATATTATGTTCGAAAAGCATTTTCTGAACCTGGATCATATGTTCTTTCTTCCCCAGCGTCCAGGCGCCGCCATGCACGATCAGGACTACAGGAGCATTTTCAGCATAATCCAAAGGCAGGAAAACATCCATTTTCTGTCTTTTATGCTCGCCGTACTTCAAATTGTAAATTTTCTGCTGGCCACCTGTTCCAACCCAAACCCTGAACTTTGTATTGCAGGACTGCAGCAGGAAACTGAGGCATCCTACAATGAAAAAATGGTATCTGAGGACAAGCTTTTTCATATCTTAAAATTACTGAAAAAATAGTTCAGGAAAGAAAATCAAGTTATGATTTTTAAAGGGTAAAAGTGATTTGTTATTTAGATTTTACCCGGAAAATTTTAAAATTTTTCTGCAGTCTTGCTGGCAAGTCCGTTTTTCACCTGGATCAGATCTTTACCATCCTCATGGGAAAATGTGATGTCATAATCATCATCAAAAACAAAAAAAGAATTCTCTTTTTCCGGCAGTATTCGCAGGACAGGACCTTTGTTGTCCTGAAAAAACAGTTTTCCGTTTTCAAAAGTGACATGAATGATATCCTCCCCGGAAATCTTATAATTTCCCACGTACTTTTTAAGCGTTATGTTGTCAAGGGTTATCTCTTTTTTGGGTTTGGGAAGCGTATAGGTTTTGCCTAAAAGAGCTCCCAAAATAGTATTACCGGCTTTTTCCAGTTTTTTACTCGTGATATTGTTAAGCAAAATAATGCAGATGTCATCTTCCGGAAACATTGCCATATAGCTGGTAGCCCCCTCAATATTTCCCCCGTGATTGATCACCTTCTTTCCGTAAAGATCATCAATAAACCAGCCGTAGCCATAGCCGCTTAGAAATGGCGTAGTCGCTTTTTTGAAAGATTCTTTAGAAACAATTTTATAATCCCTCAGCCCTTCATAATATTTGTACAGGTCTTCTGCTGTACTGTAGATCTGTCCTGCAGCACCAGTCAATTCAGGGTTCCATATTATTGCTTTCTTATGCTTTGTTTTTGAAAGAAAGGCATAGGGAACCGCTTTATCCGGGCTTTTGAGTGCAGAATAATCAAAACCGGTATGGCTCATTTTCAACGGGTCTAAAATGATTTTTCTTACTGCATTTTCATAAGAGAGCCCTGAAGCTTTTTCAATAATAATTCCCAGAAGAATATATCCGGAATTGGTATAGGAAAACTTTGTTCCGGGTTCAAAATCCAGAGGTTCATCTTTGAAGAAAGAGATTAGTTTAGCCTGGCTGACACTTTCTGTGGTATGGATCAGACGAAAATATTCTTTATTTCGCAAGGGTTCATAAATGCCTGAGGTGTGTGTAAGCAAATGCTCAACAGTAATTTCATTTCCTCTCGTATAATCCGGAATAAATTTAGAAACAGGATCTTTAACCGACAGCTTTCCTTCTTCGCTGAGCTTTACAATAGTTAATGCTGTAAAAGATTTGGTTAAAGAAGCAATCTGGTAAACGCTGTTGTTGTGATTCGGAATTTTCTTTTCTGCATTTTGCCAGCCGTAAGACTTTTCAAATATGGTTTTATGCTGTTCGTGAATCAATGCGGTTCCACTGAACCTATTAATATCCACATAAGCTTTGATAATACTGTCTATCTTCTGTTTTTTTCTTTCCTGCTTTTCTTTATTGTTATCTGTTTCCTTTTGAGCTTTGAATGGAGAACAGAACGTAGTGAATATAAAAGTGATACATCCCAAAAGAATTGTGTAGTGTTTATAATGCATGGTCTTGTTTTTTGAAAAGCAGGGTAAAAATAAGCAGAGTTTTGTTTAAATAAACACTTCGTTATCAGAAAATATCTAAAATTAATATCCGGAAACAAATAAAAATAGATTTTAATAATTATTTTTGCTTCCACTTAACATACATTAAAAAAACATTAAAAAATATGGCATCTGGTTTTTTTGCAATTTTAGATGATATTGCAGCGCTGATGGACGATGTGGCGGTTACAAGTAAAATAGCAACACAAAGAACGGCGGGGATTCTGGGCGATGACCTGGCTGTGAATGCAGAGAAAGCTACAGGTTTTCTTTCTTCAAGGGAAATTCCGGTTTTATGGGCTATTACAAAAGGTTCGTTTATCAATAAGCTCATTATCCTTCCTGTTGTATTTTTTCTCAACTGGCTTTACCCCCCGGCAATTAATTATGTGCTGATTTTAGGAGGATTGTATCTTGCTTTTGAAGGGGTTGAAAAAATCATAGAATTTCTTTTTCACCGGGATAAGAAAGGGCATGAAGTAGTAGAAGAAATTATAGAAGACGAAAAAAGTGATGAAGAAATAGAAAAAGCAAAGATCAAATCAGCCATTACCACAGATTTTATATTATCTGTTGAGATTGTTATCATCGCGTTGGGAACAGTTCTGGAAGAAAGCCACCCTTTCATTACCCAGATTCTGGTAACAAGTCTGGTTGCTTTTATCGCTACGGTAGGAGTTTACGGAATTGTTGCTTTGATCGTAAGGATGGATGATGCAGGATTTAAATTAATCAAAAAGAGTAATGATAAAGGTTTCTTTGGAAAGCTTGGGCATTTTTTAGTGAAAGCTTTACCTGTTGTGATTAAAGCTCTGGGCGTTATCGGGACGATTGCATTGATTATGGTAGCAGGAGGTATTTTTGCCCATAGAATTGAGTTTTTTCACCATATTCTGCCTTCCTGGTCTTCCAATGAGTTGCTTACTATTTTAAAAGAGATTATTCTGGGACTTATAGGCGGTTTATTTGCTGTAGCACTTTTTACAATGGGAAAAGGTGTTGTTTCTTTAGTAAAGAAAAAATAAGGAACTTATAATATAAAAAATGTTTCGGCGCGGCTTCGTAGAAGCCGCGCCGAAACATTTTTAGATCAAAAAAAAAGAGACTCATAAAAGTCTCTTTTAAATATTTTAGTTGAATAAATCTTTCACTTTGTCAAAAAAAGTTTTTTCCTTTCCGGAAGGTTCTGCAACCATTTCTCCGCTTGACATCTGCTTTTCAAAGAAATCTTTCTGGTCTTTCGTAAGCTTCTGAGGCGTCCATACATTAATATGAATGAACATATCTCCTTTGCCATAGCTGTCGATGCTTGGAAGCCCTTTTCCGGCTAATCTGAGGATCTTTCCGGACTGAGTTCCCGGGTCAACGGTAATTTTCACTTTACCACCTACCGTTGGAACTTCTTTTTTCGTTCCCAGCGCTGCTTCAGCAAAAGAAACATAGAGTTCCTGGTGAAGATTATCGCCCTCTCTCTTAATCGTTTTATCTATTTCCTCTTCAATGATCACCAAAAGATCTCCCGGAACTCCGCCAAATGGTGCATCATTTCCTTTTCCTCTTACGTTAAGCTGGATACCGTCTCTTGCTCCCGCCGGAATATTGATAGAGATTTCTTCTTCATCTTTAATCAGCCCCTGTGCATTGGCTCCTGCAGGAATTTTATCGGCTACTTTCCCGATTCCCTGGCAGGTACCGCAGGTAGTCTGCGTCTGCATCTGCCCGAACATGGTGTTCATCACTTTAAGCTGAACTCCGGAACCGTTACAGGTAGGACAGGTTTTTGAAGTGGCACCTTCTGCCGTCTTCATTTTTTTTACTTTGATGGTTTTCTGGGTACCGTTCACCATTTCTTCAAGGTTCAGCTTAATTCTGATCCTTAAATTGGAACCTTTCACCTGCTGGCGTCCACCGCCACCACCGCCAAAGCCACCGAAGCCTCCACCGAAAATATCTCCAAACTGGCTGAAAATATCTTCCATGTTCATACCTCCGCCGAAGCCTCCGCCTCCGAAGCCTCCGTTACCGCCCATTCCGGCATGCCCGAACTGGTCGTATCTCGCACGCTTCTGGTCGTCGCTCAGTACTTCATAAGCCTCCGCAGCTTCCTTGAATTTTTCCTCAGCCTCTTTATCTCCCGGATTTTTATCAGGGTGATATTTGATGGCCATTTTTCGGTATGCTTTTTTTATTTCGTCGGCCGATGCAGATTTACTGATCTCAAGAACCTCGTAATAATCTCTTTTTGACATAATTATATGAGTAATTAGTAATGGGTAATCAGTAATATTGCTTATTACCGATTACTTATTGCTTATATTTTAGTTTCCTGTTACTACTTTTGCAAAACGGATCACTTTATCACTCAAAGTATACCCGGTTTCTATAACATCTACGATTTTGCCTTTCAGCTCTTCTGACGGTGCAGGAATTTGGGTAATAGCCTCGTGGAAATCTACATTGAATGTGTCACCTGCGTTTACTTCAATAGGTTTTAAGCCTTTTTCGGTAAGTCTGTTTTTAAATTTCTGATAGATCAGTTCTACACCCTGAAGGTCAGAAGCATTTCCGTTTTTGGCAATTTCTTTTAAAGCTCTTTCGAAATCATCCAAAACACCCAGCATAGAGATCATCATATCCTGGTTGGCATACTGGAAGAATTCCATCTTCTCTTTTGCCGTTCTTTTTTTATAATTTTCGAATTCAGCGTATAATCTGATGTAACGGTCTTTTTCTTCTGCCAAAAGTTCCTCTGCAGAAGGTTTTGCTGTCACATTTTCTTCAGATGCTGCTTCGTTCTGAATGTTGTTTTCTTCCTGATTATTGATGCTTTCTTCGTTAATATCCTGATGGTCCATAATTCAATATTTATTTAAAGAGTTGTTTGACAAAGAACCTGCCAAATCTAAAATATGGACATTAAGGCAGAAAAAGAAGATTTTGAAAAGTTGTGAATGGTCAATTTTGCTTCGCAAGTGAATAAGTGAATAATTCGTGTGGGGAAAATTCACCGTTGACGATTAGCAATTCACAGCAGTTCATTGTTGTGAAAGGTCAATTTTGCTTCGCAAGTGAATAAGTGAATAATTTGTGTGGAAAAAATTCATAATTGACGATTAGCAATTCACAGCAGTTCATTGTTGTGAAAGGTCAATTTTGCTTCGTAAGTGAATAAGTGAATAATTCGTGTGG
The DNA here is from genome assembly GCF_900169075.1 of Chryseobacterium phocaeense. Classification (NCBI taxonomy): domain Bacteria; kingdom Pseudomonadati; phylum Bacteroidota; class Flavobacteriia; order Flavobacteriales; family Weeksellaceae; genus Chryseobacterium; species Chryseobacterium phocaeense. The sequence goes on from NZ_LT827015.1 coordinate 761,104, forward strand.
AAAAAATTCATAATTGACGATTAGCAATTCACAGCAGTTCATTGTTGTGAAAGGTCAATTTTGCTTCGCAAGTGAACAAGTGAATAATCTCATCTGGGAAAAATTCACCATTGACGATTAACAATTCACAGCAGTTCATTGTTGTGAAAGGTCAATTTTGCTTCTCAAGTGAGCAAGTGAATAATCCGTGTGGAAAAAATTCATAATTGACGATTAGCAATTCACAGCAGTTCATTGTTGTGAAAGGTCAATTTTGCTTCGCAAGTGAGCAAGTGAATAATCCCATCTGGGAAAAATTCACCATTGACGATTGACCATTCACTTTTCTTATCCGGTAAAAGTCTGGTACAGCAGATACAGATTCAAAACAATGATCACAATAGAAATAATCCAGACAATCACTTTTAAAAACGGCTTATTGGCGAATTCTCCCATTTTGGCTTTGTCATTCGTAAACATTACCAAAGGAACTACCGCAAAGCTAAGCTGCATGGACAGGATGACCTGGCTTAATACCAACAGATCTGTTGTTCCTTCTTCACCGTAAAGAATGGTAACAATTAAAGCCGGAATTACAGCAATCAGTCTTGTGATCAGTCTTCTCAGCCATGGTTTTAAACGGATATTTAAAAAACCTTCCATGACGATCTGTCCGGCGAGTGTTCCTGTTAGTGTGGAATTCTGTCCGGATGCCAGTAAAGCAATGGCAAAGGCAATACTTGCCATAGAAGCCCCCAGAATTGGAGTCAGCATTTTGTAGGCATCATGAATATCTGCCACATGTTTGTTTCCGGTCGTGTGGAAAGTAGCGGCAGCCAGAATAAGTATCGCTGCATTAATGAAAAATGCAAGCATCAGGGAAACCGTACTGTCCAGTGTTGCAAATTTGATGGCTTCTTTTTTCCCTTCACGGTCCCGTGCATAGTCTCTGGTCTGCACAATACTGCTGTGTAGGTATAAATTGTGAGGCATTACGGTAGCCCCCAGGATTCCTATGGCAATATAAAGCATGGCTGGATTCTGAATGATTTCCTTTTGAGGAACAAGTCCGCCTAGGATTTCATTAAAAGCCGGCTGAGAAATGACAATTTCATAGATGAAACAGGCCAGGATAATAAAAATCAGTCCACCAACAATACTTTCGATCCAACGGAAACCTTTGGCCTGCAGCAAAAGAATAATCAGAACATCTACCGTGGTAATCACAATTCCCCAGGTCAGAGGAATATGAAAGAGCAGATTGAGGGCAATAGCTGAACCAATTACCTCCGCGAGATCGCAGGCGGCGATGGCTATTTCACAGAATATCCAGAGGATAAAATTAGTAGTTGGGTTGAAATGGTCACGGCAGGCCTGGGCCAGATCCCTCTCTGCAACCACGCCCAGCTTTACGGAAAGATGCTGCAAAACCATGGCAAAAATATTTGAAATAAGAATCACTGAAAGGAGGGTATACCCAAACTGAGCTCCTCCGGCAATATCTGTTGCCCAGTTTCCAGGGTCCATATATCCTACCGCAATCATCAGTCCGGGACCGGCGAAGGCTAAATATTTTCTCCAGAAATTGGCTTTGCGTGGTACTTTTATCGAAGAATAAACCTCTGATAAAGAGTGGGAAGTTTTATCTTTACGCCAGGCGTTGTTTATATTAAAATTCATAAATGTTAGAAATGACTAACAAATTTAATTAAATAAATATAAATACAAAAATAAGGACCTAAAAAAATCCCGGAAATGAATTCCCGGGATTCTATTTTTAAAGATTCTAAAGATCTATTTTGCAAATCTTACTGCCATTTTTCTGTCTGCAGCTCTTTCCGCATCAGAAGCTGTAGCATCTACTTTAGCAAATTTGCTTCCGTAACCTTCTGCTTCCAGAACCTGAGCTCCAACTCCGGCTTTTACCAATGCTGCTTTAATGAACTCAGCTCTCGCTTTGGATAGTTTTACGTTGGCTGCCTCATTTCCTGTTTTATCAGTATATCCTCCGATTTTGATTTTAGCATCCGGGAAAGCTTTTAAGATGGCTACCAGGTTATCAAGCTGTCCCTGAGAACCTGCTTCCAGCTCAGTAGAACTTCCCATTTTAAAGTTTACATGGTCAAAATCGTACCACTTATCTTTCAATGCTGCATCATCAGCTGCATTTTTGTAGTTTCCGGATTTCAGGAACGTGATCATCTGATCTTCCATACCTCCTTTATATCCTTTCAGCATCACGCCGTTAAGATCGATATTTTCATCTGTTCTTGTAGCCGGTGCTGTTGTAGTTGAAGCGGAAGTGTCCGCAGGAGTTGTGGTAGCAGCTGTATCCATTGTTGATCCTGTGGAATCAGTAGTTGTAGTGGTAGTGGTGGTCTGCTTTTTATCGCATTGCTTCCAAAGGAAATACCCTGCAGCAATTAAAAGTAAAAGCGGAAGCAACCATTTCCAGATTGAACCTCCGCCGTCATTATTATTTCTGTCAGGATTGGTTCCTGCAGCTGTAGTACTTCTTGTTACTTCTATTTTTGGCTCCTCGCTGGCTGTTGTTCTGATGGCATCATTATCATTGTCAAACTTGTAACCTTTAGCCCAGTCACCAATATTCAGGGAGGCAAGGGAAAGCCCGGCAGGCAGAAGCGAAGAAACAATTCCTTTTTGCTCACTCAGCAGATTTGAAATACCTGATTTATCTAAATTATTATCAGCAGCATATTTTCCGATAGAACCTACCGTAGCTCCTGTTACTAAATTCAGCAGTGAACTCGAAGAATTATTGCTGATTCCTGCATACGTAGCGATAGCATTTACTATTCCGCTGATTTTGTCTCCAAAAATAGAGGTCAGCAGATTTGAAATTACAGGGTTGCCAGATGCACCACCTAATAAATTTCCTAAAATTCCACTTGACTGGGCATTGGAAATGGCATCCAGAACACCCGGGTTATCGGAATTATTAGCTAATCCTCCTACAACAGCAGGAAGCATACCTCCAATTGCTTTTGAGATACCGGATTCACTTTCTCCAAACTGGGAAGCTGCTTGTGAAACCAAAGCGGGACCTAACTGTCCTTTAATTAAATCAATGACATTTAAAGACATAATAAATTATTTTTTAGATTAATGTTGCATAAATTTAAACAAAAATCTGTCCAAATGTCACTTTTCTTGAATATTTATTTAATTTCCCGCAAAATTTTTTGAAAATCACAAAAAATTATTTAGTATGCTTTTGCGAACAATACACGTCTTTTAGACGGTTTTCCACTGATTAGGGAAATACCTTCCTCAATGTCGTCATCCAAAGGAATACATCTGATGGTAGCCTTTGTTTCATCCTTGATCTGCTCTTCCTCTTCAGCAGTTCCGTCCCAGTGTGCATAGATGAAACCTCCTTTTTCCTCAAGAACGTTCTTAAACTCTTCATAGGTATCTACTTTTGTGATGTGATCCTTTCTGAAGTTAAATGCCTTTTCGTAAATATCTTTCTGAATAGTTTTCAGTAATTCTTCGATGTAAGAATCCAAACCTTCTATAGAGCGAACTTCTTTGGTTAAATTATCTCTTCTTGCGATTTCAACAGATTTGTTTTCAAGATCTCTTGGTCCCATGGCGATTCTTACAGGAACACCTTTCAATTCGTATTCTGCAAATTTCCATCCCGGTTTGTTGTGCGTATCATCATCGAATTTCACAGAAATTCCTTTTGCTTTTAATTTAGCCTGAATGTCAAGGGCCACTTCACTGATCTGTGCCAATTGCTCTTCTCCTTTAAAGATAGGAACAATCACTACCTGAATTGGGGCCAGCGTAGGAGGAAGAACCAATCCTAAATCATCAGAATGAGTCATAATCAGGGCACCCATTAAACGGGTAGAAGTTCCCCACGATGTTGCCCAGGCATGTTCAATCTTTCCTTCTTTATTGGTGAATTTTACGTCAAAAGCTTTCGCGAAATTCTGCCCGAGGAAGTGAGATGTTCCGGCCTGAAGTGCTTTTCCATCCTGCATCAATGCTTCAATACAATAAGTTTCATCAGCTCCTGCAAATCTTTCAGATGGTGTTTTTAATCCCTGGATTACAGGAATGGCCATGAATTTCTCAGCGAAATCTGCATAAACATCATTCATTTTTTCAGCTTCCTCTATCGCCTCATCTTTGGTAGCATGGGCTGTATGCCCTTCCTGCCATAAGAATTCTGCGGTTCTCAGGAAAAGACGGGTTCTCATTTCCCAACGGACTACGTTAGCCCACTGGTTAATCAGTATCGGAAGATCTCTGTAAGACTGAATCCAGTTTTTGTATGTATTCCAGATAATGGCTTCGGAAGTAGGACGTACAATAAGTTCTTCTTCCAGTTTAGCATCCGGGTCTACAATCAGTTTGTGCGGATTGTCCGGATCTGTCTTTAATCTATAGTGGGTAACTACTGCACATTCTTTAGCAAAACCTTCTGCGTTTTTTTCTTCTGCCTCAAACAGGCTTTTGGGCACAAAAAGCGGGAAATAAGCGTTAACGTGACCTGTTTCTTTGAACCTTTTGTCCATTTCATCACGCATTTTTTCCCAGATTGCATAGCCGTATGGTTTGATCACCATGCATCCTCGCACTCCAGAGTTTTCAGCTAAGTCAGCCTTTACTACCAACTCATTATACCATTTGCTGTAATCTTCGCTTCTTGAGGTTAATTTTGCCATTCTTTTTTAAAATTTTTTTAACTTTTCTACATTATTGTAATCTAAAAATAAAAATCTATTTTTGATAGATTTATTTACCGGTGTTTTGGTACATTTTTGGTACAGATTGCAAATATAATTTAAATTAAAAATCTTTACGTTATCATGAAAAGAAATATACATAAAAATTTGCTTGGTATGTTAAAATCCAAAGGGATTTTAGCCATATCGGGTGGATTACTGCTTGTGTCCTGTGGTGCTCAGATGGGAGGGTACACGGAGACTGACGGGGTGTACTATGACCCCAATAAAGATACGCTGCCGGAAGGAGTAATCATCAATGATGGCGGAAACAGGGTTGGAGAAAATTACGACTACTATCAGGATTCCAACGTGATTCAGAATGCACAGACGAATTCAAGAGAGCAGGAAAACAGATATAATAACTGGAGCGACAATAACTGGAGTACAAATGCTACCGATTCAGACTGGGGTATGTATGCCGGAGCTGAGACTAACTATTACGACAATTCCTGGGGATCTCCATGGGGATGGTATGGTGGTTATAGCCCGTACTGGGGTATGAACCGCGGCTGGGGCTGGGGTATGGGATTATCCTGGGGCTGGGGCGGATCTTTCGGTTGGGGTGGATCATTCGGCTGGGGCTGGGGAGGCTCTATGGGCTGGGGAAATCCTTACTGGGGATATGGCTATTCTCCTTATTGGGGAGGATATTATGACCCATTCTGGGGCGGTGGTTACGGTTACCCATATTGGGGCTGGAACGGCGGTTACTGGGGTAATAGCTACAGAACAGTGTACAGAAGAAGCGGCGGCGGCGGATTCAGCAATCCTGGTTTAAGCAATGCAGTATACAGAACGAATACCTCCAGAAACAACGGTTTCAGAAACAGCGGAAACGGTTACCAGAATTCATCTAATGGCTTCAGAAGCGGAAGCAGCAATGGCGGTTTCAGGAACAGTACTACCAACGGTGGTTTCAGAAACGGATCTAACGGTGGATACAGAACCAATAATTCCAACGGAGGTTTCAGAAGTGGAAACGGAAATTACAGACCACAACAACAGTCGGGAGGATTCCGTAATTCAAATTCTCAGACAAGACCAAATTATAATTCTCAACCGAACTATAACAACAATAACAATGGTGGTTTCAGATCCAATGACAGCGGAGGATTCAGATCCAGCGGAAGCTCTTCAGGAGGCTTCAGAGGTGGTTCTTCCGGTGGCGGCGGCGGTATGAGATCTGGCGGCGGAGGCGGTGGCTTCAGAGGCGGCAGATAATTTCAAACTTAATAACTATTCAAAAAAATAATGTTAAAAAAATCTTTAGTATTAATGAGTATTTCTGCTGCATTTTTTGCGCAGGCTCAGGATGTTTCTATATTGAGAAATACTGCAGATGTTTATTCCAGTACTCCAATGGTGGGTTCATCAAAATTTAATGCAATGGCCGGAGCTAACGGGGCATTAGGAGGTGATGCCAATTCCCTGCTTACCAACCCTGCAGGTCTGGGAGTGGCTATTTCGGGAGAAGTTTCCGGAACACTTTCTATTGCAGGAAATAAAAATAAAAGTACGTGGGCTGGTTCTACTATCGACTATAGTAAGACCAATACAGACCTAGGAAACGTGGGAGGTGTTATCGCTTTTCCTCTGATGTCTGAATCTGGATGGAAGTTTATTAATATCGGGATCAATTTTTCCAACCAGTCGCTGGATAATTATATAGAGTCTCCGGGAAGCAGTGATGTGATCAAAGATTTTACTGATAAAAGTGCCTCATTCGCAGGGCATGCCTATAACAGATATGGAAATCTGTCCAAGACAAGTTTTGGGGTAGGTGCGAACTATAACCACAGTTTATATCTTGGTGCCGGAATTAATTTTTTCAACGCCTCTATTGACCAGTATGATACGGCAGCTTTCAAATCCTTATCAGATGGTTCTATAGAATATTTTGACAGACAAAATACTCCTATGTTTGAAAGATCTTCCGGTTTTTCAGCCACAGTAGGGGTAATCGGAAAGCTGAGCCCTAATTTCAGAATCGGTGGTGCTATTGAAACCCCTACATTCTGGCGCATAGACAGAGATTATAATTTCTATGAAGATCCTGATTACGGAGACGGAACAGGTACGGAATCCAGGGACCTTACTACGCCGCTTAAAGCGACAGTAAGTGCGGCCTTTGTAGCCAGCAAAAACTTCTCTTTAAACGTAGATTATACATTAGGACTTACACGACCTAAATATAAAGTGATTACAGGTGCTGAAACCGAGCTGAACAATTTCTTTAAAGACAATTATAAAAATGTATCGGAAGTAAGAATCGGGGCAGAGTACAGGGTAAAGCAGTTCAGATTGAGAGGAGGTTATTCTTATGTTTCCAATCCTTTCGATGCTTTGACGGTAAGCCAGGTAAATCCTGACGCTTCCACATCTGACAAGTCATATAACGACATGATGCTTAACAACAGAAATCTAGCCTCATTCGGTATAGGATATGATTTCAGATCATTCTACATCGATGCATCTTACCAGTATGTAACATCTACCTACAGCAATCCGTTCCTTAGAGGAATCAATACCGGAGATCCTGCTACAGATACAGCTTACTATTCTGCCAACAGAATTATGTCATCTGATTACTTTGCAGTATCAGAAGTAAAAAATAACAGAAATAACTTCTTTATCACATTAGGCTGGAAGTTCTAATTCCAGATTGTGTAATGAGTGATTAAATTGAGGCTCCGGATCGAAGATCCGGAGCTTCTTGTTTTTTATTTAAGATTTGAAATTGAATGTTTATAGGTTTTGTCGTTCTATCATGGCTTTTTGCTGAAATGCATTTTTCAGTCACAATTGAACCAAATATTTTCTGTAAAAACAAGAATAGTAACTGTATTTCGTTTCTGGCAATGGCAGCAGGACACAATTTTATCGGAGATAAAATCCTTGCGCCTAAAACAGCTTTTTATAAGACATTAGCGTCTTTGCGTATACAACAAGCTATTGTAAAATCTGCATCATCAGCTCAATCTGCGAGAATCCATGGAATCCGGGATCACAGGCTTAGGATATAGAATAGATTTATAATAATTTAATGCGCAGGATGGGCATGGAAAAGATGCATAACCAAGGCTAAAGAAACCCCAAGAATCACAAGCCCTATCTTTACCCAGTCGATATTATGATTTTTATTGCTCTCAAAAATGATTACAGATGAAATATGCAAAAATATTCCTCCTACAATAGCCAGGAAATAAGGCTGAAGGTCCGGATCGAAATAATTTCCAAGCAGCATTCCCATGGGGGAAGCCAGGGAAAATAATGCCACAATCAGAAGTGAAGGGTAGGGTGACGTTTTAGACTCTTTCTTTCTATTGAATAAAAATGCCCCCAGGATAAACGAAATCGGGAGATTATGAAATACAATTCCGAGAAGATAGGGTGAAAACTGCTGCTTTTCATTGGCCAAAGGAATTCCTTCTATAAAAGCATGGATGAACAGACCTACCATCAGTGCTACAGGAAGAATATTATGTTCGCTGTGATGATGGAAATGCCCATGTTCAAAACCTTTGGTCAGAGCTTCCAGAATCATCTGCAACAGAACACCGGCAATCACAAAAATTCCCAGACTGCTTCCTGCCTGTGAGGTATACACCTGCGGGAAAACTTCATTCAGACAAATAGTGATCAGGAATCCGGCACTCAGCACCAGAAGATTTTTGGCCAGCTTTTCTTTTTTCCCGAAATGCTTACCGAGGAAAACTCCGGTTACCACGCTTAAAATCAGTAAAATGACCGTTATCATGCCTTTTTCTTAAATAAATTGATGCAACGCGGCGAAACTTCACGGTCAAATTCATTCAGCTGATAATCGCCCCAGATTTTCACTCTTTCAAAGCCACATTCCGTAGCATACGAATGAATAGCTTCCAGTGTATGAAGTTTTACTTTTTCAAAGAAGTGGAAAGACTTTCCGTCTGCTTCAAAACGGATATCTTTGATGATGTGTCTGCCTTCGATCTTTTTCAGGATCTTAAAATCAATATCACCACGCGTGATCGTTGTTTCAGGAACCATTTTTTTTCTGACGTATTCTTCGTTCAGGTAATCAAGGACAAAATATCCGCCCGGTTTTAAAACATTGTATACGGATTGAAATACCTTTTTATCATCCGTTTCATTATCAAAATACCCGAAGCTGGTGAATAAATTGAATACAGCGTCCATTGGATCTGCATCAATAGGGTTCCGCATATCATGAACGTTGAAAAGAAGCGTTTGGGTTTCAAACTGTTTATCGAATTCAATACTCTGTCTGGAAAGGTCCAGTCCCAATACATCATACCCTAATTTGTTCAGGAAAACAGAATGCCTTCCTTTTCCGCACGCCAGATCAATAATCTTGGATGACTGAGGTAACTGAAGCTCTTCAGTAAGCTTTGTAATGAAATTTTCGGCTTCCGTATAGTCTCTGTTACTGTACAAAAGATGATAATAAGGTGTATCAAACCAAGATTCAAACCATTCCATAATGCAAAAATAACTAAATTTGTGCCGTTAAAAGCAAAGTATTTTAGAGATTCTGGTATTGAAAAATTCAATAACTGCCCAAGGGAAAGCATTAATCTCTTAATTTCTAAATCTTTAAATCTTTTAATTATAATTTATGAACACAGAAAATCTAAAGATTCAGATAAAGACATTCTTTGGGCTGGAGCAGATTCTTGCCGAAGAAATCAAAAAACTAGGCGGAAAAAACGTTGAAATTAAAAACCGGGCGGTCAATTGTGAAGGCGACCTTGGTTTTCTTTATAAAATCAATTACTCTGCAAGAACCGCATTGAAAATCCTGGTTCCTGTTTTTGAATTCAAAGCATTTAATCAGCATCAGTTTTACAATAAACTTTCTGCCATTGCATGGGAAGAATATATGGATGTAGACCAGTCTTTTGCAATTGATTCTACTGTTAATTCAGAAACATTCAAGCATTCACAATTCGTGACTTTGAAAATGAAAGACGCTATTGTGGATTATTTTCAGGATAAATTTAAAAAACGCCCGAATGTAGAAACCAGGAATCCCGATATCAAATTTCACCTGCACATTGACAGGGAGTTGGTAACGGTCTCTTTGGATTCTTCCGGAGATCCGCTATTTAAAAGAGGATACAGAAAAGAACAGGGTGAGGCGCCTATTAATGAAGTGCTGGCAAGCGGTATGCTGCAGCTGGCAGGTTGGGACGGAAAAGGAAACTTCCTGGACCCGATGTGCGGTTCCGGAACTCTTCTTGTGGAAGCTGCCATGATTGCTATGGATCTTCCGGCGCAGACGTTCAGACGAGGATTTGCTTTTCAGAACTGGAACAATTATGATGGAGAGCTTTTCGCAAAAATCAGAGAAGTAAGAATAAACAGGGTAAAAGAATTTACAGGAAAGATCATCGGTTATGACATTGATGCCAGAATGCTGAATGCAGCGAGAGCCAATATCGAAGCGGCTGAAATGGAAGATGTGATTGAAGTGAGAAAACAAAACTTCTTCGACTCCAAAAAAGAACTTTTCCCGCTGCTGATGGTTTTCAACCCGCCGTATGACGAGCGAATTTCCATCAATGATGAAGATTTCTACAAGAAAATAGGGGATACGTTCAAAACAAGCTATCCCAATACTTTGGCGTGGCTGATCTCTTCTGACCTGGAAGCAGTAAAGAAAATAGGTCTTCGGCCTTCAAGAAAAATCAAACTTTTCAACGGAAAGCTGGAAACAAGATTTTTACAGTATGAAATGTACGAGGGCACAAAAAAAGTGCATAAAATTGAAAAAGACTAAAAAATTAAATAAACTCAAAATAACAAACCTTCCCAATGCGGAAGGTTTTTGCTTTATTCGGTAAAAATTTCTGTATTACAATCTCGTGTTAATGGAGATATCAAGATTATAAAGTAGTTTTCGTAAACATCTGTACAGACATATATCCTCTTCCCCAGTTGAAGTTCGGATCGGTAGTGGACCACATATTGAATCTTATCGTTGAAGTATCTGCAGTAGGCTCTACATAGCCATTTAAAGTGTAAGTTACATTCACTGATGAAGCTGTATTATTGATCACTGTGTCCCCAACAGTAGCATTTACAGAAGCCATTCTTGAGCTTGCACTGGATGAAACTGCAGGAACGGTATATTTTCTGGAACCTGCCGGAAGTTCCGTTCCGTTCTTTAAAAATCTGACTCCGAAATAGCCTCCGAAGTTCGTAGATACGCTTGTGGTACCCATCGGAACGCTATAGGTTGTGACCAGTTTTGCCTGGGTAAATGCAGGAATCGTGACGGTTACAGTTAATCCCAGGTTGATATTGTTTACCGCAGTAGTGGCGGTTACAACCTGATCAACGGGTGCTGTTGCCGTAACATCAAAAACATTATCAAGTTTCCATGCTGTTTTATCCCTCTGTTGATAGGTGATCCACTTCGGAGCTGAGGGAGTACCATAATTGGTATAAAATCCTTCCTCCATATTGGCGTTAACATTTGTGTTGTAAACAATAAGCCCTTTAGCCGGAGACGGGATGGTAGTTCCGTCAGTTGGAGCGGTTAAATTTACGCGGGGAATCAGCATTCCTTTGTCAGTGGCATTGATTTGAAATTTAGCTGATGGATCCATAGTAATTGTTCCCAGAGCAGCAGAACCTGTAGCCGTTACTAAAAAATCATTAGCGGTTTGGGTTGCAGTAGGAGAAGCTGAGTTGTCCTTATTTCCGTCTACATGGAATGCACCGCTTGGCGTGTTTGTTCCAATTCCAACTTGTGCTTGAAAGAAAATACTTAGGACTAAAGAAATAACTGATAAATGAATTTTCATAAATTGTGATTTTGATTAAAATGATCTTTTAAACCCAATGTATATTGGTTAGCTTTTAATCAAAAGTACTAAAATTTATTAAATGATAAGTGTTTATATAATGTTTTTCCCTATCATTTAACTTTTATGAGAAATGTAATCACCGGTTTTCAGGGGTTCTTTTGTTAAATCAACTTAAAGCGGACGGTACGAGCCCATATTGTTTTTTGAAAGCATACGAGAAGTGCGAAAGATCCTCAAAACCGACCTCCAGAAATACATCCGAAGGCCGTTTATGTTTTTCTTTTAAATGATAATATGCCAGCTCAAGGCGTTTTTGGGTAAGCCAACGCTGGGGTGTCGTCTGAAAAATTTTCCTGAAATCCCTGTTAAAGGTAGACAGGCTCCTTCCGGTGAGATATCCAAAGCGTTCCAGAGACATATTAAACATATAATTCTTTTCCATGAAGTTAACCAGATCAATCTTTCCAGGCTCTTCGAAATCCGCCAGTATTCCATCTATATCCTTATCGATTTCCCTGATAATACTAATGGCCTCTGTAATTTTTATAGCAGCAATATGTTCCGGAAACGGTCCTTTCATCTCAAAGTAAGGAATCAGTGAAGCCAGACAGCTTTTCAACAGAGGATGCTCCTGAAAACTGTAGATTTTAGATTCCCGGTAGGTATTTTTATATTCAGTACCGGCAGCGGCATAAAACTGTTTCAGGCGTTCCGTGGTAAGATGCATCACTACAGCCTTATGCGGAAGCCCGTCTTTCGGATAATTGATAATCGTTGCGAGATGATTTCTCGGGATCAGGAAAATATCCCCTGCTTTAAACAGATAGGTTTTATCTGCCTGGATAATTTTAGTTTCACCGGAGATAAACCACACAAGCATATGGAATTCAAAAACGGTTTCCGTCTTGAAAAGTTTATCATCATAGGTTGAAAGCTTGATATCCGGGGTGATATACTGTATCTGGAAATCCATGGGCTGCAGTTTATAATGCAAATGTATTCAAAAAGAGATTATTCCGTATCGAATGTAAAACCTAGCATCTTCTCACTCAGTTTCCATAACTTTTCTGCGTTGTCTTTATCTATAGAATAAGGCTGTACACCGCGGATGGTAGCCGGATCATCAAACCTGTGTTCTATCTGGCGGAGATCTGTTTCCGCAACATCACAGTTTTCACAATACACGCCACCGATATCCCGGAGAGCAGGGCTCGTTGCACACCATACCGTAGTTGCCGCACCTTGTGGTATGGTTTTTAAACGGGCTTCAACTTCCGGTTTGATATTTCCGTTTTCGTCATGAGTACCCATTTGAATATAAAGATCGATGGGCTCTTCTCTGCCAAGATCCGTTCCGTAAACAGATCCGGGATGCAGGGAATAAGCCCTGATATTAAACCTTTTCCCTCTTTCATCCAGTGCTGTGGAAAATAAATTACATGCCGTCTTCGATTGTCCATAGCCCAGTAGCGTCTGATATTCTCTTCTTTCAAAATTGGGATCTTCAAAATCAAACGGAGCCATCTGATGACCGTAAGAGGAAACACTGATCACGCGGGCTGTGTTTGCTTTTTTCAGTGCAGGCCAGAGTTTTGCTGTCAGATGAAACTGTCCGAGATAGTTCGTGGCCAGCTGGGATTCAATACCTCTGGAGTCTCTGCGGAGGGGAACCCACATAATTCCGGCATTATTAATCAGGAGATCAAGTTTTCTGCCGGATGCGAGGAATCTTTCGCAAAAAGAATCGATAGATTCAGGATCCATCAGGTCCATTCTTTCAAATTCAATATTTTCAATACCTGTAAGATTCTGTTTTGCCTTTTCAAGATCTCTTGCCGGAACAATAACTTGAGCTCCGGCAGAGACCAGAACTTTTGTGGTTTCAAGACCTATGCCTGCATATCCGCCTGTGATAATCACTGTTTTTCCGGTAAGATCAATTCCTTTAATTACTTCCTGAGCGGTAGATTCTGCATTAAAACCTGATGGAATAGGGTGCTGTAATGATGAGATATTATTTGTCATTTTTATTGGGTTTAAATTCTATAACAAAGGTATAGACGATTCATCATGAAGATTTTGTTTAAAATGTCAGATAATTGTGTTTAAAATGTCACAGGTATTTTTTCTTTAAATAAACGCTGCGGAACGTTAATTTCTTTGAATAAGCTGTTAAACTGTTTGCGGGTTCCTTCACGAATAAGTAATTTTGAAAAATTTTCAATTTGAGACCTACTATTTCCATTGTTGTTGCCATTTTCAACCGAAAAGATGAGCTTTTTGAACTTCTGAATTCACTGACATTTCAGACGGACAAGGCCTTTGAAGTGATTATCGTAGACGATGGCTCTCTGATTGACCTTAAACCTACGATTCAGAATTTTGAAGAAATTTTAGACATCAAATATTTCCGGAAAGACAATTCTGGCCCCGGTCTTACCCGAAATTACGGAGCAAGGAGAGCTCAGAATGAATGGCTGCTTTTTGTAGACAGTGACGTCATTGTAGAAAAAGATTATATTGAAAATATTAAAAAAGATATCGAAAGTATTCCCTGTGATGCTTTCGGAGGGGCAGATAAAGCGCATAAAGGTTTTAATCTGATGCAGAAAGCTATTTCCTATTCCATGACGTCTGTTTTTACAACCGGAGGAATCAGGGGAAGTAAAAAAGCAGTTTCCAGATTCCAGCCGAGGAGTTTCAATATGGGAGTAAAGAAAGAGGTCTTTGAAAAAGTAGGAGGGTTCTCTGAAATGAGGATCGGAGAAGATCCGGACCTGTCTATGACGCTTTGGGAAAACGGTTTCACCACTGCATTTTTTGATGATATCGCTGTCTACCATAAACGCAGGGTAGATTTGGGTAAATTTTCAAAGCAGGTGTATCAGTTCGGTTGTGCAAGGCCTATTCTTAACCAGAGGCATCCCAATTATGTAAAAATATCCTTTGCATTTCCAACGCTTTTCATGCTGGGCTATATTCTTGGTTTTATAGAGTATTTTGTTTTGGGAAGAGGAATTATCCTGGCATTCTACGGATTGTATACATTCCTTGTCTTTTTTCATGCCATGATCGTGACCAAAAACATAAGCATCGCCGGCATGGCAGTGATCTCCACCTATATCCAGATGTTCTCTTACGGATACGGATTCCTGAAATCCTGGATATTGCTGAATGTTTTCAGAATGAAACCTGAAGCCGCATTTCCGAAGCATTTTCATATAAAATAAGTCTGTCTATTACAAATAGAGCGGGATTTTCTTTAACGCAAAGATTAATTCTGATGTATATTTTAAGTTGGCAAAGACTTGATCAATTTTCAATTGATTCGCCGAAGCGTGCGTATGAACATATCACTTCATCAGCGACAAAGTCGCATCTCTTTGCTCACTTAAAATAAAGCAGAATTATTAATAAACCTTTGCGTATAAATAATACTATTTTTAGATCTACATAAGTGTTCTTTAAACCTCAGCTCTTATATACTGATCCAAATAAATATAAATTATTTTTTTTAATAAAAATAAAAGCTGCCGGAAGCCCAGCAGCTTTTGTAACAATAAATTAAGATATGAATATAGTTTCATGGTTGAGAACGCCTGTTTTTACCATGCATTCCCGCATTTTTTCATAGGTTCTGGCGATATCATGATCCAGCCCGATAGAAAATCTGATCAGTCCGTCTGATATGCCCATTGCTTCACGCTCTTTTTCCGGAATCTCTGATGAAGTAGAACTTCCCGAGCATGAAAATAAAGTTTTATAAAATCCTAAACTCACCGCCAGGTAGCCTAAGTTTTCCTGCTGCATCATTTCCATCAGCTCATTGGCTTTATCCGTGGTTCCGGCATCTACCGTCAATAGCCCTCCGAAGCCGTATTCTTCATGCATCATGCTTTTCAGCAGTTCATGGTCTTTGTGTGATTTCAGTCCGGGATAGGAAACTTTCAGCCCGTCCTTTTCAAATCTTTCAGCAAGATATAAGGCATTGTGACTGTGCTGTTTCATTCTGATATGAAGCGTTCTGAGGTTTTTCAGGATGCTTGCCGAGCGAAAGCTGTCCATCGTAGGTCCCAGCAGCATACAGGCTCCGTTATTTACGTTTTTAGTGTCATTAATGAATTCCTGGCTTGCACAGTAAACTCCACCCACGGTATCACTGCTTCCGTTGATGAATTTGGTCAGACTGTGAATAACGATATCTGCTCCCAGTAAGATTGGTGAAACGGAAAGAGGGGAGAAGGTGTTGTCCACAATCAGTTTTAACTGATGCTTTTTACAGATTTCTGAAAGTTTTCTGAGATCAGCCACTTCAAGAAGCGGGTTGCTTACACTTTCGCAGTAGATCACTTTTGTATTGGGGGTTATGGCATTTTCTATGGATTCGAAATTGCTGATGTCTACAAAAGTGGTGTCAATTTTAAAAGGAGGAAGGAAATTTTTAAGAAACGCATACGTTCCGCCGTAAATGGTTCTGCTGGAAATAATATGGTCGCCGCTTTTACAGATCTGCATGAGAACAGAAGTAATGGCACCCATACCGGATGCTGTAACATTGGCTGCTTCTGTGTTTTCCATTTTTGCCAGTGCCTGTGCCAGGTACAGATTCATAGGGGATGAATGTCTTGAATATAAATAGCACCCTTCAGCATTCCCCTCAAAGGTATCAAACATGGTTTTTGCAGAAAGGAACGTATAGGTAGAGCTGTCAGAAATCGAAGGGTTTACTCCCCCGAATTCACCAAAATACTGAAGATCCTGGATCTCGTTGGCGGCATTAAAATTTTCCATAAGCTTTAGGTTGTATTTGTCGGCCTAAATATGCTTAGTTTTCATATTTATTACAAGTGATATTTAAATATGTAGAATATAAATCTATCTTTTTTGTTTAATGTAGAAAATATGTTTGCTATATTTGAATTTGCTAAACTTTAACCAAAAAATAATCTATGAACTTTGATGAAACGGATAAAAAACTGCTGCTGTTGCTTCAGGAAGACTGTAAGCAGACCACCAAAGAACTGTCTTACAAGCTTGGTTTGTCGGTAACGGCGGTTTATGAGCGTATCAAAAAGCTTGAAAACTTAGGAGTGATCTCAAAATATGTAGCCTTGCTGGACCGGCAGAAAATCGACAGGGATTTTATTGTTTTATGCCATGTAAAATTAATACAGCACAAAAAGGAGTATGTCCTGCAGTTTGAAAAAGAGGTAATGAATCTCCACGAAGTGACTGAATGTTTTCATGTGAGCGGAGATTACGATTATATCCTTAAAATAGGAGTAAAAGATATTGCGGACTACCGTAATTTTATGCTGACCAAATTAACGGCGCTTCAGCATATAGCAAGTACCCACAGCTCTTTTATGATCTCTGAAGTGAAAAATACTACGGCTATTGTGCTGTAAATTATACCAGAACTCCGTTTTTAGAAGCAATGAGTTCAGGAAGATCGTCATGCTCGCCTATCATCTGAAGAACATCAATCTCAATGGTTCTGCATATGGAAAGCATCGGGATATCAAACATCATTCCTTCAAACGGGTTTTCAGAATAATCTCCCACAAGCTCCATAACGATATAAATCCATCCGATGATGACGCAGAAAGGAACACTCACCAATATTCCCCAGTTCCCAAGTTTCGCGAATTCATTCACAAGACCTAACGGGAGAAGCATAATGAAGATCACATTAAAAATAAAAGCAGTGCTGGCAAACTGTCTTGGAGAAGGAAATTTTTTAATTCTCTCGGCCTGTCCCTGATAGTCATAGAAAAGGTTTAATGCTTCCTGAAGCTGCATTTGGTTAAAATCTGTAATATCTCCTGCATTTTTGAGGTCATTCACTTCTTTTGCCTGTTTTGAAATCAGATAAGTGGCAAAATTTTTATATTCCGGCTGCAGATCCAGTTCTTTTTCGGAAAGGTATTTATGAAGGAAAATTGGGGTTCTTCCGTAATCCGGAAACCCTGCTTTAATCAGTCGGTGTCTTTTGATATTGATATCCCCGAAATGTCTTTTCTGGGACATATGCTCCCATTCTGTAGGAATCAGCAGCTGTTCACGGAAGGTATACAGCCAGGCAATATGCCGGTAGGCTATTTTCTTTTTCATGGTTTCCGTTTCACTGTTACCATCACCGTTTGTAGTGAATGCATACAGCATAGAAACAAAAGAGCGGCTGGAATTGACAATTCCGCCCCAGATCTTACGGGCTTCCCATAATCTGTCATAGGCCTGGTTATTCTTAAAGCCTACATAAAAGGCTTCTGCCGTACCAATCAGGGCTACAGGTACCCAGGGAATGATCATCCACTTCCATTTGAAAAAATAAAAAAGAGCTGCTACCAGGCTGCACCAAGCGGTAAGCCAGATAATATGCCCGCCGGCGAGATTGAGAACCTGTTTGTAATTAAAATATTTTGTGGTGATCATATTGTTTCATCAAGTTTTGTGTGCATACAAGCAAAAGAAATACCAAAACAGGCATTTCTTTCGTCTAATAAATGTAATAAAAAAACCTCTAAAAAATTAGAGGTTTCAAATATTTAATATGGCTGATTAATTTTTCAGCATTTCTTCAATCTTTTGGCTCAGTTTTTCAGCATTGGGAAGCATTTCTTTTTCCAATACCAGATTGATAGGAACTGCTGGAACATCCAGAGAGCCTATTGTTTCTACAGGAGCATCCAGATATTTGAAACAGTTTTTAGAGATACGGTGTGCAAATGCTTCAGCAAATGAATTGTTCAGCTGCTCTTCTGTGAGAACGATGCATTTTCCATGGGCTTTTACTCTTTCGAAAACAAGTTCTTCATCCAGAGGAATAATAGTTCTCAGATCAATGACTTCCACTCTTCCGGCAAAATTCTTCACCGCTTCTTTTGCCCAGTAAACACCCATTCCATAGGTGACTACCAATAGTGTTCTTCCTTTTTCAGTCTCATTCTGATCTGCTTCAATGATCACTTTTCCTTTTCCGAACGGAAGGATATAATCTTCTGCCGGCTCAATGGTCTTGGCATCTTCAGTTCCCGGAACTTTACTCCAGTATAGACCTTTGTGTTCAAGCATAATCACTGGGTTCGGATCGTAGTAAGCCGCTTTTAATAGGCCTTTGAAATCAGCAGCGTTGCTAGGATAAGCAATCTTGATGCCTTTGATATTGGCTAAAATACTTTCCACACTTCCACTGTGGTAAGGTCCGCCACCGCCGTAAGCACCGATCGGTACGCGGATAATATTGCTTACAGGGAATTTTCCCTGACTTAAATAACTTGATTTTGATATTTCTGTGATCAGCTGGTTGATCCCCGGATAAATATAATCGGCAAACTGCACTTCTACGATCGGTTTTAATCCAACTGCGCTCATTCCCGCAGTAGATCCGATGATATAGGCTTCCTGTATCGCTGTATTGAATACCCTTTTGCTTCCGAATTTTTTCCCTAAAGTAACGGTCTCTCTGAAAACTCCTCCGATTCTTTCTCCTACATCCTGTCCGTAAAGAAGCGCTTCAGGATGCTTCCACATCAGTTCCTGAACGGCATGGATGGCAGCATCTACCATTACAATTTTTTCACCGCCTGCAGGTTCACGCGTTCCTGTTTCCTCAGTAATAGGAGTAGGAGCGAAAACATGCTGCATCACCGTTTCCGGTTTTGGATCTTCTGCATTTTTAGCTCTTTCAAAAGCTTCTTCTGCTTCAAGGCGGGCTTTCTTGGTGATCTGTTTTAAAAGATCTTCATCAATTCCTGATTCAAGAAGCTGTTTTCTTAGAATTTCACCCGGATCTTTAGCTCTGTGTTTTGTTAAATCTTCTTCATCTCTGTAGAATTCTCTTCTCACTCCTGAGGTATGGTGTCCGATAAGAACAGTTTTGGCACAAACGACCAAAGGTTTTCTTTCGGTTCTTACAAAATCTACAGCCTTTTTCATGGCTTCAAAGCTTTCTACGAAGTCCGTTCCGTCTACACGCATTCTGCTGAGCCCCGTAAATCCGGCTACGAAATCATACGCATCACAGGTTCTTGCTTCTTCTTTGGTTACGGAAATTCCCCATTCGTTATCCTGCACCAGGAAGATAATAGGAAGCTGGTGAAGGGCGGCAAACTGCAAAGCTTCACTTACTTCGCCTTCTGTTACCGAGTTGTCTCCAAGACTGCATACTACCACAGGATTATTCTCGAAATGCTGTAAATTAAAATCCTGGATATATTTTATTCCCTGAGCTACCCCTGTTGTAGGAATGGTCTGCATTCCCGTAGCAGAACTTTGGTGGATAATCTTCGGTTTATTTTCGTCACGGCTTGATGGGTGAGAATAATAGGATCTTCCTCCCGAAAACGGATCTTCGGCTTTAGCCAGCAGTTGTAACATCAGTTGATATGGTTCAAAACCTATCCCTAAAAGAATGCTTTCATCACGATAATAAGGTGATACCCAGTCTTCTTTTTTTAATTGATAGGCTGTGGCCAGCTGAATAGCTTCATGCCCTCTTGATGTACTATGAACATATTTACAGATGTTTCTGTTTTCTTCATAGATGTCAGCCATGGCTTTAGCCAGCATCATATGATTGTAGGCTTTAAGCAAAATATCCTGAGAAACTTTTTCGTGAAGTGTATTTTCCATAGGAAGCAAATATACATAAAAAAACAAAATACTAACAAGCGTTAGTATTTTGTGAAGATTGCATTATGTAAAGGGTTATTCCTTAATGACTTTTTTAGAAATAACTTCTTTAGCAGTTCTTATTTCGAGGATGTAAATCCCGTTGGCATAGGCCGAAAGATCTACAGACTCGTCATCATTGGTGATCAGTCTGTTTTGTAATTTTTTACCGGACAGATCATAAACAGTAAAGGTAGATTTTCGCGGCGCTTTCAATATATGAACATTATCTTTCGTAACCGTCGGAACGACTGCAATGTCATTAGAAAATGAGGCTTCCCCGGTTCCTAACACCTGACTATGACCGGTAACAATAACAGAATAATTTTGGGGAGCAGTGGTACCAGCATTATTCCTTAGTGTGCCTTTATGAGAGATTTCAATGCGGTAAGTTCTGCCTGCCACCGGAGCATCAATCAACACCTGTTCTACATTATCTACTGTATTGTCTCCCTTGGTGGCCGGTACCATAGGATTAATGGCATCCAGCTTCCATGGTGTATAGACTGTATTAGTTGTGGTATCAATAATTCTTACATCTATGTCGTTGACTAATTTTGAGACTCTGTTGTTATTTAAATTGGACCACTGGCTGGTGAAGTTGGTAAATTCAGGATCTATCCATGAAACCGTAACTTTCAGAGGTTCACTTCCGGATGCGATAACCGTTTTTTTGTTAGTGGTTGCATTATTAAGGGTTTCGTCATTGAAAATAACTGTGTTGTTTGATTTTCCTACCAAAACTTCAGCACCTTTCTTAGCATTGATAAATCCCCATCCAAAGTGTGGATCCGGACCAATGTTGCCTGCTTCCAGAGCAGTGTGGATGGTCAGGGTTTTTGCAGAGGCGGCATTGAGCTCTGTATTATTGAAGAGCTGTTTGTGTATCTGTGTCCAGAGTCCTATAATTCCCGTCACTACCGGCGCAGAAAATGAAGTCCCGCTAGTTACGGTTATACCACTACTGCCTGTAGTATCTTCAGCTGTATAAGCAGATGCAACTTCTGTTCCTACGGTAGATATATCAGGTTTAATCCCTCCGTCGTCTCTGGGGCCAGCGCTGCTGTAACTGGAACGGATCACGTCTGAAGAGGCAGTGTATCTGGTGCCATTCGTTGTAATTCTATTGGTGGCACCCACAACAATGATATTTTTAGCTAAGGAACCAATCCCGATACAATCATAGCCCAATGCACAGTTATTGGGTGGCGGAGTATCAGTAGAAGCAAACGCTGTGAGGGCTCCTGTAGCATTCCTGTAATATTTGGCAGCTGTATTTCCTGCAGGCCCCATACCAAAGGAATTTCCTGATGATTTTACAATAATATAAGAAGGATTGTTATAAACAATCTGATCATAGTTTTTATCATCTTCATAGTAGCTTCCCTGCGCATCAACATAGCTGTTTGGACTTGCGAATGCTCCATTCCAAACCCAGACAACAGCTCCGTTTATTTCTCCATCATCCCATCCCTGATTGGTTCCATAGGAGTGGTTTGAAATTTTGGGCTGGGCTGTGACTATTTTTTGAAATACTGTACTTGGACTTGTATTTCCCGGTAAAGTTGTTGTGCCGAAGTTGTACGCATCAATCGTGGAATTGGGCGCTATACCTTTAAAATTAACCTGTCTGTTTGTACCATTTGGGAAAGTTACCGTATAGGTAAAGCTGCGGGCTCCTATAAATCCGGCAACCGATGTTGAATGAGCTCCATAATTCATTGTAACGGCTTCCTTATTGCTTATTCTGTTGGGCATATTGTTAAAAAAAGCATGATCGGCAAATACCCTGCCTTTTGAAGCGTCGTGGGAACCGTCAAAAATGGTAAATTTTATTCCTTCACCATTATAGGAGCCAGTGAGCCCATTGACTGTTCCTCCCTGCAGAAAGTCTGCATTGGCATTCATAATCTGGTCCATGTCATGGGGTTTGTTAAAGTAAGGTATTCCACCGGGCAGGAAACCCGCCAGAGTACTTTTTTGGTTTTCAATTTCTTTCAGGATTTCAGGGTTTCTGTTGTTTCCATAACGTTTCGAGATATAAGAGTCAAATTTTTCGGTGTTCTCCTTATGCTGTCTGTCGAACTCTGCTTTCAGGTGTTCATTATTTTGTGCACTTAAAGTTATAATGGCTAAAGTACCGGCCGAGATAAAAATTTTCTTCATATGTTCTGTATTTAAATTTCTGTGTTTTAAATATATAGATAAATCATATTGTATTTTTGTAATGGTCTGTTTATTAGTGATTTGATTTAAATTGTATTTGTTTTTTCTCCAAAAAGATCATTATTTTAAATTGTTTTAAATTTTCATTGATTTTTATACGTTGGAAAATTAGAATATTATGTTTAGTTATAGCTGATAAAGCCCATATAGAACACTTTTTATTGCCGGATCATCAGTAAATCACAAAAAAAAGCCGTTCCCACAGTATTCAGGGAACGGCTGAAAAAGTAAAAACTTGATTTATTATTCTTTAATGATTCTTTTAGAGATCTTCTCTTTTCCGTTATTTATTTCAATGATGTATATGGCTGCAGGATACGTTGAAAAGTCTATTGATTCCTTATCACTGTTGATTGATCCGTTCTGTAATTTTTTACCTGCCAGATCGTAAACTGTAAAAATTGACTTTTTAGGAGCATTCAGTACCTGTACTGCATCTTTTGTTTTTGTAGGACTGATAATAATGCTGCTTAATGAGGATGAAGATTCTATTTGTTTTGGTAATGCAGCCACTGTAGGAGTATATCCTGTTATCATAATAGAATAATTTTGAGGAGCACCGGCACCTGAATTATTAACAAGGTTTCCTTTATTGGAGATTTCTATTTTATAACTTTTTCCGGCTACAGGGGCATCAATCACTACCTGTTCCACATTGTCTACTTTATTGTCTCCTTTAGTAGCAGGAGCCAGAGGATTATTTACATTTAATCTCCAGGGATAGTAAATAGTATTAGTTGCCGTATCGGTAATTTTCAGATCCAGATCATTAACAAGAGTAGATGTTCTTGCGTTGTGAGCTTCCGTAAAAGTCTGGTAATCGGGATGGTTGTATGCAGGATCAATCCATGAAATAGTTACTTTAAGAGGCTCACTGCCTGAAGCGGTAACATTTTTTGTATTGGTAACACCATTGTTTAAGGTTTCGTCTGTAAATATTACGGTTCCGTTGGACTTTCCAACCAACAATTCAGCCCCTTTTTTGGCATTGATGAACCCCCACCCATGATGCGGATCCGGTCCTATTGTTCCTGCTTCTGAGGCAGAATGAATGGTGAGTACTTTTGCGGAGGCTGCATTGAATTCTGAACCGTCAAACAGCTGTTTGTTGATCTGTGTCCACAGACCTATAATTCCGGTCACTATAGGAGCTGAGTAGGAAGTTCCGCTACCTGAACTGTAAGTTGTGCTGCCGGTCGTATTTTCAGCAGTCCAGGCATATCCTACATTGGTACCAACTGCGGTAATATCAGGTTTGATTCCGCCGTCATCTCTTGGTCCTGCACTGCTGTATGAAGAATGGACCACACTGGCTGCATTGGAATATCTTCCGTTATTTGAAGTGATGATGTCCGAAGCACCTACTAAAATGATGTTTTTTGCTACTGAACCGTGAGGTATACAATCATATCCATCTTTACAGTTTTTAGGGGGTTTGGTTCCCATAAAACCGAACTGATTGAAGGTTACTCCGTCTGTTGTATAATAATCCATAAATCCTGCAGGGCCGTCATTGTATGAATTTCCTGCAGATTTTACAATTATATAAGTCGGGTTGCTGTAAACAATCTGATCATAATTTTTATCATGCCTATAATAAACACCATTCAGATCCGGAAATGGACCTTTGGAGTTATAGGGCCCTACCCATACCATCGATCCTGGTTTTATCGCTGAACTCCATCCTGTACTTTGTCCGTAGGAATGATTGGAAATTTTAGGTTGTGCAACTAATATTTTCTGGTGAACATTGCTTTCAGTAGTACTTCCTGGCAGAGTAGAATTTAGAAATGAGTAAGAATCAATCGTTGAATTCTTTGCAATTCCCTGAATGTCTTTGCCTGAGGAAACAAAAGGTTTGCCTCCCATAAAGCTGGCAACAGCCGTTGCATGCCCTGAATATTTTATGGTATTGGCTTCCTTATTGGTAACCCGGTTTGTTGCATTGTTGAATACATTATGGGCGGCGTATACCCGTCCACCATCAAAAATAGTAAAATTAATATTTTCACCGTTGAAAGATCCGTTCAGTCCGGCGACTGTTCCGTTTTGAAGAAAGTCAGAGTTAGAATTTTTGATCTGGTTGATGTCATGTACTTCATAGAAGAGAGGAGTATTGCCTAAAAAGCCTGAAAGCTCAGCTCTTTTTTGTTCAATCTCCTGTCCTCTTTTTGAACCCATTTCAGAACCATAATTTTTCGCAATATATGCATCAAATTTTTCATTGTTTTCACGGTTCTGTTTTTCGAATTCACGCATTAAGGCATCATTTTTTTGTGCACTGATGAGTAGAGAGGCCATTGTGCCAATCAGAAATAAATGTTTTTTCATTTGATAATTTTTTTGGTAACAGGACAAATATATACCGGATCGATAATGGCTCCAAATAATATTTAAATTATTTTTAATTTTATTTATTTTTTAATACAAATGAATTAGTATATTGTTTATTTTGTTGTCTATTTTTGTTTTATTGGATTAATTTTAAATGAATAATATATTTTACTTTTAATGGTGTTTTTTATAGAAACTTATTCGTTTTTTCCTGCAGATTTAAATAGGATATTTTTGAAAAAATGAACTAACTTTACATTCTCTTTTTTTAAAAAAAGTTAGAAAATTATATGTACTTAATTTTTGACACAGAAACTACCGGCTTACCAAAGAATTTCAATGCCCCGCTCTCAGACTCAGACAATTGGCCAAGAATGGTTCAGATTGCATGGCAGGTGCATGATGATGATGGTAAATTAATTGAAAATCAGGATTATATTATAAAACCCGAAGGGTATGATATTCCCTTTAACGCCGCAAGAATTCACGGGATTACCACGAAGATTGCTAATGAAGAAGGGCGGGATCTGCAGGAAATTTTAGAAGAATTTTCTAAGGTTCTGGATAAAGTAAGAATTGTATCCGGACACAATGTAGAGTTCGATTATAATATTGTTGGAGCTGAATTTTTCAGAAAAAATATAAAAGACAACCTTCAGGAGAAACCTAAAGCGGATACCATGGTTTTAGGGACCGATTATTGTAAACTTGGAGGAGGAAGAGGCGGCAGATACAAGTCTCCCAAACTGGAAGAGCTGTATGAAAAGCTTTATGGGCATAAATTTGATGAAGCCCACAATGCCGCTGCCGACGTAAACGCAACGGCAAGGGTGTTCTTCGAAATGATGAGAATAGGGGTAATCCCGGCAGAGGTTCTCAAGATATCCGAAGACCAGCTTACCTATTTCAAAACCCTTTATCCGGACCCGATACAGGCATTTGATATTGTCATCCGAAGACAGGTTGCGGACTTCAACAACAAGAAAAAGCAGCAGGATTTTGGAAGCATTGATGAAATCGATCTTGGAAGATATTTCAATTTTGACAATCACAGTGTTTTCTCCACTTTATCGGCCACTTCAAGCATCAATGATCTTATAAAAAAAGCCACCGATGATAATTTCCCGGCTGTCGGGATGGTGGATCTGGGAAATATGATGGGCGCTTTCAAATTTGTTTCTGCGATAGAAGGAGCCAACGCAGATCGTTCAAAAAAACATAAAGAATATCTAGCCAAAAAACAGGAGGCAGAAGAAAACGGAACGGAATTTAATGAAGAAGAACCGGTTTCAGAACCGTTGATTCCTGTTGTAGGGTGTGAATTTTATATTTCAGACCGTTACGAGCAGAAACAGTTTACCAAAGATGATCCAGACAGAAGAACGCAGGTTGTTTTGTTGGCAAAAGATTTTGAAGGCTATAAAAACCTCGCAAAACTATCGAGCATCGGTTTCCTGAAAGGATTCTATTTTGAGGTTCCGAGGATCAGCCGCGAACTGATTGCAGAATATAAAGAAGGAATTATTGCATTAACTTCGGGAATTCACGGAGATATTCCTGATGCGATATTAAATACCGGAGAGCAAAAAGGGGAGGAGCTTTTCAAATGGTGGAAAGATACCTTTGAGGATGATTTTTATGTCCAGATCCAGAACCACAAACTGCCGGAAGAAGAGCATTTGAACGATGTACTGCTACATTTTGCCGATAAATATAATGTTAAAATTTTAGCGCAGAACGAAACTTTTTATACCAATAAAGACGATTCCAATATCCAGGATATTGTAAGCTGCATTAAAGATGGTGAAAAGCTGTCAACTCCCGTTGGGAAAGGTTTTGGAAAAAGGAGAGGTCTGGCTACCGGGGAATATTATATTAAAAATGCCGAAGAAATTAAAGAAGCGTTTTTAACCTACCCAGATGCGTTCGAGGCCTACGAAGAATTTACGGCCAAATTTAAGCCTTACACTTTAAAAAGAGACGTTCTCCTTCCGAAATTTGATATTCCGGAAGAATTTATTCATGCGGAAGATGATGTGGACGGAGGTAAACGTGGTGAGATGGCTTATCTTACTTACCTAACTTATGAAGGTGCCAAGAAACGATATTTTGATACTGGAATTACAGACGAAATCAAAGAACGTCTGGATTTCGAGCTGGAAGTTATTGCCAATACAGGATATCCGGGTTATTTCCTTATTGTTCAGGATTTCTGTAATGAAGCCCGGAATATGGGTGTTTGGGTAGGCCCGGGCCGTGGTTCTGCTGCGGGTTCTGCGGTGGCATACTGTATCGGAATTACCAATGTAGACCCGATTAAATACGATCTCCTTTTTGAGAGATTCCTGAATCCTGAAAGGGTTTCCATGCCCGATATTGATATCGACTTCGATGACGAAGGGCGTGACAAAATTATCAAATGGGTAGTTGATAAATACGGAAAAACCCAGGTAGCGCAGATTATTACATACTCCGTTTTGGGTGGAAAATCTGCCATTAAAGATGCCGGAAGAGTTCTGGATGTACCGATTCCTGATACGAATAATATTGCGAAGCTGATTCCGCCAAGTCCTGGGATGAACATTGCGAAAGCTCTGGCAAAATATGATAAACTGAAGCCCGAAGAACAGATGCTCGTTGATGAAATGAGATATGTTCTTAATAGCCCGGATGATGCCCGGCACGGCGTTCTGGCGAGTGCTAAAAAAATGGAAGGCTGTATCCGGAATACCGGTATTCACGCATGTGGAGTAATTATTACACCGGAAGATGTGAGCAACCTGGTTCCTGTGACCATTGCGGCAAAAGATGCGGATATTCTGGTCTCCCAGTTTGATAACTCGGTGGCGGAAAGTGCCGGTCTACTGAAAATGGACTTCCTGGGTCTTAGGACCTTAACCATCATTAAAGATGCTTTAAAACTGGTTAAAGCAAGATATAATATTGATATAGATCCGGACCTGATTCCGCTTGATGATGCTAAAACCTATCAGTTATTTAAGGAAGGAAGAACAGTCGGGATTTTCCAGTATGAAAGTCCGGGGATGCAAAAGTACATGAGAGAGTTGAAGCCTACGGTTTTTGCCGATCTTATTGCCATGAATGCCCTTTACCGGCCGGGACCGATTAAATATATTCCGAATTTTATCAACAGGAAACACGGGATCGAAGAAATTGTCTATGACTTACCGGAAACTGAAGAGTATCTGAAAGAAACCTACGGAATTACCGTGTATCAGGAGCAGGTAATGCTGTTGTCGCAAAAACTGGCCAACTTTACGAAAGGTGAAGCCGATACGCTGAGAAAAGCAATGGGTAAAAAACAGATCGATGTTCTGAATAAAATGTACCCTAAATTCATTGAAGGCGGCCGGAAAAATAATCTGAACGAAGAACGTCTGGAAAAAATCTGGAACGACTGGAAAGCTTTTGCCGAATATGCATTTAACAAATCCCACTCTACCTGCTATGCTTTTATCGCCTATCAGACAGCTTATCTGAAAGCAAATTACCCTGCAGAATATATGGCGAGTGTGATGAGTAACAACATTAACAATACCGATTCAATTACCATGTTCATGGAAGATTGTAAGAGTATTGGTGTAGATGTTTTAGGTCCG
Source organism: Chryseobacterium phocaeense (assembly GCF_900169075.1). NCBI lineage: Bacteria > Pseudomonadati > Bacteroidota > Flavobacteriia > Flavobacteriales > Weeksellaceae > Chryseobacterium > Chryseobacterium phocaeense. The sequence continues at coordinate 789,514 of NZ_LT827015.1, forward strand.
GATGTAAATGAATCCCAGTATAAATTCTCTGTAAACGAAAAAGGACAGATCCGTTTCGGGCTGGGAGCAATCAAAGGGATTGGTGAAGGACCGAGTGAAGCTATTACCAGGGAAAGAGCCAATGGGAAATTCAGGAATATCTATGATTTCTTTGAAAGGATCCTTCCTTCCCAGATGAATAAAAGAGTGGCGGAAAGTTTGGTGCTGGCGGGAGCTTTTGATGAACTGGGCTCTTATCACAGAGGTCAGTATTTTGATCTGGATATGGCCGGCAAAACCAATCTTGAAAGGCTGATCCGGTATGGACAGAGTTTCCAGGAAAGTAAAAATGAAATGGAACACTCCCTTTTTGCAGATTTTGCCGATGAGGTGCAGATCGAGCAGCCTAAACTGCTGCCTTGCCCGGAATGGCCTAATATGCATAAACTCAATAAAGAAAAAGAAATTATCGGATTCTATCTTTCTGCACACCCTTTGGATGAGTTCAAATACCAGTTCCAGTTTATGCAGGGACAGCTTTCCAAAAAAAGTGTCCTGGAAAAGGAGGATGAATCAAAAATTGCTACTGATGAAGCACCAATTCTGGAGCAGGATGCTGCAGATGAAACTATAGATTTAACGGAAATTGTTTCGGATGACATTGTAGCCGGAGAAGAAGAGGAGATCATTGAGGAGGTTATAAAAAAAGCAGAGCCAAAAGGTGTTTTCCATTTCCTGAACCTTGATGAGGTGGATGCATATAAAGAACAGGCTTTTGCCAACAAGCAGGAAGAATTATTTGAGGAAAAGAAAAAAGACTGGAAAACTCTGCAGAAAGAAAGAGAAAACGGCGGTGCCGGAAAAGAGTATACCGTTGCCGGTTTAATTACTGAATATGTGGTGAAAGACGGATTCAGAAGTGGTGAGAAAGTGGCTTTTGTAACATTGGAAGACTATTCCGGATCCTATTCTTTCCGTTTGGGTGATCGTGATTATATGAAGCTAAAAGAAAAACTGGAAGTTCAGAGGTTTGTGATCTTTAAAATAAAATTTGCACAGGTGAAGGACGGAAGGGTTTTTGTGAATGTGAATGATGTCATTGAGCTTCAGGAGGCTTTTGAGAGATTTGCAAAAAGCATTTCGCTGGTGATGGATGTGATGGATGTCCGCACCGAAGATCTTGAATTTTTCAGAACGGTTCTCGACCGGAATAAAGGAAACCAGAAACTCAAATTCTTTATTAAAAACATTGAAGATGATTCCCATATTGAAGTACAGTCTATGAAACATTCGGTGGATCTGAACGGAGATCTTATCAAACAGATCCAGCTTCTTAATAAATATGAGTTTTATCTGAACTAGAATTTGTGAATTATCTAATAAAAAAGCGACAGTTTTGTCGCTTTTTTTATTAATAATAAGTCGTTATTTGGTGAAAATTTTTTATATTTTTTTATGTTAAATATAAATTTTTCCATTTATTGTGATTTTAATCTTTGAAATAAGTATCTGTATATCAATATGTTATTTTTATTTTCTGTTTTGATTATTTAGCATCATATTCAAACATGTATTTAATTTTGTGTAATAAAACAATTGATTTAAGATTTTGTCTTTAATATTTTAAGATAATTTTTGATTTTAGACAAAATATTTGTTTACTTTTACCCTCTAATTTTATTTTTACTACACATGAAAAAAATTCTACTAACGTGCCTTTTATCAATCGGTACACTTGCTTCGGCCCAGATTACTCTGGGTTCCGGAACTACCACCGGTGGGACATCTACTTCTGTTGCCACCGTTCCCTGGAGTACCTATTACGGGTATAGCTATGCACAGCAGATTTTGACAAAATCTAATATCAATGCGGATGCAGCAGGAAATATTACAGGTTTGAAATTTTACCTTGGAGCTTCATCTGCCATTACAAACTCTAATGATGTGGTAGTGTATTTGGGCCTTACCAATAAGGAAACTTTTGCATCTACTACAGATTGGATTCCAACGGCTTCGCTTACGCAGGTTTTTGCAGGAACCGTAACGAATAACGCAGGAGTTGTAGAAATCACTTTCCCAACACCTTTTCCTTACGACAATGTAAATAACCTGGTTATTGCTATTGATGAAAATAAAGCTGATGATGATGGTGGTGAACGCTTTTACACCTATTCAAACGGAAGTAATAAAACATTGTATTACAGGAGCGATACCACCAACCCGAATCCGGCTTCTATTACCCAGACAGGGACGAGATCTGGTACTCAGTCTGTAGTTACCCTTCTCGGCCTTACACTTAACCCGGTTCCGCTGTGTCCGGTAGTATCTGCTCCATCTGCGGCTGCAACAGGAGTTTCTGTTACTCCGGCCATTACCTGGGCAGCAATAACCAACGCTACAGGGTACAGGTTGTCTATTGGAACCACTGCAGGAGGAACCGATGTGGTGAATAATGCAGACGTAGGAAACGTTCTTACCTATACCCCTTCAACCCCTTTAAATTTTAATAAGCAATATTACTACACGGTAAATTCTTACAATGGGGCCATTCCATCAGTGTCATGCAGTGAAAGATCTTTCACAACAATGAATATCCCTTGTCCTACGGTTACAGCGCCGGCTTCATCTGCTACAGGAGTGTCTGTTACACCAACGATCACGTGGGATGCAATTACAGGGGTTACCGGATACAAATTAAAAGTAGGTACTACCGCCGGAGGATCAGATGTTATGAATAACATAGATTTAGGAAACGTAACTTCTTATACATTCAGCAGTGCCTTGTTAAACAGTACTCAGTATTACTATACCGTAACTTCGTATGATGCGAACAACAATACATCTGCTTCATGCTCCGAAAGAAGCTTTACAACAGTTTGTGCTGTTGTAGTTCCGGCATATTCTCATGACTTTGCTTCATTCCCTGGGGCATGCTGGTCTCTGGCTAATGGCGGAACACCGGCTACAGGTCCTGGCACAGGTACTACCAATTACTGGGTAAGTGATGGTTTCCTTAACGTAGGGTCTTCTGGGGCTGCCAGAATGAATCTTTATTCAACAGGGAGAAACGGATGGCTGAAATCTCCTGCCTTTAATTTATCTGCAGGAGGATATAGGGTTAAATTCAACTATGGAGTAACCGGTTTTGATGTTACAACAGCGAGCGCTATGGGGTCTGACGATATAGTACAGTTCCTTGTTTCTCCGGATGGGGGAGCCACATGGACAATCCTGAAAACATGGGATACGTCTAACACTCCTTCCAATACATCGAATACCTATACTTTTGACTTAAGTAATTATTTAGGAACTAACACTGTATTTGCTATATACGGAAGCGATGGTGCGGTTAACGATGCCCCTGACTATGATTTCTTCGTAGATAACTTCGTAGTAGAAGCGATCCCGGCATGTGACACTCCAGCGACACTAAACCATTCAGCGGTTACCTACAATTCTGCTACTATTTCATGGACGCCTCCTTCTGTGGCTCCTGCTAACGGATATCAATATTCTTATTCAACAACCAATACAGCTCCTGCTTCAGGAACTTCTACTACGGCTACTACTCAGGATCTGGGTCCTTTATTGCCTCAGACTACCTACTACTATTGGGTAAGATCCATGTGCGCAGGTTCTGAAAGTGCATGGGCGTCCGGTTCATTCACAACACCGACTACACCGCCAGCTAATGATGACTGTAACAATGCTGTTGGTTTAACCGTAAATCCTGACCTTACATGTGCTGCAACTACGGCAGGAAATACTTTAGGTGCTACAAACTCCAACGTACCTGTGGGCACTTGTACAGGAAATCCTGATGATGATGTTTGGTATTCTTTCGTAGCAACATCTACATTGCATAACATTGTTCTTTCAAATGTAGTGGCCACCGGAACTTCAACGTCTACCAGCCTTTATACTCAGGTATTCAGCGGGGCTTGCGGATCTTTAACAAGCCTTCAGTGCGGAACAACAAACTCTACCAATGCATCAGGACTAACCGTGGGGCAAACTTACTATGTAAGAGTATATAACAGCAACGGAGCAGGAGCTAACAACAGTTTCAATATCTGTGTAAATACGCCTCCGGCACCACCAGCTAATGATGTTTGCGCAGGAGCTGTAGCTTTAACGGTTGGAGGTAACTTTAATGCAAATGCAATTGTTTCTACAAACGTAAATGCAGTTACAGACGGAACTACGTCTTGCCAGTCAAGCAGAGGAGATAACGTTTGGTATTCAGTAGTGGTACCTGCAAGCGGAAAAGTGACCCTGGAAGTTCAGGGAGTTGCAGGATCAGGATTTGTAGATAGTGTACTTTCTATCCATTCCGGGACTTGCGGATCATTAACAAGTATAGCTTGTGATGATGACGCTGGAGTAGATAACTTCTCTCTGGTTAGTGTAACAGGGCAGACTCCTGGTGCTACCTTATACGTAAGTGTATGGAGATACACAGGAAGTGCAGGTGGAGGAAGTACTACAGGAGAGTTTAGGATTTCAGCTTATGATGCATCATTATTGGCAACATCTGAAACTTCAGCAGCTAAAAATGATCTTAAAGCATATCCGAATCCTTTCCACGATGTTCTGAATATTTCAGATATCTCAAAAGTAAAATCAATCTCTATTGTTGATCTTGCCGGAAGAGTGGTGAAAACCATTGATAATCCTTCATCAGCCCTTCAGTTAGGAGATCTGAAACAAGGAATGTATCTGGTAACTCTGAACCTGAAAGATGGATCTAAGCAGACGATTAAAGCCATTAAAAAATAAACCATTAGTTAATTTATTTTTAGAAGAGGCGGCCATAGGTCGTCTCTTTTTTATTATATAAATATATATTGATGATATTTTTTCATTAAATTTGTTTAAACCATAAAAATTGCATATATGAAAAAGCTTTTACTTGTGAATTTAATAATTGTCGGCGTGTTTGGATTTGGCCAGACGTATTGCATCCCTGAATTTGAGGAAGGCTGCGAAGGTGGGGATATGATCAACAGTTTTACAATTCCATCTGCAGGATTCAGTCACCTGGATACGGGGTGCAGCCAGCTGGCATATGGAGATTACACCACCCAGACAATTAATTTGAATGCAGGCGTTAATTACGCCTTTTCTGTTACCCACGATTATGAAGACCAGGTGGTAAAGATCTGGATTGATTTTGATAACAACGGAACCTTTGATGATGCAGCACCGGAACTGGTGGGTGAGGCTACCAGCACCGGATCTGGAAGCGCTACGGTTACTGACGGAACTATTACAATTCCTGCCACCGTAACGCCGGGAACGTACAGAATGCGGGTAGGAGACAGATATTCAAGCAGCCCTGAGCCATGTAATGTAGAAGGATTTGGAGAAGCACATGATTATACGGTAGTGATCGGAGCTGTTCCAAGCTGTCTGGCGCCGGGTAATTTGTCATCCAGTGGAGTTACATTTAATTCAGCTGCTATTTCGTGGACTGCTTCTACCAGCACGGTTGGAGTGGGATACGAATATTATTATGATTCAACAAATACAGCTCCCACAAGCACTACAGCAGCTACCGGAAGCGTTGGTGCGTCTGCTTTATCAACTCCATTGTCTTCTCTTACCCCGGCTACAACCTATTATGTATGGGTAAGATCTGTCTGTACAACAACTGATAAAAGCGGATGGTCTGTAGGCACATCCTTTACAACAGATTGCGCCTCCGTAGTTCCTGCCACAACATATAACAATGACTTTACTACATTTCCGGGAAATTGTTGGGAGCAGGCTTCAGGTGGTGATGCTGCAACCGGGCCTACGGGAACAGAGGAATTCTGGTATGATTCAGACTTCCTGAACGCGGGAGACGGTAACACTTCTGCAAAGATCAATCTTTATTCAGATGGTACTGCGGCGTGGCTGAAAACCGTACCTTTCGACCTGTCAGCCGGTGGATACAGAGTGAAGTTCGATTACGGAGTTACAGAGTTTTTTGACGTGACACCTTCTGCCATGGGATCGGATGATGTGGTTCAGTTCCTGGTGTCCGGAGATGGAGGAGCTACATGGACTGTTCTGGAGACATGGGATGCATCTAATACACCTTCCAATACTTCCACGCCTTATTCTTTTGATTTAACATCCTATACCGGAGCGAACACCATATTTGCATTTTATGCTTCAGACGGTACGGTAAATGATTCGGAAGACTATGACTTCTTTGTGGATAATTTTAAAATAGAATCAGCATTACTGGCAATTTCAGAAGTTTCCAATTTGAAAGATGTCATCAAGGCCTATCCCAACCCTTTTACAGAGGTGCTGAATCTCTCCAAAGCAGATCTTGTGAAATCCATTTCTGTTTCTGATGCTTCCGGAAGACTGGTAAAAACCATTGATAAGCCTTCTTCATCCCTTCATTTGGGAGACTTGAAACAGGGAGTATATTTCCTTAGTTTAACGATGAAAGACGGCTCAAAACAAACCATCAAAGCCATCAAAAAATAAAAAACAACAGTATTATATCAAAAAAAGACGGCGAAAGCCGTCTTTTTATATTACTTATTACCCATCACTCATTACTCATTTATCCGGCACCGGCTGTATATCTCCCGTATTCATACTTTCAAAGACAGTAGGGAAAAACATGACGAGTATAAAATAAATAATAATCATTAATACAATTAAAGCAAAAAGAATGATGACCAGACTGTTCGGTTTATTTTTCTTTTGTGGTTCCATGATTTCTGTGGTATTTGGTTAATAGATTAATTTCAATACCATATACTAAGCTAATTTCTTGCCACACTGCTTGCAGTACCGTGCATCATCATCAATATCTTCATTCCCGCACTGATCACATATCTTTTCCAGGTTCTGTCTTTTGTTCCGCATTTCTGCCGTTACAATTCCTGTGGGAACGGCAATAATAGAATAACCTGCAAGCATAAGAATAACCGCAAAAAATTTACCCATCGGGGTGATAGGGGATACATCCCCGTAGCCTACGGTAGTTACAGTAACCACAGCCCAGTAAATAGATTGCGGGATCGTTTCAAAACCTGGTCTTCCGCCTTCCACCATAAACATCAGGGAACCTACAATCACGGAGAAAATAATCAGGAATAACAGGAATATATAAATCTTTCTGGAACTGTTCTTTAAAGCCCGGACGATGAGGTAACCGTCATTCATAAAATCAAGAAGATTGAATATCCTGAAAATTCTCAGCATCCTCAGCATTCTGAAGATCAGGAAATATTTGGTCACAGGAAAGAAAAAGCTCAGATAAAAAGGAACCAATGCCAGAAAATCGATGATTCCGAAAAAGCTGAAAATATAATGCTTCTTATTTTTAACAACAGTGATGCGCATCCAGTATTCAACGGTGAAAAAAATGGAGATAATCCATTCCAGGATGATGAAGGTATAATGAAATCTTTTATCAAGTTGAGGAACACTCTCCATCATAATAATGGCAGTGCTGATCAGAATCAGAGACAATAAAGCGACATCAAATAATTTCCCGAGTTTTGTATCGGTACGGTAGATGACCCTGTAAAGAAATCTTTTCCAAAGCTTGTCTTCGGGAACAAGATTATGCTCTTTTTCCATTTTTAATGTTTTTTAAAATTAACAAATTATCGTTATTTTCGTAGCAAACATACAGAATAAAATGACAATAAGCGAAGTAATTTCAAAAATAGAGAACCGTATTCCGCTGCGGCAGGCAGAAGATTTTGACAATGTGGGACTGCTTTGCGGAGTTCCGGACCGGAATGTGAGCGGAATACTGGTGTGTCATGATGCGCTGGAGAATGTAGTGGAGGAGGCTGTTCAGAAAAATTGTAACCTGATCGTATGTTTTCACCCGATTATTTTTTCAGGATTAAAATCCCTGACCGGAAAAAATTATGTGGAAAGAGCCGTATTGAAAGCCATTGAAAATAAAATTGCCATTTATGCGATCCATACGGCATTTGATAATGATTTCTTTGGAGTGAACCATGGAATCTGCAGTCAGCTGGGGTTAAAAGACCTGAAAATCCTTCAGCCTAAGAAAAATAATCTAAAGCAGCTCACGGTCTTTGTTCCGAAAGATCATTCAGAAAAAGTAAGAGAAGCCCTGTTTGCTGCAGGAGCCGGAAATATTGGTTTTTATGACGAATGCAGCTTTACCCTTAACGGCAACGGCACCTTCAGACCCATTGAAGGCTCAAATCCCTTCTCCGGACAGCAGAATATCCGCGAAAATGCTGACGAAGATATGATCTCGGTTATTTTTGAAGACTATAAAAAGGGAAGGATCATTTCAGCCATGAAAGCGGCACATCCCTATGAAGAGGTGGCTTATCAGGTCTATGCGCTGGATAATGAAAATCAGCATTCAGGTCTGGGAATGTATGGCGAGTTTGAAGAAGCCATGAATGAGCGGGAGTTTTTAAAGCTGGTAAAAGATAAATTTGGTTTGGAACTAATCAAACATTCAGATTTTACCCATAAAAAAATCAAAAGGGTAGGGGTTTTGGGAGGTTCCGGAGCCAGTGGAATTAAAGCGGCATTAACTCAGAAGTGTGATGCCTATATCACCGGAGACATTAAATATCATGACTATTTTCTGGCAGAATCCAAAATGCTGATCTGCGACATAGGCCATTATGAATCCGAACAATTTGTAACTCAACAATTATTTGAAATTTTGTCACAAAAATTTAGTACATTTGCAATTTCAAAATCTTTTGAAAAAACAAACCCAGTAAATTATTTCATTTAAATATGGCAAAGACCAACGATATTTCAGTTGAAGAAAAATTAAGAGCTTTATACGATTTGCAGATCATTGATTCAAGATTGGATGAAATCCGAAATACCAGAGGAGAATTGCCAATTGAGGTTGAAGATCTTGAAATCGAGATTGAAGGACTTGAAAAAAGAGCTGAAAAATTCCATGCAGATATCAAAGATCAGGATGACCAGATCAAGACCAAGCATGAAGTGATTAACCATGCAAAAACTTTAATTGAAAAATACAAATCTCAGCAGGATAATGTAAGAAACAATAAAGAGTTTGAAGCATTAGGAAAAGAAATAGAATTCCAGGATCTTGAAATTCAGCTTGCTGAAAAGAGAATCAAAGAATTCGGAGCTAAAATTGCTCACAAAAATGAAACTTTAAGCGAGCTTAACGACAAAATCGGGGATTTAAAGAACCACTTGAAATTCAAAAAAGAAGAGCTTGAAGGTCTGATTTCTGAAACTCAGAAAGAAGAGGAATACCTGATCGAACAATCTAAAGAGTTTGCCGGTAAAATTGACGAAAGACTGCTTTCTTCATATAACAGAATCAGAAAAAGCTCTGTGAACGGACTGGCTGTTGTAGGACTGGAAAGAGGAGCTCCGAAAGGATCATTCTTCACCATTCCTCCTCAAAAGCAGATGGAGATCGCTCAAAGAAAGAAAATCATTATCGATGAACACTCTGGGAAAATCCTTGTAGATGACGAGTTGGTAATGGAAGAAAATGATAAAATGAAATCTGTGATTAAATTTTAATCGCTCAGGTTTATTAAAATATAAAGACCGGAAGAATTGCTTCCGGTCTTTTTTTATTTATTCTTTCCGTAATAAAAGTTTATATTTTTACACAGATTGATAATAGCAGATTTTCCGGCGGAAGTAAATCCGGAAAAAGAATATTCATTATCTCTACCTTTATTAAATACCCTGTGTGTCCTTGCGGGGATGTCAATCTCCGTAATAGAAGAATTGCAATTTAAGCAGATACTAATCTGATTCACTTTTTGAGTTCCTTTAAAAAATACCAATCCAAGATGGGGTTGGAAGCAGGCAGCAGAACTTTCTCCATAGCTTGAATTTTTTGATAGAGCGGATAATATCTGATCAGCCTGTTTTTGAGTTAAAAATTGTTGTTTTATAATGACAGGAACAAATCTCCCCTTTTTATCAATGGCATTGGGATAAGTTTCCTCATCACCTGCAAAATCATAAGCAATAATCTTATCGTAATCAAGCTTATGAAAAGGGACTCCATTTTTTATATCAGGCTTTATAATATCTGCAGTTTGAATATAATCCACTAATACCTTTTCTTTTAAAGCATTGGATATTTTACTGTATAAAGGGGGAGGAACCTCCGCTCTTTTTTTTAATTCTGTCTTTTTCTGACACGAAAACATAAAAAATGCCAATCCAACAAGAGTAGATTGGCAAATGAAAGTATGATTGAATAATTTCATTTAAAAATAATTAATCCTGATGTTCATACATCTTATTATACAGATCCATGAATTTTTCTTTAATTGCTTTCCTTTTCAGCTTTAAAGTAGGTGTCAGAAGTCCGGTATCAATAGCCCATACTTCCGGGGTAAGTTCAATTTTTTTGATTTTTTCCCAGTTTCCGAGATGTTCATTAATGCCATCCATTTCCTTCTCAATTCTTTCCTTAAGTTCCGGGCTTTTTGCAATCTCAGCGGGAGTGGAACCGATATTCAGGTTGTTTCTCTGAGCCCAGCTTTTAGCAAATTCAAAATCAGGCTGTACCAAAGCACACGGCATTTTTTCACCATCACCCACCACCATGATCTGTTCGATGAATTTTGACGCTTTCGCCAGGTTTTCAATGGTTTGGGGAGCAATATATTTTCCGCCTGAGGTTTTGAACATTTCTTTTTTACGGTCAGTGATCTGAAGGAATCCTTCGGAATCAATATGGCCGATATCTCCTGTTCTGAAATAACCGTCTTCCGTGAAGGCTTCCCTGGTCATTTCTTCATTTTTAAAATATCCTTTGAATATAGATGGCCCCTTTACCGTAATCTCACCATCTTCCTGGATCTTTACTTTCAGGTTGTCCAATGGAATTCCTACGGTTCCTACCTTCATTTTTTCAAAACTGTTAACGGAAATCACGGGTGAAGTCTCCGTTAATCCATAGCCTTCCAGAATTGGAATTCCGGCATTCTGGAACAGCATATTTAATCGGGAAGATAAGGCTGCAGAGCCCGAAACCAGGGTTACGATTTCACCGCCAAGACCTTCTCTCCATTTGGAAAACACCAGCTTATCTGCAATGATTTCCTGCAGTCCGGATGGTTTTGAAATAGTTTTCTTCTTGCTGATCAGGTTTAGGGCCCAGAAGAATATTTTAGATTTCAGGCCGCCGGCAGACGATCCTGTATTATAGATCTTATCGTATACTTTTTCTACCAGCCTTGGCACTACCGTCATGTACTGAGGCTTTACCTCTTTGATATTTTCACCCATCTTATCGATACTTTCGGCAAAATAGATGGAAAAACCATTATATTGGTACAGATAGAAAAGCATTCTTTCAAAAATATGGCAGATCGGAAGGAAACTTAACGCTCTGGAATCCTTATAGTCAAGACCTTTTCTTTTTGGAATCCTTGGGATGGAACCCAATACGTTGGAAACGATGTTATGATGGGTAAGCATCACCCCTTTTGGTCTTCCTGTGGTTCCGGAAGTATAGATAATGGTTGCAAGATCTTCGGAATTGATCGCATTGGAAAGATCTTCCACCTCTATTTGGGTAGAATCATCTTCACCCAGGTCCAGAATTTCTCTCCAGTTGGCTGCACCGCTGATCGTGTCAAAAGTAAAAATACCCTGCAATGAAGGAATATTATGTTTTACTTTCATCACTTTGGTAAAAAGTTCCTTATCCGATACAAAACAGTACTGTATTTCAGCATTATTAAAGATGAATTCATAATCTTCAGCAGAGATACTCGGATATACCGGTACGGAAACAACCCCGATCTGAGACAGCCCCAAATCCATCACAGCCCATTCCGTACGGGAATTGGTGGTGATCAGAGCAATTTTATCACCAGGTTTAATACCCAGTTTTAAAAGTCCTCTGGAGATCTTATTTCCCTGATTGATAAACTCCAGTGTAGAAGTTTTTTTCCATTCGCCCTGATATTTGGTCACAAACATATCCGTTTTAGGAAATTTTTCTAAAGCGTAGTGTGGAATATCGAATAATCTTTTGATCGTCATGATTTTTTAAGCAATTTTTAAAGAATTTTAAATATAAGCATTTTTTTTAATTGTAGTAAGCAGAAATCACCATTTGGAAATTAATTGAATGCCTGCCATAGCAAACAAAGGATTTATCATCATTATTTAAAAATATGAACCGTCTAAGTTTACCACTGAATTTTAGTCCGTATCACCCTCTGTCCGTGATCCCTGTTGCCTAATCCCTGCATCCTGCTCCCTAATTTCTATTTCTATTTTCAGGTTTCGTCAAAAAGTGTAAATTTACGCCTATCTAATTATTATTTTTTTATGGACTTTAATTTATCGGAAGAACAGCTGATGATTCAGCAGGCTGCAAGAGATTTTGCACAAAATGAACTATTACCCGAAGTAATCGAAAGAGACCGCGACCAGAAATTTCCTACGGAACAGGTAAAGAAAATGGGTGAAATGGGTCTTTTGGGGATGATGGTAGATCCTAAATACGGAGGTGCTGGTATGGACAGTGTTTCTTACGTTTTGGCGATGGAGGAGATTGCAAAAATTGATGCTTCCGCAGCGGTGGTAATGTCCGTAAACAACTCACTCGTATGTGCAGGTCTTGAAAAATTTGCTTCCGAAGAGCAAAAAGTGAAATATCTTACCCCTCTTGCAAGCGGAAAAGTAATCGGGGCTTTTGCATTATCTGAGCCGGAAGCCGGTTCTGATGCTACTTCTCAGAAGACTACCGCAGAAGATAAAGGAGACTACTATCTTTTAAACGGGATTAAAAACTGGATCACCAATGGGGGAACAGCTTCTTATTATATCGTTATTGCACAGACAGATCCTGAGAAAAAACACAAGGGAATCAATGCTTTCATCGTAGAAAGAGGATGGGAAGGTTTTGAAGTAGGGGTGAAGGAAGATAAACTGGGAATCAGAGGAAGTGATACGCATTCTTTGATCTTCAACAACGTAAAAGTACCGAAAGAGAACAGAATCGGGGAAGACGGTTTCGGATTCAATTTTGCAATGGCAGTATTGAACGGAGGAAGAATCGGGATTGCTTCTCAGGCTTTAGGTATTGCTTCGGGAGCTTACGAACTGGCTTTGAAATATGCCAAAACAAGAAAAGCATTCAAAACCGAGATCATCAACCACCAGGCTATCGCTTTCAAATTAGCAGATATGGCTACGCAGATTACAGCGGCAAGAATGCTGTGTTTCAAAGCGGCTTGTGAAAAAGATGCCGGTAAAGACATTTCTGAAAGCGGAGCAATGGCAAAATTATATGCTTCCCAGGTGGCAATGGACACTACGATTGAAGCCGTACAGATCCACGGTGGATACGGATATGTGAAAGAATACCACGTAGAAAGATTAATGAGAGATGCGAAAATCACGCAGATCTATGAAGGTACTTCCGAGATCCAGAAAATTGTGATCTCCAGAAGTATTGCAAAATAAACTGAATATAAAACACTATTCTTATGAAAAAAACTTTGTGGATCAGCCTTGGCGTTATTCTTCTCCTGATAGGCGTTGTAGTATGGTATAAATATTATTTCGTTTTCGGGGAAGGTGTGAAATCCGGCTATCTGAACTATGCCATGAAAAAAGGCTATGTCTTCAAAACCTATGAAGGAAAACTGATCCAGGAAGGTTTTGGAAAAGGAAAGACGGGAACCATCACCAGCTACGAATTTGAATTCTCTGTACAAGATCCTGAGATTTTCAGGCAATTGGAAACCAACAGCGGGAAAACTTTTGATCTCCATTACAAAGAATACAACGGAGCACTTCCGTGGAGGGGAAATACAAAGTTTATTGTAGATAAAGTAGTGAATATGAAATAGAAAAAGGCTCCCGATAGGGGGCCTTTCTCATTTTACAAACCACTTTTTTAATAATATATGAGTATTATTTCTTTTTATCTGATTCGATAAAGATAGGAAGAAGAAATGGGTTTCACTTTTAATTGGGATTAAAATAATATTAAAATACACCATTTGGAGTTTTATTGGGGATTTCCGCCCGTAGTTCCTTTATTCCTTTTCTTATAAAAATAATATCCGATTCCGCCAATCAGAAATAAAGGCCATAACGGAAGAATAAAAAGAAAGACAGAAGTGATCACGCCCCAGCCGGAAGATACGGCTGCCAGCGACTTCTCGCCGAAAGTTTTAGGTTCTTTTTCATATCCGGACAGATCAGTAAGAGTTACGGTGATCGTACAAAGTGTATTATCCGCGTAATTATTTCCGGAAACCTGTATGTTTTTCGTTTCAATATCCCCAATGGCGCTCAGGTCAGTCATCAGATCATCAAAATTCCGGATCGGAACTTTGATATCCATATAATATACCTTCTGGCTGTTTTCCGTGTAGGAAGAATTCCTGCCGGCTGCTTCTGTGGTAATATAGGTTAGTTCGTCACCTTTTACATATCCGTTATTTCTCAGGGTTTCCTCTTTTACAAGTTCTTTTACGGTTTCTGCGTTATCTGCTTTTATGGACAGCGTGCCGGTTTTTACCATTTTATTTTTCAGCTCATAGCTGTCATTCTGAGGCTTGTCTTTATAAACAATTTTAGTCTCTTTAATCACCTTTGGAGCAGGTACATTCACGATCACCTTTTCCGTTTTTTTCTCTGCGGAATCCTTTTTCTCAATCTTTGACTCCAGTTTTACGGAAGCAATTTTATCCGATAAGGAATCTACTATTTTGGAAGTATGTTCTATCTTCTGCTGAATTTCACCTTTCGTATCTTCCAGGTCCTTTATTCTGACATTGGCAGAATCCAGAACTGTACTGGCTGTATTACTAATAGCATCAACGGTTTCCGTAACTGCCGAAGCCGTACTGTCCGCCGCATGTAAAGTATCTTCAATTTGGGATTGTGCAGTTTCCCCCTTTTTACACATTATAAAAGTGCCTGATAAAGCAACCAGTAATATGAACTTTTTCATAACGTTAATTTTTTTGATGAAGTAAAATTAGCGGGGATCAGACACAGGCTTTTGTAAATGCAAAGTATTATTTTCGTAAAATTTTAAGTATTTAAAAACCAGTGTTTTATATCTGTTTTACAATTGTTTTACAAATTATTATTTGTTGTAATGATTTATTACTATGTTTCGGGGTCTCAAAAGAATACAGACTGCTATAAAGCTACTTATTGTCTCATTTTTAGACGGTTAGTATGAAAAATGATAACACAAAATCTAATGTTTGTGTCTAAATAATTTCTATATTTGTGATTATGAGTTTATTTGTTAAAAGTTTCGTTTTGTTGAGTTTTTTTAGTCATTTACTGCTTAATTGTACTGAATATAAAAATATTTCATCAATGAACCCCGAAAATAAAAATTCTCAAAAAGTGGAATTTATTGAAATCAGAAGATTGAATTCCAAGATCAATCTGGAAGAATATACTGTGATAACTTCTACAAAAGGGATTAAAGAACTCTATATGAAATTCAATGACTCCGGATATTCAAGATCGGCGCCAATTCCTGTTTTAGATGAAGGCGAATATTTTTTAGTCTTAAAGCCAGGTCTGAAAAAAATAAGCAACGGGGATATTGATATTGAAAAACTGGAAACAGAAGGAGCCCATCTGAATGTTTTTTATAAAGAAGTGGAAAACCAGGAATATGCAGAGAAAAAACAATCCAATCCAGTACTGATCATTAAAATCAAAGACAGCCCCAAGAAAATTAAATTAATAACTATTTAAATATATTACCATGAGAAAGAAAATACTATTTCTATCGAGTTTTATATTCCTTTCTGGAACAGCTATGTCACAGCAGAACACGTGGAGCAGGGCTGCACAGAAAACTGTGAAAGAAACAAGAGAAAGAAATGTAAGAACTTCAGATTATCAGTTGGTCAGCCTGAATACAGATGAACTGAAGCACCAGCTTTCTCTGGCACCGGAAAGAAACAGGCTTTCTTCAGAAAAAGGAATTCTTGTGAAATTTCCGAATGACCAGGGAACATTTGATATCTATGAAGTATTTGAAGCATCTACCATGCACCCGGATCTGCAGGCAAGATATTCCGAGGTAAGATCTTATACCGGACAGAAAGTAGGAGATCCTTCTACCAACATCAGATTCACTTATGATCCGTATTTCGGACTGAATGCAGTGGTGAGAGGGATAAAAGGCATGTACTATATAGATTCATATTCTAAAGATAACAAGACCTATATGGTATATGACAGAAAAAATGCCACTTCACAAAGCCGTTTCGACTGTCTGTTCAAAGGAGATTCCCCTTTAAATGATCTGGTTCCCGAAGTGCACGGCAAAACCGTTGCAGACGGCTTGCTGCGGAGATACAGGCTGGCTATCAGTACCACTATAGAGTATACTGCTTATGCAGCCCAGCAGGCAGGGGTAGGTACCGGAACTGATGCACAGAAAAGAGCGGCTGTACTGGCTGCAGTGAATCTGGCGGTAGCCCGTCTTAACCAGGTGTTTGAAAATGAAATTTCTGTGACTTTGCAGCTTGTGGCCAATACAGACCAGCTATTCTTTATTTCTTCAGATACCTTTGATGCGCTGGATGCCTACCAGATGATTGATGAAAACATTGTGGTAACCAATAATGCCATCGGAGCCAATAATTATGATATCGGGCATGTATTTTTTCAGGCTACCCAGGGGAATGACAATGGCTTAGCTTACACGCCTTCAGTATGCAGCAGCGTAAAAGCGGGAGGCGTTACAGGTTCGGCAATTCCGGTAGGAGATCCTTTTGTGATTGATTTCGTAGCACACGAAATGGGGCATCAGTTTGGGGCTAACCATACCCAGAATAATACTTGTAACAGAAATGACAATACTTCAATAGAACCGGGAAGTGCAAGTACCATTATGGGATATGCAGGAATCTGTTCTCCAAACGTTCAGAGTAACAGTGACGCCTATTTCCATGCAGTAAGCATCCGCGAAATGTATACAAGAATTACCACCGGAGGAAACTGTGGCGTAAATACACCCACCGGAAACAATGAACCAACTGCCAATGCCGGACCTGACAGAACAATTCCTATGGGAACACCGTTTGCTTTAACAGGAGTAGGTTCCGATCCGGATGGTGATGCTATTACCTACAACTGGGAACAGATCGACTTTGGTGCCGCAACGATGCCTCCAAGACCGGCAAATGCACAAGGGCCAATGTTCAGATCGCTGTGGGCTACAACGTCACCTACAAGATATTTTCCAAGACTTTCGACCATTATTGACGGATATAATTCAACCATTATTACACCTTCAAACCCTAAATCATGGGAGAAACTGTCTACCGTAGCCAGAACTTTAAATTTCTCGTTACTGGTAAGAGATAATAAGCCGGTGGGCGGACAAACCGGACGGGATGACATCCAGCTTACCGTAACTACTGCTGCGGGACCATTTACGGTAACTTCCCAGAATGCTGCAGGGGTGGTCTGGAATTCAGGCACATCTCAAACCATTACTTGGAACGTTGCCAATACCAATGCAGCACCTGTGAATACGGCGAACGTAATGATCCTGCTCTCTAAAGACGGCGGGCTTACTTTCCCTCATACGCTTGTAGCAAGTACTCCAAACAACGGATCATACACATTCAATGTTCCGGGAGGTTTGGGAACCTCTTCTACAGCAAGAATTATGATTAAAGCAGTAGATAATGTATTTTTAAATGTGAATACCACCAACTTCACAATCAATTCTACACTGGGAACCAGCGAAACTGAAAAAGCTGAAGAAGGAATAAAAATTTACCCGAATCCTTCAAAAGGAATTTTCACCATCGAAACTGAAGCAGCCAACGGAATTGCGTACACTGTTTTTGCGATGGACGGGAAACTTGTTAATGCTACAAAAGAACTGAAAGGCAGTAAAATCCGTGAAGAAGTTAATTTATCCTCTCTTCCGTCAGGAGTTTACATTATTCAGGTAGACAAAGACGGTCAGAAGATCTCTAAGAAACTGATCATCAAAAAATAAGACAGACTTTTTTGATATAAAAGAACCCGTTCAATTTGGTATTGAACGGGTTTTATTTTTAATTGAATTTAATATTAAGCGTTATTAAATTCGCTGATAAAATGCAGTTTTACATTCGGGAACTTCTCCTGGGTCATATGAATGGTGAATGAAGAATCTGCAAGGAATACAAGCTGGTCATATTTATCCCTGGCCAGGAAACGCTGCTTTAATCTTGCAAACTCTTTGAATTCTTCAGACTTTTCATCCGCTTCCACCCAGCATGCTTTATGCATGGAAAGAGGCTCATAAGTACATTTGGCACCGTATTCATGCTCCAGACGGTACTGAATAACTTCGTACTGAAGTGCCCCCACAGTTCCAATGA
The DNA here is from genome assembly GCF_900169075.1 of Chryseobacterium phocaeense. Lineage (NCBI taxonomy): Bacteria > Pseudomonadati > Bacteroidota > Flavobacteriia > Flavobacteriales > Weeksellaceae > Chryseobacterium > Chryseobacterium phocaeense. The sequence goes on from NZ_LT827015.1 coordinate 807,858, forward strand.
TCTTTCTTCCGTTCATTTCCAGGGTAAATAACTGGGCAACCCCTTCATCCATCAGCTGGTCAATACCTTTGGCAAGCTGTTTGGCTTTCAGCGGATCGTTGTTGTTGATATATCGGAAATGTTCCGGAGAGAAGCTTGGAACACCTTTGAAGCTCAGTTTTTCACCACCGGTCAGCGTATCTCCGATCCGGAAACTTCCTGTATCATGAAGTCCTACGATATCACCCGGGAAACTCTCGTCTACAATTTCTTTTTTATCTGCGAAGAATGCATTCGGGGAAGAGAATTTCATTTTTTTGCCTTCTCTTACCAGCAGATAATTTTCATTTCTTTTGAAGGTTCCGGAAACAATTTTCACGAAAGCAAGCCGGTCCCTGTGTTTAGGGTCCATATTCGCGTGGATCTTAAAGACAAATCCTGTAAAAGTATTTTCTTCAGGTTTTACAAGACGGGTATCACTTTCCTTAGGCTGTGGCATGGGAGCAATTTCAATAAATGCATCCAGCAGTTCACGGACTCCGAAATTATTCAGAGCTGATCCGAAGAACACAGGCTGCAGTTCCCCGGCCATATAATCGTCACGGCTGAACTCAGGATAAACAGACTGTACAAGTTCCAGTTCATCCCTTAAATTTTGAGCTGCTTTTTCTCCGATCACCTCATCGATGGAAGGATCATTGATGTCATCAAACTTAACGGTTTCACCTACTTTCTGCTTCTTTTCTTCAAGGAACAGCTGGATGTTGTTTTCCCAGATATTGTAAATGCCCTGGAAGTCACTTCCCATCCCGATTGGAATAGATAAAGGAACCACCCGTAAGCCCAGTTTCTGTTCCACCTCATCCAGAAGATCGAAAGCATCCTTACCTTCACGGTCAAGCTTATTGATGAAAACAAGCATCGGAATATTTCTCATTCTGCACACCTGAACCAGTTTTTCAGTCTGTTCCTCAACTCCTTTTGCAACGTCAATCACTACGATTACAGAATCAACTGCTGTTAATGTACGATAAGTGTCTTCAGCAAAATCCTTGTGACCGGGCGTATCCAGGATATTGATTTTATGGTCTTTATATTCAAAAGCTAATACGGAAGTCGCCACAGAGATCCCTCTCTGTCTTTCGATTTCCATGAAGTCGGAGGTAGCTCCTTTTTTTATTTTATTCGACTTTACGGCTCCGGCTTCCTGGATAGCCCCCCCGAAAAGAAGTAATTTTTCCGTAAGAGTGGTTTTTCCGGCATCCGGGTGGGAAATGATCCCGAAAGTCTTTCTTTTTTGTATTTCTTTGATTAAGTCTGACATAGTGTATTTTGAAGTTGCAAAAATCGGGATTTTTTATGAGGTTTCAAATAATTTCAGGGAATAAGTTGTAGGTGCAGGTTTTAGAGTAGGAGAGTTTTAGGGTTGGAGGGTTGGAGTGTAGAAATATAGGAGTGTTTTAGAGTGAAAGAGTTGAGGGTGGGATTGTTTGGAAATATTGAATAGACGACAAATACCCGGCGGCTGAGGCTCCCGAAGCCACCAGTAATAAGATTCCCACACTCCAACTCATTCCCTTCAACCCAAACAACTATTTCCGTTTTTTAGTTGCCAAAGCCTTTCAAAAAAATTACCTTTGTTTTTATAAATTTCACAAAGAAAAGTATGGAAAATAGCAGGTATCCGAAGTTTACATTCACCTGGATCGGCGGTCTTGTTTTACTGGCAGGATTATTTATAGGAACAATGGCGGTTTCCTTTTTCGGAACCTTCTGGAAGGTGGTATTCAGGGAGAATCTAGAGCTGAAAGATTGGTTTCTCATGGTGACCAATGCAGCCGGATTCCTGATGGCGATTGCTTTTTTTGATTTCTTTATCGTAAGACCATCCACAGGAAAAAAACTGAATTTCAATTTTTCCCCCACCAATGTTTACACCTATGTCCTGATATTTCCGATGATGATCGGCATGATGTTTATTTCGGAATTTATTACTTCTCTTATTCCTACCACTGGTCCTTTCTGGGGAAAATATTATGAATTTTTCTCACGGCTTATGGAGCAGCTCACCTTTGAGCCGGTCATTATGATCATTATGACGGTTATTATGGCCCCGATATTTGAAGAAATTATTTTCAGGGGAATTATTCAGAAGGGATTGATTAATAAGGGAGTAGATCCTGCAAGAGCCATTTTTTATGCATCCGTTATTTTCGGGCTGGTTCACGGAAATCCATGGCAGTTTGTAGGAGCGGTATTGCTGGGATGTGTGCTTGGTTTGGTTTATTATAAAACAAAGTCATTGCTGCTGCCTATGCTGCTGCACGGGTTCAATAACCTGTGTTCTTCACTGCTGGTTACCTACACCAAAACCGAAAGCTTTGCAGATGCCTTTAAAATTCCCGAATGGACCATACTGGCTGTTGGAATTGTACTTTTTTCTTTGTTTTATTATCTTTTTACAAAAAAGAATAAAATACATTACGCTGAAATATAAATAGAATAGAAATCCGGTTAAGACCTGAAATATGAAATAAGATTGGATAAAAATGAATAGAAAAATGGAATTATTAGTAGCTACCCATAACGTACACAAAAAAGAAGAGATTCAGCAGATTCTGGGAAATGATTTTACTGTAAAAAGTCTTACAGACTATGATATTCACGAAGAAATTGTAGAAGATGGTGATTCATTTCATGCCAATGCGCTGATTAAAGCGAAGTACTGTTTCGAAAAAACCGGAATTCCTAGTTTAGGAGATGACAGCGGTCTTGCTGTTGAAGCCTTAGATGGCAGACCTGGAATTTTTTCCGCGCGGTATGCCGGAGATCATGATTTTGCTAAAAACATAGAGAAAGTTTTAAATGAATTGGAAGGAGAAGATAACAGAAAGGCCTATTTTATTACTGTTCTGTGCTATTACGATGAAAACGGGGCCCGCTATTTTGAAGGAAGAGTCCACGGAAATTTACTGACGGAAAATAAAGGACATAAAGGCTTCGGATATGATCCTATCTTTGTTCCTGAAGGACATGACAGGACTTTTGCTGAGATGAATCCTGAAGATAAAAATAAAATCAGCCACCGCAAACAGGCACTGGATCTGTTTCTGGATTTCCTGAAAGTAAAAGATTAATTCTAAACCGGTGTTTAGATTTTCTGTCGTACATTTGTTATCATAAACTATTGATTTGAGCACTTATTTAACGATATTAGGTTTTAATTCAGCTATTCCTACCATAAATTCCTCACCCACGGCCCAGCTGCTGGAAATGGAAGAAAGGCATTTCCTGATCGATTGCGGAGAAGGAACCCAGGTACAGCTCCGGAAAGCAAAAGCGAGATTTTCAAAGATCAATCATATCTTTATTTCTCACCTTCATGGCGACCACTGTTTTGGCCTGCCGGGACTTATTGCTTCTTTCCGGCTGCTTGGAAGAGAAAATCCGCTGCATGTTTATGGTCCTAAAGGCATAAAAAAAATGCTGGAAACGATATTCACCATCACGGAAACCCATCGTGGCTTTGAGGTGGTTTATCATGAGCTGGATAAAGACTATTCTGAAAAGATTTACGAAGACAGCAGGGTAGAAGTATACACCATTCCACTGGACCACAGGATCTACTGTAACGGTTACCTTTTTAAAGAAAAACCGAAAGACAGGCACCTGAACATGAAGGAAATTGCCAAATACAATGAAATAGAAACCTGTGATTATCACAACATAAAAGCAGGGAAAGATGTTGTTCTGAGTGACGGCTATGTCCTTAAAAATGAAGTGTTGACGCTGGATCCGGCGCCACCTGTTTCATATGCGTTCTGCAGTGATACGCGCTATCTCGAAACCGTGCTTCCTATCATTAAAAACGTGACTGTACTTTACCACGAGTCTACATTCCTGCATGATCTTAAAGAAATGGCAGATTACACAGGACATTCCACTGCGTTGGAAGCAGCGATGATCGCTCAGAAAGCAGAAGTGGGAAAACTGATCCTGGGACATTTTTCCAACAGGTATGCCGATCTTACGGTATTTACAGATGAAGCCCGGACAATTTTTCCAAATACCTTCCTTCCCAAAGCGCTGGAAAGTGTAAAAATCTAAAACCTCTATGCTTAATTTTGAAGAATTAAAAAGCTTTTTAAACGAAAAAGCAGATCAGTATAACAGTCCCGACTTTATTCAGGACGATCCGATACAGATTCCGCACCGCTTCTCCGTAAAGCAGGATATAGAAATTGCAGGGTTTCTTGCAGCGACCATTTCCTGGGGAAACAGGAAGTCTATAATAAAATCTGCAGAGAAAATGCTGGATGTCATGGGAAATTCACCCTATGATTTTGTATTAAATCACTCCGAAAAAGATCTGGAGTTTCTTCAGGATAAGAGTATACACAGAACTTTTAACGGCCAGGATTTTGCGTATTTCATCAGGCAGTTCAATAAAGTGTATAAAGAAAACGAAAGTCTGGAAAACTTATTCAAGGTGGGTGATGATGAAACTAATTTTTTCCATGCTATTGAAAGGTTCAGGAATAATTTTCTGGATACTGAAAAACACAGAAGTCATAAACATATAAGCTCGCCCTATAAAAATTCATCTTCCAAAAGGATCATTATGTTCCTGCGTTGGATGGTTCGAAAAGACAGACATGGCGTAGATTTTGGAATATGGAAAAATACGGATCAGAAAAATCTTTCCATTCCGTTAGATGTACATACAGGAAATATTTCCAGGAAACTTGGTCTGGTTTTCAGAACACAGAATGACTGGAAAACAGTGGAAGAACTGGATGTGGCCATCAGGAAATTTGATGAACATGATCCGGCTAAGTATGATTTTGCCCTGTTTGGACTTGGCGTAACCAAAGAACTCGTATAATACCAGAGAAAGGATGAAAAAAGACAAAGAAAAAACAGAAGTTTTAGAAAAAATTGCAAACGGCATTACGTGGTGGGTAGGATCTATTCCATCACTCATTGTTCATACTTTATTCTTTATCACCTCATTTCTTTTGCCGATGCTCAATATTGTTGAGTTTGATAAGATGCTTCTCATTCTTACCACTGTGGTATCCCTGGAAGCGATTTATCTGGCTATTTTCATCCAGATGTCTGTTAACAAAAGCCACGAAAAAATTGAAGATATCCAGGAAGATATCGAAGAGATCAGCGAAGATATTGAAGATATTCAGGAAGATATCGAGGAAATCAGTGAGGACATTGAAGAGATCAGCGAGGATATCGAAGAAATCAACGAAGATATTGAAGACATCCAGGAAGATATTGAAGAGATCAATGAGGATGAGGATGATGAGGATCACAATGAACGGGCTAAAAATGTGATGCTAAAAAGCAATGTAAGCTCCAATAAAAATGAGATAAAAGCATTGAAAGATATTATCAGCCAGCTTCAGAATGAAATAGATCAATTGAAAAAATAATGGTGAATGCGCCTGAAAATAAGGATGATCAGGCATAAAAAATTCCGATATAAAATCAGATTTGTATGATGCAGATCTGATTTTTTTTAAATCAATTTTTAAATTCAGAATTTAACCCTACTGTTTTTGTGGAATATGTAATTGTAAAACATATTTATTGTGAATGCGTAGTATATTATATTGTTTTTTTATTGTACACAGCTTATTTTGATTGATTTTTTTTGCTACATTTGAACAAACAATAATAAAATGTTAGGTTATAGATTGAACAAGTACTTTTTATTTCTGGTTTTACTGTTGACCTCTGCATCAGTATTTTCCCAGAACCTCAGGAAGAAATCACCTCCCAAAAAAGCGGGTCAGACGACCATGAAAGCAGGAGTGTTTATTGATGTGAACGTACCTACCTATCCTCAGTCTGCGTATACAATTGAACAGCTTGTAAAGAATGTTCTTATATCGGGAGGTTCAGTATGTGCTGCTCCCAATGTAAGCAACGTGACCGTATCTCCTAACCAGCTGTCAACAGATCCGGAGAGAGCATGGGGATATTTTCATAAGGGAACCACCAATTTTCCTTTCACCGATGGAATTGTATTGGTTGCGGGTAAAGCGAGAAGAGCCGGAAACGGGTTTGAAGGTCCGGGGGAGCTTTCGGATGTGGTACCGGGTTCGGGAATTGATGATCCGGATCTGATTGCTGCAGTTAATCCTCCCGTTGTTATGAAGGATGTGGTAGCAGTAGAATTTGACTTTGTCCCGAACAGCAATCAGGTGAAATTTAATTATTTGTTTGCATCGGAAGAGTATACCAGTGGATTTCCATGCGGAAATTTCGCCGACAGTTTTGCTCTTCTTTTAAAAAAAGTAGGTGATCCTGCGTACACCAATCTGGCCATTTTACCCAACGGGGACGGACCTGTAAGTGTTACCAATATTGTTCCCTCCGGAGTGGGGTGTGATGGGGACGAAATTAATGAGCAGTATTTCGCAGGGCTGAACACCACAAATATTGAAACTAATTTCATCGGAAGAACCATTCCTCTTACTGCGGTTGCTACCGTTATTCCGGGACAGACCTATCACTTCAAGCTTGTTCTTGCAGATGCTTCGGATCAGCGTTATGACTCCGCCGTATTTTTACAGGGAGGGTCTTTTGATATCGGGATGACCATCGTGGATAACAACGGAAATCCTCTTGGGGAAAGCATCAATATGTGTGATAATACCCCACAGGTACTGAAAGCACAGGTAACTGCCGTTCCGGGAATGACCTACAAATGGTACAAAAACGGAGTAGTAATTCCTAATGCAACAAGTGCGGTATACGTTGCTACTTCACCGGGTGTATATGAAGTGAAAACTTTTGTAGGTGGAACAGAATGCCAGAAGGCAAGTATTACCATCGTAGGCGGAACCTCACCCACAGCGCAAAATGCAACCTTAAAGTTGTGTGCAACACCTGCCAACAGTACATTTAATCTTGATGATGCAAAACCACTCATAAGCACAACGGCTGGAGCAGTATTCCGTTTTTATGCCAACCTGACCGATGCGCAAGCTCAGAATAATAACTTTATTACCAACCCAACTACTTATAACGGGACCGATGGGCAGGTTATTTATGTTGTAGTTTCAAATGGTGCATTCTGTAGCAGGATGGTGACACTAACCCTCAGAAGGGAAGAAACACCTGTTGCACAGGTAAGCGCTCCGAGACAGAGAATATGTGCAGGAGAATCTATCATATTAACAGCAATCAACGGAGTCACTTATGAATGGGGAGATACTTCCTCAAACCTGGGAGTAAGAACCGTGAGCCCTACTCAGACCACCACCTATACTGTATATGCTATAGGTGCGCAGGGATGTAAATCTCTTCAGCCCGCCACTATTACCATTGATGTAGTTCCGGCTATCGTATCTTCCCTGAAAGGAGGACAGATCTGCGTAGGCGATAACATTCTTTTAGATGCCGGTTCAGGCCCTGGCTATACCTATGAATGGAATACGGGAGAAACCACCCAGGCTATTACAGTAGATACGCCGGGAGAATATACAGTGACCATATCCAATGGAGTATGTTCCAAAGATTTCAAAACACAGGTGATCCGAGCAGTAGTTCCTGAAATCATAAAAGTGGAATACAACGTTAACGGAACTATGGTTCTTACAGCGAGCAATCCAAGTAACGGGCAGTTGGAATATTCAGTGGACAACGGCTACACCTGGCAGGCATCCAATGTATTTTCCAATGTTCCTAAAAATACTGTGATATCCATCCGTGTAAAAGTGAAAAATACGAGTTGTGAAGGATTCCTGGAATACTTTACATTCGTCATGAAAAATGTAATTACACCAAACGGAGACAAGGTTAATGATATCATTGATTTCAGTGGGGTAAGCGGCTATAAAGACTTTAAAGGCTTTGTTTTTGACCGCTACGGAAGAGAAGTGTTTAAAGCAGGAAAAACAAGACCGTACTGGGATGGCTATTTCCAGGGGAAACGTCTGCCTACCGCTTCTTACTGGTATCAGGTAACTTATCAGGATCCGGCCAGTAAACAGACTGCTGTAAAAACAGGATGGATCCTCCTTAAAAATCTGGAATAAATTTTTATATAATTTATATGATGGCTGGCATTTTTGTCAGCCTTTTTTATTGTTTTCAATTAAAGTGAATGTATATGTTAAAATAAATAAACTTGTATTAGTGATAATGTAAATTGTTCTAAATTGAATTTCAATCAAAAAAAATAGTATTTTTGTTTCAAATACTATAAAATGTTAAATAGGAGGATTGGAAGTTTATTTTTGGTGTTATTTTTTGCATTGGTGGGAAGTTTTGTTTTTGCTCAGAAGATAGACAGATCTAAAATTCCTGCAAAAAAAGGCAGCCCCGCATCTATGAAGGCAGGTGCCTTTATTGATGTGAATACGCCCGGATACCCTGAATCCAATTACAGTATTACACAGCTTGTAAAAGAAGTATTGATATCCGGAGGAACCTGTTCCACTGCCAATGTAAGCAACGTCAATGTTTCTCCTAATTTAGCTGTAACCGATGCCAACAGAAGCTGGGGGTTTTTCAATAAAGGAACCACAGCTTTTCCTTTTGCAAAGGGTATTGTTCTTACGACAGGGCATGCCAGAAAAGCAGGAAACAGTCTCGAGGCCTCATTGAGTGACGCTCTTCCTACCATGGGGGATATGGACCTCGCGACTGCTTTAGGGGTTCCTTTTGCTTCGCTGAGAGACGCAACCTATATAGAGTTCGATTTTGTTCCCAGTTCTACAGAAATTTCATTCAGATATTTGTTCGCATCTAAAGAATATGATACAGACCATCAGTTTGCATGTACCATATCTGACGGATTTGCTTTGCTTTTAAAGAAAGTAGGAGACCCTACCTATACCAATCTTGCCGTACTTCCCGGAACTTCAACTCCGGTAAGTGTAACCAATATCCACCCGTTAGTTCCCGGAGGTTCCGGATGTGCTGCTGCCAATGAAGCATATTTTGCAGGAATCAATAATCCAATGATACAGACTAATTTTGACGGCCGCACAGTTCCACTCACTGCAAAAGCAACGGTAATCCCGGGTCAGACCTATCATTTTAAAATGGTTCTGGCAGATTACACAGACCCGAATTTTGATTCCGGTGTTTTCCTTGAAGCAGGTTCTTTTGATATTGGGGTAAAAATCCTTGACCCTGCCGGAGTGCAGCTCCCACCTTCCGTCAATATGTGTGATAATACACCACAGACATTTACGGCTTCGGTACAGGCTCCAAATGTTACGTACCAGTGGTTTTTAAATAACAATCCTATTGCGGGACAGACCGGAGCTACCTATACGGCTACCCAGCCGGGTGTGTACAGTGTTCAGGTATTTATCCCGGGAAACAGCTGTCCGGGAACGGCCAGTATCACAGTGGTAGGAGGAACTTCTCCCGTGGTACAGAATGCCACCCTCACAGCCTGCTATGCAGCCGGGAATACCACCTTTAACTTACCCTCGGCACAGACTTCCATAAGCACCACTCCAGGTGCAACATTTGCATATTACGTCAATCAGGCCGATGCCATTGCCGGAAATGGAAATACAATTCCCACTCCCGCTACTTACTCCAGTCCGGGTGCTCAAACCGTATATGTTCTGGTTAAGACAGGATTCTGCTCTAAAATAGCAGAACTGCAGCTGGTAAAAGCACCTCAGATTACACCATCTGTTGCCACTCCACCAATATTGACCTGTACAAGTTCGCAGGCAACGTTAGATGCTTCAGCGTCTGTTTATCCGGCGGGATCTGTTTTTAACTGGACCACCACAGGAGGAAACATTGTATCAGGAGGAACTACATTAAATCCCGTAATTAATGCTCCCGGAACCTATACTTTAACCATCTCCAATACTTTCCAGCCGGGGAATGTACTCTGTACCGGCGTTACCAACGTAACAGTAACAGGAGATAGTGCTCCACCTGTTACAGGGCTGACAGCGAGTAAAATACAGATATGTAATGGCGAATCTGTTACCTTAACGGCTTCAGGAGGGACCACTTACAACTGGGGTGCACCACTTACCGGAACGGGAAATACACAGACTGTATCGCCTGCTACAACCACTACTTATACCGTGACGGCTGTAGGAGCCAACGGATGTATATCCCAAAACCCGGCAACCATTACGATTGAAGTTTCACAACCTATCACGGTACAGGATGCAGTATTGCATAAATGCTATGCTCCGGGACTTACCTATGATCTTACAACGGCTCAGAGCCAGATCACTACAGCAGGAGCAGGAGTAACCTTTACTTATTACGTTAATCTCGCTGACGCTCAGGCAGGAAATGCTAATTTTATTGTAACTCCTACTGCTTATGCGCCACCGGGAAATCAGACCATCTATGTTCTGGTGAAAAACGGAGGATGCCATTATGTGGTTTCCCTTCAGTTGCTGAGAACAGCTGAAACAACGCTTACCATAGCTGCACCGCAGGAAATTACCTGTACCAATCCTCAGACCACATTAAATGCTTCGGCGTCTGTAGTTCCTGCAGGATCTACCATTGTATGGACAGCAGCAGGAGGCGGAAATATTGTATCAGGGGCTAATACCCTTACTCCTGTTGTGAATGCGGGCGGAACATATACTCTTACTGTTACCAACGTATCCCAGCCGGGTAATTTGAGCTGTACATATACAGCTACTGTAACGGTAACTCAAAATACAACACTGCCGGTAGCGGCGGTGGTTTCCTCGCAGCCTAGGATCTGTGTGGGAGAATCAGTAACGCTTACCGCATCGGGAGGAGCTACTTATAACTGGACAGGGCTTCCAGGAAACGGAAATACCCAGGTAGTTTCCCCGACAGTTACTACCGTATATGAAGTGTTTGCTGTAGGAGCGAACGGATGTATTTCTGCAACTCCTGCCACGGTTACTGTTGTGGTAGGGCCGCCAATTGCAGGAGTCGCTGCATCAAGATCAAAAATCTGTGTGGGAGAATCCGTAACCCTTACCGCTACCGGAGGAATTACCTATAACTGGGTGGGGCTTCCAGGGAATGGAAATACACAAGTGGTTACGCCGACAGCTACTACCATATACGAAGTTTTTGCGCTTGGAGGTAACGGTTGTAGCTCACTGGTTTCTGCGAAAGTGACGATAGAGGTGGTTCCTGCTATTGTTTCTACATTACAGGATGTAAATGTCTGTGCCGGAGATACCGGAATTTTAGATGCCGGTGCGGGAACGGACTACACTTATCTGTGGAGCACGGGAGCGACTACTCAAACTATATCGACCAATGTTCCCGGAACTTATACGGTGACCATCAGTAACGGAGTGTGTTCCAAAACTTTTTCTGCCAAACTGATCAATCCGGAACTGCCGCAGTTTACGAATATAGTGTACGAAAACCATGTACTCACCCTTACAGCAAGCAATCCTACATCCGGAATACTAGAGTTTTCAATAGACGGAGGATTAACCTGGCAGACATCAAATATATTTACCAATATTCTTGATAATGCCAATTATCACATTATGGTAAGGGTAAAAGATGCAAAATGCAGCACGTCATTGGATTTCTTCACATTTGTTGTCAGAAATGCCATCACCCCTAATATGGATGGTGTAAATGATACCATAGACTTCTCCGGAATCAGAGGATACAATCAATTTGCAGCATCAATCTTTGACCGCTATGGAGCAGAGGTTTTCAGGGCCAGCAAAACAGATGCCGTCTGGAAAGGCTCAATAAAAGGAATGAATGTACCTACAGGGACTTACTGGTACAAGGTACAGTGGGAAAACCCGGCCAGCAAAAAGCTGGAGCAGCGTTCAGGCTGGATATTGTTAAAAAATAGAAACTAGCGTGTAAACCTTCCATATTTGGAGGGTTTACTTTTTTTCTATTAAAAAAAATATAAAAAATATAGGATATGTTTGGAAATAAATTAAATTTGTTGAAACAAAAGTATTATGCGAAAAAATCTCCTCTTTTTTTTATTTTTCGTGGTCACTTCGACCTTTTTACATTCTCAAGTAACCGGTCCCCGGAAACCGCCTAAGGATAAGCCTTCCGGAACTGCTGCTCAAAAGGCAGGCAGTTTTATTGATGTCAATACCCCGGCGTATCCGGCATCTTCTTATTCAATTACGCAGCTGGTGAAAGATGTTCTGATCTCTTCAGGAACCAATACGTGTGTAACACCCACCGTAACAAACGTGAAGATAACGCCTAACCACGCGGTTACCGATGCCGAAAGATCCTGGGGATATTTTAACAAAGCAACGACCAATTTCCCTTTCAAAGATGGGATTGTACTTTCTACCGGAAAGGCAAGAAGAGCCGGAAACGGTCCTGAAGGAAACCTGAGTGATAACAACGGAGGTGGAACAGATTCCGACCTTGCACAAGCCATCGGGTCTACCGGAACACTGACGGACGGTGTTCTGCTGGAATTTGATTTCGTTCCGACAACATCGCAGATTAAATTTAATTATATCCTGGCATCTGAAGAATATTCAGGGTCATTTCCATGTCAGTATGCGGATGCATTTGCCATCTTGCTTAGACCGACATCAGGAGGGCCTTACCAGAATATGGCCGTTCTTCCGGCGGGTGCAGGCCCTGTAAGTATTACCAATATCCATCCCGTGATTTCCGGATTCGGAGGTTGTGCTGCGGTGAATGAACAGTATTTTGGAGGCTATAATACCACCAATATAGAAACAAACTTTGAAGGAAGAACAGTTCCTCTTACCGCAACCGCTACTGTAACGGCGGGACAGGAGTATCACTTTAAAATGGTGGTTGCCGATTTTGCGCCGGGAAGTTTTGAAGACCACGGCTGGGATTCTGCAGTATTCCTGGAAGGAGGATCATTTAATATCGGGGTAGAGCTTCTGGACCCAACCGGGGCAACTTTGCCATCAGAAATTAATGTGTGCGACAATGTGCCTCAGGTGATTACTGCTTCAGTGAGTGATCCTAACCTATTGTACCAGTGGTTTTTGAACGGAGCTCCGGTAGCCGGTGCTACTACCAATACCATTACAGCGGTAGAGCCCGGAACCTACACCATTGAAGTAAGCGTTCCGGGAAATCCATGTCCGGGCAAAGCAACCATCGAGATCCATGGAGGGACAACTCCACAGGCACAGGATGCCACTTTGCTGCTCTGTGCAACACCGGATATCACGACTTTTGACCTGACGAATGCAATGCCTTCAATAAGCCCTACACCAGGTGCAGTGTTCAGGTTTTATGTGAACCAGGCTGATGCCATTGCTCAGAATGATAACTATATCACCAATGTTTTAAATTATAACGGAACAGACGGCCAGATTCTTTATACGGTAGTTTCAAACGGAGGATTCTGCAGCAAGCTTATAGAACTGAAATTGCTTAAAGAAACCACTCCTACAGCAGGATTGAAATCTACCAGGATAAAAATATGTCCGGGAGAAAGCGTTACGCTGACGGCTGATGGAGGGGTTACGTACCAATGGACCAATTTCCCTGGTACCGGCAATACGCAGACTGTAACCCTTTACCAGACTACTACATTTACTGTCTATGCGGTGGGAGCAAAAGGATGCCGTTCACTGAACCCGGCAACCATAAGGATAGAGGTGACGCCTGAAATTACTTCCCCATTAAAAGATGTGGAGATGTGTATCGGCGACCGTGTTGTTTTAGATGCTGGGGCCGGACTGAATTATAAATATCTATGGAGTACGGGAGCTACCACACAAACGATTATCGTAGACAGTTGGGGTGTGTACACTGTAGAAGTGGACAACGGATTCTGTAAAAAAACCTTCACGGCAAAAGTTGGAGGAGCAGCAACGCCTTATGTAACGGCTGTCAATTACGAAAGTGCGAAAAAAACGGTGACAATCATTGCGGAAAATCCAATGATGAACAATACACCAAGCACTTTAGAGTATTCTATAGACAACGGAATTACGTGGCAGCAATCCAATATCTTTACCAGTCTCTTAGACAATACCAATTATACAGTGTTGATCAGAAGAGTAGGAACGCATTGTGTGGGAACCTTTGATTTCTATACCTTACAGATCAATAATATCATTACCCCTAATAATGACGGTGTCAATGATGTTCTGGATCTTAAAGCTCTCGGGGAGTTTAAAAACTTTACGGGATCTGTTTTTGACAGATATGGAGTGGAAATGTTCAAATTCTCAAAAGAAAAACCGGTATGGGACGGAACAGTAGGAGGCAAGAAGCTTCCAACAGCTACGTACTGGTATAAATTCAATTTTGAATATCCTAAATCAAAAGCGATGATGAACTGGTCCGGATGGATCATGCTGAAAAACAGAGAATAAAAGCATATAGCATACGAAAAAGCCTTTCAAGTAATATTGAAAGGCTTTTTTTTGACGTTTTGGAGAAAGAAGAAGGAAGCTGGAAGTGATTTCCATGACTGATTTTTTATACTCAATTTAATTAGGAGTTCTAAAAATGCATTAATTATGTTGAAGAGCTATATTTTTGAACTCAATATCTTCCATCTCCCTTCTTCCATCTTCAAGTCCTTGGAATTACTGATTTTGTTTCCAGAGATTGGCGAAGCCGATGAAATCAAGAACGCTGAGTTCTTCTGCCCTTTTGTCCAAAAACTCATGGGTTTTTAAGGCTTCAGGAATATTCAGGATTTTCAGGGCATTGGAAAGCTTTTTTCTTCTCTGATTGAATCCCGCTTTTACAATCTGCTTGAAAAGAATTTCATTTCCAGCCAGACCTTCCTTGGGATTTCTTGTCAGCCTGATAACCCCTGATTTTACTTTTGGCGGTGGATTGAAAACGTTTTCATGAACCGTAAACAGATAGGTCACATCATAATAAGCCTGGATCAGGACAGACAGGATACCGTAATCTTTAGTTCTTGGAACAGCTGCCGTTCTTTCTGCGACTTCTTTCTGGAACATTCCCACCATTTCAGGGATCTGCTGATAATAATCAACGATTTTAAAAAGGATCTGTGAAGAAATATTGTAAGGAAAATTACCAATAATGGCAATCTGCTCCCCATTGATGAACTGAAAGTCCTGTTTCAGGAAATCTCCTACAAACGTGTTTTCTGTGATTTTCGGATAATTGTTTTTCAGATATTCAATGGATTCCGTATCTATCTCAGCCAGGTAAACGGTCTGATCTTTTTCAAGAAGATATTTGGTAAGGACCCCCATTCCGGGACCTACTTCCATGACGTTTTTATAGTCTTCAAAATGAAGGCCTTCCACGATTTTTCTCGCGATATTTTCATCCGTCAGAAAGTGCTGCCCGAGATGTTTTTTTGCTTTTACACTCAAAGTTTTTTATGATTTTATTAACAATGATTTTCTTTATTTCGTCCCAAATTTCGGAAGTTTTTTTCTATTTTAGCCAAAAATTTTAATATTAATGGCTAAATCTGTAGATGAGTTTAATAAGAAAAGGCTTCGGTCCAGCAATATTACAGTAGTAATAAGTATTGCCTTAGTGTTATTTTTGTTAGGATTAATGGGGCTTATTCTTATCAATGCCCAGAAGTATTCAGACTATATAAAAGAACAGCTGGTAGTGAATGCTTATTTTGATGAAAACTATGACGCAAAAGATTCTGTAAAAATTGCAAAACTGGAAGAAGAAACTTTTAAAAAGGTACAGACATTAGCTCCCGTAAAAAAAGCGACCTACATCTCAAGAGATATGGCGGCTAAAGAAGCCAAGAAAACAATGGGTATCGACAGTGATGCGCTATTTGAAGAAAATATTTTCCCTTCATCCATTGAGGTGGCTCTAAAACCGGAATATGTGGATCCTGCAAAAATTGACGGGGCCATTAAAATCATCAAAGCCGTTCCGGGTATTGTAGACGTTAAAAATGACAGTACTTTAATGGTGGACGTTTACAATAACCTGAGCAGGATTTTAAAGTGGATCTTAGGATTCTCTATTCTTTTCCTGATTTTAGCGGTTGTATTGATCAATAACTCCATCAGGTTGAAGATATTTTCAAAACGATTTATTATTAAAACCATGCAGCTGGTAGGGGCAAAAAGAAGGTTTATCCTTAAGCCTTTTATCATCGAGGCTGTTATTTTGGGTGCTATAGGATCTGTAATCGGTCTTCTGGCGCTTGGCGGGGTATGGTATTATTTTACAAACCAGATCGGTTCTGCGTTCGTACAGGACAACAACCAATATTTCTGGCTGGTGATCCTGGTGCTGGGCGTGGGTGTTTTCATTTCCGTCCTAAGTACCATTTTCGCTACCTGGAGATTCTTAAAATCAAACGTTGACGATCTATATTACTCTTAACAATGAGCAAAAAAACAAATAAATTTGCCGCTTCAGAGTTTGGCAAGGAAACCGAAGTACCACAGGAAAATACCTTTTATTTCGGGCAGCAGAACTTCAGGTGGATGCTGATAGGTCTGGCATTTATCGTCGTAGGATTCCTGCTGATGATGGGACCGGATGCAAATACAGTAGATGGTAAGTTTGATCCCAACTCATGGAATGACGGTATTTTTTCCATCCGCAGGATCAGAATTGCACCACTTTTCATAGTAATAGGCTTTGCAATAGAAGTGTATGCTATTCTAAAAAGAAAATAAATTATACAATTTTTATTTGGAGATTGAAAGATTGGGAAATTTAGAATCATATTCTAAATCTCTTAATTTCTTAATCTCTAAATTTTTTATACATGTTTTATGGATTTAATTAAAGCAATTATTATTGCCATCATTGAAGGGCTCACAGAATATCTTCCTATTTCTTCAACGGCACATATGGGATTTGCTGCTAACCTGATGGGGCTGCAGGATGACGAATTTTTGAAAATGTTTCAGGTATCCATTCAGTTTGGAGCAATTTTGTCCGTTGTGGTAGCGTACTGGAAGAAATTCTTCGATCTTAAAAATCTCCAGTTCTATTATAAACTGGCTTTTGCCGTTGTTCCGGCGTTGGTTCTGGGATATTTATTCGATGATAAAATTGAAGCTGTTCTTGGAAACCAGATCGCTATTTCTTCAGTGCTGGTGCTGGGAGGTGTGGTTTTGCTTTTTGCAGACAAATGGTTCAAAAATCCTAAAGTTGATGACGAGAAAGGAATCACAGTACGCAGTGCTATTACGATAGGTTTTTGGCAGTGTCTGGCCATGATGCCAGGGACCAGCCGGAGTGCAGCATCCATTATTGGAGGAATGTCGCAGGGCTTGACCAGAAAAGCGGCTGCAGAGTTTTCGTTTTTCCTGGCTGTTCCTACCATGCTTGCGGTAACTGTATACTCCGTTTTTCTGAAAACATGGGGTAAGGAAACGGGACATCCTCAAAAAGGATATGAAATGATCATGGCATCCCAGGACCATATCCTGGTTTTTGTAATAGGAAATATTGTTGCATTTATTGTAGCGTTAATTGCGATCAAAGCATTTATCGGAGTCCTGAATAAATATGGTTTCAAGCCCTGGGGCTGGTACCGTATTTTTGTGGGAATTGCATTACTGATCTATTTTTATTTCTTTAAATAAGCCATGAAAAATACGATTCTAAAACTACTGGCTTTTTCAGGTTTTATAGTTTCCTGTGCACCGGCCCATACCTTATTCGTTAAAAATAATACGGCGGAAAGAATAGAAGTGGTGGTAGAGCTTAAAGAGAAAGCCCCGATCGGAGATTTACTGATCTGCAAAGAGCTTGTACCCGATGAAAAACTGGAACACAAAGCTTTTATGGAATACAGCAAAGAGGGGAAATGCTACCGGCAGAAAATAACTACGATCAGCAGAACCAGCTATAAATTTAATTTACCACAGAATTACACTGTGAACATTGTTCCCAATAATTCCGTGTATCCGTTTCAGAATATATATTATTTTGCGGGAGAGAAAAAATGCTTTATCAACGTGGAAAACGGCCCTGACTGCAAGCAGAAAACCAATAAACTTCCCGGTATGGTAAGTAGTACAGAAATTTTAGAATAATGACAGCCGAAGAACTGCAATCAGGATATGTATTTTTATTGGACAAGCCGCTGGACTGGACTTCCTTCCAGGCGGTCAATAAAATGAAATACAAACTCAAAAGAGAATTTAATCTGCCCAAAAAATTTAAGATAGGTCATGCCGGAACTTTGGATCCCCGCGCCACCGGCCTTCTTATTGTCTGCTGCGGAAAATTTACTAAGAAAATTCCTGAAATTCAGGATGCTCCAAAAGAATACTGGACGGAAATCAAAATAGGAGTTCAGACAGAATCTTATGATACTGAAAAGCCTGAGATTCTTCATCAGGATATAGCCCATATTACGGAACAGCAGATTACAGAAGCACTGGAAAAATTCGTGGGTGAAATTGAGCAGAAACCTCCTGTGTATTCAGCCATAAAAATTGACGGACAGAGAGCTTATGATCTGGCCAGAGCAGGCGAGGAGGTGGAAATGAAATCCAGAAAAACCACGATTTTCTATATCAATGATATTAAAATCGACCTTCCTATGGTGAGTTTTACCGTGGGCTGTTCAAAGGGAACCTACATCAGGAGTCTGGCCCATGATATCGGGCAGGAATTGGGCGTAGGTGCGTATCTTACCCAGCTGAGACGTACAAAAATAGGGGAATATTCCATTGAAGAGGCTACTTCAGACTTTTTGGAGAATGAATACCGGTTTGAAAATTTATAATCAGAAATTGTATTTTTGCAGATCGTATCGGGAACAAAAATTTTAAAGGTTAAGGAGAAGACTCATGGAAAAGACACGCATCAATAAGTATTTATCAGAGGTAGGCTACTGTTCAAGAAGAGCTGCAGATAAGCTTTTGGAAGAAGGAAGAATAACGATTAACGGGAAAGTCCCGGAAATGGGAACCAAAGTTTCTGATGAAGACCTGGTGGAGGTTGATGGAAAACCCATCCGTGAGCCTCAGGATAAGCCTGTTTATATTGCTTTTAATAAACCTATCGGCATTGTCTGTACTACAGACACCAAACGCGAGAAAAATAATATCGTTGATTATATTAACCATCCGAAAAGAATTTTCCCGATTGGCAGACTGGACAAACCCAGTGAAGGACTGATTCTTCTGACCAGCGACGGGGATATCGTCAACAAAATCCTTCGGGCGAGAAACAATCACGAGAAGGAGTATATTGTGCGTGTGGATAAGCCTCTTTCCCCTAAATTCCTTGAAAAAATGAGGAATGGGGTTCCTATTCTTGATACCGTCACAAAAAAATGCGAAGTGGAAAGGATTGATGATATGACTTTCCGCATTATCCTTACTCAGGGACTGAACAGACAGATCCGCAGAATGTGCGAGTTTCTCGGCTATGAAGTAAAAAAACTTAAAAGGATCCGTATTATGAATATCAAACTGGATCTTCCGGTAGGAAAATGGCGTGACCTTACAGACGAAGAACTTAATTCGCTTAACGGGCTGCTTTCAGATTCAAGCAAAACGTTTGATTAAAGTTATAAATTATAAGTTATGAGTTATAAGTATGCCGCTATTCATGATGAATCCACTCAAAACTTATAACTCATAACTCACAACTCATAACTATTTAACGTAAAGCTTCATTCTCATTTCATATTCCGGTTTCAGTTTCAGCAGTTTCCAGATTTTGGCATCATCAGAATTACTAATCCTATAAAAAATAATTTTATCGGCAGAATATTTAAAATAGGGATGATTTTTCAGCCATTCCTCAGGGGCATCGGTAAGCGAATATTTAGGCACATTTGAACTGTTGAGCGGGCACATGGAAATCAGTCTCTGAACAATGTCCTTATCAATATTGTAAGTATCCAGTATTTGCTGTTTATTAACGAAACCACCCAGTTTTTTCCTGAACCCCAGGATAGAGCCTGCACTTCGTTCATCCAGCCCGAATTCCATGAGCTGTTTAAAAGTAATGGTGTTAAGATCAGTTTTTGAAAAATCGGTCTCCTGTCTGGGTTCCTGTTTTTTATTCTGTTCAGGACTGATTGTTATATAAGGACGGAGTTCTGCAAACTTTTCAGATGAAATTACAAAGCATTTCTGTAGATCTTCCGGAGTTGCGAAGCTTCCTTTAAGATTTCTGTCACGGTAATTAACGATGGTCTGCGCCTGTTTCTCCGAAAATCCTAAAGCTTTCCATCCATCTTTGTCTAACGCATTGGGATTAAATGAACGGTAGTGAATTTTAGATGGTGTGCTATACTGTTTTGCAGAATTTCTAAAGCTTTCAGGTGTTTTTTCCGGGAGCAATAGGTACGGTTCAAGTTGGATGTAATTCTCTGATGAGATGATAAAACATTCCCTGAACTTTTGTTTGCTTACAAAGGTTCCACCCAGATAATTTCTGTATTTCAGAATAGCTTCTGCCTGTTTTTCGCTGAAACCCATATTGACCCAATCATTGATAGTGAGCCTGTCCGGATTGAATTTTTTAGAAACTTTAATTTCCTTCTTTTCATAATTTTTAAACTTTCCGGAATGTTTTCCGCTGCCTGTTTCAGGAAGCATCAGGAAATTTTCCAGTTCTGTGAATTTCTCAGGAGAAACCGCATAGCATTTTTTAAACTGTTCCTTTGAGATGAATCTTCCACCGACAATTTTTTTATAATTAAGAATCGTGGCAGTCTGTTTTTCAGAAAATCCCAGATGAATCCATTGTTCTTTATCGAGATCATTGGGGTCGAAGTCAGTGAGATCCGGCGGAATGGTGCTTTCCGTGATAAACCGGATCTCAGGGAAATTTTCTTTTTCCCTGCTTGTATATTTCTGAAAGGCCAGGAGAACAATCATAAGAACTCCCATCAACGCCAGTTTCCGGTAATAATTTTTTCTCATCATCAGGTAAACTTATCAATAAAAACAAATCAGAGCAATGACGAAGATAAGATTGGATTGTTTTGTACAGAAAATACTTCCAAATGATTTTTAATTTACATTGGAGTAGTTGGTGTGTAGAATTATTTAAAGAAATTATCGATTGTCGGAAAGAAAAAAAGCATCTGTTACAGACGCTTTTACATATTTTATTCGGAATCTCTGTCCGCGAGAGAAGCTTTGAGCTTCTGCAGCTCAGCTTTTATAAACTCAAGGCGGTCAATAATCGTTACGGTTTCAGAAATCTTACTGTTGGTCGTTAAAGCAATTCGTGCCCCATCCAGTGTGTAGCCCTTTTCCTTGACCAGGTGATAGATCATTTGAAGGTTTTTGATGTCTTCAGGCGTAAAATAGCGGTTGCCTTTTTTATTTTTTTTAGGCTTAATGATAGGAAATTCCTGTTCCCAATACCGTATCAGTGAGGTGTTAACATCAAAAGCTTTTGCTACTTCCCCTATGGAATAATACAGTTTATCAGGTAAATTTATCTTCATTGTACAGATCCTAAAAGTCAAAGATAAAAATTTTTTAACCTCAGATGCAAATATGGGATAGTAAATATCCCTTTCCAGGATTTTTCAGGTATTTTTTTTGTTTAAAAACACTCCATGTGTGCCCTCGAAAATGGTGAAGATCATAAAATTTATACGCTCATTTATTTTATTGAATGTATAAATTTAATTAAATGTAATTAAAAGATTAAATTCATGTTTTTGGCTGTTTAATTATCATAAAATGAGTCATTTGTGTTGTTTTTATTCTTTAATTTAGGGCATACAAAAAACAATATATTTATGAAGAATCTTTTCTTTATTTCTATGCTGATGCTTCCTTTTTTAGGACATTCGCAATGGACGAAAACATCTGTCCGGGCACAGAAAGTAAAAGCCTCACAGGAAAAACTGGAATACGCAGGACTTTATTCTTTAAGTGCTGATCAACTCAAGTTGGTATTGGGAAATGCTCCGGAACGTTTTTCAGGAAAAAAAGGAGTCATTGTTTCGCTTCCTACAGCAGGAGGCATAATTGAAAAGTTCCAGGTGTGGGAATCTTCCAATATGGATCCCGCGCTTCAGAAAAAGTATCCGGACATCAGATCGTATGTGGGTGCCGGTGTGGATGATCCTTCCGCGTATTTGCGATTCAGTATGTCACCGGTTGGCTTTTCATCCATGATCACCCGATCAGGATCTTCGGAGTTTATTGAACCCTATACGGAAGACAGAACGGTATATGCCGTATTTGATTCCAAAGCGAAAAGAGGGCATGATAAAGAACCTTTTGAGTGTACCACTCCTGATAAGCTTAAAGCAAAGCCTGCTGCAAATGAAAATAATGCCGCCAATAAAAAAATAGCAGGATTTAACGTTTTCAGGCTGGCCATTACCTGCACAGGGGAATATGCAGCTTATCACCTGACGGCTGCCGGAACACCTGCTAACGCAACAGAAGCTCAGAAAAAAGCGGTAGTTCTTGCTGCCATGAATGCATCACTTACCCGAATGAATGGGGTTTTTGAAAAAGATCTTTCGCTCCATTTTAACCTGGTGGCGAATAATGATGCTGTTATTTATGTAGACGCAGCATCAGACCCTTATGGAGCTTCCGGCCAACAAAATCCTCAGGCTCAGACTACCATTACAAATGCCATAGGGGCTGAAAACTACGATATGGGACATATTTTTGATAAAGAAGACGGAAACGGATATGCTCCGGGTGAGATCTGTGATAACAATACAAAGGCCCAGGGATGGACGGCAAGTAACTTCCCGGAAGGAGATACCTTTGATATTGATTATGTAGCCCATGAAATGGGACATCAGTTAGGAGGAAATCACTCATACAGCTATCAAAACGGTTCTGCGGATCCAAACTCCCTGGTAGAGCCCGGCAGCGGTTCCACTATTATGGCTTACACAGGGATTACAGATGATTATGATGTTCAGTTTAACTCTGATGCTTATTTTCATTCTTTTAACGTTACAGAAATTAAAAATACCATCAATGCGGTTGCCTGTGGAGCGAATACGCCCTTTGCAAACCCTGCGCCGAATATTAATGCCGGGGCAGATTACACCATTCCAAAATCTACAGCATTTGTTGTAAAAGCTACAACTACCGATGCCAATACAGCATCTTATACCTATGTATGGGAGCAGATGAATCCCGCTGCAGGACAGTTTGCTGCTAACTCTATTCCTTATGCCGCAAAGCCTGCCGGGCCTACCTTCCGTTCATTTATGCCTGTAAACAATTTGGTAAAATATTTCCCGGATTTTAATAAAGTCCTGGCGGGTGTGCTTACTACAAAATGGGAAACCGTTTCCAGCGTAGGCAGAAATCTTAATTTTGCTGTGACTGTAAGAAACAATGATGTT
Source organism: Chryseobacterium phocaeense (assembly GCF_900169075.1). Classification (NCBI taxonomy): domain Bacteria; kingdom Pseudomonadati; phylum Bacteroidota; class Flavobacteriia; order Flavobacteriales; family Weeksellaceae; genus Chryseobacterium; species Chryseobacterium phocaeense. The sequence goes on from NZ_LT827015.1 coordinate 831,076, forward strand.
GCAGCACCACAAACCAATACAGATGCTATGTCTGTAACTGTAGACGGCAATAGTGGTCCGTTTAAGGTGACAGCCCCAACTTTTGGACAGGGAGCCGTTTCAGGATCAACCGTAAATGTAACATGGGATGTAGCCAACACTACGCAGGCGCCTGTAAATACGGCTAATGTTAATATAAAATTATCTACAGACGGCGGACAAACCTTTACAGTGATTGCTGCAAATACTCCAAACGACGGCAGTGAGCAGGTTGCAATTCCTGCTGGATCCACTTCTGCTAATGCTTACATCCTTGTGGAGGCAGTAGGAAATATTTATTATGCTGTGAGCCCTAGCTTCGTCATTGATTATACTGTTGCCGGGGAAACATGTAATACCTATAATTATACAGGAGCTGCTGTAGCTATTACAGATGGTCCGGGTGGAAATGCAGCCATAGCATCGCCTAAAGTTTCTGCGCCTCTTACCGTTAATAACCCTGGAATTATAACTAAAATCAAAGTTATCCCTTCTATTACACATACTTATGTACAGGATCTTTCGGTTGGAATAGAGGGACCTATGGGAACATCTGCGCTTGTATGGAACAGACAGTGCGGAAACCAGGATAACATTACCGCCACTTTCAGTGATACAGGAAATACGCCGACATGTGCGACTCCAATCCAGGGTGAGGTGAAATCCAATGAATCACTGGGGATTTTTGTTGGGCACCCGGCTCAGGGACAATGGAAGTTATTTGCCTCTGATAACTATACCGGAGACACAGGAAGCATTAATGGATGGTCACTGCAGGTGTGTACCCGTCAAACACAGGCATTAGGGGTACAGGATACTGTTTCGCCACTGGCTGACGATATTAAAATTTATCCTAATCCTAGCGACGGTAACTTCTTCATTAAATCCAGAAATTTAAGAGGGGAAGTGAAAGTGGGAATGTTTGATGCCAGCGGAAAACTGGTATTCTCCTCTGCTTACCAAAGTGAAACTAATTCTACAAAAGAGTTTAATGTACATGTTCCAAAAGGAGTCTACGTAATCAGCATTACATCTTCAAAAGGAGCTTATAATACTAAATTAATTATTAAATAAGCAGAGACTAATTGATACAAAAGACCGGCTCAGGCTGGTCTTTTTTGTTTAAAATGAACCTGAAGGACAGGTATGTTGCTTCTTTAATTTATTTTTTATCTGTTTAGTTGTTATTTTTGTTAAAACCACAAACTAAAAATAGTATGAAGAATTTTATCTTGGCTTTTATGCTTATACTTCCTTTTTTAGGATATTCACAATGGACAAAAACAACCGTCGGATCCAAGAAAGTAAAAGCGTCACAGGAAAAGCTGGAATACGCGGGATTGTATTCTTTAGATGCCAATCAGCTTAAGCAAACCTTAAAAGGAGCTCCCGACCGTTTTTCAGGATCTGAAGGAGCCTTTATCTCACTTCCTACGGCAGTAGGAAAAATTGAAAAATTTCAGGTATGGGAATCTTCCAATATGGATCCGGCACTTCAGAAAAAATATCCGGATATCAAATCATATGTGGGAACGGGTGTAGATGATCCTTCCGCGTATTTAAGATTCAGTATGTCGCCGGTAGGATTTTCATCTATGATTACCCGCTCCGGAATTTCTGAATTCATTGAACCTTATACCGAAGACAGAACGGTTTATGCGGTATTTGATTCCAATGCGAGAAGAGGCCAGGACAAAGAACCATTTGAATGCTCAGTTAAAGAAGCTCCCCATAAAAGTTCCACTGAAAAAAAACGGAGATGCCAATAAAAAATGCAGGTTTTATTACAACGTAATTACCGGCAATGAAATTTTTATATTCTGGAATTCTGGCTACTATTCCTCCTTTTGAAATAGCCTGTTTTATTCTTTAATAAATTATAATATGTTGACATTTAATTGCTTGAGTATTAATTTTTTTTCTTTAACTAGTGAATAATAATGTATATTATACATGTATATTATATTTTTTAAGTATTTTTTTAATTTTGTTTGTTTTTGGTGGTTTTATTTATTAAAATGATATTATTTTTTAGTATTTAATGCGTTTTTGTTTTATATTTTAATTATTTATTGTTATTTTTGTTAAAACCACTTAACTTACAATATCTATGAAAAATTTTATCTTGGCTTCCATGCTGATGCTTCCTTTTCTGGGGCATTCACAATGGACAAAAACATCGGTCAGGACCCAGAAAGTAAAAGCTTCGCAGGAGAAACTGGAGTATGCAGGCTTGTATTCATTAAACACGGATCAGCTCAGATTGGCATTGAAAAATGCCCCGGAACGTTTTTCAGGATCCAGAGGCGTTGTCATATCACTGCCTACTTCAGGAGGAAAGATTGAGAAATTTCAGGTGTGGGAATCTTCCAATATGGATCCCGCACTTCAGGAAAAATACCCGGATATCAAATCATACGTGGGAAGCGGTGTGGACGATCCTTCGGTTTACCTTAGATTCAGCATGTCACCGGTAGGGTTTTCATCCATGATTACCCGTTCGGGGGCTACGGAATTCATTGAGCCGTATACTGAGGACCGGGCTGTATACGCCGTTTTCGATTCAGGAGCGAAAAGAGCTCAGGATCAGGAACCATTTGAATGTTCTGTTACTGAAGCTGCACAGAAAAGTGCTGAAAATAATGAAAGTGCCGGTAAAAAACTGGCCGGTTTCAATATATTCAGGCTGGCGCTGTCCTGTACCGGCGAATATGCAGAATATCATTTAGCTGCTGCAGGTACTCCGGCCACTGCTACGGACGCGCAGAAAAAAGCAGTAGTACTGGCCGCAATGAATGCTTCACTCACTAGGCTGAATGGTGTTTTTGAAAAAGATCTGTCATTCCATTTTAACCTGATTGCTAATAATGATACGCTTATATTTTTGGTTGCAGCCTCAGATCCTTATGTAAGTGGAGGCCCGAGTGAGGCTCACACCCAGATATCCGCCAGAATTGCTGCTGAAGATTATGATATGGGGCATTTGATAGATAAAAAAGGAGGAAACGGTTCCGCAGGAGTAGGCGTGATCTGTAATAACAATTCCAAAGGACGGGGATGGACTGCCCACAATTTTCCTGAAGGAGATAAATTTGATATAGACTATGTAGCCCATGAGATGGGGCATCAGCTGGGAGCCGGACATTCATACACCTACAGATCTTCACAGGCAGATCAGAGGGTAGAGCCGGGAAGCGGAAGTACCATTATGGCCTATACCGGAATAACAACCGCTTCAGATGTTCAGTTTAACTCTAATGATTATTTCCATACCAACAGTGTTACTCAGATCAGAAACAAGCTCAACAGTATCGCATGTGGTGCCAATACTCCTTTTGCAAATCCTGCTCCTAATATCAGTGCAGGAGCAGATTATACGATCCCTAAATCTACACCATTTGTACTCACGGCAACCACTACAGATCCCACTACCGCTTCTTATACCTATACCTGGGAGCAGGCAGATCAGGCTGCTGCAGCGCAGATTGGGGCAGGGGATATTTCAGCTGCGTATCCTACAAAACCTACAGGACCTACTTTCAGGTCTTTTACTCCAATAAGTTCACCTGTACGGTATTTCCCTGATTTTAACAAAGTACTGGCCGGTGTTTTATCCACCCGTTGGGAGACTGTTTCAAGTGTAGCAAGAAGCCTTAATTTCGCCGCTACCTTGAGAGATAATAATCCCGCACAGCCACAGGTGTCCAAAGACGCAATGGCCATTACCGTAGATGCAGCATCAGGCCCTTTCCAGGTGACAGCTCCTGTTTTTGGGCAGTCATTGAGCTCGGGAGGGGCGGTCAACGTAACCTGGGACGTGGCGAATACCAACCAGGCTCCTGTAAATACAGCCAATGTTAATATTAAATTATCCACAGACGGCGGACAAACCTTTACGGTTATTGCCTCCAATACCGCTAATGATGGTAGCGAGCAGGTAACAATTCCGGCCGGTTCTACTACGGCTAATGCCTACATCATGATTGAAGCGGTAGGAAATGTATATTATGCGGTTAGCCCAAGCTTTGTGGTTGATTATACGGTTTCCGGTGAGAGCTGTAATACTTATACTTACAGCGGAGCTGCGGTAGCCATTACGGATGGTCCAGGGGGTGGCGGGATTTCTGCGCCTAAAACAGTGATTCCTTTAATGGTTAATAATACCGGAACTATTACTAAGATAAAAGTCAACACTTCTATTACCCATCCGGGCATCAGTGAGCTGGCGGTAGGAATTGAAAGCCCTGTTGGATCTTCAGCTCTTTTCTGGAACAGGCAATGCTCCGGACAGTCCGGAATTTCAGCTTCATTTAGCGATGCAGGAAATGCGGTGGCCTGTGCTTCACCAGTTCAGGGAGAAACAAGATCAAACGAATCTTTGGGAATTTTCAAAGGACATAAGGCTCAGGGCGAATGGAAGCTGTTTGCAACGGATAACAACGCAGGAAATGCCGGAACTGTAACTGCATGGTCTCTGGAGGTATGTACAAGAGAAACCCAGGCTTTGGCGACCCATGAAGTGGCATCTCCGTTGGCCAATGATATTAAGATCTATCCGAACCCTAGTGATGGTAATTTCTTCATCAAATCCAGAAACTTAAAAGGAGAAGTAAAAGTGGGTATGTTTGACGCCAGCGGCAAACTGGTATTCTCATCCGCTTATCAAAGTGAAAATAACAGTACGAAAGAGTTTAACGTTAATGTTCCTAAAGGAGTGTATGTGATCAGCATCAGCTCTTCAAAAGGCGCATATAGCACTAAACTTGTGATCAAATAACAGATACCTAATTTCTGAATGAGGGACCGGTGAAAGCCGGTCCTTTTTTGTTTGGGTTTTCCCTCTTTTTACACTAATTTTATCCCTTAACTTTGATCTTCACCATCAGTAATGAACTCCATCTCTGTTCTTCATATTGAACTTTTCCAATCGGGAAAGACTTCTTCAGATTTTTATTTCAATACCATGAAGGAACATCTTGTTGTGGGTCACCGTCATATTGAAAAACCGCACCGCCATGACTTTTATGCCGCGGTTCTTTTTACAGGAGGAAAAGGTGTTCATGAGATTGATTTTCAGAGATATGATGTTTCAGGAGGAAGTCTTTTCTTTTTATCTCCGGGACAGATCCATAGCTGGGAGTTGTCTGAAGATATTGAAGGCTATATTTTTTTCTGTTCACAGGAGTTTTATGAAATGCATTATGTGAATCAGAAGCTTCGGAATTTTCCATTCTTCGGATCAGTCTCGTTTCCGCGGAAATTGCAGCTGGATTCAAATGAATTAGAAAAGACGGATCAGCTGTTTCAGCTGTTGGGAAAAGAATTCCAGTCTCAGCATGTAATGAAGGATGGGCTTATCCTTGCCCTGATGTCCCAGGTTTTTATTGATGCGACAAGGTCTTTCTCTAAGGATATTGATCTGAAATCTTCTTCCGCCAGTCTTTCTTATTTTAAACATTATCAGGATTTTGAAAACCTGGTGGAGCAAGATTTTACCCACCAGAAATCGATTGCTTATTATGCATCATTATTGGAAATTACCCCAAAGCATCTCAACAGGATTGTGCAAACTGTCGTTCAAAAAACAGCCACTGATGTGATCACAGAAAGGGTGGTTTTGGAAGCCAAAAGAATGCTGATATACCTTGACGAAAGTCTTGTGGAAATCGCGTTCCGCCTTGGCTATGAAGAATATTCCTACTTTGTAAGAGTATTCCGGAAAAGCTCCGGAATGACTCCTACTCAGTTTATGAGAAAATATAAGGTTTGATGGTTGAATGTTCAAGGTTCAAGGTTTAAAGTTTGGGATGAAGTGTCTCACATCTCACATCTGATATCTGATATCTGATATCTGATATCTGATATCTCACATCTAAAATCTTTTTCTCATGGCTCTTTATTCTTACAACAAAAGCTTAAACGGCCCTTCGAACGTCGTCTCAAATGAATCCAGCATTTCGCCTTTTTCATCAAAAACCCCGATGGTCATATTCTGTTTGGAAAATTTAATTTCTTCCTGGGGAAAAGTGATATTGATGTTTCCTTTCAGGATCTCGTCTCCTTTCAGTATAATTTTTTCGGGACCGAAATACGTAATCTCTGCATGGGTGGGAGCCAATACTTTAATGGTCAGGATCTTTTTTTCGTTGGACTTATTTAAAAATGTATAGATGAAAGTATTTGTTATTTTACCGTCTTTAGCGAAAAAAGTAGAACCGGCGGGTTTAATGAATTTGGCTTCCATAGATCCTCGGTCATACATTAAAAATCCTAAGAAACCAACCAGAAGAGCCAGAAATACTGTTGTAGCTTTCATTCTTGAGGTGAATTTAAATGAATCCTGATTTTCAATTTCCGCTTCTGTTGCATAGCGGATCAGTCCTTTTGGAAGACCTACTTTCTCCATAACTTCATCACAGGCGTCAATACAGGCGGTACAGTTCACACATTCCAGCTGCTGCCCGTTCCTGATATCTATTCCTGTAGGGCAGACCACCACGCACTGATGACAGTCGATACAGTCTCCTTTTCCTGTGGATTTCCGGTCCTCGTTATTCCTCCACTTTGAACGGTTTTCCCCTCTTTTAAAGTCATAATAAACATTGATGGTCTGTTTGTCGATCAAAACGCCCTGAAGCCTTCCGTAGGGACACACCAATGTGCACACCTGCTCCCGAAGCCATGCGAAAACAAAATAAAAGGTCATGGTGAAGAATACCATAACAAGGAATTTCAGGGAATGATCCTGAGGCCCTTCATTCATGATCCGGAAAACTTCCTCATAACCTACAATATACATAAACATGAAATGGGCAATAATCAGGGACATAAGTGCAAATACAGACCATTTCATCAGTCTCTTTCTGATTTTTTCTGCATCCCACTCCTGGCGGTCCAGTTTCATCTGTTTATTTCTGTCACCTTCAATCCAGTATTCAATTTTACGGAATACCATTTCCATAAATAGCGTTTGCGGACACAGCCAGCCACAGAATATCCTTCCGAAAACCACCGTAAACAGCATCACAAAGATGACAGAGGTTACCGCTCCCAGAGCCAGAATAAAGAAGTCCTGAAGATAAAAAGGCTGCCCGATAATGAAAAACCGTCTGTCAATTACATTGATCAGTAGAAAAGGGTTTCCGTTGATCTTTACAAATGGCAGTCCAAAAAATATCGCCAGCATAATATAGCTTGTGTAATTCCTGTAGCTGGTATATTTTCCTTTGGGTTTCCTTGGAAAAACCCATTTTCTCTTTCCGGTTTCGTCCATGGTTCCTACTGAATTCCTGAACGTTTCATTTTCCATTTCAATCAATGGGCCACTGCCTGATTCTGCACTCATTGCGTACTTTTGTTAGGTTAAAAAGTATTAAGGTGATATTTTGGGCCAGGTCAAACGGTTTTTCTGTCAGTTTTAATAAAAGAAGAAAGTGTTGATCTTACCACAGCAAAGGTCCGGATAAAAGATTTTTTTAACTAATACCATATGCTTCGTAAATAGTACAATTGGGACATTTTTGTTTTTGTTTTTATTGTAACAGAATGAGTTAATATATGGAATGATATTGTAAATTGCAGTCTTAAAGAAATGAAGAATGAAAAAGATTGGTAAAATGAGCATGGTTGGTTTGGTTTTCGCATTGCTAAACTGTCAATCAGTAAATTACAGCAAAATGTTTTATGGAGATGTACAGCCGCAGAGGGTTTCAAATCAGTTTAGTTTTACAGAAGGACCGTCTTCGGACCGACAGGGAAATGTATATTTTACAGATCAGCCCAATGACAAAATTTATTATTGGGATTGGAAGACAAATACCATCACCGAATTTTTAGGAAAAACAGGCAGGGCCAACGGGACTCATTTTGATAAGGATGGAAATCTCATCACCTGTTCCGATGATCAGGGTGAGATCTGGAAAATTTCAAAGGATAAAAAAGTAGAGGTGATCCTGAAAGGTTTTGAAGGCAAGAGACTGAATGGCCCCAATGATATCTGGAATGATTCCTCAGGCGGTATGTATTTTACCGATCCTTTATATGAAAGAGACTACTGGGTGGGATTTAAGCAGGAAATAGCCCATAAAAGCCTTTATTACCGTGCTAAAGATGGAAAAGTGAGTAAGCTGGAGACTTTTGTACAGCCAAATGGAATTGTAGGAAGTGAAATTTTTAAAAAGCTATACGTTTCAGATATTGATGCCGGGAAAACTTATGTGTACGATATCCTCGGAAACGGGAAGTTATCTGAAAGGAAGCTTTTCTGCGAGATGGGTTCAGACGGAATGACGCTGGACAAACATGGAAATCTTTATCTGACCGGCAAAGGCGTTCATGTGTTCAACCATCACGGCAAAAAGATTTATCATATTCCCATTGAAGAAGACTGGACCTCTAATGTTACTTTTGGAGGAGAACATAATGATATTTTATTCATCACTGCTTCAAAATCGGTTTATACATTACCGACAAGAGTGAAGGGAGTGAAGTAGGTTTTAAGGTTAAGGTTGAACGTCTTGTGATTCAATCTTAACCTTAGTCTCAGCCTCAATTAATATGCGATCTCCATTTTCACTTTCTTCCCCTTCAGTTTTTCAGTACTTAATTTTCTCAGAACAGAAGCTACTTTATTTCTGGAAACCGCCACGTAGGAAGTGGTGTCTTTCACTTCGATCACGCCGATATCTTCTTTCTGCAGTTCTCCTTTTTTGATGAGGTAGCCTACAATATCTACTTTATTGACTTTGTCTTTTTTTCCTGCACTGATATAAATGGTCTGGAAGGGTGTTTTTTCAGGGACTTTACTGAAGCCTTCCACGCTTTCTTCCGGGGTGTTGCTCTTAATGAACGGGAAATTTTCATCTGCCGTCATGATTAGGTAAGCGAAACCTTTGGCATTCATTCTTGCGGTACGACCGTTCCTGTGGATGAAAGCATCTTCTTTGGGAGGAAGCTGGTAATGGACGATGGATTCCACTTCAGGAACATCAAGACCGCGGGAAGCAAGATCTGTAGTTATTAAAATCCTTGCCGAATCATTTCTGAATTTCAGAAGGGCACGTTCTCTTTCGTCCTGCTCCATGCCGCCGTGGAAGGTCTCCCTGTCGATTCCTTTTTCCCGTAAAAGCTCAGAGATCCTGTCAACGGCTTCCCGGTGATTGCAGAAAATCAGGGTTCTTTTATTTCCTATTTTACAGATTAAATGAAACAATGTGTCCAGTTTCTCTTCTGAAATGGTCATTACTTTCCTCAGCTGGATATCAGGCTTTACTTCGCTTAATTTCAGGAAATCAATGATTTTTTCATTTTTTAAGCCGGTAAATTTGGGAATCTCATCCATTGCTGTTGCAGAAGTGAGGATCCTTTGGGAAAGTCCTCTTAATGAACCGGTAATGAATTCCATGTCTTCATGAAAACCCAGTTCCAGGGCCTTGTCAAATTCATCCAGCACTAATGTTTTAATCGTTTTAGGATCAAAATTGTTATTTCTCAGGTGGTAAACAACTCTTCCGGGAGTTCCGATCAGTACTGCGGGAGCTTCAATTAAATTATTAACCTCAATTTTTTTATCATGGCCGCCGTAACATACGGAAACTTTAAAATCTGTTCCCATGGATTTGAAAACCTGTTCAATCTGCAATGCCAGTTCTCTCGCCGGAACTAAAATCAATGCCTGGATCCCTGAAACATCTTTCTTAAGGTTTCGGAGAAGCGGAAATAAAAAAGCGAGTGTTTTTCCTGAACCGGTAGGAGAGAGCAGCACAACATCCGTGTTGTTTTCAGTGGTTTTATAGGTAGATTTCTGCATCTGATTCATATCCTGAATCTGCAGTTTCTGATAGATTGATTGTAGTTCCATTTTGCAAAGGTAGTGAATTTAGGTGGCAGATGGCAGGTTGCAGGGATTAGGGGTAAGGTGGATCTGGTATGTCTCCTTAAAATCTTTATTTTTTTAATCTTTAAACCGTTTATTTAAAAATACATACTGACATTCAATGTTTTATATAATATTTCAGCCGGCAGCCAACCTTTGTTTATTTTAAATAAAATCCCTATCTTTGCACCCACTTTTGTGGCGAAAAGGTTTGAAGAGTAAATTACTTATAATTAATTACTTCCGTATTTTTTAATCCGCATTTATTCAGACCGTTAAAAAAGAAGGAATACAAATTTTATTAGAAAATGTCAAAAGAGACAAATTCAGCAGAGGTTTTATTAAACCAAAACGTAGCACCAGAACAATTTGATTGGGATTCATTCGAATCAGGTCTTGATGCAGATGCAAGAAAAGAGAAAAGCGATTTAGAAGAAATCTATAACGGATCTCTAAGCAGCTTAAATGATAACGACGTTATCATTGGTAAAGTTGTAAGATTGACGGATAAGGAAGCTATCGTAGACATCGATTTCAAATCTGAAGGTGTTATTTCTCTTAACGAATTCCGTTACAATCCAGGTCTTAAAGTAGGAGACGATGTGGAAGTAATGGTTGACAGAAGAGAAGACAAAACCGGACAACTACAGTTATCTCACAGAAAAGCAAGAACGCTTAAAGCTTGGGATAGAGTGAACGAACTTCACGAAACTGGAGAAATTGTTAACGGTTTTGTTAAGTCTAGAACTAAAGGAGGTATGATCGTTGACGTACACGGAATCGAAGCATTCTTACCAGGTTCTCAGATTGATGTTAAGCCAATTAAAGATTACGATCAGTTCGTAGGTAAGACTATGGAGTTCAAAGTTGTGAAAATCAACCCTGAGTTCAAAAACGTAGTAGTATCTCACAAAGCATTGATCGAAGCAGATATCGAAGGTCAGAAAAAAGAAATTATCGCGCAGCTTGAAAAAGGTCAGGTTCTTGAAGGTACTGTTAAGAATATTACTTCTTACGGTGTATTCATTGACCTAGGAGGTGTAGACGGATTGATCCACATTACAGACCTTTCATGGTCTAGAGTGAACCACCCATCTGAAATCCTTGAGGACGGACAAACTGTGAAAGTGGTTATCCTTGACTTCGATGATGAGAAAACAAGAATCCAGTTAGGTATGAAGCAATTAGAGGCTCATCCTTGGGATGCTCTTTCTGCTGACATGAAAGTAGGTGACAAAGTAAAAGGAAAAGTAGTAGTTCTTGCTGACTATGGTGCATTCGTAGAAATTGCTCCAGGGGTCGAAGGATTGATCCACGTTTCTGAAATGTCTTGGTCTACTCACTTAAGATCTGCAGGAGACTTCGTGAAGGTAGGTGATGAAGTAGAAGCTGAAGTATTAACATTAGACAGAGAAGAAAGAAAAATTTCTCTTGGTATCAAGCAGTTATCTAAAGATCCATGGGAAAATATCGAAGCTAAGTATCCGGTAGGATCTCAGCATGTAGGAACTGTAAGAAACTTCACTAACTTTGGTGTATTCGTAGAGTTGGAAGAAGGTATCGACGGATTAATCTACATCTCTGATCTTTCTTGGACTAAGAAAATCAAGCACCCATCTGAGTTCTGTGCAGTAGGTGATAAACTTGATGTTATCGTTCTTGAGTTAGACATCCAGGCCAGAAGACTATCTCTAGGTCACAAGCAGTTAACTGAAAACCCTTGGGATAAATTCGAAACTAAGTATGCTGAAGGTACTATCCACGCTGGTAAAGCTGTAGAAGTTCACGATAAAGGAGCTTCTGTACAGTTTGAAGACGCTGAAGTAGAAGCTTTCTGCCCTTCAAGATTATTAGAGAAAGAAGATGGATCTAAAATCAAGAAAGGTGAAGATGCTCAGTTCAAAGTAATCGAGTTCAACAAAGAATTCAAGAGAGTAGTAGTTTCTCACACAGGAATCTTCAGAGACGAAGAGAAGAAAAATGTGAAAGACTCTGCTTCAAGAAACGTATCTTCTTCTTCAAACAACGAAGAAAGATCAACTCTTGGAGATATCGATGCTTTAGCAGAATTGAAAAGAAAAATGGAAGAAGGTAAATAATCTTTGAATCCATTGATGATATGAAGCCGCTCGTTTGAGCGGCTTTTTATTTTTATTTGATGTTTTTATATTCTTTTGTCTTGAAATCAAAGATTCGACGTAGTCAAACAAAAGAATCAAAAGTTCAGGACCTGGAAACTTCCGCTAAAAATAAACCCTGTTCTCTAAAAATTCTAAACTTGCGCGGATTAGCTATTGCTGCTTCGTTTCAATCGCTGTGCTGCGCTTCTGAGTGTATATCGTGAATGTTATTAATGATAAGAATGAAATTTATTCGGAGAAGATTATTAAAAAATAAGTATAAGCTACCCAACTTTTAAAACTAATAAAATAAAGTTTTTTTAAGACAAAACCCTCGTGATTTACGAGGGTTTGTTTTTTATTAGCTCAAAGTTGGAGACTTTGCGTAGCGGGCTTGTGTAGTAATTTTTACAACAAGCTAAATAATTCTTTCACTATAGCTTTACCATTATTTCTTGCAACAATATACAAATGAACATTGTTACCAACTAAGTCTCCCTTTTTATTGTCGATAGGAAAGGATCTTAAAAATACTTATGAACAAAGCTCTTTTTAACACAAAACCCTCGTAAGTTGCGAGGGTTTATTTTTATTAGCTCAAAGTCGGGAGACTTTGCGCACCAGGGTTACATACTTCGCAGAGCGGGGACTTTGCTCAGTGTTTTTATTCTATAATCTTTTTATAACAATTCTCCCCATCATGGTAGCCAAAGCAAAGTACAATATTCTTATCTTTTTTCTCAAAAAAAGTAGTATAAGTCATATCAGTATCATTCACATCTTCTGGAAAGGCAATTAAATCTTTATCAAAATTTAAATAAAACTCATTAAACTCTATTGTGTTACCTTCTAATTTGTATTTCGAATTGTAATTCAACAATTTCTTCCCTTTTATATTGTAAATTACTCTGTTATAAACCCCATCCTTGTTAATCGTTAAAGTGTCATATGTATTCTTGTATGATATGGGTGAATATTTTCCATATATATCTTCATTACTAATACTTTGGCACGAAAATAAAAAAGGTAATAAAATTAAACTTAAACTTTTTTTCATATTTATTAAATTTAAGATGTTCTATTTAAAATCCAAGTCTTGTTAATATAGATGGTGGTGTTATAGCTTGTTTAAAAACGTTCTTTAAGGTTGGGTTAACTACTTTTTTTTGAATTTCGGAGTTGCTTTTCAGTCCATATATAAGTCTGATATGTATTTCCAAAGCTATTTACCTTTCCTTCGGTTCTTTCAAAATTATTTACTGGTAATCTATAAAACAATGACTCTTGTGACTTAGAATCAGTCATTAAAAAAAGTGTTTCATCTCCTAATTTATACCAAGATACATTTGATCTTCCCCACATTTGCTCATACATATCAAAATTTGATGTTATGGGGTTAGCTTGAAGATAATCCATTTTAACAACTCCTTTTGAATCTTTTGAATTTAGTGCTTTCTGTCTTGCTAAAGAAGAATAAGGAGATGACGCTTTATCCAAAGAAGCAAAAGGTCCATCATTAGAATCATTAAAATCACTAAAAAAACTACGAGCAGGCCCACTTCCCCCAAAATATTCGGCTGTTATAGTTCCCCATCCTACATCTTTTCCTCTATGAGTGTAACCACTAATAATAGATTCTCCGTCTTTAATAATATTTGAAGCTCCTGTTTGTCGACTAACTACTTTAGGTCTCCATTTTTTTGATGGTAAAAATCTATTTTATTTCCACCTAAATTACTAATCATCTTGCCATTCTTATCATATTCATTAAATGGTTCTCTCCCATCAGGATCAATAAATCTAATCGGATTGTTAAATGCATAATTATAAGGACTATGTCTCGTCATCTTTTCCGCCAACGGATCTATCACACCCCATCTTCCCAAATCAGGCATATAGAACCTCGCACCATAATCATACATCCCAGTTTCCTGAAGCTCCTTTCTATAAGTAACCTCATAGAATACAAGGATACTTATGATCTGCCACACGATGCAATCGTACGGGAGCGAGGAGACTATGGCAATATAAGTCTATATTTATTTTGATTCTTTAATCGATAAATATATATTTTGTTTGTATTCTTTGTTGAATCAAGTTCAACTTTTATAGGTGTCTTTTTTACGTAATCAAGTCCATCATCATATTCTATAACTTTTTTAATTGGATAGTTGATAACGAAAATGTATTCATCTTTTGCGTTAAGTTTATTATTTGATAAAACACTAATACCAATATTTTTTAAATCATAATCAGATATTACATATCCAAAACTCTCATGAAAATATGAATTTTTAAAAAGAGAATCATTAAAAACTTTATAATTATACTCACCTACAAATTCAGTTTCTACTTTCTTTTCTTTATTAACAAAATAAAAGATCAAGAGTGTTAGTAGCAGAAAAGATATTCCTAAGATTATTTTTTTATTCATGAGTGAAATTTTTAAGGATAAGCTTTAAAGTTTCCGGATGGGAGATTAGTGGGTTTTTGATCTTTCTTTAAATATTGCCAAACCCCTCCATAATACCATTGAGTAGTTGCCTGACCTGAACTATTAAAATTAACTTTTAAATTTGTTCCTCTAACTTGACCGACTCCGGTATCTTTGACAAATCCTTTTGCGAGAGTTGTGCCTGCGGTCATTGGTGATGCATTTGGGTTATTTGAATTACATGTATTTAAGCATAAGGTGGCTTTTGAAATATCAGCTTTCGGTTCTGGTAAGTCTGAGATTTTCTTTCCTGGGGTTTGCGAACTATTAGTTTTACCATTGTTAGTAGAAACTATATATTCACCATCTTTAGTTTTAAGATTATTATCAGGATCTATATTTAAGTGTAACTGTTGATTACTTCCATGATGATTCATGACGATTTCAGAAGGCTTCCCTTCCATATCTCCCCAATCTTGTGCAAAATCTTGTTCAGTCATTGCATTACTTAGTGCAACACTACCTTTTCCAAATTTCTTTTCATATTCAGCATATTGTTGCATTGTTTGATCTGCAAAACCATCAAGAGTATTTGGATTATAAAAAATATAAACCTTTACTTTTTTTAGTTGATCTGAAGATAATTCTTTTCCGTTTTTATCCCTCCAGTCCTCATTTTGCATTCCATCCGGATCAATAAATCTGATTGGATTGTTAAACGCATAATTATAAGGGCTATGACGACGCATTTTCTCTGCTAAAGGATCAGCTACACCCCATCTTCCTAGATCCGGCATATAGAACCTTGCCCCATAATCATACATTCCAGTTTCCTGTAACTCCTTTCCATTATACTTGTAGCTATAATAACTTCCCAGATTAGCTCCTTCAAAAATCCCTTGAATATGGTTTAATCCAAAAGGGTAGTAGTTATTGGTATCCGTTACTTCCAGAACGCCTTCGCTGTTTTTTGCAAAGCTTACCCTGACATTTCCAAGATGGCTCTGTACTGGTAAATATAGCGGTTTTCCGTGAAATTATAAAAGTCCCGGAGGTTGCAATAAATTTTAAAAGACTTATTTAAAACAAAACCCTCGCAAATTACGAGGGTTTACTTTTATTAGCTCAAAGTCGGGAGACTTTGCGCAGCAGGGGTTTCCAGTAATCTATACGTATTTGATCCTATCCGGTAAAATGATATAATCAAATCACTAACTCTGGAACATGGCTCTTTTGAGACAACCTCCATTTTTTATCAACTCAAAGTCAGGAGACTTTGCGCAGCGGGATTTACCTTTTGAGACAGCCTCTTTTTATTTATCTGCCACACGATAAAATCGTGCGAGAGCGAGGAGTTTTATAAACTCTTATTGTCATTTTTCCTTCCCCACTTTTGATATAATTGAAAATTATGCATTTGCTTTAACCTATAGCTTGATGTATAGGACATTTCTTTTTGAGATTTAACATTAACAACCGAAAACCCTTTTTCAAAAACTTTACTTCTTTTGCTAAAGTTCTTTTCAATTATTGACATGCAAGGTAATCCAAGAGAGTCATGTGGCGGAATAGAAATAGGTGTTAATGCCTCAAAATTTATCTTAAATGTATCCTTCCCATAAATATGCCTATAGTTTGTTTCAATATTTTTAAGCGAAACTTTCATAGTATCATTTGTAGGATTCCCAAAAAGTAAAAAACTCTCTACATTTTTAATTCTTATACTATCCTTGGTGTAATCACATATTAAGTTCTGGAAAGAACAAACAGGATTTTCATTCCTAGATATAGACTCCTTACATGATATAAATAAAAAAATTAATAGCAATACATAGCCATTAAATCTATTTCGGTTTATACGTGTTATAATACCATTTATCATTAGAATAATTTTTTTTCATTAGTTGTTGAAATTGAGGCGTAGTCTTATTAAAAACAGGAGATGCCATCTGGTGTTCATATATCTTCATGTGTTCTTTTGCTAAATCTAATGCAGAGATATTAGGGCTGTTAGGATTCAATGTTAGATGACTAACTTTTCCTCCTTCATGACTTAACGCAGAAATCATATTGTATTTGTTATTATATAACTCATCTACTTTTCCATTACCAATCATCAATGAAACTGTTTTATCCTGTTTGCTCGCTTCCATCAGTGCATCCGGATCAAATGTTCCTCCATTATAGCTAAATACTTTTCCAACCATTTTACCAGCATCAAAGTGATATTCAGCAGTTCCTACTGAGGTACTATTTCCTTTAAGGTTGTTTAAATTTACACCAGCTTCTTCAGCATAATGATTTGCAATATTAGCTAAAACAAACGCATTATCCTTATTAAAGTTATAATCCTTTAGTTGTGTTGACAACCAAGGCGCTGTGTTTAAACTCCCTGTAATAGGATTTTGAAAATCAATAACAATATTATTCGTCTTTTTATTATCCGTGTATAAAAACTTACCAAATTGGTTAAAATGATCATCAGGAGGTAATTGACTTTGTAATTGTCTTACCATATCTTGTGCAGCCTGTCCTGTATACGTTGTAGCTTCCATCCCATCTGGGTCAATGAACATGATAGGATTATTAAACGCATAATTAAACGGACTGTGCCTTCTCATTTTTTCAGCAAGCGGATCAATTACTCCCCATCTACCCAGATCCGGCATATAAAACCTTGCACCATAATCATACATCCCAGACTCCTGGAGTTCTTTTCCGTTGTACTTATAACTATAATAACTTCCCAATTTAGCCCCTTCAAAAATCCCCTGAATATGGTTTAATCCAAAAGGATAGTAGTTATTGGTATCTGTTACTTCAAGAACGCCTTCGCTGTTTTTTGCAAAGCTTACCCTGGCATTTCCAAGGTGATCTCTGTACTGGTAAATATAGCGGTTTTCCGTGAAACTGTAAAAACCTTCTGCGGTAGCCACAAAATCCAGCTGCCATTGGGGTGTCAGGCCAATACCAGGAAATGTTTTTCCTACATTATCATAGGCCTGCTCTTCAAAAGCATTATCCGTTCTACAGGTCAGGCAAATCTCTCCGCCGTCTAAATAACTGTATTGAAAACCATCCAGATAATCTGTCGTATGGGTGGAGCCTGAGGCGCCTCTACGGCCTTGTTTGTAATAATTCTTACGGAGCTTTGTTCCGTCTGCACGGTACAGATAACTTAAGTTTGCACTTGAAGACTGTCCCACGACTAATGGATCGGGTAAGATAATTGTAAAAGCATCAGGCAGGTTAAGGTAATTGTAAATAATACTTTGTATGCCTTTATCTTTCATATTGATCATATTTCCATTCTGGTCATAATCAATTGTATTGTTTCCTCCTTCGTAGCCTGTGTCATTCAATGCATTTTCAGTTACTTTATTCAGCCTGTTTCCAGTATATTGATAGGTCAGGTTATCCACGGTGGTAGCTGTTGTACCTGAAACGGGAACTGCATTTCTTTTTAAGGAAGCAATATTTCCGTTTAAATCATAGGTTAAACGCTCGTCATAATTCTTATTATGCGGATTGGTGGTTGATGGCTCTGCATATTCAGCATCCGTTAACCTGTTCAGCGGGTCATAGGTGTAATTATATCTTTTCAGAGTATTAACCGTTGACATATTCCAGTCTATTTCAGCAATATTTCCATTGTACCTGCCGGGAGCAATGCTTGAATAAACAGGATTATGGTATTTTAGCTCATACCCAAACAGTTTTCCATTCAGGTTAGCCGGATCATTGATTTTGGCCATCCAACCCCTGATATTGTATTTGTAATCTATGCTTTGAAGTGGGCTGGAAGCTACAATACCTCCTATTTTTTTATTAGAGATCTGTGAAAGCTCATTATAAGAATTCTGCACCAGAATTTCTTCAGGATTACTGTCTACCTTATGTCTATGTTCTAGCAGCCTATTTTGGTGATCATAGGTAAAGTTTTCAGTAATCACTCTTTCAGTGTCCGTATCCAGCCTTTTATGTCTGGTAACAACAGTTTGTGGTACCCCTGCAAAATACAGTTTGGATTCTGTTTTGGTATAACCTCCCAAATGATTAATAGAATAAGTTCCTACTGCACGGCCTTTGGTATCGTAATAGGTGTAGTTCTTCGTCCAGTTATCATCTTCGATATTCTTCACCAGACTGAGTACAGGAAGTCCTTTGGTGCTTTTCCCATCAACAGGAGTATCTGTAAGAACCGTTTCTCCGAATACACTAGAAACTGAAGGATTGAAGCTATAACCTGGGGTTTTATCATAATAGTTTAAAGACAATAAGGTAACCCATTTGGTAGAATTCGGGTAGGTATTGTCAGGATTTCCATAGTATACAGGAATCCCTTGTCTTTCAAAGAGAGCTGTTTCCAGCCTGTTTACATTATTGGAATTATATCCGTCAGCAATAGCCTGTTCTGCATTTCTTGTACCTCCTGTTCCAATCCCTGTAATAGCCACTCTTCCAAACTGATCATACTTAGTATACAGCCATTGGCCTTTTGCTTCTAAATTGGCATCCCGGGTCGCGACTAACCGATCTTGCTTGTCATAGATCATGTATTCCCAGCCCTTGCTTGGGAGCTTCTTTTCTACCAGACGGTTTCTGCCATCATAACGGTACTGGTAGCATAAATCATTCAACAAGGTTTCGGTTATGGTTTGATTGACAGCCTTAGGGGGAATAACAAATGCCAGCTGGTTATATTCATTATACACATAATAGGTATCTGCATATTCCGTATCAGAGATCATTTTTCTCAGCAAAATGGTCTGCCCTTCACCATTTTTATATTCATAGGTTTTATTTCCATCTTCATCTGTAACGGCGTTTCTGTATAACTGACTGGCAGCATAGGCAGAAGAAAAGCTAAGGCCGGATTTTGTAGCATTATTCTCCCAAATGGTGGTGGTGACAAACTTATAGACATCATTTCCTATATTAGCTCCATATTCGAACTTAACAGGCTTATTAGTCCATGCAGTTCCCACCTGTTTCTGTTCCAGAATTCTGTCTAAAGGTGAGTTTTCGAATACTTTTTCTGCATAGATTTTCTCAGAGCCGTAAATATCGGGCTGGGTAGCATTGGCTAACGACAATGGAACAATTCCTCCATTCAGAGTTCCTGCCTGTGGAACAGGTAAAAAATCTAATACCTGTCTTCCAAACTGATCATATTCTATATGGGTAACGACATCTCTTCCTTTGGGGGAGGCTTTCACATTAACAACCTGTTTGGGTCTGCCTAATCCATCCAAATACTGAACGGTTTCTGAGGTTTTGGTAGGCGTTGTTCCATTGTAGTCCAGATAGGTTTTGGACTGGATATAATTTTCTCCCTGGGTAAGCTGGGCATGAGCTGAATGAGCTATCAGCAGCAGTCCGATGGGGATGATGAGTTTTTTCATATCTGTGTTTAGTTTTTGTAGTTGTATTTGTATTCTTTCAGTACTTTTCCATTAACGTCAATTACTTTTTCAAGTCTGTTCGCCGTATCATATGTATACACTTCTCTGATTCCGGATGGTGGGGTAATACTTTTTACTCCAATTAAAGGGTCATAAGAATAAGTAGTGATCTGATAACCTGATAATGCTGAATTATTTCTGAACAGATCCAGAGCTGAAATCATTGATTGTTCAGAAACATCTGTTCCCACTTGGGCATCATTAGCAGATGCGTTAACAATACTGTCTATCAATGTTTGTGAAATATCTGAGAGTTTTGCGCCTTCTATTTTGGCGATAGGCTGTGTGTTGCTGTACCCCCAGATGATGGTGGTGGAAAGACCGTCTTTTGAGGTGTACTGCTGGAGGTTTCCTTTGGAATCATATTTATCATACGTGATTTCAGTGGAACTAATATTTGGATTTTGAAGATCAAATGATAATACTGATTTTGGAAGTATTAAGCCTCCACTGTTATTGGTAATTTCTGCGGTAGTTTCTGGATAAATAGTTTCCGTTTTCGAAACTGTTTTTGTTGCACTTCCTATAATCTGGTTTGTTGTAGTTTTCAAAGGAAATCCAATCATATTATTACTGATCATCAGCTGGTTATTTTTTTCATGAGCATAGTCGTAGATGGTTTCATTAACTGTACCGTCAGAAAAAGTATTCTTCTGTTTTGTTAACTGATAATGCGAAGCATTATTGTAAAAATATTCTATACTTTTTTTTACTTCTTTACCATTATAATAATCCGTAATTTCTGATTTATCCATATTGTATGTATCGGTAACTAAAGGATAAAACTGATAACGATAGAAGGGGACAGATTCACCATGTTGTGTCGGTAAAGTTGACATTCTATAATCAAAAAAAGCTCCGAAATTATTTAATATGATTTTGTTTTTGGAAGAATAATCATTAATTTCTTGTCTAAGTATTATTCCCTGATTATCATAGCTTTTCTTGGAAAGAAGCAGTCCATTTCTCCAGCTAAAAACAAAACTTGTTCTATCCCTTTTCAATGTTCCGAATTGATTATAAAAAGCGTTATCTGATTTATTATCAAACGAATAACTATATTCCGTTTTTCCCAAAGTAGAACCATTTGTATCTATCCTGCTTTCTATAACGTTTGTGTAAATAACCGAATGAACACCAAGATTCGATAAAGGAAAAATAGAATTACTTGAAACTCTAAATGAATTATCGAGCTCATAATACTGTTTATCAACAAATATTGGATAATCTAAAAGCCTCCCGCTGGACATAGCTCTGTTTTCAGAATTTTTTTCCGTATATTCATACTGATTTGAAAA
Source organism: Chryseobacterium phocaeense (assembly GCF_900169075.1). Classification (NCBI taxonomy): domain Bacteria; kingdom Pseudomonadati; phylum Bacteroidota; class Flavobacteriia; order Flavobacteriales; family Weeksellaceae; genus Chryseobacterium; species Chryseobacterium phocaeense. The sequence continues at coordinate 852,285 of NZ_LT827015.1, forward strand.
TGAAAGTTGATTGTTTGAGTCATAAAAATTTACTTTTTTCACCCTTAATCCACCGACAATCTGATTTGACTGCCCTAATGCGGAATCTTCCAAAAATTCGTTCCAATATGCTGTGACAACAAAGCCAAACATTTCACTTGGCGTACCTGTACTTTTTGTAGCCACAACATCATATTCTCCTTCAGGCAGCTGTATTACCAATTGAGATTGTGTCATCGTTGCATAATATGAATTATTGACACCTACAATTTTAATCTGATATTGACAATTACTATTATTAAGTTGACTTGTACAGCCTTCAACATTGATATTTAATGTTATTTCTCCTGACGGACGTTTAACCGATAGTCTGCTTCTATACTCAGGCTTATCTAGGACAGACACATTTTCCGGAGTAATTATAGTCTCAGCTTCCAGCCAAAAGTTTTTTGTGATCGTTTCGGAAAAATTATAGGGATAAGTGAGATTTACAACTTGAGACACAGTATTTGATTCATAATCATATGTAGTAAATCCTCCTGTGGGGTATTTAATTTTTGTCAAGATACCAGCTTTGGCATTATCAACGGAAACAGTTCTGTTGGCTGAACCAATAAATGAATTTACGCCGGTTATTGGCACTGTACTTAATCTGGGGATGAGTTCAGTATTATTTTTTCCATTATAAAAGCCCCATGCATCCTGAGAATAGCTATACCGATTTGGTAAATCAGTTGTATTATACTCAAAACTATATTTCTGAGGAGTAGCCTGAATACCTTCATAAATGTTTACTGCAGTGAGTTTCAAACGATATTTATCTTCGGGAAAATAGGAATATGAATCATAGGGCTGAGTATTATTTGCTGTAAAATAATCATAATCGAAAATTATTTTTTTGAGATCTTTATTTGATTCGATAATCTTTATTTCTTTTAGAGCTTTACTTTTTGTAATATCTTTTCTGAACAATACATCATCTGTAAATAAGATTTCAGTATTATTTGTTTTTATTTTTTCTAAACTCTTTCCCCTTATTTGGGTATAGGTATATGATCTTTTAAACGGTACATTTAAACCATTCCCGTTCCCATTCATGAAATCTCTGATAAAAGATTCATCCACCTTGTTATATAAATTATATACTTCGCTTTCTTTATACTGAAATTCGACTTTATTAGATTTTGTATCTTCAATTTTTGTTAAATACCATGAAGCTATATGCTCCGGCATAGTCCCTGATTGTGATGAGCTGCTTGTAACGACAATTGACTGTGTGTAATTTGAAATTTCTACTGCGCCATTATTTCCAAAAAAATATTTGATACCATTGGTATCTGTTATGGTCCAGGAAACAATTTTACTATTAATAAATTGAGGTTCAATTTTCGTTTTGCTTAATGGAGCCTGTACAAATTTTTCATTTTCCCGATCATAATAAAATTTCAGGTATAAACCATTAACTGTTACAACATATTCATCAGGCTCGGTGTCAAATGTCTCTTTTAACGATGCAAGGTTACTGTTTGCATCTTCAACCATTAATTTAACTACCGGAATAGTTTTAGGAGTATACATATATCCAACTCCAGCTATCTCATCAGGAAAATCTTTTACAGTACGTGTAATCATTCCTGTTTCTTGCATATTCCAGCCAAGTCCCACTTTGCTTGCCATTTCGGTTACCTGAATTCCACCTGCATGATATTTTAAATTAATAGGATATGACAACTCAGTACTGACCTTTAAATTATAAATTGGGATCGAAATATCCGGAATTCCTCTGCTCAAGGACATAGGCTGATCTATAAATCTGCCCAGGGAAGCTACTTCCGGGGTTGGTGGTGTTAGAATAGGTCGATTACTCTGTCCGTAAAAATTACTTACTGCTAACAATAGTATTGCAGTAAAAAATAATATTCTTTTTTTCATTTTTGTTTATTTCTTGATTAGTTTAGCATTCGCCGTTTTATTATTATCCGTCTTTATGGTCACCAGATAAGCACCCTGGACTAAATTCTGGGTATTTATTTTCGTCACCTTATTCTTAGTTTTCAAACTCTGAAGCTGTCTTCCACCCATATCATACAATAAAATATCAGCCTCTTTGAATTCGAAACCTATTTCCACATAAGCATATTCAGAAACCGGATTCGGGTAGATTTTAATATCCTGTTTTTCAATTAGTTTGTTAATCTGGCTGTCTCCCAGTTTCACAATTTTCCAGTTTTCTTTTCCTAATTCCTCTGCACTGGTTCCTGCAAGGATAATTGAGCCATCCCTGTTCAGCTTAATATCTGAAAGTCTCTCTTCTCTTTTTCTGGATTCTCCTTTCACATGTTTTCTCCACTGCTCATTACCCTCCTGATCCAGATACAGCATCCAGAAGGTTTCATCCTCTGCCTCAATCCTTGCTTCAGCCTGCGTATATCCACCTAACAAAATCCCTTTAGAAGTTTTATCATCTGCTGAATGAAGTACGCTTGTTCCCATCAGGATGTCCCTGTTCCCAAAATTGTAAGATTTCTGCCAGATCTCTTCACCTCTTTCATTTAAGGAAATCAGCCACAGGTCCGTTCCCTCTTCAATTCCAACCGATTTATTCCCTGATCGTTCGGATCTGGATTCTCCAGCGATTAAATATCCTGCTGATGTTAAAGCCAGTGTTCTCAGATGATCATCTCCTTTTCCTCCAAAGTTCTTTTCCCATTCTACCTTTCCGGATTTATCAAGTTTTACAATCCAGTAATCGCCTTCACCGAAGTTATCTGAAGATTTTTGTACAGAAATAAAATGTCGGGTGTCGGGTGTATTGGCGCTGCCTGTACTTTGTACATTAGACATTTTACTTTGTACAGCATTACTTCTGGAATAGATCCCCAATAAAGCACCGCCATCTCTGGTTGGAATTATTTTTTCAACTTCATCAAGTCCTTTTCCTCCAAATACGGATTCTGACACAATTTTGCCATCTTTATCAAGCTTTACAATCAAAACATCTTTTGATCCATAGCCTTTAGCTGAATTCTGAACATTCCCGGCGACAAAAAATCCAAAATCTGTAGTTTGGATAACCGATCTTGCTTCCTCATCAGATGCTGATCCTAAAGTTTTCTGCCATAATTCATCTCCAAATTCATTAAGCCGGATCAGCCAGATATCTGATCCACCTTTGGAATCTTCTTTTTTATCCAAACCTTTCCCGGAATAAGAAGTTCCTGCAATCAGGAATCCCCCTTCCTGGCTAGCAACGGAAGCAGAAAGATAATCGTGATTTTGTCCAGAGAAATATTTTTCCCAGACCTGCTCACCCTGTTGATTGAGTTTGACTAAATGAAAATCGTAACCATTATTCTGCTTTCCTGTTCCCTGAGGCTCTAGAAGGGAACCTGTCTGAATAGAACTTCCGGTTATCAGATACTGTTGATCAATAGTTGTGATTACCTGGCTTAAAAAATCCTGGGTAGAAGATTTGATATCTTTCTGCCATAATACTTCCTGGGCAGACAGCCCCAGAAGCGTGCATAAAGTACATGCACCAGCGTAGAATTTCTTCATCGGTCTTGTATTTTAGTTTTTGATTAGTTTTATAATTTCGTGGCAAATTTAACATTTTTTAACGTACCACAAGTCTCTTTATTGAGATTTAACATCGCTGTATTTTGTCACTTATTTGATTTTAGTAAACCAAAGGTACAGGGGCAACGCGACAAAACCTGTCGCTTTATAAGTATAGTTTTCATAAAGATTTTTTTGATAGATAGTATAGCCCATACGAAGCTGGAAAGTAAGGCATTTTGTGATTTTATTTATCTATCATATTGACGTTCCGGAATATTTCAATTATTATGTTGTAACTTTGCAGGCTGTTAAAAAAATTATGAAGAAGAAAAATGTACTCAAAGGAGTTTTATTCGTAGGAGTGGGGGCAAGTATTTACGGGATGCTGGCCACATTTGTAAAAATGGCTTACCATGATGGTTTCACAACCTCTGAAGTGACTACATCACAGTTTGTATTGGGGCTTGTGGGGCTTTTAATTCTGAATTTCATCCAGACCATCACCTCAAAACAGAAACTTTCATCACCAAGTTCCAGAGAAGTGAGAATGCTGCTGCTTGCGGGAACATCTTTAGGATGCACCAGTCTGTTTTATTATATTGCAGTTCAGTACATCAATGTTTCCATAGCGATCGTGCTGCTGATGCAGTCGGTATGGTTTAGTGTGGTGGTGGAGAGTATAATTGCAAAGAAGCTGCCTAATGCAAGAAAAGTGGTTTCAGTGATCATTGTACTCGCAGGTACGATATTGGCCACAAACCTCATCAATATGGATATTGAACTGGACTGGCACGGCATATTCTGGGGGCTGCTGGCTGCTGCTTCATACACAATGACGATGTTCACATCCAATACATTGGCTACCCATCTTCCCGTATTCAGAAAAAGTATTATTATGCTTTGCGGAGGAGCGGTTGTGGTATTGGGCTTCCTGTTTTTTGCCCAGATCGGTCCTATGTATTCAGATGGACTAAGGTCACTATATTTAAATTTTACGGACAATACGGAGCATATTCATTCTTTCAATTATTCAATATTCTGGACCTACGGGTTTGTTCTGGCACTGTTTGGAACCATTGTTCCACCTATTTTATTCAATATCGGTTTCCCGAATGCCGGGCTTGGATTGGGAAGTATTGTTTCATCACTGGAGCTTCCGGTTTCAGTGACGATGGCATTTGTTCTGCTGGGTGAAAAAGTTCTGCTCGTACAGTGGGTGGGTATCATCCTGATTTTATTTGCTATTGTTCTGATGAACTTACCGGCAAAAAAAGACCTGAAAGTGGTAGAAGTTATCTAAAATGTTAATTACACTAAAATAATACCTAAGAAACCGTTCCTTTTGGAGCGGTTTTTTTAATTTTAATCTTTAAAAATAAATTCCGGATGAATTATTTCAGAAATGCCGCCGTCGCAATGATGTTGTCTGCCGTGTCTGCTGTCCTGTTTGCACAGGTAAAACCGTTGGATGCCACATTGTCCCAATATCAATATCCCTACGAAGTACATTATATAGATCTTAAATCTCAGAATAATGATCTTAAAATGGCTTATATGGATGTAAAGCCACAAAAACCCAACGGAAAAACCATCATGCTTCTCCACGGAAAGAATTTTAACGGAGCCTATTGGGGAAAGACGGCAAAAGACCTTTCAGAAAAGGGTTTCAGGGTAATTATTCCGGATCAGATCGGGTTTGGAAAATCTTCAAAACCCCAAAGCTATCAGTTTTCTTTTTCCCAGCTGGCCGAAAATACAAAAACGATCTTAGACCAGCTTCAAATTGATAAAGCAATTGTGCTGGGTCATTCTATGGGTGGGATGGTAGCCACAAGGTTTACGCTTCAGTATCCTGAAAAAGTTCAGAAACTGATCCTTGAAAATCCTATCGGCCTGGAAGATTATAAAACTTTTGCAACGTATCAGACCATAGATCAGGCTTATCAATCAGAATTGAAGAATACCGCAGAAACCTATAAAAATTATCAGCTTAAGTTTTATTATGATAACCAATGGAAAGAGGAGTATCAGCCATGGCTGGATCTTATTGCCGGCTGGACACTTCACAAAGATTATCCGCAGGTGGCATGGGATGCAGCTTTAACCACGGATATGATCTATAACCAACCGGTCTGCTATGAGTTTAAAAATATCAAAGTACCGACACTGCTCATCATTGGGACCAGGGATAGAACAGCCATAGGGAAGGACCGGGCTCCAAAAGAGCTCCAGCCGAAAATGGGGCAGTACCAGGAACTGGGTAAAAAGACGCAGCGTGAGATTCCCGGATCAAAACTCGTTGAGCTTGAGAATGTGGGCCATCTTCCCCATATTGAAGTATATCCGAACTTCTTTACGGCTTTGTATGATTTTATTAAGTAAGATTGAGGGTAAGGTTAAGGCTAAGGTAAAGGCTGAGATTGAATCGAATGTAGTTCATCTAATATCATGTTGCCTATAATTGACATAGAAAGCTGTAGCGTTAAAAAAATTATAACTTAATCTGTTAAAAAATTCCCACTGTTTGAGTGCGGACGAAATATAGAACTGAAGCACCAGTGCTTAACCCGCACGAAACCTAACATAGTGGTTCGACGAGCGAAGAGAGTCAATTTGGGAATTTTAGGAGTAAGTTTTAATTTTTAGCGGAAGATTCCAGTCTTGAATTTTTGGTTCATTTTGTTTGACTACGTCGAATCTTTGATTTCAAGACAAAAGAACAATGCCGAAAAAATATTTAGAATTAAAATTGTAAATGACAACTGAAATTCACCAAATTTCAAAAATAAAAAGAGACTACCCGAACAGATAGTCTCTTTTTGTATGTATTGTTGTCTGAATTACTTTTTCTTGTAAGCAGCATCTTTGATTCTAGCTTTTTTACCTCTAAGGTCTCTGAAGTAATAAATTCTAGATCTTCTAACTCTACCTCTTCTGTCTACTTCAATTTTCTGAAGCGCAGGCATGTTGATAGGGAATACTCTTTCTACACCTACATCACCGCTCATTTTTCTGATCGTGAATGTCTTTGTAGCACCAGTACCTCTTAATTGGATAACGGTACCTTTGAAGAACTGAGTTCTTGTTTTTTGTCCTTCTTTAATTTCGTAATACACAGTAATTGTGTCTCCTGCTTTGAATTCAGGGAAATCTTTTTTAGTAATGTACTGATCTTGTACGTACTTTAATAAATCCATTTTTAATAAAATAAAATGTTAAAGCTAAGCAACTTACACGTTCTTCGTCAGAGGTTGAATAACAGGTCGCAAAGATACAAAATACTTTTTGATTCTGCCAAATAATTAATGTGCTAAAAACAATAATTTTTTTATCCGAATTTCGGAGGAAAATTAACAAATCTTTCAAATTCCCATCAGGAAGAGTTTACATAGGAATTCTACTTTTGCCCGAAATTAAAAAATCAGATGAAAATTTTTTAAAGATCTGATTTACAAATTGAATAAATCACTACAAAAGTAAGCTATTATGAAACATTATTTCTTCTTTTTCTGTTTTGCCGTCCAGATGGCATTCGGGCAGGCACTGTTTCCCTACCTGCAGAATCCGACGCCCAATTCCATGATCGTTAACTGGAAAACGGCTTCCAACAACGAAACTACCGTAATTTACGGAACTTCCGCAACCAACCTGAACGTAACGGTGACCGGAACAACAAACATTTTCTCGGATACCGGATACAATAACAACTATTATTATCACACCGCAAAAATTGCAGGTCTGCAGCCGAATACCAAGTACTATTATAAGGTAAAAACAGGAACTACAGAATCTGCGGTATATAATTTCAGAACGCTTCCTTTACCGGGGCAGCCTGTTACGGCAGACAACAAAATCCGTTTCCTGATCATGGGGGACAACCAGATCAAAGCGGAACCGAGATATGACTCGCTGACCCTGAACGCTTATAAAAAATTAAAGGAGAAATTCGGACCCAATTCTGATCCTTCCGATAATATTGCCCTTACTTTTATGGTAGGTGACCAGGTGGATGTAGGAACACTTGACCATTATGAAAATGTTCACTTTAAAAAGAATATTAAATTATCACCATATCTTCCTATCCAGACAACGGTAGGAAACCATGAAACCTATGGTAGTTTGGGGATGAACTCTTATTATGCCCATTTCTATATAGATGAAATCGGATATAAAAATATTTTTTCAGGAAATGAAAACTATTATGCCCAGCAGGCCGGAAACGTTCTGTTTGTAAGTTTAAGCTCCGAGCATACCGGGACCGCACAGCAGACATGGCTTTCGCAGATTCTGAATGAAGCCAATAATGATCCTACGGTTGACTGGATCATCTCTTTAAGCCACAGACCTTACCAGGCAGAGCAGTATGTTGGGGATATTTCTACATGGGTAAGGAATAATGCAGTGCCTTTGCTGACGACTTCCAACAAGTATTTAATGCACGTTGGGGCTCACCACCATTTATACCACAGAGGGCAGTTGAAAGATACCCCGAATTATCAGATTATTTCCGGAGGAACGGCTTGGGACCAGTATTGGGGAATGTCTAATGAGCAGGATTTTGATGATGTACAGAAAACCCTTACAGACTGGACGTACCAGATCGTGGAAGTAGATACACAAACCGGAAAAGTAGATATAGAATCTTACTCGATAGGTGGAATATATAATAGAAAATACAATGAACTTGTAGATACGTTCCATCGCTATAAAAATCAGCCCAGACCTTCCAAGCCAAGCATTACGAATACATTCCCGGCATCGGTAACCCTGCCGCTTACCCTGGATGGAAGTGCTTTTGCATCATCTAACGGAGAACTTCTGAATACCACACAGTTCCTGATCAGTAAAGCGCAGGATTTTTCTGTAATTGAAAAGGAATTCTACCGTGACTATGAAAACTGGTTTGGAAAAGACGGAAACGGAACACCGGACAGAACGAAAAACCTGAACGCCGGTGTAGATATTACAAAAGCTACCATCGCCGCCAATTCCATTTCAAACGGAACCTATTATGTGAAAGTAAGATACAGGGACAGAAACCTTGAATGGAGTGACTGGAGTGATGTGAAGCAGTTTGAGGTAACGGGAAGTGTGGTTTCAAACCCTACTTTTGTATTGGATAAAACGGAATATACCCAAAATGAACCTATCACTGCCACGTATACCGGAGGTCCCGGAAATCAGCAGGATTGGGTAGGAATCTATAAAAAAGGACAGACGCCGGGGGCTACAACTTCCCAGGGTTATATTTATACCAACGGACAGACGGCGGGGACAGCAGTTTTCACCAACGGACTGGCCAATAAGGGGCAGTACTTTGCAGGATTCTTTGCCAATAACGGGTACACGGAAATCACCCCGAGAAAAAGCTTTTATGTAGGGCCGAAAGTAGTGCTTCAGACTACTGCAGATACCTATCCGGTAGGCGGAACGGTAGTTATTAACTACAGCAACGGACCAAACCTGGTAAACGACTGGATTGGAATCTACAAAATGGGACAGACGCCGGGAACAAACACTTCTATCAAGTGGAGCTATGTAACAACGCCGTCAGGGACACTGAATTTTACAGGGCTTCCAAAGGGATATTATTATGCTCAGTACCTTCTTGAAGACGGTTACACAGGAATTGGAGACAAAGTATTCTTCAAAGTAGGGGATATCGTAACGGAATTGTGGATCAATAAGCCGGTGTATAGCTTAGGGGAAAACATCACCGCTTCATGGACGGATTCTCCGGGAATCATCAAAGACTGGTTGGGAATTTATCCTCAAAGCATCCAGACTCCGGACGATAACTTTGTATCTTATACTTATTTCGACGGGGTTACACAGGGAACGAAAACCATTCAGGGAACAGCGCTTCCTACCACGCCGGGTAATTATTATATGGTGATGTTTACCAATGACTCCTACACGGAAGTATCCAACAGAAAGCAGTTTCAGGTGGTAGCCGGAACATTGGGGACTGAAGAGACAAAAAGTACCGAGAAAAATGTAGTATTATATCCAAATCCTTCGAAGCCGGGTGAGCCTACTTTCATCAAAAGTGATTATCCGATTGAGAAAATTGAATTGGTTTCAGCATCAGGACAGCTCCTGTATGAATCCAAGAATATCAATAACCAGCGTTTCTCTCTGGTGAATGAGAATCTTCCGAAAGGAGTATACTTCGTAAAAGTACACACAAGAAAACTATTTACGTTAAAACTTGTAATACAGTAACATTATAACGATATAAATGAAAAGCGGGAATCTATTTCCCGCTTTTTTTATTCAGTAAGAACAGAACCACTAAAATAACAATGACTATGTCTTTATTTTTAGTGTTGGGAGATTAAGCCCATTACAGTGCCTAAAATCATGATTGAAATCCCAAATGTGATCATTCCCAATATATAGGAAACAAGAGCTTTGAAATAACTGGCTACTCTGGATTTATCAAAAAAACTGCCTACAGCCCAGGAAAAATAAACAAATGCGAAGATAGCAGCAATCTGCATAAGATGGTATTTCGTGAGTCCTTCAAAAATGGCAAAAACAGAAAATATCAGCATTTCCATTCCAAGAATAAAGCAGAGCAGGATTAATATTTCAAAGAAGTTGTAATCATATTTTCTGAAAAATATCTTTAACCAGAAAGCAATAAATCCACCCATAATAATATTGGAATACCCGTAATGACTTTGAACCCAGCTATTAATAGAGTGGAGTGGTGAATCTTTCACATCATCTATTTTCATATAGCCGTCCTCAATATGAAAAAAATGATTGATGAGCGTATAAATCAGTGATGCCACAATAATAAATATAACCGGCTTTACAAGCCTGCTTCTGTTTTCACTGATAAAATGCCGGATGTTTTCTCCGGGCCTTATCATTAATTCTCTTATGGTATATAAAATACCTCTCTCAAAATGTAAAACGTGTTCAATTTCATGGAGAATATAATGTCCATCTATTCTCTTTGGTTTTACATTTTGTTTGCAGTTTGAGCAAAATTCTTCATTCATAGCAGTTTAAGTTTTAAATACAAAAAAAGATAAATGATTTTAATTATGCTTTACACTCTTGGGTAGTTTTTGGGGAAGAAAGCGATTTTAAAATTTTATCTTCGGCGAATTTTGGTTTCCCACTTATTCCTCTGATTCAGAGATTTTTTTACGTTTTCTAATCCCACAGCTTCATCAAAATCAACGGAGTTGATTTCCTTTTTGCTTCCTCAAAATAAAACATAACTTGATTAAGCTTTGCGTATAAAAAATACGCACGCAGATACAGCAGATGATGCAGATCTAAACAGTTATTCTGCGTGATCAAATAAAAACAATCCCGGCTGCCTTGAAAAGGCAGCCGGGATCCTGAATGTATTTTAAAAACTTATGATTTTAATAGTCGTTCAAAAGATATTCTTCCTGTATCGTAGTTGATGTCACACTGTAAACATCCTGCTCCTGGGCTTCAGCCAGTACTTTGGAATCCTGAATCAGCTTTCCTTCACTGTTATACACTTTTAACAGAATCCATTTTCCGCTGCGCTCCAGTTCCTTGAATCCGGATTCGTATTTATATTTCAATTTCCCGCTTTGAAGTATGCCATCCTTTACAACGGCTTTATTACCGGGCTTTCCTTTTGTATACTGTATAATCTGGGCGGTGAAACCTTCAGCTTCTTCCAGAGGCTGTGCATAGGTGTAAACCACAGCTCCTTTATCATCATAAACTGATGAATCATATCCGGTTTGTCTTGCGTTCAGTTTTTTCTCGTATTTTATCTTTTCATTCTCCCCGAAAGATTTTGAAAGAATCAAAAGCCCGTCTTTATATTGCTGCTCACCCATATTGCCATCATAGAAAGTACCGTTATAAGGCAGATCATCTTTGTAAGTTAAGGTACCTTTTACCGTTCCGTCAGGGAAATAATATTTAATTTCCTGTACAGAACCGTCCTTTAATATATTCTCAGAGGTTGGCTTTCCGTTTTCATCAAAATATTTGCTCAGGATTACGGAACCGTTTTTATAGACATCTATACCCGTGAAACCGGAAATTTCAGAATTATACTGATAGTCCTCGCCGTCCTGAGGTTTGTAATAACTGGATTCTTTGTCATATACATACATCAGGTTTCCTATTTTTTTCCCGGTCTCGTCATAAGTCGTTTTATAACCGTCTTTTTTACTCATCTTCTGCTCCTGCAGGATTTTTCCTGTTTTGGAATAGGTGATACCTTCTTTTACAGTCCCGTCACTCTTGTATTTCTCAATTTTGGCAACTTTCATCGGATTGTAATAGTATTCTACCACAATCGTTTCGTCTGAATTTCCGGAATTGCTGGTACCAATATGTTTTCCTTTATCACCGTAATATTTGGTTTCATACTTGCCACTACTGTCTGCAGTGATTTCATAACGGATGCCTTTGATGTCTTCATCATAAGCAATGGTTTTAAAAGTATCGGAACTTTCGAAAACGGTGATGCTGCTGTAAAGAGAGTAGTTGTCCGGATCTTTATAGCTGTAGGTTTTTCCTTTAAAGGTGCCGTCTGCTTTATACACCAGATCCTCCAAAGGTCTTCCCTGGGCATCAAAAGTCTGAGACGGTCCCACCTGTTTTCCCTCTGTATAAGTTCCCATGCTTGTTACTTTCCCATCAGGACTGTACCAGGTAACTTTGCCTTCGTAGATTTCATTGCCCGGTGTGGGATCGGAAGCAAGACCTTCCATCTGCAGCTTTCCGTCTTTATAAAAATCTTTAATCAGGGTAAGCTTGCCTTTAGCTTCGGTTTCCCGGTAAAATTCCATTTTATCCTGAGTGGTTTTCTCCCAGTTTTCATCGAAATAAATCTTTTCCTGAGCGCTTACGCTGATGCTCAGGAACAGGGCAATTACCGCTGATGTAAATAGTTTTTTCATGTTTTATTATCGTTTAAGTGATTCTGCTGTTAAATTAATAGGTTAAAACATTCCGGAAATACGGATGCTAAGGGAAAGAAGACTGCTGTGAAGGAGAGCAGGAAGATTTTTTTTCATAAGATGGTGTTTAATAACTTTTTAACAAGACATATGGGTCGAAATACTGATATCTCAAACCCTTGGTTTTGTCTTGTCAAATATAAGTCAATTTGATGAGAAATAAAGAAGATTCCGCAGCCGAAAACCTCCGTAAAATCCCGGAAATTTTAAGCTGAATCTATAAAAATTGTATAAAAAATAAAGTGCCGGTCCTGGGACAGAATGTATACCTCTAAGAATGAATAGAATTATTTTTTCTTCTCTTTATCAGTCCGTCAATTCCGAAAGTTTTGTATCCGTAAAGGGAAAATAAGCCCAACAGCATTATAAAAAGAACCTGTGGCAGAAAAAAGAAATAGGTAAGCCATGTGAAACCATCCATAGGTTGGGTTCCAACGGCAGGATCAATTGGGACCAGTTCCGTGGGGATGGAATGTAAATCTTTGGTGATTAAGGTCACAAGCATAATTACAATTAAAGATAACGAACTGAATCTTGTCAAAAGCCCCAATAATAAAAGAAGTCCCCAGAATGCTTCATTAAAAGCCACAAAATCAGCCATAAACTGTGGATGGGAAAATCCCAGGCTGCTGATGGTTTTAAGCATATACCCCTGAAAAACAGGATGAAAAAGTTTATTGAAGCCTGTGATAAAAAAGAATAGTCCGATACAGATTCTGCAGCTAACATAAAAAAGGTCTCCGGCTTTAATGAAAGTATTTTTTTCCATTTAATAATGATAATTGTTTAAACTTTTCTTCTTGTGAAGGATATACCAAACTATGATCACAAAATAAACAAAAAGTTAGATCAGGATTCAAATAAATTCCCAGATACCGTAGATATAAGAAAAATGATTAAATTTAACGGACAGAAAATCTAATATTTCATGATAGATAAAAGAGTAAAAAATGCAAAGGAGGCCATCGCAGGAATTAACGATGGAATGACTTTAATGCTGGGCGGATTTGGTCTGTGCGGTATACCTGAAAACTCAATCAATGCTCTGGTAGAGAGTGATGTGAAAGATGTAACATGTATTTCAAACAATGCGGGAGTTGATGATTTTGGATTGGGATTACTGCTTCAGAAAAGACAGATCAAAAAAATGATCTCTTCCTATGTGGGAGAAAATGCAGAATTCGAAAGACAGATGCTGTCCGGGGAACTGGAGGTAGAGCTTACACCACAGGGAACTCTGGCAGAGAAGTGCAGAGCGGCACAGGCCGGAATTCCTGCTTTTTACACGCCTGCAGGATATGGAACAGAAATCGCAGAAGGTAAGGAAGTGAAAGATTTCAACGGAAAGCCACATATCCTGGAGCTTGCTTACAATGCAGATTTTTCCATTGTAAAAGCATGGAAAGGGGATTATGCAGGAAACCTGATCTTCAAAGGCTCGGCAAGAAATTTCAATCATCCGATGGCGGGTGCTGCCAAAATTACCATTGCTGAAGTAGAAGAGCTGGTAGAACCGGGAGAACTGGATCCGAACGAAATTCATATTCCGGGAATCATGATCCAGAGAATTTTCCAGGGGGAAAAATTTGAAAAAAGAATCGAACAGAGAACAGTCAGAACTAAAGAATAATTTGATAATCAGCTTGTTTAAAAATGAATATAGAATTTAAACAGGTCTTACAATAAAAAAGCGCTGAAAATCAATTCAGCGCTTATTTTTTTATTCCTGAGGATTGAGGGTTTTTCTTTCCCCGATCTGTTGTCGCCACATGGCATAGTACAATCCTTTTTCTGTAATCAGGTCCTCATGAGAGCCCATTTCTACCACCTGTCCGCGTTCAAGAACATAAATCCTGTCCGCATGCATAATCGTACTCAAACGGTGGGCAATAAGAACCGTAATCTGTTCTCTTTCCTTTGAAATGCTCTTGATGGTGGATGTTATTTCCTCCTCGGTGATACTGTCCAGAGCAGAGGTCGCTTCATCAAAAATCAGTAAATGAGGTCTTCTTAAAAGCGCTCTGGCAATGGCAATTCTCTGTTTTTCACCACCGCTTAATTTCAGCCCGCCTTCACCAATTACGGTCTCAATTCCCTTTTCTGCCCTTTCGAGTAATGCAGTACAGCTTGATTTTTCCAAAGCAATGGCCAGTTCAGATTCTGTAGCGTTTGGATTCACAAAAAGAAGGTTTTCTTTGATCGTTCCTGCAAAAAGCTGGGTGTCCTGGGTCACAAATCCGATCTGGTTTCTCAGTTCATCAAAATCAAATTCTTTCCCGTTGATCGCATTGTAGAAAATATTACCTTCCTGAGGCCTGTACAATCCCACGAGTAATTTCACCAACGTACTTTTCCCCGAACCACTAGGTCCCACAAAAGCAATGGTTTCCCCATTTTTAACGTTAAAAGAAATATTATTCAGAGCTTTATACTGGGCAGACTGATGTTTAAAGGAAACATGCTTGAATTCCAGTTCCTCAATGGCCCCGATTTGTTTTGGATGAAGAGGTTTCTCTTCTACGTCTTTTTTCATCAGGTTACCAAAATTCTGAAGCGAAGCCTCAGCCTCACGGTAAGAAATAATGATGTTCCCGATTTCCTGCATCGGACCGAAAATAAAGAAACCATAAAACATCAGGGAAAGATATTGGCCCGGAGTCACAATATTTTTAAAGATTAAATACAGCAATGTCAGCGTGATCATTTGCTGAAGAAAATTCACCATGGTTCCCTGGATAAAACTCAGAGAACGGATGCTTTTCACCTTTCTGAGCTCAAGTCCAAGAATTTTATATGTATTATTGTTCAGACGGATCACCTCCTGATTGGTTAATCCCAAACTTTTTACAATTTCTATGTTTCGGAGACTTTCAGTGGTGCTTCCTGCCAGAGCTGTAGTTTCCGATACAATGTTCTTCTGTATGACTTTGATTCTTTTGCTTAATAAATTAGTAATAAAAGCAATCAGGAAAATCCCGCAGATATACACCGGCATAATGGACCAGTGAAGGCGGATGGCGTAAACAGAAACGAAGATAATGCTCACCAGAATTCCGAAGAAAATATTAATGAAATTGGTGATGAACTTTACGGAATCTTCCCTTACTTTCGTTAATATAGATAAGGTCTCGCCACTTCTTTGATCCTCAAATTCCTGATAAGGCAGGGCCATAGAGTGTTTCAGACCGTCTGTGAAGATTTTAGCGCCAAATTTCTGGGTAATCACACTTACCACATAGTCCTGAAAAGCCTTGGCAATCCGGCTCATCATCGCTGTCCCGATCAGTAATCCTAGAAAATAGAAAGCACCATGATAGTCTTTGCTTCCATATAAATATTCGTTAAGGTTTCTGGGTAGAAGTTTCTCTTTATCAAAAAAATTGGGATGCGTAACCAGCTGATCCAGGATGTTACCCGTAATAGCCGGGGCAAATAAAGAAAAAACCTGATTAATGGTGGCCAACAGCAAAGAAATGACAATCAGCCATTGGTAAGGCTTAAGATATCTTAAAAGTATTTTCATTCTCGTAAATAATGTTGCAAAATTAGAGATATTATTCTGACATATAATATTAAAAATTGATGTCTGTTTAAATTTTTACTTTGAAAATTTTTAACAGCGGTAACAAGTTTAGCAGTCAAAAATTAATCTGTTATAATGAATGGCGTTTAAATAGTAAATGTATTCATTTCAAATTTTTCATTTTTAATGACCTAAACTTCTTGATGTTGGAAGAAACAGCACATATAAACCGGTCAGGAATCACAAAGCCCTTTTGTATTCAGCTGAAAATATTTAAATTGCAGTCTAAGTTTTTATTATGCTTACAAAAGAACAAATTGCCAAAAGAATTTCAAAAGAACTGAAAGATCGTTATTATGTAAACCTTGGAATCGGGATTCCAACTTTGGTTGCCAACTACGTTCCCGAAGGTATTTCCGTAGAATTCCAGAGTGAAAACGGAGTATTGGGAATGGGACCGTTCCCGTTCGAAGGAGAAGAAGATGCCGATATCATCAACGCCGGAAAACAAACCATTACCATTCTGCCGGGAGGCTCATTTTTTGATTCTGCCTTCAGTTTCGGGATGATCCGCGGTCAAAAGGTAGATCTTACTATACTGGGGGCAATGGAAGTCTCAGAAAACGGAGATATTGCCAACTGGAAAATTCCGGGAAAAATGGTAAAGGGAATGGGCGGAGCAATGGACCTGGTAGCATCTGCGGAAAACATTATCGTCGCGATGATGCATGTGAACAAAGCCGGAGAAAGTAAAATCCTGAAGAAATGTACCCTTCCCCTTACGGGAGTAAACTGTGTGAAAAGAGTCGTAACCGAATTGGCCGTATTAGACGTTACTCCAGCTGGTTTCAAGCTAATAGAAAGAGCTCCGGGAGTATCGGTTGAACACATTGTACAATCTACAGAAGCCGATCTGATCATTGAAGGTGAAATTCCTGAAATGCAATTTTAATAATACACAAAACCTTGTCATCGACAAGGTTTTTTTATCATGTCAGTACATGCAGAATTTTTTCTCCCACAGATTTCACAGGTTGCATTTTTAGCGGAAGTTTCCCAGTCTTTAACTTTTGCTTCTTTTGTTTGACTACGTCGAATCTTTGATTTCAAGACAAAAGAAGATGGAAATAAAAATCAAACTTTTTTATTAGAAAATATCACGCAGATGTTGCAGATGTTGCAGATTTTTTTAACCACAGATTTTCACAGATTTTTTGAGAAAATTAGTTTTTACAACTGTAATAAACTAACCTCTAATTTCTAGCCTCTCCATCAATCCTGAGCTCCAAAAACCTTCTGCAAAATAGAAGTCGTTCTCATAGCCGGCGTATTTCTGATTCCGCTTTCCTTTTCAGCGACCATTTTAAAAACCCCGTTGATGGTTTCTGTCGTCACATATTCATTGAGGTCGGTTGTTACAGACTGTCCGGTAGATGTATTGTATTTTGAGATCAGATTTTTCCACACGGTATCTGCACCAACTTTGCCCAGTGAAGCTTTTACTTTAGGCTGGAATGCTGTGAACAGCTGGCTCTGTGTTTTGGTCTGTAAATAATTGGTTGCCGCATTATCACTGCTTAGCAGGATGTTTTTGGCATCCGCAATAGTCATTGAAGTAATGGCTTTGGTGAAAATAGGGGCAGCTTCCGTTACCGCATCTTCGGCAGCTCTGTTTAATAATTTTACACCTTCATCCGCAAGACTTCCCATTCCCAGAGAGCGGAGCGTGGTGTCGATTTTTCTTAATTTTTCCGGCATTAAAATTTTAACCGCTTCATTTTTAAAAAAACCGTCGGTTAAAGCCAGTTTCTTCACCCCATCTGTTACTCCCATGCTTAATGCTTCTTTTAGTCCGGAAGAAATCTGTGAGGAAGTAAGATTTCCAAGATTGGTGGATGAACTTTTGGTAGGAGTAGTGGTTGTGGTAGTTGCAGAAGTGGTGGTAGTTTTAGGCTTTGAAGGTTTTTCAAGATCAACACCGGTTTGGCTTTTAACAGTTGACTTGATGATATCTAAAAGCTGTGCCTGTGCAGAAACTGAAAATAATAATCCGGCTGCAAAAAGAATGTTTTTTCTCATTTATATTTTTTGCAAATTTAGATGTTTTATTATTTAAGAGGTTAAAAATGACCGGATAGTTTTAGAAAATATTTATCTTAGCTTAAATCTTAATTCCATATCAATGCGACGTTTTCTTTTTGTGCTTTCGGCTCTTTTTTCCACTGTTTTTCATGCCCAGAAAAAACCCGACCTGATCCCTTACCCTCAAAGTGTAAGTATGCAGCAGGGAAAGTTTATCATTCCTGAAACTTTGGTCCTGAATGACAAACTTCCCAAAGAAGAGACCGAATATTTGAAAAAACGTCTCGGTTCATCCGTGAAATTTAAGTACAGCAGTAACACAGCGGAAGCGCACCTGATGCATATGCAGCTGCCACAACCAAAGACTCCTGCTAATGCTGAGGAAGATAAAGAAAGCTATTCTATTCACATTTCTCCAAAAAGAATACTAATCAGTTCCAATACAAAGCAAGGGTATTTTCTGGCTCTTCAGACATTAATTCAGCTATTTGAAGAACATAAAACGGATAAAGAAATTCCGGCCATGGAAATTCATGACCAGCCCAAATTTGCGTGGCGTGGAATGCATCTGGATGTATGCCGTCATTTTTTCACTGTGGATGAAGTAAAACAGTATATCGATTATCTTGCCATGTACAAGCTGAATACCTTCCACTGGCACCTTACAGATGATCAGGGCTGGAGAATTGAAATAAAAAAATACCCGAAGCTTACCCAGATTGGTTCAAAACGGAAAGAATCCATGATAGGGGCTTATGTAGACAATACTTTTGACGGAAAGCCATACGGCCCATATTTCTATACCCAGGAACAGATCAAAGATGTCATTAAATATGCCCAGCAAAGGCATATCACTATTGTTCCGGAAATTGAAATGCCGGGACATGCACTCTCTGCTTTATCTGCTTATCCGGAACTGGCCTGTACAAAAGGTCCTTTTGAATCTGCGACAAAATGGGGCGTTTTTGATGATGTTTTCTGTCCAAAAGATGAAACATTTACATTCCTGGAAAATATTCTTGATGAGGTTATTGCATTATTTCCGTCACAATATATCCATATCGGAGGTGATGAATGCCCGAAAACAAGATGGAAAGAATGCGCACACTGCCAGGAGCTGATTAAAAAAAATAATCTGAAAGATGAGCATGGCTTGCAGAGTTATTTCATCCGGAGAATTGAAAAATATGTGAACAGTAAAGGCAGAAAAATTATTGGCTGGGATGAGATTCTGGAAGGTGGTCTAGCCCCAAATGCCGCCGTCATGAGCTGGACGGGAGTAAATGGAGGGATTGAAGCCGCAAAATCCGGACACTTTGCCGTAATGACGCCTGGTGCATACTGTTATTTTGACCATTATCAGGGAGATCCGCAATCGGAACCGAATGCTTTCGGTGGGTTTACGCCTTTGGACAAGATTTATTCCTATAATCCTGTTCCTGCAGAGCTGAATGCAGATCAGGCGAAATATATTATGGGAGTTCAGGCTAATTTATGGACGGAATATATTACAGATTTTAAACAGGTCCAGTATATGATATTCCCTAGACTGATGGCACTTTCCGAGGTTGGGTGGGGAACTTCTGATCCTAAAAACTATAAAGAATTTGAGAACAGAGTGATCAGTCAGTTCAAAATTCTGGACAAAATGAATGTTAACTACGCAAAAAGCATTTACAATATCTCGGGGAAGGTTGGCCCTGCAAACAGTGGTGTCATCTATGAGCTTAAGGTATCACAGGACCCGAAAGGCATAAGATATACTACGGACGGCACAGAACCTTCGATCAATTCACAGATTTACAAAGGGGGTATTCCTGTATCGAAATCATTAACCGTTAAATCTGCCTATTTTGAAGATGGAAAACTGAAAAGCGCCGTTTCTACGCAGGAATTTACCGTTTCAAAAACGACAGGAAAAAAAATTACATTGGAACAGCAGCCAAGCGAAAATTATTCTTTCGGCGGGGCTTTTACTTTGGTAGACGGAATTATCGGAAACATCAGACAACTGGGGAAAACATGGCTGGGATTCCAGGGGAAAGATGTAGTGGCAACCATTGATTTAGGGCAGAAAACAAACTTTTCAGAAATCTACTTTAACACATTGGAAAACAAAGGAAGCTGGATTCATCTGGCTAAATCTGCTCAGGTTTTTATTTCTGATGACGGGAAGAATTTTAAAATGATCAAAGAAATTGGAAAAGACGAAATTCAAAACGCAAAAGGCAAAATAAAACTGAATGTAGGTAACCAGAATTCAAAATACATCAAACTGAAAGTAGAAAATGCGGGTATTATTCCAGCCGGAAATCCGGGAGCAGATTCAAAGGCATGGTTGTTTGTTGATGAAATTGGAGCCAATTAACTCAAAATTTAGTTGAAGCATATAAAAACCACCTGCTTTTGACCGCAATAAATAAAAAAGACCACGGCTTTGATGTCATGGTCTTTTTTCCTTTTCTGCTAGCGGGAAAATTGCTAATTTGTAAGCCTAATAATCTCATATGCAAAGTAGACGAAATTTCATAAAAAAAACTGCCGCTGCTTCCCTGGCACTAGCTGTAAGTCCGTTTGATCTGATGGCTGTGGAAATTCCTGATCATCACCAAACAATTGATAAACCCATCGTTCTTTCCACGTGGAATTTCGGTTTGAAGGCCAATGAGGAAGCCTGGACTGTCTTAGGAAAAGGCGGAAAAGCCCTGGATGCAGTGGAAAAAGGAGTTCGTCTGGTAGAGCTTGATCCTGCGGAAAGAAGCGTGGGCTACGGAGGCCGCCCGGACAGGGATGGCAGAGTGACCCTGGATGCCTGTATTATGGATGAAAACTATAATATCGGTTCTGTGGCTTGTCTGGAACATATCAAGAATCCTATTACAGTGGCAAGGGCAGTGATGGAAAAAACTCCTCACGTTATGCTGGTTGGAGATGGGGCATTGCAGTTTGCGTTATCGCAGGGATTTAAAAAAGAAAACCTTCTTACCCCGGATTCAGAAAAAGAATGGAAAGAATGGCTTAAGACCAGTGAATACAAGTCGGTTGCGAATATCGAAAATCATGATACCATCGGAATGATTGCGCTGGATGCCAAAGGAAACCTTTCCGGAGCCTGTACCACCAGCGGAATGGCTTTTAAAATGCATGGAAGGGTAGGAGATTCTCCTATTATCGGAGCCGGGTTATTCGTAGACAATGAAGTAGGGGCTGCTACAGCCACAGGCCACGGCGAAGAAGTAATCCGTACGGTAGGTACCCATCTTGTAGTTGAATTAATGAGACAGGGACGGAATCCTCAGCAGGCCTGTAAAGAAGCTGTAGAAAGAATTGTAAAAATTACCCAGAGAAGAAATAAGAACCTGAAAGATATACAGGTTGGCTTTATTGCTTTAAACAAAAAGGGTGAATATGGCTCATACTGCATCCAGGATGGATTTACTTTCGCGGTTCATGACCAGAAAGGAAACCGCCTTGAAAAACCGGAATTTGCATTAAAATAATCAGGATGCTTTTTAAAATTCAATAGGAACGGGTTCTGTAAAATATCAGATGATATCAGATGAATTGACATCAGAGCCTGCTATAAATTCAATAGGAACGGGCTTTAGCCCGTTTACAAAAATATCCCCGATTCAAATGGCTTTAGCCAAAACCTGGAATTTTTCAATAAAAATTTTTAAAAAATAAACAAAGAAATAAATGTCAAAAATAGAAATAGCGTGCTTCAATCCGGAATCAGCCATTATTGCATTTGAAAACGGAGCCGATAGAATAGAGCTGTGCGACGGTTTAAGTGAAGGTGGCACAACCCCTGATTTTGATACCGTAAAAGAGCTCAGAGAAAAAATAAATATTCCGATTTTTGTAATGATCCGTCCGAGAGGAGGAGATTTTACCTATTCGGAAGCTGAGTCTGAACAGATGGAAAAAGATCTGATCCTCTTTAAATCCCTTGACGTAGACGGTTTTGTTTTTGGAATACTTGATGAAAATAATCAGGTAAATGTAGAACATAACAGAATTTTGGTTGAAATGGCTTATCCTCTTCCCTGTACCTTTCACCGGGCTTTCGACAGGGCAGAAGGGCTTGAAGATTCGTTGGAAAAAGTAATTGACTGCGGTTTTAAAACCATTCTTACTTCAGGTCAGAAGCCCAACGTTGCAGAAGGGAAAGAAAATCTTAAAAAGCTGGTAGAGCTTTCCAATGGAAGGATTGAAATTCTTGTAGGCGGCGGATTGCGTTCTACCAATATTGAAGAGCTCAGAGCCTATACCCATGCAGGCTATTTCCATTCTTCAGCCATTACAGATGGCGGTGCTTTTGCAAACCAGGATGAGGTAGTGGCTTTGAAAAATAAGTAAAAAATGAATAGATCTATCCTTTTAATTGTCCTTTTTATGATGAATATGATGACTGCACAGAAAACTGAACGAAATTTATCTTCAGAAAACTGGCAGTTCAAAAATACAAATGAACAAAGCTGGCTGCCGGCGAAAATTCCGGGAATGGTTCATCTTGACCTGATGCATCATAAGATCATTCCCGATCCTTTCAAAGATGAAAATGAGAAAAAAGTACAATGGGTAGAAAATGAGGACTGGGAGTATCAGACCCGTTTTAAAGTTACAGCGGAAGAACTTAAAAATCAGCATATTGATCTAGTCTTTAACGGACTGGACACTTTTTCAGAGATTTATCTTAATGGAAAACTCCTTCAGAAAACGGACAATATGTTCAGAAAATGGGAAATTCCAGTGAAAAGTTATTTGAAAGCGGGAGATAATGAATTGAAAATTAAATTCAGCTCTGCGGTCAAAGAAGGTAAAGAGCTGGCAAAAGCTGTTCCGTTCACCATGCCGGAATCTCCAAGGAGTTTTGTAAGAAAAGCACAGTATCACTTTGGCTGGGACTGGGGACCAAGATTGTTAACAACAGGAATTTGGAAAGATGTACAACTGGAATTCTGGAATACTGCAAAAATCAGAAATATTCAGGTTCAGCAACATCACGTAACGGAAGCTTTAGCAGAAATCTCTTTTAATATGAAGATTCTTGCAGATGAAGAAGGACCATATCAGGTGGAACTGAATAAACAAAATCAAAGTGTTCAGCTTAAAAAAGGGCTCAACACCGTTTCTGTTCCGTTCAAAATTAAAAATCCAAAACTATGGCAGCCGAATGGGTGGGGAGATCCTCATCTTTACAACTTTAAAATCAGCCTTTCGAAAAATAAAAATTCTTTAGACCAGAAAAATATAACAACAGGGCTGAGAACGGTAGAATTGATTCAGGAAAAAGACGCTGCAGGAAAATCATTCTATTTCAAAGTAAATGGAAAGCCTATGTATGCAAAAGGAACCAACTGGATTCCGGCAGAAAGCTTTTCACCGGCGATGACCAAAGAAAAATACCACAAGCTGATTAAAGATACCAAAGATGCGAATATGAATATGATCCGGGTCTGGGGTGGCGGAATTTATGAAGATGATGAATTTTACAAAGCCTGTGATGAAAATGGTATTCTGGTATGGCAGGATTTTATGTTTGCAGGAAGCTTTTATCCGGCTGACGAAGCTTTTTTAATGAACGTAAAAGAAGAAGTAAAGGAGCAGGTGGAAAGACTTCAGAATCACCCGTCTATTGCATTATGGTGCGGAAATAATGAAGTGGATGAAGCCATCGTCAATTGGGGCTATCAGAAACAGTTCAAATATTCAAAAGAAGATTCACTGCAGGTCTGGAAAGACTATAAAAAACTCTTCCAAGAAGTGATTCCAGATATCTTAAAAGAAAACCTCACTCCTGATAAGAACATCTATTGGCCGAGCTCTCCTTCTGTCGGATGGGGACATAAAGAAAGCCTAACAGAAGGAGATTCCCATTATTGGGGCGTCTGGTGGGGAGAGCAGCCGTTTGAGATCTATAATGAAAAAGTTGGAAGGTTCATGTCTGAATATGGCTTTCAGGGAATGCCGACGCTGGAAACTGTAAAATCTATGTTTTCAGGAACTCCCGATCTGAGTGTTCAGAATTCCGTGATTAAAGCCCATGAAAAACATAGCAGAGGCTGGGAAATCATCAATGAATACATGAAAAGGGATTATAAAATTCCGTCAGATTTTGTACAATACAATTATATCTCTCAATTGCTGCAGGCCCGTGGAATGAGAATCGCCGTTGAAGCCCACCGCCGCGCAAAACCTTACAATATGGGAACCCTCTACTGGCAGCTGAATGATTGCTGGCCGGTAGTTTCATGGTCATCCATTGATTATCTGGGCAACTGGAAAGCGCTGCATTACCAAATGAAAAGAAGCTTTGAACAGCAGGTTGTTTTAACTGAAGAACTGGCCGGAAATTTAAACTTTTTTGCGGTTAATGATGGGTTAAAAGTATTTAATACTAATGACTTAGAAATAAAAGTGATTGATTTTAGCGGAAAAGTTTTAAAAGAAACCAAAACACTTTCAAAAGGAAAACTTCTGGACGGTATTCTGAAGTTCAGTCCGGTTCAGATAAAAGATTTGCTCTCGGAATCCGAAAGGAATAAAGTCTTTTTGGAACTTACCATGAAGGCCAAAGATGGGAAGACTGTAGCTGTCGGTTCTCATTTCTTTTCCAAACCAAAAGACCTTGAATTGACGAAGCCTGGGATAAAAATTAAAAGAATTTCTGCAAATGAAATCGAGGTTTCCACAGAGGTTCTGGCGAAAGATGTCTATCTGATCGGAGACACTCATTTCAGTGATAATTTCTTTGATCTCCTTCCCAATACTTCAAAAAAGATCAGACTTTCAAAACCTGCTGAGAAAATTGACGTTCTGAGCCTTTGGGATGTAATAAAAAATTAAAAATATACACAGGAAAAATCTGCTTCATCTGCAAAATCTGCGTGAAAAACAAACAACTTCATAGGTTTTCAAAATCTATGAAGTTTAGCAATTCAGATTATTGTAAAATAAACACTATTAAATTTTATCTGAGATAAAATCCTTGCGCCTTAAAAAAAGCATCTGTTTATACACCTCGCGCCTTTGCGAAAAACCAACAAAATAGGAAGAAATTGAAAATCAATCTTTCCTCATAACATAGTAAAAAACCTGATTTTTCTATTCCCAACTAAAAAATCAACCGTAAATTTGCAGCATATTTCAAATGGTATGGTAAATTTTGTTCTGATTGCAGTATGCATTATCGCAGGAATGGTCTTCAAGGCAACAAAATCTATCCATCCCGATGCCCATAAAGGAATAAATACCTGGATCCTTTATCTTGCGCTGCCGGCAGTTTCATTTAAATATCTTCCAAAAGTAAAATGGACGGCCGAAATGCTGTTTCCTATCGCAGCCACTTTTCTGGTTGCCGTTTTCTGCTTCTTTTTCATGATGTTCTACAGCAAAAGTAAAGGCTATTCAAGGCGCTCCAGAAGCACACTCGAACTTACGAGTGGCTACAGCAATACTTCCTTTATCGGATTTCCGCTGATTAGTGCTTTTTATGGCGAAAGTCTGTTAAGTATAGCTATTATCTGTGACCAGACCATGTTTCTGGCATTATCCACATTAGGAATTATTGCCGCGGTAAAAGGGGGCAGCAGGTCAGGAAAAGTAAGCGCCGCATTTATTCTCAAAAGATTGATTACATTTCCTCCGCTGATAGGCTGTATTTCGGCTCTGATATTATCGCAGTTCATCGATTTCTCCTCTGCAGAACCAATTTTTGATAAGCTGGCCGCAACGGTAAGCCCGCTGGCATTATTTTCTGTAGGGCTTCGGCTGAAATTCAACGGATGGAAGAAACTCATTCCACAGATGTCCGCTTCCATGCTTTATAAACTGATTCTGGCCCCGGCGATGGTGCTGGGACTGGCTCTGTTGCTCAATATAAAAGGCGATGTAGCAAAAATTACAATCTTTGAGGCTGCCATGCCTACCGTGGTTACCTCCAGCATTATCGCAGAACAATTCAGACTGAATACCAAACTCACCAACTTGATTATTGGCTTCAGCATCATTGTGGGTTTCCTCACTTCAGCCGTCTGGTACCAGATCACAGAATATTTTTTTTAAGTATAATATCTCGCAGATTGTGCAGATTCAGCAGATATTTGCGCTATTTTTATCTGCATGATCTGATTAATCTGCGTGAAATAAAATTTGAACCATTTAAGGATTATCAAGAATTTAAGAATATTAAGTTGAGCTTTGCTTTAAGGAAAAGATGGCCATGAAAAAAGTTTGTGTAATCTGAATAATCTGTGGGAAACATAAATAATCTGCCGGATTTTATCTCAAAACAACAATATACAATCTCAACAAAAAATTGCAGTTCTCTCAGGAAAAATCTAATTTTACACTTTAAAAATTTCCCTTGTGCATTACGCCCAGATCGTTTTACCCCTTAATTTAAAAGGATCCTTCACCTATAAAGTCCCTGAAGAGCTGATAGCTGGTATTCAGCCGGGAATGCGCGTACTCGTTCCTTTCGGAGGGAAAAAGATTTACACCGGAATTGTTTTTGAACTTCACGATAATGCTCCTGAAAGCTTCGTAGCCAAGGAAGTAATCAGTATGCTGGATGACCGGCCTATTTTGCCGCAGGAGCAGATTGATTTCTGGAACTGGCTCTCAGACTATTATCTGTGCGGGTTGGGAGAAATTTACCGTTTTGCATTTCCTTCATCTTTAAAGCTTGAAAGTGAAACGTATTTAAAATTAAAACCCAACGTTCAGGTGGATTTTGAAAACCTGGATGTCAATGAAATGTACCTGATCCAGGCGTTGGAAGTACGCCAGCTGATCAATCTTACCGATATTGAAGCATTTATTCCTAAAAAGGAGATCATCAAAACAATTAATTCCCTGATTGACCTTCAGTACATTGAAATTGATGAAAAAATAGCGGAAAAGTACAAAGCAAAAGAAGTGGCTTACGTCAGGATCAGCGAGACGGTTTTAAATAATCAGAACCTGACGGATATCTTAATCAAACTCAACAGGGCTGCGAAACAGAAAGACCTTTTTCTGGCGATTCTGGAAAAGCAGACAGAGCATCCGGAAATCCCCATCCGAAAAGCTGAACTCTTTGAGGATGATTATTTCGGAAGTTCACATTTAAAAGGGCTTATGGATAAAGGTCTTGTGGATGAATATTTCATGCAGAAAGACAGGATTGAAAGCTATGAAGGTGAAATTGAAGAGCTGGACGAACTCTCCGAACAGCAGAAAGAGGCAAAAACAGAAATAGACGAAGCCTTTGAGGAAGGGAAAAACGTACTCCTTCATGGAGTGACCGCTTCCGGAAAAACGCATATTTATTTAGAAAAAATTGAAGAATACATCCAGGAAGGGAAAAATGTCCTGTTCCTGCTTCCTGAAATCTCCCTTACCAAGCAGATCACTCAAAGACTGGAAAAAAAATACGGAAGACAGCTTGGTTTCTATCATCAGAAGCTTACGGATTTTGAACGTGTTGAGGTTTGGAGGAGAATCAGGCAGAATGATATTAAAATTCTGATCGGAACCCGGAATGCCATGTTCCTGCCATATCAGGACCTGGGACTTATTGTGGTGGATGAAGAACATGATTCTGCATACAGACCCAGAGAAGCTTCCCCTTATTTCAATGCGAAAGATGCAGCTCTGGTGCTTGGCAATTTTTATGGGGCAGGAGTCATTTTAGGATCTGCAACCCCTTCCGTAGAGAGCTATTACAATGCAAGAAAAGATAAAATAAAATACATTTTTCTAAATGAAAGATTCGGGAATGTGAATCTGCCGGAGTATGAACTGATCAACTTTAAAGAAGCCCAGGAATCCAAAAAAGTTTCCGGGAATTTTTCTTTACACCTGATTGATGAGATCAAAAGAACGCTGGATGAAAAAAATCAGGCTATTGTCCTTCACAACCGACGTGGTTATGCGAACGTCATAGAATGTGAAACCTGCGGATATGTAAATTATTGCTCCAATTGTGATGTGGTAATGACCTACCATAAGGCGGCCAACGAAATGAAATGCCATTACTGCGGGCAGAGGGCGTCAAAACCCAGATCGTGTCCGAAATGTCAGTCGGAAAACCTGAATGAAAGGGGAGTAGGCGTAGAGCAGATTCATGAAGAAGTATCCAAACTCTTTCCGGATCATGAAGTAGACCGAATGGACGTGGATTCGATGCGTAAAAAATTCGCGTATGAAAAATTGTATGAAAAAATAGAAGACCGGGAGACGGATATCATCGTGGGAACACAAATGATTTCCAAAGGCCTCGATTTTGACCATATCGAGCTGGTGACCATTCCAAAAGCGGACTCCCTTCTGTATGTGCAGGATTTCCGTGCAGAAGAAAGAGCTTACCAGCTGATCACGCAGGTATCTGGAAGAGCAGGAAGAGTTTCTGGAAAAGGAAAAATTTTAATCCAGACCTACAATCCCGAGCATTCTGTTTTCCAGCTGATTAAAATGAATAATCCTGCAAAAATCTATAAATATATCCTTACCGAGCGCCAGAAATTTCATTATCCGCCATTTACAAAGCTCATTATGATCGAGCTGAAGCATAGAAAAGAAGATAAGGTCAACAGGGCTTCCCGGTTTCTGGGTTCTATCCTGCGAAAATATCTTCCCGAAGAATGTGTTTTGGGGCCAGAAAGAGCACAGATTGCCCGACTTAATAATTTATACCAGTTCCAGATTATGCTCAAACTTCCACGCGGGAAAAAATATGATCAGTATAAAAAAATGGTATTGTTAAGTTTGAATGAGTTTGACGAAATTACTGCGTATCAAAGCATTAAAAAAGATGTTTTTGTAGATTTTTAACAATTTTTAACAAATTTTACGGTCTTTTATAAGACTTCTGTATACCTTTTTCTGACAATAATTTCTACTTTTGACCGTTGATTAAATGTTTGACTTTGTATTCTGGTGATTTAACCTTTCACTTTTTATAGGGTCAAACTATGGAACCAAAAAAAGATAGATGGTAAATTACAGAAAATATATTTCAGGTGTAGCGGTATTGGCTTCTGGGTTTTTCCTTGCTCAATCTACCGTTTCTACAGTTCTTTACTCACAGGCTTACGACAATCAAAAGAATTCTCTGAACCTTCCATCTCCCATTACTTCGGTAGCGGAGAGAACGGTGTTGTCTGCCAAAGAACTTGTAGATATTAATGTAAACACAATGATGGCGGATCCTGTGCTGAAAAATGCAAGCTGGGGATTCGTAGTGTACGATCCTAAAACGAAGAAAGTAATCTCTTCGTACAACGAGAACACTCCTTTAGTTCCGGCTTCTACCACCAAGCTGCTGACCACGGAAACTGCTTTGAACCTTTTAGGGGAAAACTACCGTTGGATGACGCAGCTGGAATATTCCGGAACGGTAGATGAAAACGGAGTTTTAAACGGAAACCTGTATGTAGTAGGAAGCGGTGACCCTTCACTGGGAACCAATAAAGCAGGGGCATGGTCTTACAGGGATATTATTTCAGACTTCATGAGCGGACTTTCACGCGAGGGGATCAAAAAGGTAAATGGTGATATTATCATTCAGACAGCGCTTTTCAAAGGCAATATTGCAGTGCTTCCGGAAAATGTTGTATGGCTTGAAAACAATAATTACTATCTGCCTGTAGGAACTACCCGCGAGATTAATCCGGCCAATGAAAAACTGATTGTGAAAAAATCCGGGTTTTCTTCAGACAAGAAATATTTCTACGTTTCTCCCTATGTAAAGCAGATGGTGTACGCAGAAAAGTATGACGGAGACGGTTTTCTAACCACAAAGCTTCCTGATGCTCCGGCTTACCTTGCCAATTCTTTCAGAACGACCATGGTGAAAAGCGGAATAGGAGTGACCGGAAAAGTAACGCCAAGAATGACGGATGCAACGCCTGAAAGCAGAAAGCTGGTAGCAGCCTATAAATCTCCAACCTTAGGTGATATTGTATTCTACACGAACCAGCACAGTGACAATTCCCTGGCTGAAGCTTTGCTGAAAACAGTAGGCTTCCAGAAAATGGGCGATCAGACCTCGGAATCAGGAAGAATGGTTGTAACCAACCACCTGAGAGAAGATAGCTTCGATATGATCGGTCTGAATTATATGGATGGAAGCGGGCTTTCAAGAAGCAATAATGTAACCCCGATTTCCCAGGTGAAGTTTCTGACCTCTCTGATGGATGAGAAATATTACAAAACGTATTTCACTTCACTGCCTGTTGGAGGGCAGTCCGGGACACTGAAAAGAATGTTCATCGGTACCGGAAACGGACAGGTTTTTGCCAAGACCGGAACTCTGAATAAAGTAAAAACCCTGGCAGGATATCTTAAGACCAACTCAGGAAAAACATTAGTATTTTCATTAATGGTTAATAACTATTCAGGATCTGTGGATATGGTTAAGAAAAGGATGGAAAAAATCCTTGAACCGGCTCTGGATCTCTAAAACATATTATTTTAATATTCTAAAAACCTTTTAATCTATGATTAGAAGGTTTTTTTTATCTTTGATTTATCTAACCTTCTGAGTATGAGAAAATTTTATCTTCTGTTGCTGGGCTTTCTGATCTCCCAGTCATTGTACAGCCAGATTCATGAACAGAATATTGAAATGAAAGACCTTATCGCAAAAGAAATGAATGCTTTTACGAAGAAAATGACGGCCTACAATATCAATCCGAATACTTTAAATTATGATCTTCAGTATCAGAGAATGAATGTAACGCTGGATCCTGCAGTCTACAATATTTCGGGTTCTGTAACGTCCCATTTTAAGCCTAATCAGGCCATGAGCAGTATTTATTTTGATCTGTCTGATGTTCTGGTGGTTTCCCAAGTGCAGTACCACGGAAGTAACCTGACTTTTCAGCAGCTTCCGACCAAAGAAATAAAAGTAGATTTTCCGGCATCTATTCCTGCCAATACACTGGATTCACTGACGATACATTATTCAGGTGCTCCTACCGCCGGCAATGCTTTTTCCACAACTGTACAGAGCGGAGTACCTATTTTATGTACTTTAAGTGAGCCCTACGGGGCACAGGAATGGTTTCCCACGAAACAGAGCATGAATGACAAAATTGAAAGATTTGACTTTAAAATTACTACGCCTTCAACCTACAACGTTGCTGCCAATGGAAAATTAATGTCTGAGACAGCACTTCCCGGCGGCCAGAAACTGACCTTCTGGAGAACGGCTTATCCTACCGCTGCCTACCTGATTGCCCTTTCCATCACCAATTTTGTGAAGCTGAATGATACCATTGGAAATCCGCCATTTCCGTTTGTAAATTATATATATCCGTCCACCAATGCTGATCCTGTAAGTATGGCCAATATTGAATGGACCAAAGAGATTATGACTACGTTTGAGAACTATTTCGGACCTTATCCTTTCCGGAATGAGAAATACGGACATATGCAGTTCAAGTTCGGGGGAGGGATGGAGCATCAGACCATGTCTTCCATGGGAAGCTGGAGCAAAGGACTGATTGCGCATGAGCTTGCCCACCAGTGGTTCGGGGACAAAGTGACCTGCGGAGCATGGAATGATATCTGGCTGAATGAAGGTTTTGCCACTTTCGGAGCAGCCCTGGCCAATGAAAAACTGCTGATGACCAACACGGAATTCAAAAATTTCCTGCTTGGGGAAATCAATAATATCACTTCTGCGCCTGACGGTTCTACGTATGTTCCGGATGCTGATCTTTCTTCGGTCAGCAGGATTTTCAGCAACAGGCTGACATACGCAAAAGGGGCTTATATTCTGAGAATGATCAAGTGGATTCTCGGTGATCCTGCCTTTTATCAGGCCGTAAAAGATTATCACGCAAGACCGGCTTTGGCTTATAATTATGCAAAAACAGCAGATTTTAATGCCTCACTTTTACAGTCTACCGGCAGGGATTTCACAGAGTTTTTCAATGACTGGTTATATGGACAGGGTTATCCTTCCTATACCATCAAGTGGAGGCAAACCGGAAATCAGATCCTTTTTAAAGCGGGGCAGACCCAGAGCAATGCTTCTGTAAGCTTTTTTGAAATGCCGTTACCCATCAAAGTGAATGGAACCGGCGGGCAGACCGCTTATTTTGCATTGAATCATACGGCAAATAATCAGGGATTTCTGGAAACAGTTTCGTTTCCTGTCGCAAGCGTTGAATTCAATTATGAATACCAGATTCTGGAAAAAAACTCCAATGTTGTTCAGGATAATACATTAAGCGTTGATTCTGTGACGAAGGAAGATTTTGTGTTGTATCCGAACCCTGCAGAAAATATGCTGTACCTGAAAGGAATAGACAGATCAGCTGAATATTCAATACACGCTGCAGATGGACAATTGATAAGAAAAGCTGTATACCAGCCCGGAAAACCGGTCGGAATTTCAACAATGGCTCCCGGAACTTATATTTTTACTATTAAAGATCAGCATATCAAGTTTATTAAATATTAAAACATAAGTTATAATCCAGTTTGATGGTCAATAATCAACGCTTAAGTGCTGTAAATTGTGAAATCCAATTCTAATCTGTCTGAATTTTGTATTTAAAATATTGCATACTATTGTAAATAAGATGAATTAAATATTGTAAAAAATGACTAAATAGCAGATTTTTTTATTTAAAAATCTATTTTGTTTAAAATTAACCTTTTAATCTTTGATTGAAGGGTTTTTATTTATATTTGAGCCATAATTTATTTGGATATGAAAACACTTTACCTTCTGATTCTGAGCTGTTTGCTTTCACAGGTTGTATACAGCCAGCACGGACATGATCACAATATTGAAAAAAAAGGCCTGAGAGCAATGGAAATGAAATCCTTTGCAAAAAAAATGACCACTTACAACGTAAATAACAATACTTTAAATTACGATCTTCAGTACCAGAGAATGGATGTTTCGATTGACCCTGCCGTTAAAAATATTTCCGGTTCTGTGACTTCACACTTTAAGCCGAACCAGAGTATGAGCAGTATTTATTTTGACCTGGCGAATGTACTGACCGTTTCAGAGGTTAAATATCATGGAAATAACCTTACCTTTCAGCAGCTGGCTACAAAAGAAATAAAAATAGATTTTCCGGCATCTCTTCCCGCCAATACGTTGGATTCACTCACCATTACTTATTCAGGAGTCCCACCTTCTGGTAACGGATCTTTTTTCAATGGTAATCAGGGAGGAACATCCGTGCTTTCTACACTAAGTCAGCCTTATGGAGCACAGGACTGGTTTCCGACCAAGCAAAGCCTTAACGATAAAATAGAACGGTTTGATTTAAAGATAACGACACCATCCCAATATAATGTCGCTTCCAATGGGAAACTCATGTCTGAAACCATACTTCCGGGATCGAAAAAACTGACTTTCTGGAGAACAGCTTATCCTACTGCTGCCTACCTGATTGCGCTTTCTATTACTAATTTTACGAAGATCAACAGTACGATCGGTAACCCGCCGTTTCCGTTTGTGAATTATGTATTTCCGTCTACCAATGCCAACGCAACAAAGATGGCAAATATTGAATGGACGAAACAGATTATGACGACCTTCGAAAACTATTTCGGACCTTATCCTTTCCGTAATGAAAAATACGGTCATATGGAATTCACATGGGGTGGAGGAATGGAGCATCAGACCATGTCTTCCATGGGAGGCTGGTCCAGGGATCTTATTGCCCATGAGCTTGCCCACCAATGGTTTGGAGATAAAATAACATGTGCTACATGGAATGATATCTGGCTGAATGAGGGTTTTGCAACATTCGGAGAACACCTGGCCAATGAAAAACTCCTGATGACCAATGCACAGTTTATGAACTATCTTATAGACGAAAAAGATTATATTACCAGCAGCCCGGGAGGTAGCACATACGTTTCAGATGCAGAACTGTCCAGTTCAAACAGGATTTTCAGCGGCAGGCTTTCCTATTCAAAAGGAGGATATATTGTAAGAATGATTAAATGGATTTTGGGCGATGATGCTTTCTATCAGGCGGTGAAAGACTATCATGCAAGACCGGCTCTCGCTTACGGGTATGCAAGCACGGCAGATTTTAAAGCCTCGTTTCTTCAGTCCAGCGGAAAAGATCTTACAGAGTTTTTCAATGACTGGCTATACGGGCAGGGCTATCCTACCTATACAATCAAATGGAGACAGACGGGCAACCAGATTCTTTTTAAAGCCGGACAGACCCAGAGCAGCTCTTCAGTAAGCTTTTTTGAAATGCCTCTACCCATCAAAGTGAATGGAACAGGTGGGCAAACCGCTTATTTTGTGCTGAATCATACTTCTAATAATCAAGGATTCCTCGAAAATGTTTCGTTTCCTGTGGCCAGTGTTCAGTTCAATTATGAGCACCAGATTCTGGAGAAAAATTCTACCGTAGTTCAGGATAATACATTAAGTGTTTCATCCGTAGAAAAAGAAGACTTTGCATTATATCCGAATCCTGCAAAAAATGAACTGTTTTTAAAAGGAATAGACAGATCTGTTGAGTATTCCATTCATGCCGCAGACGGTAAGCTGATCAGAAAAGATACTTACCGGCCTGGAAAATCAATAGGAATTGCAGAATTGGTTCCGGGAAGCTACATCATTACGGTTCAGGAAAAAAATATAAAGTTTTTAAAACATTAAAATTGTTTATAATCAGTAACAAAAAAACGGACGTCAGGTCCGTTTTTTTATTTTGAGCAATTTACCAGCCATTAAAATAACAGCAGATAGGATAGTAAGTATACAATGAACGCTCGGGAGTGATGATGGCATAGATGAATTCCATATTTAAATAATTTTTTGTTAAACAGTTCCTGTTGTTTATATCAGAAAGCTTTTCTGATTTCTCACAGCTCTGGCAGCTCTTTTCCTCGCTGTTTTCACTTTATACCGGAACCATTTTTCCTTTAAAATTTTCCGCATCAAATTGTCAAAATTCCGGATGACAATCATATTTTTAAATCCACGCCACTTTTCCAGAAGACTGGAAGGCAGAGCTCTTGTGGAAACAGAATACCCTTCAGTCTCATACTGGATGTAATGCCAGCAGCCTGAAGGGATGTACAGGGTTTCGCCAGGCTGCAGAACTGCTTCGTAACCCTCGAGATAGAGCAGGGCAGGAAATTCCCTGTAGTCAGGCTCTTTAATATCCGGCAGATTGTGAAAGTTATAAGGCAGTTTGTACATAAGATCCGACTGTTCCCAGGGGAAAAGCCAGATCCTTTTGGTGCCTCGAAACTGGGTCAGAAAAACGTGGGACATGTCAATATCAATATGGTTTCGGGTAACGGAACCTTCGCCGCCGAAGAACATAAAAGGCAGCCATTTCAGGATTTTACCATTGGTTACATCATTGTATATCAGATCATCTTTAAGTTCCGGCCTGATGTTAAGAAGGTTAAACAGAAAAAGTCTGTGTTCCGTAGGTCTGGTGCTGATCAGATCAAGGTATTCTGAAAATGTAGTCTGCCCGACAGGGCTGCTTGCCACCTTATCCAGAGATTCCAGTTCGCTTCCGTAAATATTAACCTTATGATTTCCTGCTATTCTCCTGAAATACTCATAATTCCACTTTTTAAATGCAGGACTTTCACGGTCGATAAAATTTTCCATAATAACCGGAAAACGGGGTTTCATATGGTCTTTAATAAAGTCCTGGGAGCTTATCCGGTTGATTCTTTTTATCGCTGTCAGTCTCATAATCCTTTATTTAAAAGAACAAATATAATTATTATCCTACTAAATTAGTAGACTAATGATGTTAAAAATGAAATTATACCCCGTTTTTTAGAATTAAACGGATAAAAGCTTATATTTTAAAGCCTTTTTATTAAATTAGCACATCTAAAAAATTACCTAAAAATGATCTCTGAAAAATATCTTCAACATTTACAGAACGAACTGCAAAACATTGAGAATGACGGTCTTTACAAAAGAGAAAGAATCATCACTTCCCAGCAGAGTGCGGAAATTGAAGCGAACGGAAAA
This sequence comes from Chryseobacterium phocaeense, assembly GCF_900169075.1. Lineage (NCBI taxonomy): Bacteria > Pseudomonadati > Bacteroidota > Flavobacteriia > Flavobacteriales > Weeksellaceae > Chryseobacterium > Chryseobacterium phocaeense. Next base: position 888,397 of record NZ_LT827015.1, read on the forward strand.
AAGCTTTTGAACTTTTGTGCGAATAATTATCTGGGCTTATCCAACAATCCGGAGGTGATGAAAGCTTCTCAGGATATGATAGCGTCCCACGGTTATGGAATGTCTTCCGTACGTTTTATCTGTGGAACTCAGGATATTCACAAGCAGCTGGAGAAAAAGATTGCAGATTTCCTGGGTCTTGAGGACACCATTCTTTATGCGGCATGTTTTGATGCTAACGGAGGTGTTTTCGAGCCGTTGTTTACAGAAGAAGATGCTATTATTTCAGATGAATTAAACCATGCTTCTATTATTGATGGTATACGTTTATGTAAATCAGCAAGATACCGTTATAAAAATAATAATATGGCTGATCTGGAAGCCCAGCTGATTGCAGCTTCCGAAAAGAATCACCGTTTCAAGATCATCGTTACAGACGGGGTTTTCTCTATGGACGGTATTGTGGCTGACCTGAAGGGCGTTTGCGACCTGGCAGATAAATATGATGCTTTAGTAATGGTTGATGATTCGCATGCTACAGGATTCATCGGGAAAACAGGACGTGGTACCCATGAAGCCAATGAAGTGATGGGAAGAGTAGATATTATCACTTCTACATTAGGGAAAGCTTTAGGCGGTGCTTTGGGTGGATTTACTTCCGGTAAAAAAGAGATCATCGATTTGCTGAGACAGCGTTCCCGTCCATATTTATTCTCCAATTCACTGGCTCCTGGTATCGTAGGTGCTGCTCTGAAAGTTTTGGATATGATTTCTGATGATACTTCACTTCGTGATCAGGTGATGGAAAATGCAGCTTATTTCAGAACAGAAATGGTGGCTAAAGGATTTGATATTCCTGAAGGCGATGCAGCCATTGTTCCGGTGATGCTGTACGATGCACCTCTTGCTCAGAAAATGGCTGAAAAGCTTATGGATGAAGGGATTTACGTGATCGGATTCTTCTATCCGGTAGTTCCGAAAGGAAAAGCAAGAATCAGGGTACAGCTTTCCGCTGCCCATACAAGAGCCCATCTTGACAAAGCGATTGCCGCTTTTGAAAAAGTTGGAAAAGAGCTTGGTGTTATTTCTTAATTGATCTTTCAGCATACAGATGCTTCGATTTCGATCAGCATGACCGTTTTCATTACGTTTTGACTTTAAAAAAAAGGAAGAATTTAATGATGTTGGGGTTATGCAGGACGCAATCGGAGCATTTTTATCATTATTTCTAACAAATATTTTTGTTATTAACATTATATTTGCCATTATTTTAAAAAATGCTTTACACAATAATCAAAGCACTGCATATTATCTTTATGGTAAGCTATTTTGCGGGTATTTTTTATCTCGTGAGAATTTTCGTTTACTACAAGGATACCGATGAATTTGCAGAAGAGAAAAAGAAAATCCTTAGAGAACAGTACACGTTCATGGCGAGAAGGCTGTGGAATATTATTACGGTTCCTGCGGGCGTTATTATGGCTGTCTGTGGAATTGTCATGATTTTTCTGAATACCGGGCTGATGAAAATGCCGTGGTTTCATTTAAAACTGACCTTTCTGATCGGTCTTGCAGTCTACCATTACTGGTGCTGGAAAAAAGTCCTGAAACTGAAAGAACTGAACGGAGGAACCATAGAAACACCCAATATCAAGCTGAGACAGGCCAATGAAATAGCAACATTTATTCTGTTCCTGGTGGTGTTTACCGTGATCCTGAAATCGTTAGTAATTGAGTACTGGTGGCAATTAATCGCCGGATTTTTCGTTCTTGTATTTCTGATCATGATGACCGTAAAACTCGTTAATAAAAAAAAGAAAAACAAATAATTGTTCTGGGTAAGATTTTTCATAAGTACGGTACTACCTATTACATGAATACATTTTACCTTTTACATTTTACAAAAAAACTATGATTGCAATTTTAAAAAAGGAACTTTGGAGTTACTTTGGAAACTGGAGCGCATGGGTAATTATCGGTGCATTCAGTCTTATCACAGCTCTTTTCCTGTTTTTTTTCGAGAATGATTCCAATATTTTCGATATCGGGATGGCTTCTCTGCAGAGCTATTTCGTTCTCGTTCCATGGCTCCTGATGTTTATCATTCCTGCCCTTTCTATGAAAACTTTTGCAGAAGAACAGCAGACGGGAACCCTGAACTGGCTTTTTTCACAACCTTTAAAAGTATCAGAACTGGTGACCGGGAAGTTTTTTTCCGTGTGGATCGTTGGCGTTTTATGTCTTATTCCATCACTGATTTACCTTTATACCATCTATGTTCTTGGCGTTCCTGCCGGAAATTTGGATTTTGGGATGACGTTTGGAAGCTATATCGGATTGATTATACTGATTGCAGCATTTTCAGGAGTGGGAATTTTAGCCTCCTCACTGTCGCAGAACCAGATCATGGCTTATCTGCTGGGCGTTTTCATGTGTTTTATTATGTACTTCGGGATAGAGCAGCTGGCCAGCTATAAACTGCTGGGCGGAGCAGACTTTATTCTTCAGAATATAGGATTTTATCAGCATTTTCTTGGATTTACGAGGGGCCTTATCGATTTTAAGGATGTAGCTTATTTTATCCTGATCATTGGAGCAACATTGCTGTTGTCTAACCATTTTATCACTAAAAAGAAGTAGTACGATGAAGAAGTTCAATATAAAATCCCCGTTAGGAATTTTCCTGATTGTAATAGTACCTTTAGTGGTTCTGCTTACTTATTCCGGAATCAGGTTAGATTTAACGAAAGAAAAAAGATACACCCTTTCAGACAGTACGGTAAAAGTACTGGAATCAGTAAAAAAACCGCTTACGATAGATGTTTATCTTGAAGGAGATTTCCCGGCAAGCTTTAAACAGCTTCAGAATGAAACCAGATTCATGCTGGAAGAATTCAGGAAGATCAATCCAAAAATAGATTTTAAATTTATTGACCCCATTAAAACAAAAATGTCTCAGGACACTTTGATGGCGATGGGCATGCAGCCTTCCGTTCTTCCGGATATCAAAGACGGGAAGATCTCACAGATTACTCTTTTTCCTTATGCCGTAATAAAGTATAACAAGAATGGAGTTTCTATCCCGTTGGTGGTACAGCAGGCGGGAATAGATGCAGACCAGCAGCTGACCAGATCCATAGAAGGTCTGGAATACAGTCTGGTTTCCAATATCAAGAATATAGCAACGGACAGGAGAAAGAAAGTAGGAATTCTGGTCAATCATGATGAGCTGAGCCCTGAAGAATTCCACGGATTTATGCAGCTGGCTATGGAAAATTATGATGCAGGTCCTGTAATTCCGAAAAACCAGACCGAACTAACCCTGGAAGACCTTCCTTTGCTGAAGCAGATGAGCGCACTGGTCATTGCAAAGCCCAGAAAAGCATTTACAGATAATGAAAAAGTAATCCTGGACCAGTTTATTATGAACGGGGGAAAAACACTTTGGATGATTGATGCGGTAAATGCTGAAATGGATACGCTGACAAGATCGCAGAAAGTGATGCCTTTCCCTGTAGATATTAATATGACGGATTTCTTTTTCAATTATGGAATCAGGATCAATCCGGCTTTGGTGAAAGATGTTAAGAAATTTGCACTGCTGAAACTGGTTACCGGTGAAGTAGGAGGGAATCCGCAGTATACAAGCCTTCCGTGGCCATATTTCCCTCTTGGAATTGCTGAAAACGACAACCCGATTACTAAGAATATCAATCCGGTGAAATTTGAGTTTCCAACTTCAATTGATACATTGGGAGGAAGAAAAAACATCAGGACCCGTGTTCTTTTTGAATCCAGTGAAAGAACGCTTCTGAAGCAGGTTCCCAACTATGTAGACCTTAAGGAAATTGCCAGTGTGGACAGCCTTGGACAAATGGAAAAGCCAAGTACGCCAAAGATCTTTGCAGTGGCATTGGAAGGGAAGTTTAATTCTGCTTACGCTTCAAGAATCGAAAGAAAAGGCTATCCCGGTTTTAAAAGCCAGAGCCCTGAAAATAAAATGATCGTGATTGCTGACGGAGATGTCGGAAGAAATAAAATGCACAAAGGTGAGCCGCTTCCGATGGGAATTGACCGCCTGACGAATCAGGAGTTCGGAAACGAACAGTTCCTGAGAAATGCTTTGGATTATCTTCTGGACGACAGCAACCTGATGGCGCTCAGAAATAGGAATATTGAAGAAAGACTTCTCGACAGAAACCGCATTACGGAAGAAAAAACAAACTGGCAGTGGCTGAATCTGCTCTTACCTTTGGTAGTCATCGGCCTTCTGGGAGGATTGTTCTTCTGGATGAGGAAAAAGAAGTTTGGATAATATAAAAAGAGAAGCCGTGAGGTTTCTCTTTTTTATTATTTACCTGAGTTCGGGATAAGAGATTTCTGTTTTTATCATTTGGTAAGGAAGTCTGAGGGCAGAAGAGGGAAGTTATTGAAGTCTGAAAGCAGAAGTTTAAAACAATTTTATTCATTTTTAAAGCCAGCTTTATCAAATTCTATGGCTGGTGTTTAATATGAATGTCTGGTATTAACTTCCAGCCTCATTCTTCCAGCTTCCAGCCAACTTCACCTTAAATTTCTTATCCCGAACTTAAGTTATTTATGAAATAATGAGGATATCTGTTTATGTATTTGAATATTTGAAAGGAATATTGACGATATCAGTTACCTTTTCTCCCCGGTTATTTTTTCCGGCTTCCCATTTAATCTTATCGGTGGCTTTTTCAGCTGCTTTTTTCACTTCGGCTTTGAAAACCTCATTCCCGCCGTAAGTTGAAACATTTAATACATTGCCTTCAGGATTTACTTTCACGATAATTTTTGTAATCATCAATTTATCAAGGGACTTAAGGGCATCTTTGTTTATATTTTTCCTGATATTTTCAATAAATGCCTTATTTCCACCGGGATACTGAGCCGGAAAAGCAACGGTAGGAGGTGGTGGAACCGACATGTCCTGAGGCTGCCGGGATTCAAATTTGTCTTTAACTTTTTCTTCTTTCTTTACTTTTTGTGCAAACCCGATTCCGAACATGAACATCAGAATCAGTAAGATTATTTTTTTCATAGTAATTGTGATTATTAATGAAAATGACAGGATCAATATAAAGAATGAATAGCCTTTTTACAAGAGCTATTCATTCTCATTGCTTAATTAGCACCAAAATCCGCCACCGCAGGCATAATTATGGCAGCTGGTACCTCCTGTTGAAGGCGGACACATTCCCCAGCCATAGCTTCCGTCGTCATTAGCGTGACATAATTTCCATCCGTCACAAGGAGCTGCTACTGCTCCGCTTAGTGCCTTCATTTGGTTTCTTGAAAGTTTTTTTAAATTTCTCATGATAATTTGTTTTTGGTTTTTCCTACTCTTTTGAAGCTTTTCGGATTCCGCTTATACAAATCCTAAGGTAGTGAATTTATTATTCCATTTCTGTTTTTTTTTAATAAAAATAATAATTAAGTTATTGGTGTATAGTGTTTTATCGTAATACCGGGCTTTCCGGAGCATGCAGTACAAAAAAAGAGAAACAATTGTTTCTCTTTAAAAATATATCTGATGTTATTAAAACAGATTAATTCTCCAAAACCGGAATAATATGTTCCCATTTCAGCTGTTTCGCATAGTCAAGGGCCGTTTTTCCTTTCCCTGATCTTGCATTTTTATCAACTCCGGCTTCCAGAGCAATTTTCACTGAGGTCAGGTTTCCTGCAATGGTTTCCCTGTGCAGAAGCGTCAGCCCGTTTTCATCCGTATTGGTCAGCTCTTCCGGGTATTCCTGAAAGAATTTCTGGAATTCGCCATTCATATTTTTGCTCATAGGATGCTCCGTCAGGTTTTCGGGGTGCTCCTTTTGTCCGTTCACGATTAAAATATCATTGAAATCTCCGAAATCCAGCTGCCAGGCATCATCGTGCTCCTTTCTTTCATTTTCAGGCATATCGGCCCGCATTTTATGGATGGTAAATCCGCCGTAAGTTCTAGGTAAAGGACTTTCGGAGGAAGAGAACAATTTTGAAAGACCTTTTGGTTTTTTTACGTCAGGAGTAATCGCAAACAACCAATCGCTGATCTCACTGAGCGGAATTTCAAAATAATCCCCGGCTTTGATATTCGTAAGCTTATTTGGTTCATTGATGAGAAATCCGCTCACCGTTTCACCATCGAAATCAATTTCGTTAATCCACATATGTTCAACAATATCTTCTCCCGTTTCAGCATCTTTTTCACTGAATGATGCTTTTACACAGGAAAGATCAAGTGCCGGAATAATTCTTCTGTTTTCCCAGGATTGCTCCCTCCAGAAATATTTAAAGGTTTCTCTTGCTTTTTCATAGGCTTCAATCATCTTGGGATCCTGTCCGTCAGTGAATATAAAGGAATTCTCTTCCATAATAATAATGAGTTAATATTAAGTATTGATTACTGATAGTAATGCCGGGTTTAAAAGTTTTCTGAAACCCTTAAACCCGGCATTTTATTTTGATTAAAAATACAAAAAACAATAAAAACTAAAAAGCTATTGTTTTATATTTTTGTCTGATTATAGTATTTAATATTCTTTTTCAGCTGTTTTTGGAAGCAGTGCGGCTGTTTTGTAATAGCTAATATCTGCATCAATCCGGTTTTGCAGATCCTTAAAACTAGCGTATTCATAATGTTCCCATTCCATATCATTATCTGGATTCGGGGTTTTATCTATCGCCAGTTCAAGTTTTCCGTCTTCCTGATAGCTGAATTCTATGGCGGCATATTTTTCGCCGTTTTCATCAAGATCATACCAGCATTTTGTTGTTCTTTCCGGCACCGGTTTCAGGGTTTCGTTGTCAAGGATCTGGGAGCAGATAAAATTTTCAGGATCATCCTCATAGAAAACGGTCTTTGAAATCAATGGTTTTTCATCTACAGCCAGTGAATACATTTTGTTCGTTGCAATAATGAAATTTCCCGCAGATTCTCTTCTTTCAATATCAAAAAGGTCAGATTTTTCTTTCAGATAATTGATGATTTGCTGCTCATTTTCGTCGTCACTCATGTAATAATTAATGCTGTAAATCTCATCTTCGGAAAGAAATTCTATCTCTTTCAGTACGTCAGAATCTTTTTCGTAATAGTATAAATGATAATCATCAAGTTTTTCAGCTTTTGCTTTTGAAATCACTTCTCCAAAAATGTTTTTGTATACTTTTCTCATGCTTAGTTCGTTTAATGTTTTTAGTGTTGTCATCGTGTTTATATCAAAGGGAATCAGGGGTGTTTTGCAAACCCTGAAATCCTCCATACGCTTAGATGGAATTATCTTAATTTGGTTAAGTTGGCTTTGGTAATTTTTTATGCAGTTTTTTACGCACAAATTCTTCAGGATTACTGATCCTGAAATCTGAAGCCGTTTTTATAGTTTCGGTGGAAATTTGTTAGGTGGCATGCAGGTATCCCGGGCGGCATTTATATCCGCTGCATGAGTTATAGGGTCTTTATTCTGGTTGTCTGGATGACGTACCATTTATATTTTTTCCCATAGGCATGGATGCTGTCCACGAGCTTAAAACTCTCATTTCTATACTCAATTTTCATGGGGTTCGTTTTTCTAGCTTCAAATATATTTAAAATCAGAGAATTAAAGAATAATATTTGATTTTTTTTAACGATGATTTTTTGAAAATAGTTTCCGCAAATTTCAAAAAGCACGTAAATAAGCGCTGGAAGGGCAATTTAAAATCTTAAAAAGAGACAATAATATTTTATGTATTCCTTTTCACGGTGTTGAACAAAAAATATATAGCACGATTATTGGCAGTATATGATTTGATTTCGTGCAATTTTTAACCCTCTTTTCCTTGTTGCGAACAGAAATCTTTATCTGAAATGAGAATGTGTTGTTTTACACATCCTTGATGAAGTCTTCATATTCATAGTAAAACTGTTCAAAGCCATCCATTTTTTCCTGGAAAAATTCGAAAATTTCCTGCCAGGTGTTTTTATTGAATATGGAAACATTCTGTTTTTCAGTCCAGATCCTGCTGATTATTTTTCCATTATCAAGCGTATAATATTCTTCCTTTTGAAAATCACCAATAAAATCTTTCAGAATATCTTCCAGAGACCAGATCTTTTCATAGTAAGCATTCCTGAAAATTTCATCCTTCATTTCTATATCCAGAGAAACCTCTGCTTTTTTATTATCAGCATAGAATTTAAATGAAAGATCCTTGATTTTGGTATCATACAAAAGCCATTTTCTCGGAAAAGATTTTCCAAATGCCGTCCAAAACTCCTTTTTTAACTGTTGTGCTTCCTGTTTACTGAACATAGGAGCAAACTTAAGGATTTAATGGGAAAAAGGCAAAGAAAGCGAAGAAAGCTGAGAAAGCAAAAAGGCAAAAGGGCAAAGTCGCAAAGAGGTAAATGGGCAAATTTGCACATTAGCTTATCCGCCACTTCAGTCTTCGTCTTCTCAGCTTTCTCAGCTTTCTTTGCTCTATCACCCTTCGCCTTTTACCTTTTCGCCATTTCGCGATTTAGCCATTTCGCTGTTTTGCCCTTTTGCCTTTCAACAACCATTTATCTATTTCAAACTATTTTCTTACTTTTGCTGTAATGCTTTCAAAAAAATCCCAATATGCTTTTAAAGCGCTTTCATACCTGGTAGAAAAAAGGAATGATGGCCCGGTTCTTATATCCGAAATTGCGGAACATAAAAAGATCCCTTTGAAATTTTTAGAGAATATCCTGCTGGAATTAAAAAAAGCAGATATTCTGGACAGTAAAAAAGGAAAAGGAGGGGGCTATTTCTTCCGTGAAAATCCGGAAAATGTGAAATTGGCCAAGATCATCCGTTTGGTTAATGGCCCAATCGCCATGCTGCCATGTGTCAGTCTGAATTTCTACGAAAAATGTGAAGATTGCAATGAAGACCACTGTGGGCTGCACGATGTGCTCATTGAGGTTCGTGACGCGTCACTGAATATTCTCGAGAAAAAAACGCTGATGGATCTGGTGGATTAACCCGGTCCTTTTTTTTGAATAATTAGTCTACTTTTTTGGTAGGGTAATATTTTTGTTTCATATTTGCAGTACTCCAAATCATTCACTCACCTCAGACTGGGCTTAGAACAGTTGTAAAAGTTTGATATTACCATATGATTATTTCAAGAAAAATTCAGATAAGGCTCAATGTATTCCTGGTTACAGCTGCTGTATTGCTGATCACTGTTTTATCCATGCACGAATTGGGGTACACAGATGAACTGCTGAATATTCTGGCCAAAGACAACTATATTTTTTACTGGATGATGCTGGTAGGTGTTTTTGCAGAGATTGTGGCCGGGTCAATGGGAATGGGCTATGGGGTAATCTGTACAACAACGCTTTTATTTCTGAATATCCCGCCTCATATCGTAAGTGCCAGTATCCATTCTGCGGAAAGCTTTACGACGGCTGCAGGAAGCCTGAGCCATATTAAACTTAAAAACGTAAGCAAAAGTCTGGTGAAAAAATTGGCGGTTCCGGCTGTGATCGGGGCTGTGATCGGTGCGGTGAGCCTAACGTATCTGGGTGAATATTATGCCAAGATCACAAAGACCATTATTGCTTTTTACACTCTGTATCTGGGAATTCAGATTCTTTCCAATGCTTTTAAAGAGAAACAGGACCGGGCCATGAAGAGAAAAACTAATCTCACCCGGCTTGGAGTGATAGGAGGATTCATAGATTCATTTGCCGGTGGAGGCTGGGGACCTTTGGTAACAGGAACTCTGATCAAGAATGCATTTACACCCAGATTTGCTGTTGGAAGTTCCACAGTTGCCAAATTTATTCTGACGATAACCGCAGCAGTCACTTTTTTCCTTACACTCGGAATTCAGCACTGGAACATTATTCTGGGTCTTCTGATTGGTGGAATTATCACGGCTCCTTTCTCTGCCATGCTTACGGCTAAACTGCCTGTGAAGAAGATGTTTCTGGTGATCGGAATCCTGGTTATTGTGATGAGTTGTATAACTATTTATAAATCAGTTTTTAAATAAAAAATACTGCTTTTTGCGTAAAATATAAGCTTCAAAAATGTTTCAGGTTTTGAAAATATTCTACTTTTACATCTCTAAATAACAGAACATGAATTTACATATCGTAGCGCTTTTTAAGTTTAATGAAAACTATTTGATGGACGCTGTGGAACTTTTTCAAAAACTTGTGAAGGAAACCAGAAAAGAAGAAGGCTGCCTTCAGTACGACCTTATAGAAGATAAAGATAATAAAGGAACATTCTTCTTGGTTGAACTTTGGGAAACCGTAGACCACCACACCAGACACAATGGACAGGACCATTTACTGGATTTCAGAAAAGAGGCTTCAAAAATGATGGAAAGCTCGGCGGAGGTGTATAAGGGGTTTAAGATTTATTGAGAAACTTAAGATTTAAAAATTAAAAGATTAAAAGATTTAAGAATTAAGGGATTAAGTGGTGGTGGGATGTTCATTGCTTTTTTTATGAGGTCTTAATTTCTTAATTTTTTTCAAGCAAAAGCGGCTTCAGAAACTGAAACCGCCTTTTGATTAGAAAAAATAGAAAGTATTAAAATTTTAAGTTATTTTACAATGAGTTTTTTTGTTTCCGTGCTGCCCCCGAATGTAATTTTTACCAGATAGTTTCCGGCTGTAAGATGAGACAGGTTAAGGTCCTGCTTGTATAAGCCTGCCTGGTTGGTAAGTTCTGCACTGTGTACTTTTTTACCGGTAAGGTCATATACTTCAATGCTTCCCTTGTTATCCGCTTTTTCTTTAACATCGAACAGGACAGTCACTTTTTTGTCAGCAGCCGTAGGGTTTGGATAGATCCCGAATGACGCTTTTTTGCTTACTTCCGTGATTCCCAAGGTAGCTGTGATCTTTTTGTATTTGAAATACATATTACCGGTTTGCATACCTTCATTGGAAATAAAATACAATCTGTAATAGTCTGAACCCTGTTTGATATAATATACAGCATCGTTATACACGCCTGAAGTTGGCTTCCATGAATGACCGATAGCCGTGATATTACTGGAGAATGCATTAGCAGCCGGAATAGTAGATACTGCAGTTTCCTGGGTCTCAGGTCTTACTTTTGCTACCGTGATGTTAGGGTTTTGGATAACCCCGGCCATTCTGTATTTCATGGTCTGTGGATTTCCCTGTGGATCGACATAAGCATAATCTGTATAATATCTTGTGAACATTAAATCCCAGCTTGCTCTGGCAGGTTCAAGATTGGGAACCTTTTCTCCTGTAGTAAATGAGAAATAATTGAAATAAGCATCATCCGATCCGTTGGCAACTGTTTTTGTCTGTGTGGCATCCCAGGAAGAAGTAGCGGTATTCCATTTTGCGTATTTAAAAGTGTAACCCCCGTAGTAATCTTCAATCATAAATTTAACAGATGCTCCTGAAGCGTACTGCATAATAAAGATCACCTTTCCTTCTATGTGGTGATTTCCAGGGTTATATGCTCCCCATCCATATGCTGCAGAGCCCTGTTCAAAAGCCCCTTCCTGTATAGATGTGGTATTGTCAAGATTAAAAAGAGGAGCGCCATAAGTAGCAATACTGTTAGTTGTGATGCTGTTCCAGTCCGCAGGATTGGCAGATGCCTGGTATACCTTTATATCATAGGCGTCATTAACCCTTGTACCAAAGTTTGTTGCAGATGCTCTGTAAAAAGCTACATCCCATGAATTGGCAGGCTGTGATACTACATTGTTGGCACTTAAATCGAAAAATACACGGTTCTGGTAGCTGGCTCCCATAGACATATTAACCGTAGTATATCCATTGGCATCTGTTTGTGCCAGTACTGTTTGTTGAACCGATAGTGCAAACAAAGAAGTCAAAAGTAGTTTTGTTTTCATAACAATTAAAATTTTAATACGTTTCTTATTTAGAATGATTCCACAAAAGTAGATAATTATTTTTAATCATTCTAAATAAAAACATGATTTTTATCGTGTTTTTATTTTAATCTGTGATAAAACCTCTTGTGCTGACTATAAAAAAAGAGCCGGCTGGAAATCTTCCAGCCGGCTCCTATAAAGGCGTACTGTCTAATAAACCTTATTTTTTGATGAATTTAGATTTTACTACAGAACCTTCCGCAGTTTCGATCAGCATATAATAAACTCCGGAGTGAAGACCGCTGATATCAAATTTCTGTCCTTTTAATTTTCCTTCCGCAGCTTTTTGGCCTGCAGCAGAGTAAATCTGGATATTTTTTGGATCTTTTTTCGTTATAAACTCCAGTGCAGTCTGATCTGCATTCACTGCAAATTTAATTTCACCTGTCGACTTGTTGTTATCTCTTACTCCTAATGAAGAAGATGTATTGTACACTACATTATCAATAAGGATAGCAGCATGATTTGCATTCCCGATAAACTTGAAGGCAATATACTGTTGTGCTGACGCAGGAACAGTATAGGTTAAGGTTTGAGGAGTAGTGGAAGTAATATCAACTGTTGACCCAAGTGCAGTAAAACTTGACATATCACTGTTGCTTGAAACCAGACCTGCCTGAATAGAACCCGCGCCACCCGAACCAGTAGTAAGAGCTACAGAAAATGATAATGATTTTGTTCCGTCTGGTACGGTTATCTGTGGTGTAATTGCATAGAATGGTATGTTAGGTGAAAAAAATGTATACCCTTGCAAGTACTTATTTCCATTTGCTGCATCAGGATACAATCTTTGTCCTGTCGCAACACTGGTCCATCCGTTTTGAGGTAATGGATTTCCAATACCGGTATTAAAAGAATCGAAATTTTCATTTATAGTCGGTAATTGTGCACTAGCTGTAAAAGCCGTAAACATCAATGTTCCTAAAAGTAGTTTTAATTTCATAACGTTATTTTTTATTTAGAATTGTTCTACAAAAATAAGTATTTATTTTTAACTATTCTAAATAAAGCGTTATATTTGCGAAAATTTTTACTCTATGAAGAAGAAAGTGCTTTCCGTTCTCTCATTATCCGTAGCCTTATGGATGAACGCACAAGAAAAAGATTCTCTTAATCAGAAGAAAATAGAAGAAGTGGTCCTTACAGGCCAATATACTCAGCAATCTATCAATAAATCCATTTATAAAGTAGAGGTTATTAATGCAGAACAGATTAAGAATATGGCAGTTACGAATGTGGCAGAAGTTCTGAATCAAAATCTTAATATTTTAATACAGCCCGACAGAAGCAGTGGTGATTCCAATGCCAATATCATGGGACTGAGCGGAGAATATACCAAAGTTCTTATTGATAATATTCCCGTTGTAAGTGATCAGGGGATGGGAAACCTGGTGGACCTGACCAAACTGAATGTAAATAATATCGAACGCATTGAAATTGTAAAAGGTTCAATGGGAGTAGAATATGGAAATAATGCCGTAGCAGGGGTTATCAACATTATTACGAAGAAGACTTATTCTAAAAAGTTTAATCTTGCGGCCAGCATGCAGGAAGAAACGGTAGGAAAAGACTACGACTGGTTTAAAAAAGGCAATGGCCGCCATGTCCAGTCTTTGAATATCGGATATAAGCTATCAGAAAACTGGTCTATTACCGCAGATATCAATCATAATGATTTTCAGGGATATAAAGGAAAGTATGGAGGTTATAAATTTTTTGACCCTGACAAAGCACTCAGAGGTTATGAATGGCAGCCTAAAGACCAGCTGATTACTAATGCGGCGGTTCGATATGCGAAAAATAACACCTCTTTATTCTATAAAGTAAATTTCCTGACAGAAACAGTTAATTTTTATAACCCGATTGTAGAAGATAAACCTCTTGGCGGAGGTCAGAGAACTTATGTTTCCAATGATAAAGATTATTTTACCACTAGATGGATCCATCAGTTCAATATTCAGACGAAGCTCGGAAGAATCAATTACAACGGAGATTTCTCTTACCAGAGCCAGGAAAGAAAATTTCAGAATTACAAATATGATGTCCCGAACCGTACAGAAGCCTCAAGAGATCCAAAACAGACTTATTATAAGTCAGAAGTTTTGTATTCAAGAGGAATGTTCAGTAATTTCCTGAACAGCGAGAAAATAAACTTCCAGTTAGGGTATGAACTCGACCATACAAAAGGTCTTGCAAGCAGTACAACAGGGACTTTTGGAACATCAGGAAAAGAAGACATTAGCAGAACCATTTTCAATTATGCCAATTTCCTGTCGGCAGAATGGAAACTGACGGATAAATTTTCTGTTCGTCCCGGAGCCAGACTTGCATTGAGTGATAAATTCGATTCCCAGTTTAATTATTCCCTTACGGCAAGATATAGTTTTAACGAAAAATCTGACATCCGCGGTGTTTTCGGATCTGCAAACAGATTCCCTACCTACGATGAGCTGTATACCTATATGGTGGACAATAACCATGATATCAGAGGAAATGAGAATCTGAATCCTGAAACGGGGTTTTCCGTTGGAGTATTCTGGGATTACAATATTAAAAATTCAAACGACTGGAAATTCAATATCAGTGCTTCAGGTATGTACCTTGATGTGAAAGACAGGATTGAAAGTGTTATTATCACCAACAGCCCTCTTAAATACACCTATCTGAATATAGACAGTTACAAGTCATTGCTGTTCGGAGGAAGTGTAAATATTAGAAAAGAAAACCTGAGCTTTAATGCCGGAGTTTCCACCTTAGGCATTTCCCAGGCCCTGAATACAGGAAATATTAATTCTCCGGAAGATTTTAATTTTTATGTGGAGGCTAACCTGGCCGCCAATTATACCCTGCCAAAAACCAAGACACTTTTTGCTCTTTACTACAAATATTCAGGGGTAAGCAGACAATATGTTCATAAAGCAAACGCTAAAGATCCACTTGATCCGGGACAATATATTCTGGGGGAAATCGGAGACTTTAATATGATGAATTTTACAGTTTCGCAGCCTTTCTTTAAAGATCATTTTGAAATTGCCCTGGGAATCAAGAACATATTTGATGTATCATCTATCAGAAATACCACCATTGCAGGAGACGGGCATAACGCCGGCGCAAACAATCAGAACTTATTCTATGGCAGAAGTTATTTTGCCCGCTTAAATTATAACTTTTAAAGAGAAATTAAAATGAAAAAAATAATATTTTGCCTTTTAGTGGGAGCTTCATTTATTTCACAGTCTTGTATTAACGATAATGAAGATCCGGTTGCCGTAGCTCCGGTTCAGGGCTCTCTTGGAAATCCAAAAGTAGGTGGAGCTACACAGCCTAACCAGGTTTGGATAGATCTTAGCCAGACTGATCCTGAAACAAAAGGACCGGTACAGACATTTACCAGAAGAACAGATTGGGACCTTGCCCTATATTCAGGAGATAAATTTAAAGTAGTTTTAAATTCATCTATTATGATGGCTGCCGGAAAAATTCCGAATGTTACCAACTTTAATCAGGTAACGGAGGCCAGCGTTGCTTCCCTGAAAGACTTGGTTCAGGTTGCTAATTTCAATCCTGCCAATGAAGTTTATATAGATGATGTAAAAGGAAATTTCCCAACAGGATACACTGCTATTGAAGAGATAAAAGCAGACGATTCAGGAAATGCCATTTATCTGGTAAATATGGGTAAGGAAATTTATACAGGGTCAGTCGCAGTAGGTTCAATCGCAACGGGAGGAGACAGCAGAGGATGGAAAAAAGTTCAGATCCTGAGAATCACAGACGGATATAAGGTAAAATCAGCAGATCTGGATGGAGGAAATTATTCTGAGATTAATGTGATCAAAAATACCGCATACAATTACAATTTTGTAAGCCTGAAGGATAAAAAAGAAGTATTTATTCAGCCGGAAAAAAATAAGTGGGATCTTTGTTTTACTGTATTTACAAACGTGATTTCAGGAGCGGGAAGTTATATATATGGTGATTTTGTAACCAACAATAATGTAGGCGGAGTGGGGGCTTATGAAGTTATGGTGACTTCCGGTTCCGGTATTGAGGCTTATAATAATTTTAAAATTGCTGATGTGGATCAGTCTAAATTTGTTTATAACGATCACAGGGTAATCGGATCAAATTGGAGAAATCCTGTAGGAACTAATGGTCTTGAAGTATATGGTGACCGTTTCTATGTCATAAAAGATCGTGACGGATTTTATTTTAAGCTTAAATTTACAAGGCTTACCAAAGATGTAACTGATGCAAACGGCCAGGCTGGAGAACGGGGCTTCCCTCAGTTCGAATACAAACCTTTATAAGATAATCAAATAATTGTATATCATGAAAAAATTAATCCTTGCGGCTTCTATTCTGATGGCAGTATATTCATGCAAAAAAGAAGAAGGGGCTAAAAAAGAAAATACAACGGAAGCTTCCTCCGAAGCCCCGAAAAGCAATAATAAAATCGTTACATTAAGTGGCGGTATTACTGAGATCGTAAGTGCATTGGGGCACGAAAAAGAAATTGTAGCAACAGATGTTACCAGTACTTATCCTGAAACATTAAAAGCTACATCTGAAAATCTGGGTCACGTAAGATCAATAACCATTGAGCCTATTATGGCTGTAAATCCTACTTTGATTTTAGCGTCTGGAAAAGATATTAATCCTGAACTGATGAACAAAATCAAATCATCAGGGATCAAAACTGAGGTTTTCAAGCAGGAATATACCGTAGAAGGAACTAAAAAACTAATTGCTGATGTAGCGAAAGCAATCGGCAATACAGATTATCAGAAATTAAATGATAAGATTGATGCAGATATGAAACAGATCCAGCCGATGGCTAAAAAGCCAAAGGTATTGTTCATCTATGCAAGAGGAAATATGCTGATGGTTTCAGGAAAAAATACCCCTATGGATGCATTGATCGGTCTTGCAGGTGCAGAAAATGCAGTGAAGGATTTCGAAGACTTCAAACCATTAACACCGGAAGCAGTGGTAAAAGCTAATCCGGACGTTTTATTCTTCTTCTCTACCGGACTTCAGGGTGCGGGCGGAAACGAAGGAGCTCTGAAAATGCCTGGCGTAGCACAGACCAACGCAGGGAAGAACAAAAAGATCATCGCAATGGATGGAGGACTGGTTTCAGGTTTCGGACCTAGACTGGGAGAAGCAGCAGTAGGATTAAACAAACTTTTAATTGAGAACACAAAGTAAACTATACTTTTATTCAGCTATAGGTGCCGTACTGCTGGTTATTATCGCGGTACTGGCACTTAATACAGGCGTTTACGACTTTAAGGGTGCGTCGCCTTTCAATATTTTATGGAAGTATATAAAAGGGGACCCGGATTTATCTTTAAGTGATAAGTATGTTATCTGGGATGTACGGGCAGCAAGGATCATTATGGCCATTTTAATAGGAAGTATGCTTTCCGTTTCAGGGACCGGTCTGCAGGGGCTTTTCAAAAACCCTCTGGCGACAGGAGATCTGATAGGACTTACCTCCGGAGCGACACTATTGGCGGCAATTGCGATTGTTTTAGGAGGGCATTTCAAAGAATATCTTCCTGAAACTGTACAATTTTCATTAGTAGGAATCTCAGCATTCGTAGGATCATTTTTGTCGATGATGCTGGTGTACAGGATTTCCACAAGCAGCGGAAAAACCAATGTAGTCATGATGCTCCTTACCGGGGTAGCCATAACGGCGATCGGGTTTTCGATTACCGGATTTTTGATCTATATCTCAAAAGATGAACAGCTCCGGGATCTTACCTTCTGGAATCTGGGAAGTCTGGCGGCAGCAACCTGGACCAAGAATATTATTCTGGCCGTGGTGCTCATTATTTCCTACATAATACTGCTTCCGAAAGGAAAGGCGCTGAATGCCATGATGCTTGGAGAAAAAGATGCCCAGCACCTGGGAATTAATGTAGAAAAGCTTAAAAAACAGATTATTATTATAGTATCGTTAATGGTGGGAACCTGCGTGGCATTTTCCGGAACCATAGGATTTGTAGGCCTTATCGTACCCTATATTTTAAGGCTTTTATTCAAATCGAATTATACATTTATCTTGCCTTTGTCAGCTATATGCGGAAGTATATTACTGTTAACGGCAGATACCTTCAGCAGAAGTATTGTGGAACCTTCCGAACTACCGATCGGGATTCTTACGGCACTTATGGGAGGTCCTATTTTTATTGCTATTTTAATTAAATTTAAAAAATCCCTGTAATGATAAAGGCACATCAGATCAGCTACAAACACAAAGATTTTCATATTCTTGATGGTGTGGATGTTGCTCTCGGATATGGTGAATTTCTTGCCATTGTGGGCCCGAACGGAGCAGGGAAATCCAGTCTTCTGAGTGTTCTGGCCAATGAAGTGAAATCCAGACAGGAAATACTGTTCAAAGATAAGCCCATCAACCGGTGGGATGTGAAAGAACTGTCTTTGCACAAAGCCAAATTTTCGCAACACAACAGCAATGATATTCCTCTTGACGTAAAAGATGTCATTATGATGGGCAGATACCCTTATTTTGATGCCCAGCCGGGGAAAGAAGACCTTGAGGCCACCAACAGGATGATGGGTGAAACCGACATTTTCCACCTTAAAGACCGTGAATACAACACATTGTCCGGAGGGGAAAAACAAAGGGTACACCTGTCCCGCGTGATGTCCCAGCTTGAAAACGATATCGCTCATAAACTGGTTTTTCTGGATGAGCCGTTGAATAACCTGGATATAAAACATCAGTACAAGGCTTTGGAAATCATCAAAAAGTTTACTCAGAAAGCCAATTCAGCGATTGTTGTTTTACATGATCTGAATCTTGCTGCACAGTTTGCAGATAAAATCTTATTAATGAAATCAGGAAAGGTTTCCGCATACGGAACGCCGGAGGAAGTGTTCACTGCTGACAATATCAGCCATGCCTACAATTTCCCGTGCACCATCTGCGAACACCCGATTACCAATAACCCAATGATCATTTTTGGATAACCATGGAAAAAGATGAATTAAAAATCCTCGCTCAGAATCTCGCCAATCCGCAAGGAGAAAAAGGGGTCGAGATTGCAGAGATGATGCATGAAACCAACATCAGCATGACTATGGAAAGCATTAAAACGCTTTTAATAGAAGATGATGAGCATATCCTTGAAATAGGACACGGAAATGCCGGGCACCTGAAAAATATTCTGAACAGAGCACAAAACCTGAAATATACAGGCGTAGATATCTCCGAAACCATGTACAATGAAGCCAGAAAGCTGAATAAAGATTTTGAAAGCCAGGCGGAATTTGTACTGTACGAAGGCAAAAAACTTCCTTTTGAAGATAAGACATTTGACAAAATATTTACAGTAAACACAGTCTATTTCTGGGAAGAACCGGTTGAGTTTCTCAATGAGATCTACAGGGTTCTCAAGAAAGACGGAACTTTTGTTCTCACGTTCGGACAGAGGAAGTTCATGGAAACCCTGCCGTTTACAGAATTCAATTTTACGATGTACAGCAACAGTGAAATGGAACAGCTGGTTTCTAAAAGCCACTTCAAAAGAATGAAAATTTCCGAAAAAGAAGAAGATATACCAGGCAAATCCAGAAACGAAACCGTCCATAGAATTTACACAGTTTTAACCATAAAAAAATAAAATAATGAGCACGTTAGTTAATGATTTAAAGGAAAAATGGGAGGCTCTGAAAGCAGAAAATCCACATATAAGAATAAGAAATGCAGCAGCACAGTTAGGCGTAAGCGAAGCTGAATTGCTGGCAACAAGCATAGGAGAGGGAGTAACCGTATTAAACCCTGAATTTCCTGCTATCCTTACCGAAGCAGAACAGTTAGGAAAAGTAATGGCACTTACCCGCAATGACGAATGTGTACACGAAAGAAAAGGAACTTACCAGAACGGTGATTTCAGCAGTCCGCATGCGCAGCTTTTTGTAGGAGAAGATATTGACTTAAGAATTTTCCTTAATCATTGGAAATCGGCATTTGCTGTAGTGGAAGGAGATAAAAAAAGTCTTCAGTTCTTTGGAAAAGACGGTCTTGCCCTTCATAAGATTTACCTGACGAAAACCAGCAATGAAGCTGCTTTCGATGCGATCGTAGAAAAATTCAAGGCGGAAGATCAGAACCAGGCTCTTACCATTGAAGCAGTAGCTCCGAAAGCTCCCGAAAAAGCAGACTCAGAGATTGATACAGAAGGCTTCAGAACAGCATGGACCGAATTAAAAGATACCCACGACTTCTTCATGATGACCAGAAAATTCGGGGTAAGCAGAACTCAGGCTTTAAGACTTGCACCAGAAGGATTTACTAAAAAGATTGATAACGCTAAGGTGGTCAATGTTCTGGAAGATGCTTCCGAAAAGAATATCCCGATCATGGCTTTCGTGGGAAACAGAGGAATTATCCAGATCCACACCGGAAATGTAAAGAAAACACTTTGGCACCAGCAGTGGTTCAATGTAATGGATCCTGATTTCAACTTACACCTGGATGTAACAAAAATCGCTGAAGCATGGATCGTGAAAAAACCTACTGAAGATGGTGAAGTAACGGCTATCGAAGTATTCAACAAGGAAGGAGATTTTATCGTTCAGTTCTTTGGAAAGAGAAAACCTGGAATTCCTGAGCTGCAGGAGTGGAAAGACCTTGTAGCGGAATTAGAAAAATAAATAGTTAGATGATTTTTGAAGGGCCGTTTTGTTTTTATATTTCAAGGCGGTCTTTTTTGGTAAAAGGGTGGAGACGCGAAAAGGCGAAAAGGCAAAAAGGCGAATTTGCTAATGGGCAAAGAAGGCTTAGAAAACGAAGGAGGCTTATTGCTTAGGTTAAAATAAAAAAGAACAACAGAATGGTTCTACACCGTCAAAAAGTGCGATTTTGCAAATTTGCCTATTCGCTTTTTCGCCTCCATACCTTTTCCCTACATTTGAAATAAAGAAATACAATGAAAAATATTCTCATAGCAATACTGTTGACGGGTTTTGGAATGCTGCATGCGCAGGATTTGAAAGCCTATCAGTTTTATGATAAAAAAGGAAAGGAAGTAAGAACAGACAAGCTGGTTAAAGAGCTGGCTGAATATGATGTGGTTTTCTTTGGCGAAAATCATAACAGTTCCATTAATCACTGGCTGCAGCTTAAAATAACGGAAGGTCTGCATGAAAAGAAAAACGGCCAGATCATATTAGGAGCAGAAATGTTCGAACGGGATAACCAGTCGCAGCTGGATCAGTACATCACTGGGAAATTTGATGCCAAAACATTGAAAGACTCGGCTCGTTTGTGGAACAATTATGCAACAGACTACAAACCTCTCGTTGATTTTGCCAAAGCTAAAAAGCTGAATTTTATTGGCACCAATATTCCCAGAAGATACGCTTCCCAAACCGCAAAAGAAGGTCTTGAATCTTTGAATAAACTGAGTGATAAAGAGAAAACATACCTTGCGCAGCTTCCTATTAAAGTAACATTGGATACGCCGGGTTATCAGGAGATGAAAGCCATGATGGGTGATCATGCGGAAGGCACAAAAGTGATGAATTTTATCTCGGCTCAGGCTGTAAAAGATGCCACCATGGCCGAATCTATCCTGAAAAATGTAAAGGCCGGAAAAACATTTATCCATTACAACGGAAATTACCACAGCAAAGAATTCGGGGGAATTTACTGGTACATCAAGCAGAAAAACCCTAACCTGAAAATGGCGGTGATCTCTGTTTTTGAATCTGAAGATCCGGAATTAAAAGTTCCTGCAAAGGATTATATTCCAACAGATTTCAACCTGATTATTCCAGCGGATATGACGAAAACATTTTAAAATTCAATAGAACGGAACGGGCTTCGGTCCGTTTTTTTTGTTTGAAGATGTGATAAGGAAAAGGCTTAGTAAACTTCCGTTCGCAGATCTTCTATCTGTGCTCAGCCTGGCATTGGTTAGGAGGTTACACTTAGTATTAGAGCGGTCAGGCTGAGCGGAGTCGAAGCCTTACAAAACATATGGCCGGTAATCAATGTTTAAAACATAATATCTATCTTTATATCACAAATTATAATAATGAGAAAAATACCTTTCCTGATGCTTCTTTTAATGGGGTTTGTAAACGCTCAGAAACTCACATCAGATGAACTTTCCATTATCAATCAAGGTGATATCAAAACGGCGTTACCTATTTATCAGACCACAGATGCTGATCAGCACAAAACTTTATTAGCCCTATCCAAAGAAATTGACCCGGTTGATTCCCATACGGCAACTTTGGTTACAAGAATGAAAGAATCTCTTCTTTCCACAGACGGCGGAGTGGGAATCGCGGCACCACAGGTGGGTATCAACAGGAAAGTAATCTGGGTAGAACGTTTTGATAAAGAAGGAAATCCTCTGGAATACTTCATCAATCCGGTTATTGTATGGCGGTCGGAATTACAGAATCTTGGTCCGGAAGGCGATTTATCGATTCCAGAATTCAGGGATCAGTTTTACAGAAGCAAGGTAATTCAGTTAGAGTATGTGGATTTGAAAGGGCAGAAGTATTCAGAAATTGTAGAAGGCTTTACGGCGGTAATTTTCCAGCATGAAATAGACCATCTCTTCGGAATCCTCATTTCTGATAAAAAGGAAAAAGAGAAGAACGATTTTTACAAGAAAGTGGATGCATACAAGAAAAGTGATTCTGTGACGAGATAATGACTGATTTTAAATAGAATTCTTACTTTGTGCTCCTTGTATAATTACATTTCGGGAAATTACTGCAGCCCCAGAAAAATCCGTATTGACCGTTTCTTTTAATAAGGTTTCCTCCGCAATTTGGACATGAAACAGCCCGGTTGATGGTAGAATTGGCTATTATTTTTTTATCTTCAGTACGGATATTTTTCCTTGCAGTAAGAATTGTAGCGACAATTTCGTTCTTGGTTCGTTCATTGATATAAGCGGAGTCATATTTTTTTATGGTTTTGACTAACTTATTGGTATAAACAACATCAGTATAGGTTTTGGTCTTAAGTGTGGCCCTTTTTGTAAATGCAATGATCGAATAATATCTCAGAAAGCTATAGTTTTTCAGGACGTGCTTTAAAGCATAAATGTGACCCTGATTCTGTAAAACAGGATTATAAAACTTATGTCTGTACTTATAAATAACCTGATACCAGTACCTGTCTTTTTCATAGCCTAAAATCCAGCCTTTATAATTCTTGGTTTCAATAACAAATATTCCATAGTCTGAAACAATGATGTGGTCTATTTGTGAAATGGAGCCTTTAACCTTTAATTCAATATTATTCAGGACGATATATTCTTTACTGTTTAATCTTTTAAGCGTTTCAGAAACCCTGCGCTCGCCCATATACCCCTTTATTTTCGGGGTATAATATCTGATGACTAAGATAAGGATGGCTAAAATAAGAATAAGTAAAAAACTAATGTCCATGCTGTTTGTATACGATTAAAAATCTGCTCCCATAAGAAACAGATTTTATTTTAAATGAAAGAAATTAAAGCTTAGTTATTCGTAACAGAAAGCTTCACCTCCATATTATTTCTGGTCGCATTGGAATACGGGCAGATCTGATGCGCTTTTTCTACCAGAGACTGTGCCTCCTCAAGGGAAACTCCAGGAATATTTACATCAAGTTCCGCGGCCAGCCCGAATCCTCCGTTTTCAATCTGCCCGATGCTTACCTTTGCCGTAACAGTGGTTTCCCCGGTTTTTACTTTAGACAGGCTGATCACTCTGTTAAGCGCACTGTCAAAACAAGCTGAATACCCAGCTGCAAAAAGCATTTCAGGATTGGCAAAATCATCAGTGCTCCCACCTAAAGCTTTAGGCATTCTTACATCCAGTTCCAAAACTCCGTTTTCACTTTTTACCTGGCCGTTTCTTCCGCCCTGTGCTGTTACTTGGGTTGTATATAATGTTTTCATTTATTTTTCTATTTTGTTTAATATTTTTAAAATTGTGTCTTTAAGGTGTAGAAGATCTTCGGTTTCTACCCCTATTTTGTTCTGTATTTTTCCGGGAATTTCGCAGGCCTTCTGCTGCAGCTGTTTTCCTGATTCCGTTAAAAAAACTTCAACCACCCGCTCATCCTCTTTTTTTCGTTTCCGGGTAATAATTCCTTTAGTTTCGAGTCTTTTCAGCAGAGGAGTTAAGGTACCGCTGTCCAGAAACAATTTTTCACCGATGTGGCTTACTGGCAGGCCGTCATTTTCCCATAAAACCATCATTACAAGATACTGTGGATACGTTATATCGATTTCATCCAGGAACGGACGGTAAAGTCCTGTAATTTCCTTTGCAATAACATACAACGGAAAGCAGATCTGATTTTCCAGCTGTAAAGGTTTTGAATTTTCCATAATATCCGGTTTTGAAAGTGATACTGAAATATATTAATTTTTGATGATGAATTCCTCCATAGGAACCCTTACTTTCTTCATTGTTGAAAGCCAGTCTTTTTCTTCATCCCTGTATCCAAGGTAAAGGAGGCTGACACTTTTTAATCCCAGTTCCTTTAATCCCAGGATTTCATCCACGGCTTCGTTGCTGAATCCTTCTGCAGGCGTACTGTCGATCTTTAATTCCGCAGCCTGGGCCAAAGCAAATCCCAATGCAATATACGTCTGACGGGCTGTATGGGCAAAATGCTCATCAGGAGTCTGTGCCCCATACATTTCTTTGATCTTATCCGTGTAGCTTCCGAAACGGCCTCGTGGCAATTCCCTTACATCTGTATGATAATCATATACCTGGTCAATTTTTTCATTGGAATAGCTGTCCCATGCCGCAAAAACCAAAACGTGGGAAGAATCTCTCATCACTTCCGGGTTTAAGGCACCGGCCATCATCTTTTCTTTTAATTCCTGATTTTCAACAACAATCACACGGAAAGGCTGAAGCCCGGAAGAAGTTGGAGCCAGTCTTGCAGCTTCCAGTATGGTATTAAGATCTTTTTCTGATACTTTTTTTGCTGGATCATAGGCTTTCACCGCATGTCTCCACTGTAAATTTTCTATTAATGACATTTCTATTATTTTAAATTATATTTTTCCTGATCTCAATTCATGTATTGAAGTCTGAGATAAAAGAACACTGCAAATATACAGCCAATTAAATTGTGTACAATTTTATTTTAATAGATTTAATTTATGACGATTTTAGGAAAATGGCGATAATGACAAAAAAGTAAAAAGGCAAAAGGGCAAATTTGCAAAATCGCACTTTTGGACGGTGTAGAGCTATTCTGTTGTTCTTTATTATTTTAAACTTAAGTATAAGATTCCTTCACTTTCTTTGCTTTCTCAGCCTCCTTAGCCCATTAGCAAATTTGCCCTTTTGCCTTTTCACCTTAAAAAACTATTCCACAAGAAACGGATTTTTTAAGAACTCTATTATTTGAAATTTTGTAGTAGAATTTAAACGATCAAAACAATGGATAGATTTAATCACAAAACCGCATTAATTACAGGCGGAACCAACGGAATGGGGTTTGCAACAGCACAGCAGTTCATCAAAGAAGGTGGAAAGGTAATCATCACGGGCCGAAGTGAAGAAACAGTCAATAAAGCTTTGGATGTGCTTGGTGAAAAAGCGTCCGGCATCGTTTCGGATGCTGGAAATATGAATGATCTGCTGAAACTGCAGGAGCAAGTGAAAAAATACACGGATACAGTCGACCTAGTCTTTGCCAATGCAGGCTATGGAAAGTTTTTCCCGATTGAACATGTTGATGAAGATCATTTTAATGAACTTTTCAATATGCTGGTCAAAGGGCCTTTCTTTACGGTGCAGCAGATGATTCCTTTAATGGGAAAGGGGAGTTCAGTTATTTTCAATACTTCTGTTGCCACTGATATTACCATGCCGGCTTTTTCTGTTTATTCTGCGGCTAAATCGGCGGTACAATCCTTCGTGAAAACATTTGCGTTAGAACTTACCGATCGTGGAATCAGGGTGAATGGAGTCAGTCCCGGACATATTAAAACCAATATATTCAATAATACAGGTTTGAATGCAGAACAGATCGAAGACGCAGTCCAGCATATTATTCCGACCATTCCGTTTAAAAGGCAGGGAGAACCTGAAGAAATTGCCCATGCGGTATTATTCCTGGCATCAGAAAAGGCTTCCTATATTCATGGAACTGAAATTAAGGTAGATGCGGGTATTTCTGTCATCAGATAAAATTAAAATCCCCTATCACAGGGGATTTTTTTTGAGGGTAAGTGGTGTGTTTTCTCTCATCGGCCTGCTTAAATAGGCAGTATATGTGTAAAAAGGAGTCATATCAGGGAATTTCATTAACCTGTTTGATAATATTGGTCTTATTTTCAATCACGATATTATATGCTTTTCCTTTTTTGTGGCTCTGGGTTGCTTTTTCGAGGAGCGCTTTATAATCTGCTCCTTTTTTAGACAGGTAAAAGATCTGCGGACTTATTCCAATGGATACGCGCTTGAATTCTTCCGGCTTTTCCGGATCTTCTTCTACATTGGTAATGACTGAGTTGTTATACCAGGTCAGGTTTTGCGAGCCTGAACTTCCGGAACAGGATGTAATCATAAAGAGTATTAATAGTATATAAGTCCTGATGTTCATAAAAAAATATTTTGTAAAGCTCCTGTCTTTTAGCAGGAGCTTTATGAGTTAATTAGAATCCGCAGCTGGCCACACTTGGAGCTGGTGATGGTGAACATCCTGAAAGGGATGAGAATATATTCAGGACACAGTTGGTGTTCACTAAATTATTATCATACAGATAAGATGCGCTTGGGCTTCTGTAATATACGTTCCCGGCTGTATTGGCATAAGAAGATACAGAAGCGGATCCGCAGCTGGTATTGATGCAGGCATTTCTCCATGCGGTATCCGTAACAGGTCCGCTTGAGAACAGGGAAGGATCTATGATTCTTTTTTCAGTAACTCCTGAAGCGTTTTTATAACTTACCAGAATAGCCACGTGATAGCTCCATGCTACACAGCAGGTTCCGGTAGATGCTTTTAAGTTTCCGTATACAAACTGTTTCTCGCAGTCGTAGCCGTTGTTAATCAGGATTTGTCTCATTTTGTGGGCCCTTGCGTAGCATCCGTCTACGGGATATCTGAAGGTGATGCACGGTGAAGATGCTGTAGAAGTTCCACACGCCTGGTTTTTAATCAGGTTAAACATGCTGTTCAGAGTTGCTACATTCGGAAGAACGCTTGTTAATTTGTTGGCTTCAGATTTAGCTTCTTTAGTATAAACAGATTTGAAATAGCGAATGTCTTCTTCGCTTCCTTTTTCCACTTTAGCAATCTCATGCGTACCTGGCTTAACGAAAACCTGTATCGGAGTTTCATTCTGTAGTGCTTCCCTGATCAGGCTGACATACTTTTCATTTTCTTTCGTAGGAGTAATGGTATAAAACTGTGCGGTAACAATGAAAGATATTTTCAGTTTACCGTTTTCATTTTCTATCCCTACCGGGACGGTTTTTCCCAGATCGGTAAAGGTTTTGTTGTTTGTTTCTTCCTGAATCATCTTCTGCTCTGCAGCTGATTCCGTACAGGCATTAAATGACAATGCTGCCACAAATACCATCATTGATAACAAAAATTTTCTCATAATTCTCATAATTTGGTGGTTAGTAATAAATGTATTGATCTAAGTTTTTGGTGTGTATGTTTTTATAAAATCAATTATTAAAAAAAAAATAGTTCACTTTAATGTGATTTTAAAATTAGACAAAAATAAAATACCAACAAATTATTTTCAACAAAAAAACAGATTATTTTAAGATAGAACTAAATAAAACCTTTATTTCAAAGCTTTTTTTTGATTTCCGCAATTAATTTTATTAATCAGGACTATAACCCTGAAAAATAAAACTACCTTGTAAAAGCGAAATATACCATATAAAAGCTTGAAGAAAGGGGATGGACGTTATCCTTGTCAAGGTTTTAAACCTTGACAAGGATAACAAAATAGTTTAGCCCCAGCACTAAGTCAAGATGATTCAACAAATTTTTTCTTAAGGTTTTCTTACCTGTTTAATCAGGCTGCTTTCTAAAACCATATCCCTGATCAGGGCCTCATGATAATAATAAAGTATACTGTCCTCACTCATCTGGTTTTCCATCACTACAATGCTGACATCGGCCCCGGGAATGTACACGTTTAAAGAAGCAAAGCCGTCACCCAGGCCCGTATGCCCGAAATAAGGAATCCCGTTATATTTCGCAATCCTGATGGCATACCCATAGCCTATTTTATCTTTTCCGAAAACATTATGCTCAGAGAGCACGGATGAAGTCGTCATGAGGGTATAACTTTTTGGGTTCAGGATTTTTCCTTTATGAAGCAGGGTGTTCCATAGGGCCATATCTCGCGCTGTACTGATAATCCCGTCAGCAGGCATGTTTTTCTCAGTAATGAATGAATTTTCAACGGGAGATAATACATTATTTTTATTCATATGCCCGGAAACAAGATTTTGGTTATTGCCTTTTGAATAGCAGAAGGTGTTGTTCATATGAAGCTCTTTGAAGAGTTTATTAGCCAGCTTCGTGTATGAAGATCCGGAAGTATTTTCAATGATTTGTCCTAACAGGATATTGGAAAGGTTACCGTATTTAAATTCTGTACCCGGTTTAAAGGCCAGAGGTTTTTCTGTATCAAGAATTCCGTGGGTATGGTTTAAAAGCTGATGCACTGTAACAGAATCTGCCCAAGGCTGGGTCAGGGTGGGGATATATTTTTTTACAGGAGCCTGAAGGTCCAGTTTTCCTTTTTCAAATTGTTTTAAAATCAAAACAGCGGTCACTTGTTTACTGTTGGACATGATTTCAAACTGGTCATTCATTTTCAAAGGAGCTTTTGTCCTGCTGTCTTTAAAGCCATAAGCTTTGGAGTATTGGGTTTTCCCGTTTTTAGTAATCAGAACCACTCCGTTGAAAGGCCTTGGAGAAGACGCTTGTATCAGGCTGTCAATACGTTTTGAGTAGCCTGTATTATTTTTCTGAGCAAAGGATGGGCAGGCAGATAGAACTAATGCGGCTGTGCATAAGATAGAGATTACGGATTTCATTGAACTTAAATTAAAATTTTGATTAAAGGTGAAAATAATAAGACCTTCAAAAATAAGTTTTAAAATAATACGGTGATCAGAGAATTTTAAAGAATTCCGGACACAAAAAAACCGGCGGTAAATCTACTGCCGGTTTATATAATAGGTAAACAAATTATTTATAAGTAAGCTCAGCTCCAAAAACATCTGCGAAATGTTTTCTGATCTTTGCTTTCAGATCTTCCATTTCTTCAGGAGTCAGCTCTCTTTCAAGCTCTCTTTTTAAGGAAGTCACCTGTTTATCTTTGATCCCGCAGGGAATAATGTATTCGAAATAACGCATATCCGTATTCACATTCAGGGCAAAACCATGAAGGGTAACCCATCTTGAAGCTTTTACGCCCATAGCACAGATTTTTCTGGCATAAGGTTTTCCTACATCCAGCCATACACCGGTTTCCCCTTGGGAGCGTTCTCCTTTAAGGCCATACTCGCCAATCGTTCTGATGATCACCTCTTCCAGATTTCTCATATATAAATGGATATCCGTAAAGAAATTTTCCAGATCCAGTACCGGATAGCCTACAACCTGGCCAAATCCGTGATAGGTAATATCTCCACCACGGTTTACTTTGACGAAAGTAGCATCAATTTCTTTCAGTTTATCAATGCCCGCCAGCATATTTTCTTCATGTCCGCTTTTTCCCAAAGTGTAAACATGCGGGTGCTCTACCAGTAAAAAGTGGTTGGGCGTAGTAATATGCTCTTCCGCCGGTAAATCACGGTTTTTGATCTTTGTATCAATGATATTTTTCATCAGGCTTTCCTGATAATCCCAGGCAGGCTGATATTCTTTTATCCCCAGATCTTCAAATGCTACTGATTTATTTTGAATTGTATTCATACGTTGATGTCTGTTTTCTTCTCATGGCTATTGAATTGTTATTTCATACCATTTTTAGACATACAAATTTAGTGAATTTTAACCTTTTACAGCATGGATAAAATCTATGGCCGCATTCTTCCAGTCTTTATGATTTAAAAGAATATTGACAAAAGCGGTTCCTATGATTCCACCGTCTGCTTTTTCTGTGATATTTTCAAAATCACTTTTTGATTTAATTCCAAAACCAATCATCACAGGATTCTTAATGGGAAGGGAAGCCAGCCTTGATAAATAGGTTTCATTTTTCAGGACGGCATTGTCGTTTCCGGTGGTAGATGAAGAACTTACCGCATACAGAAAACCGGAACTCAATGCATCTAAATACAGGATTCTTTCGTCTGAAGTTTCGGGAGTTACCAGAAACGTAAAATTAAGGTTGTATTTTTTTAAGATCTGCTGATAATTATTTTCAAATTCAATAGGAGGGAGGTCAGGAATGATGAGCCCTGAAACCCCGCTTTCCGAACATTCACGGCAGAAATTTTCAAAACCGAAACTCAAAACAGGGTTGATATACCCCATCAGGATAACAGGAATTTTAATTTCATTTTTTACTGTTTTCAACTGGGAAAATAGTTTTTCAATGGTCATTCCATTCTTTAAGGCCAGTTCATGCGCCTGCTGAATCACCGGACCGTCTGCTACCGGATCTGAATAGGGCATCCCGATTTCCATCATATCTGCCCCGGAATCCTGGATCAGTCTTATAATATCAGCGGTATCTTCCAGTTGCGGAATTCCTGCTGTGAAATATATGTTTAGTTTTTTCATTTTTAATATAGATGTTAGAAGTTAGACATTAGAAGTTAGAGACGGAGAATATTAATCTGAGTTGTTAAAGACTAGTTTCTAATCTCTAACTTCTAATTTCTCTTAAATACGTTTCCATATCCTTATCCCCCCGTCCGCTCAGGCAGATGACGATGACATCATTTTCATTGAATTTCTTTTTATTTAAGACTGCCAGGGCATGGGAGCTTTCCAGTGCAGGAATAATTCCTTCCAGTTTTGTGAGCTCAAAAGCAGATTTTAAAGCTTCATCATCATTAATGCTGAAAAACTCCGCTCTTTTTTCTTTGAATAAATGAGCATGGAACGGCCCGATTCCAGGATAATCCAGTCCTGCGGAAATAGAATGGGGTTCAATCACTTGTCCGTCATCCGTCTGCATCACCAGGCTTTTGCTTCCATGCAAAACTCCTAATGTCCCTAGGAAGGTAGTGGCCGCAGATTTCCCGGAATCTACACCAAAACCGCCGGCTTCCGCAGCAATAATTTTAACGTCTTTTTCTTCTACAAAATGATAGAAAGTTCCGGCTGCGTTACTTCCCCCACCCACACAGGCGATGACATAATCCGGGTTTTCTCTTCCCATCTTTTCATGCAGCTGCTCTTTAATTTCTTTTGAAATAATGCTTTGAAACCTGGCCACAAGATCCGGAAAAGGGTGGGGACCTACTACACTTCCGATTACATAATGAGTGGTTACAGGATTGTTGATCCAGTCTCTCAGAGCTTCGTTCACAGCATCTTTCAGGGTTTTGGAACCTGAAGTGGCGGGAATCACTTCCGCACCCAGCATTTTCATTCTGGCTACATTGGGAGCCTGGCGCTGAATATCAATTTCGCCCATATACACAATACATTCCAGTCCAAGGAGAGCACAGGCTGTAGCGGTTGCCACACCATGTTGTCCGGCACCAGTTTCAGCAATAATTCTTGTTTTTCCAAGACGTTTTGCAAGAAGGACCTGCCCCAGGGCATTATTGATTTTATGAGCCCCGGTATGGTTGAGGTCTTCTCTTTTTAAATAAATCCGGGTATTATATTTCTGGCTTAAATTTTTTGCAAAATAAAGCGGTGTCGCACGCCCTACATAGTTTTTAAGAAGGTCCTGGTATTCATTCTGAAAGTCTTCAGATTCTATAATGTCAAGATAACTGTTCTGCAGTTCTTCTACATTCGGAAACAGCATCTCAGGGATGAAAGCGCCTCCGAATTCACCATAATATCCGTGTTCATCAGGGTTTTTATAATTCATAGTAGTATTCTTTAATCTGTTAAATATGCATTTTAGCATTAATTTTTGTCTTATAATCTCTAATTACCTCCGGTTGTTCAATCTGATAATTCATCATTCAAACTATTGATAAATTGGATGTTATAATTTCTTTGCTGTCTTGTAATAAGTTTTTTATGCTGTAACATTTCAATTTTACTGGCCAGATCAATTAACGTGGCAATATCGATTTTCGAGTCATACATTCTGACCGCAATTTCCAGATTATCAATTAGAAAATAAGGATCAGCATCTTCATACAACAGAAAAATTTTAGCATAAATCTTCCCGAGGTCATAATTCACACTCGCTTTCACATGGCTGTCCAGAAATTTATCGGAAATAATGACCAGATAATAGCTGTTCCATAAACCGATTCTTTCAAAGAAATACTGGATGTCACTTTCTTCAAAACTTTTAATAATTCCTATAAATTCGTTCAACTGTCCTTCTATAGTCCAATATTCCGTATCATTATCATTCTGCGAAACAAAATTATACAGGGACTGGATCTTTTTATTCCCGAAATTGGGCGGAAATAAAGTTTTATAGAACGTTTTTCTTAATAATTGTATGTTCATCAATGATTGTGTGTATTTTTTTAAAGAGTCCCGAAGGGACGATTTATTTTATAGTAAAGGATAAAGTCCTTTACTTCTTTTGGTCCATTCAAACAAATTTCAGTCCCAAATATACTTTTCATCATATTCCATATCCTGTTTTGTAAGCATTTCAATCAATTCATCTTTGAAATTTTGCTTTTGATGATGGAATCTCTGATTCCTGATATAATGAATCACCTGGCTAATTTCTTTTTTACTTACTGAAAATGCTCCGTATCCATTCTGCCAAAAGAAATTTTCATATTCAGATCCCTTTGTCTTAATCCATTTTGAAGAATGGGCTTTAATTTCCTGTATCAGTTTCATTAATGCTATTTTCCTTGAAAGAAGGCATAAAATATGAATATGATCATTTGTTCCGCCGATCTGCAGTGCTGTGCTTTCAAAATCTTTACACAGAGTTGCGATATACGAAAATAATTCTTTTTCAATATGCTCATCAATGAAACTCTCCCGGTGTTTTGTGCTGAAAACAATATGAATATAATTTTTTACTAGGGACTGGGGCATTTTTACTTTGTGTTTTTTGATTGTGTTTTATGATTATTTAAATCGGATTGTATCCGACCCTTTGTTAAATCGTCCCTTTGGGACTCTCCCGAAGGAATTTTTTTATCTTTTCCAGGTCTTTATTTCCAGGTTCTATTTCAAATTTTGAATTGATATCAATGGCAAATGGTTTTTGTTTTAAGAGTTTCACATTTTCAATATTATCTTCTGAAATGCCGCCACTTAGAAAATAGGGAAGCGGGATCTCTATTTCGTTCAATATAGCCCAGTCAAATGAGGTTCCTGTTCCTCCAAATGCCTTGCTGTCGGTGTCAAAAAGGAAATAATCAACCATTACATGGGCCGGATTCATTATTTCTTCTGTTTTTTTTCTTGTTTCCTCATTGTTGCTTCCGATTCTTATGACTTTAATGATCTGAACATCCGGCTGCAGCTTTTGTTTTAGCTCCATGATAAAATTTTCATTCTCATCGCCGTGAAGCTGGATCAGATTCAATCCTGCTTTTTCTGCAATCAACACTATTTTATCGATTGTTTCATTGACAAAAACTCCGGTTTTTCCGGGATGATTAATTTTTGCAATATCCTCCAGGCTCAAATGATTCAGGACATATCTCGGTGATGGTTCATAGAAAATAAATCCAAGAAAATCTGTTTTCAGGGAAATCAATTCATGAATTTGATCTGGTTTTAGTAAACCGCAAACCTTGGTCTTCATTTTGCAAATTGTTTAGAAATGATAATTCCAAAACCGTCCGGGTCAAGAAAGTAAATTCCATTCTCCCTCCAATAAGGATTTTCAGGTTGCAGCAAGGGGATTGCATGCTTTTTAAGATTTTCTACGAGATTTTGAATGTCAGTTTCTAATTCAGGATAAAACACCAATAAGTCATCCTCATCAAAAACCTGCGTTGGGATTGTATCTGAAACGGTAAATTCCAGATGCCAGTTTTCATTTTTTTTCCCAAGAAAAATACCATCATATCCGGCATGGTTTTCAAAAGTTCCCAAAACCTCAAAATTTAGAACGGAGGTATAAAATGCTTTGATTCTTTCTAAATCTGTAGTATGTCTTGCGTATCTGAATTTCATATCAATGATAAATTATTGTATTGCTATATTAGAAATAAATTCACCGAACTTGTTCGCAGGATCTTCATTTTTCATAAAATACTCTCCCATTAGGAACCCGTCAAATCCTTTTTCCTTTAAATATTTAAAATCTTCAATTGCATAAATTCCGCTTTCTGCAACAGATAAAACTCCTTTTGGCAGCTGGTCTTTTAAAAGAACGGAATGCTGAAGATCAACTTTGAAATCTTTTAAATTCCTGTTGTTGATGCCCACAAGATCTATTTCAGGATTACAATGTTCCAGTTCTTCTTCCGTATGGATTTCCAGCAAAACTTCAAGATCCAGTTCATGCGCCAGTTCTGTAAATTCCAAAACCTGATTGGGCGACAAACATGCTGCAATCAGCAAAACAGCATCGGCTCCGATACTTTTGGCTTCATAAAACTGATATTCATCCACCATAAAATCTTTTCGGAGAATAGGAATCCCGATATGGTTTCTTACCTTTAAAACATCATCAAAGCTGCCTCCGAAAAAATCATGATCCGTAAGAATGGAAATTCCTGACGCTCCGAAATGCTCATAAGCAGCAGCTACTTCCAAAGGCTGAACATGATCATTGATAATTCCTTTGGATGGAGATTTTCTTTTAAATTCAGCGATAATTCCGCTTTTATTTTTAACGGATTCTTTCAGTGAAAAGCTTTGTCTTCCAAAAAATTCAGAATTCTTCAGGTGATCAATTGAAGTTTTTGCCTTTGATATGGCAATTTCTTCCTTTTTTCGTTCAATAATTTTATCCAGTATGGTCATGTTCTTTTTTCTAGTTGTCAGTTGCTTGTTGTTTGTTGCTTGTTGCTTGTTTTCAGTTGAATTATTAGCTGTCAACTGCCAACCAGCAACCAGTAACTTACTAATCATTAATCAATAATTCCAGGCTTCTCAACGCTTTTCCGCTTTCCAGACTTTCTCTAACCATTAAGACACAGTCTTCATATGTTCCGAATTTCTGAGTATGAAAAAGAGCGGTGGCTGCATTGGCCAGGATCACGGAATTTTGCTGTACACTTCCTTTTCCTTCCAGAATATTTCTGAAAATTTTTGCCGATTCTTCAGGAGTTTCTCCGCCTCTGATATCTTCAGGACGCACAGAGTCAAACCCAAGGTCTTCTGCAGAATATATTTCTTCACCACTTTTTGTAATGATTTTGGTGTCCTGGGTAAGGCTTATTTCATCATAACCGTCCAGTCCGTGGACCAGGATAAACTCACGCTCTTCCTTTTGCAGAAGATATTGATAGATCCGGGCAATTTCAAGGTTATACACCCCGATCACAGAATATTTTGCTTTGGCAGGATTAACGAGTGGCCCCAAAAGATTAAAGAATGTTCTCAACCCCAACGATTTTCTCAAAGCACCTACAGATTGAAGTGCCGGATGAAAATAGGGAGCATGCAGGAAGCAGATATTGGCCCTTTCGAGCTCTTTATTCAGTTGGTCTGAACTGTTTTTAAACTTATAACCCAGCTGCTCCATCACATTGGAAGATCCTGTAGTGGCGGATGCACCATAATTTCCGTGTTTAGCCACTTTCTGTCCTGTTCCGGCAACCACAAAACTGGCTAATGTGGAGATGTTGATCGTGTTTTTTCCATCGCCGCCGGTTCCTACGATATCTATAGTATCTGTCGTGTCAAGCTGCACCGGAACTGCCATCTGAAGCAAAGCTTCTCTAAAGCCTTCCAGTTCCTGTAGGGTAATATTCCGCATCAGAAATACGCTGATAAAAGCAGTAACTTCTGCAGAATTAAATTTATTCTGGGCAATCTCAATCATCGTAGCTTTGGCTTCAGATTTCGATAAAGTTTGGTGATTGAACAGGTATTGTAAGATCTCTTTCATTTGAGGTGTTTTTATAGCGTTGGGTAGTTCTGCAGTTTTCAAGACAAAAGGAAATTTCTGATGATAACCTCCCCGTCAGGCGTTAAAATGCTCTCAGGGTGGAACTGTACACCATGAACATCATATGTTTTATGCTGCAGGGCCATGATCATTCCGTCTTTATCTACTGCTGTGATTTCAAGTTCTTCAGGAAAACCTTCCGGGTTAACTGCCCAGCTGTGGTATCTCCCGACTTCCATTCCTGAAGCCAGATTTTTGAAAATTTTGGTATCTTCTTTTACCAGCTCTGCGGTAGTAGCCACGCCATGGAAAATTTCAGACAGATTGATCAGGTTTCCGCCAAAAGCTTCCGCAATGGCCTGCTGTCCCAGACAAACGCCCAGAATACTTTTTGTAGGAGCATATTCTTTGATCAGGTCTAATAAAATTCCTGCTTCTTCCGGAATTCCCGGACCGGGAGAAAGGATAATTTTATCATATTTTCCGATTTCCTCCAAAGTGATCTGATCATTTCTAATTACATCTACTTTTTGTTCCAGAATTCTTTCAATGATCTGAACCAGGTTATATGTAAAGCTGTCGTAGTTGTCAAAAACCAGAACCTTAAGCTGTTCCTGAGTTGCCGGTTGGTTGATATTGTTATTCATTTTTTGTTTTTTTAATTGTTTTGCTGGTTACTAGTTGCCCGATTATCGGTTATTTTTAAACTTTAAACTCAGAACTCTTAACTCATCACTATTTTCCCCGCCTTATCCACCGCCTTTTTCAAAGCATTCAGTTTATTATTCACTTCCTGCAGCTCATTTTCAGGGACTGATTTTGCAACCAATCCTGCACCTGCCTGATAATAAAGGGTATTGTTTCTGCTTAAGAACGTACGGATCATAATGGCCTGATTACAGGTCCCGTTTAAACCGATCATACCGATACAGCCTCCGTAATAGCCACGGGAATCTTTTTCATACTGATCAATGAGCTGAAGGGCTTTGTGTTTCGGAGCTCCGCTTAAAGTACCCTGAGGAAATGTTGCAGAAACCATATCCAGAGGATTGAGGTTTTCAGGAAGATCAGCGGTTACTTCACTTACCATATGAATAACGTGGGAGAATAGCTGAATCTCCTTCAGTTTGGTAACAGTGACATTTTTTCCGAGTTTCCCAAGATCATTTCTGGCCAGATCTACCAGCATGGTATGTTCTGCATTTTCTTTAGGATCATTTTTTAATTCTTCAATAGACTGAAGGTCGGTTTCCAGATGCCCGGTTCTTTTGAAAGTCCCGGCAATAGGATGAATGATAGCTTTATGATCTTTAATAATCAGCTGGCTTTCAGGGCTGGAACCGAATAATTTATAATTTCCGTAGTCGAAAAAGAAAAGGTAAGGAGAAGGATTGATGTTTCTGAGCGCGCGGTACACATTGAATTCGTCACCTTTAAATTTCTGCTCAAATCTTCTGCTCAGAACCAATTGGAAAACATCACCTCTCATACAGTGTTTCTGGGCTGTTTTCACCAGCTCTATATATTCCTCGTCGGTAAGATTGGAGGTTTCACTGCCTGTTTTTTCGAAAGGGTAGACCGGCGTATTCTGGTTTTTAATCAGATTTTCCAGTAAATACAGTTCAGATTTTAAACCGGGAATCTGGTTTTCAATAATGTGCATTTCGTCATTATAATGATTAATGGCAATCACGTACTGATATAATCTATAGCGCAGGATGGGGATTTCTACTTCCGGACTTTGCGGTTTCAGACTGATGTCTTCAAAAAACTGCACGGCCTCAAAACTTGTATACCCAAAAAGACTCTGAGCCGTCTGTTCAATAGCATCGTGAGTAACTTCACATTCAAAAGCACTTTGAAATTCATCGAAAATATCGGTGATATTACGGCTGCCGATCACTTGCTTCACAGGATCTGAACCCGGAAGCTTGATCTCAAATTCATGAAGGTTTTTCACCTCTATTCCCGCCACAGCATTCACCGCTATAAATGAAAAATTATTATCAATATTCTTGGAATCCGAGCTTTCCAGAAGGATTGTATCTCTGAAACGGTCCCTGATTTGAAGATAAATATTCATAGGAGTGTAGAGATCTCCCAGTGTTTTCTTAGAACCGGTTTTAATTTTTATTTTTTGAATGGACATCTTGCTTGTATTTTTGTTTTGGATTAAATAAAAAAGGCTTCAACGGAATCCGTCAAAGCCTATATATTGTGTATCTTAATTTATTTTTGCTATACTTTTAGCAACATGACAATACCTCCAGACCCGACGAAGAGTTTGAAAGCCACCACCAAATATTGTTGCTTATATTTAACATGGGACAAATGTAGAAATTTTTTTTAATACGGAAACAAAAAAAGACGGAAAATAAATAAACTTAATATGGGAATCCTTTATTGATGCTGCTTCAGCTCCTTTTTTAATTCTTCAATTTTAATTTTATACTCCTCATTATCATAAGATTTTACGTACTCCTCCAAAGCGGAAATATATTCTTTAATGAATTCTTTATTCGTTTTGTCCGCTTCGTATTTAATCCTTGCAGAGTTCACCGGAGCCATTTTTTCATATTTCAGCAGGGCGTTTCCTTCTTCAGACTGATAGTAAAGGATCACTATGTTTTTCTCGTATCCCGGAATGTATTTAACCGGGAAATGCTGTTCCATTCCTGGAATTCGGATGGCATTTTCAATCGGATAAATGGCAGCACTTGTTGTTGAGAAATAGGTAGAAACATATTTTCCGTCCTGTTTCTTTACAATGGCTTCATAATCATGGATATACATGTCATTTAGCGTGGAATTTGTTTGTACGTCAGAGGTAATTATCGCGGTACTTTCCAAACCGTACTGGTTTAAAAACCAGGCATTCAGATACTGTCCTGCAAAACCGTTCAGAATAGCCAGAGGAAGAATAGGAGCCAGAAACCAAGCTTTTTTGGTCACCCATGAGAGCAGTCCGAAAAATACAAGAAGGATCATCACCGTATAAAAACCATGATGACTGGTGAAAAACAGGATTTTAGATATAAAGATCATTTGAGAGCCTGAATTATTTTTCACTAAGTTAAAGAAATTCAAACGATAAAAACAAATTAAGAAAATATTACTATTTACTGAAATTTGCTTTATAATATTTAACACCTTTAATACCAACTAGCAGCATCAATAGTCCAAAAAATCCAAGGAATGCAATTATCAAATAATTATTATTCCGAGTTGCTTTAATATAACCGTTAAAAGATAAATATTCTGTATTCCTGTTATGGATTTCCACAATATCTATATTGTTTTTATACAAGAGGTTTCCCGGAAACGGAATTTTTTCTGATTTTAATATTTTCCTGTTATATTCTTGATTTTCAATAAAAAACATGATTGAGTCTCCTGGCTTGTTGTCGCTCATTAAATCATGAAAGGATGTTTGATTCAATACAACACTTCCAATTACAAAATTTATTTCAGGATATTCATTTAAATGAATTACTAAAGCTCTGTTTCTTCTTCCTTTTTCTATTTTAACATCTTTCAAAATACCTTTTATTTCTATAATACTGCTTCTGTCAGGCAATTCGGACAAAGAAATCTTAATTGCAAAAAATAAAAGAAAAAAACTTAGAATGAACGAGATCCAGATAAGCCTTCGGTTTGATTTCTTTTCTTTGTGATAATTCATTTGTGGTTTTGTTTGCCTGGCTAAATTACTAAAAAACGAAAAGGTTCAATTAGCGGTTGAAATAAATTTTTTTGAAGGCTTTAATACAGTAAATTCGTATGAAATGGGAAAATGTCATTCATTTAAAAGCTTATTTTTTATATTTTTGTCTAAATTTTATAGAAAAAATAATGAAAAAAGTATTAGCAATTGCATTCATCGGAGGTTTATTGGTTGTAAACTGCTCTAAGAAACCGGAACATGATTTACAGGACAGCAACACAATGCTGCCGGAACCAGATGCTCCAACAGTAGTAGACTCTACAGCTAAGACAGCTGCTCCGGCTGCTGCAACTCCTGCACCGGCTACTCCTGAAGCTGCTAAAACAGATTCTACTGCAGCAAAAAAATAATGAAAAAATTCCTTTTGGCAGGAGCTATAGGATTTTTAATCCTTTCCTGTTCTAAAAAAGAAAATACGGGGGTACCTGCTGTGGCTTCTGAAACATCCGCTGTTTCGGAGCCGTCAAAAACTAATCTTTCCGGTGATCAGATCATCGAAACATTAGACTGTTCAGGCTGCCATTCCGTAAATGAGAGAATGATAGGACCTTCTTATAAGGAAATCGCAGAAAAATATTCTGAAAAGGATATTGAGCTGCTGGCTTCCAAGATTATAGAAGGCGGAAGCGGAGTTTGGGGAGGCGTTCCGATGGCTGCCCATCCACAGGTGTCTAAAGAAGACGCCAAAAAAATGGTAGAATATATTCTGAGTCAGAAAAAATAAATAATGTCTGCCGAAAAATCCAGTCTGCACGCAAGAAATCTGCATCGTGATCCTTATAATTTTGATCAGCTGATTTCTTGTGTGCCGGAACTGAAACATTATGTGTTCATCAATTCTTACCAGACTGCAACCATTAATTTCAGTATTCCTGAAGCGGTTAAGCTCCTTAATAAAGCTCTGCTGCAGCATTTTTATAATATCAAAAACTGGGATATTCCCAAAACAAATCTTTGTCCTCCTATTCCCGGACGGGCAGATTACATCCATTATATTGCCGATCTTTTAGCTGAAGATATGCAGGGAATTCCTGAAGGGGATTCTGTGTCAGGTTTGGATATCGGGACAGGAGCCAATCTTGTTTATCCTTTACTTGCTCACAGGTCCTACGGATGGAAAATGCTGGGAACAGATATCAACCGTGATTCTTTGGAAAATGCACAGCATATTTTAGATCACAATCCGGATTTATTGCATGAAATTCAATTAAAACAGCAACCGGATTCTCATCATATCTTCAAAAATATAATTGGTTCCGGAGAGCGGTTTAGTTTTTCCATGTGCAATCCTCCCTTTCATGATTCAGAAGAGTCTGCAATGAAAGGAAATATCAGAAAAACAAAAAATATTAATAAATCAAAAGTGAAGAAGCCTTTGCTTAATTTTGGCGGCCAGCAGTCGGAATTATGGTGTGAGGGCGGTGAACTGGCTTTTATTTCAAAAATGATTGAGGAAAGTGCTCAGTATTCCTCACAGGTTCTTTGGTTTACCTGCCTGGTTTCTAAAAAAGACAATCTGTATAAATTGACGACGCTTTTAAAAAAGGTCAAAGCCTTGGAAATTAAAACTATTGATATGGCTCAGGGACAGAAAATCAGCAGGATACTTGCCTGGACTTTTATTCCTGAAAAGAACCGTAAAGGTCAATGGTGAATTTTGCTACGCAAGTCAATGGTCAATGGAAATGGTAGTCATCAATTCACCGTCAGAGAGATTGACAATTGACGATTGCCCATTCACTATTCAGGTCAATGGTGAATTTTTGCTTCACAAGTCAATGGTCAATTGAAATGGTAGTCATCAATTCACCGTCAGAGAGATTGACAATTGACGATTGCCCATTCACTATTCAGGTCAATGGTGAATTTTTGCTTCACAAGTCAATGGTCAATGAGGAATGGTAGTCATTAACTCATTGTCAGAGAGATTGACAATTGACGATTGACCATTCACTATTCAGGTCAATGGTGAATTTTTGCTTCACAAGTCAATGGAAATGGTAGTCATTAACTCATTGTCAGAGAGATTGACAATTGACGATTGCCCATTCACTATTCAGGTCAATGGTGAATTTTGCTACGCAAGTCAATGGTCAATGAGGAATGGTAGTATCAATTAACCGTCAGAGAGATTGACAATTGACGATTGCCCATTCACTATTCAGGTCAATGGTGAATTTTTGCTTCACAAATCAATGGTCAATGGAAATGGTAGTATCAATTCACCGTCAGAGAGATTGACAATTGACAATTGCCCATTCACACTATTCAGGTTAATTTAAACCCGTATAAGAAATTCATTGCGAAGCAGATTCACAATGGACAATTCACAATTAAAAAAATCATCATTGACAACTCACCAAAAATGCCTAAATTTGTACGCTTTTAGAAAAATAAGAAATGCAATTATCAGAACAAGAAATCATTAGAAGAGAAAAGCTGAACAAGCTTACTGAAATGGGAATTAATGCATTCCCGGCGGAAGAGTATATCATTACAGATACTACAGAATCTATAAAACAGGATTTTTCTGAGAATAAACAGGTGAAGATCGCTGGTAGATTGATGTCCCGCAGAATTCAGGGGAAGGCTTCTTTTGCAGAATTGCAGGACTCTAAAGGTAAGATCCAGGTGTATTTTAACAGGGATGAGATCTGCCCGGGTGAAGACAAGGAATTATACAATGAAGTATACAAGCACCTTTTGGATATCGGGGATATTATCGGTATTGAAGGAACTTTATTTACCACCCAGGTAGGGGAAATGACGATTTTAGTAAAAAACTTTACGCTTCTTACAAAATCTTTGCGTCCATTACCGCAGGCTAAAACTGATGAGAACGGAGTAGTGCATGACGGATTCAATGATCCGGAATTAAGATACAGACAGCGTTATGTTGACCTTATGGTAAATCCCAATGTAAAGGAGGTTTTCGTTAAAAGAACCAAACTTTACAATGCGATGAGAACGTTCTTCAATGAGGCAGGATATTTTGAGGTGGAAACACCCATACTTCAATCTATTCCTGGAGGAGCAGCTGCGAGACCGTTCATTACTCACCATAATTCTTTAGATATTCCTTTATATTTAAGAATTGCTAACGAATTATATCTGAAAAGACTGATTGTAGGTGGTTTTGACGGAGTGTATGAATTCTCAAAGAACTTCAGAAATGAAGGTATGGACAGAACCCATAATCCTGAGTTTACCGTAATGGAAATCTATGTAGCCTATAAAGACTACAACTGGATGATGGATTTTACTGAAAGATTACTGGAATTCTGTGCGACTCAGGTTAATGGATCTTCGGAAGCAAAATTTGGTGAACACCAGATCAGTTTCAAAGCCCCTTTTGCAAGAGTATCTATGACAGAGGCCATTATAAAATATACAGGTTTCGATATCACAGGTAAAACGGAGCAGGAATTATTTGATTTTGCAAAGTCTATTGGAATTGACGTGAATGAAACGATGGGTAAAGGAAAATTAATTGATGAGATCTTCGGTGAAAAATGTGAAGGAAACTTCATCCAGCCGACTTTCATTACGGATTA
This sequence comes from Chryseobacterium phocaeense, assembly GCF_900169075.1. NCBI lineage: Bacteria > Pseudomonadati > Bacteroidota > Flavobacteriia > Flavobacteriales > Weeksellaceae > Chryseobacterium > Chryseobacterium phocaeense. The sequence continues at coordinate 931,764 of NZ_LT827015.1, forward strand.
TCCTGTTGAAATGTCTCCATTAACTAAAAAACACAGAAGCCATGAAGGTCTGACAGAGCGTTTTGAATTAATGGTTTGCGGAAAAGAAATCGCTAATGCCTATTCGGAGCTTAATGATCCTATTGATCAGAGAGAGCGTTTTGAATCTCAGCTGGCGTTATCAGAAAGAGGGGATGATGAGGCGATGTTCATCGACCAGGATTTCTTAAGAGCATTGGAATACGGAATGCCGCCAACCGCAGGAATGGGAATTGGGATGGACAGACTGATCATGTTCCTTACAGACAATGCATCCATCCAGGAGGTACTATTCTTCCCTCAGATGAGACCGGAAAAAACGGTTCCTCAGATTGAGCTGGGCGAGGATGAGAAAGTAATCCTTGAGATCCTTAATTCCCAGGAAGAGCCATTTACACTGGCAGAAGTAAAAGACAGAAGCCAGCTTTCCGGTAAGAAATGGGATAAGGCCTCTAAAACTTTGACTAAAAATAATTTAGTGAAGGTGGAGAAAATTGACGAGGTTCTTTTGATGAAGTTAGCATAAAAAATGATCATCATTTTCCCCGATTTATGTTTGATATAACAAAACATAATATATACAGAATTCCTGATTTTTTCAGGAATTTTTTGTTTTGATGAACGATTAATTATTATTTTTCCGTTGTTTCTAAAAAACGAATTATCTGATGAAACTCATTTCCTTCCTTATTTTGCTTCTCCCGTATGCGGGGATTGATGCGCAAATGCTCACTTCTGTTTATTTTGAGCATAACAGTTCGGAATTGAATGCAAGATCTAAGGAGAAGCTGGATAGCCTCGCTCTGTTAAAAACCAACCTTACCTTCAGGATCTATGGGAATTGTGATCCTTCGGGAAGTACAGAATACAATAACAATTTGTCAGAGCGGCGGGCTAATGTGGTTCATCAATACTTGCAGGGACAAGTAGGGGATAATATAAAACTTGTGAATTCGGTAGGTTTAGGTGAAGAAAAGCAGATTAATGATAATACTACAGACGAGTTGCGTGGAAAGAACCGGAGAGTAGATGTTTTTATAGAAAAGAAATTTTCCCGGGGAGAAAAAATAAGCAGAAGAATTCTTCCGAGCTTTTTTGATACCAGAATTTCCCGGATGAAAGTGAAAGATACCTTTTCACTGCCTGATGTCAATTTTATTGGAAACCGTCATGTCTGGCTTCCCAATGGTGATACAAAGCTTGCCCGGCTTTTAACAGTATTAAAGGAAAATCCGACCCTTGAAATTGAATTACAGGGACACATTTGCTGCGATTATGAGAATTTTGATGGGGAAGATATTGACCTGGGAACTTTTAATCTTTCCTGGACAAGAGCCAATGCGATCAAAGAATTTCTGGAAAAGCAGGGAATAAATCCTTCACGAATAAAAGCAACGGGTCTTGGTCACCTTAATCCGGCAGTGTACCCTGAGCTTACAGAATCGGATCAGGTAAGAAACAGAAGAGTTGAACTCGTCTTGATCAAAAAATGAATTTAAAAAGCTTTTCAATGCTGTCAGGAAGTTTGAAGATGGAAGAGGGAAGATTACTTCCAGCCTCCTTCTTCCAGCTTCCAGCCCCTTAATCTTAACTTTCTTATCTAGAACTCTGGGTATTTATTTTTTCAGCTTACTGAATGAAGCCATCAGATAAAACAAAAACGGCAGGATAAACACAGAACCCAGTATCAGGGCCCAGCCCAAAGCAGCAATCGTTTTTTCCGGAGCCATATGTTCTAATAATGATAAATGCTGTCCGTTTCCAAGCAGAATAATATCAGGATTGTGCTGATAGGTGGCTGCAATCAGGATCATCACCATCTGGAATCCAGCTAATGCCCGTACAGGAAGCAGTTTCCGGGTATTCATCGCACGAAGGATCAGGAAAAGCGCAATCGTAGCAAAAGAAATAGCCATAATTCCCAAAGGTTTTGAAAAGACCCACATCAGCAGGGGAATATCAGAGAGATAAGCGGCTAAAAATACCAATATTCCTGTAATGACTACGAAAATCATAGTCTGCTGGGATTTTCTGATCATAAGCGTCAGGTCAGCTTTATCCCTGGTTTCTCTTAATGAAAATATAGAGGCCATATAAGCACAAAGCGCCACAGTAAACAAGCCTACAGATACCCCGAACCAGTTTAGCCAGCTGAACACATACAGGTCTAAAAATCCGACAGCATCAGGGTTGATGGAATGGGATACCGTTGCAGCAGCAATCAGTCCTAAGAAAAACGGAGTCAGCAGACTGGCATAGTAAAATATCTGGGTGTATAAAACCTGCCAGTTGTCTTTTACCGCATCGTAATGTCTGAAAGTGAAAGCTGTTCCCCTTGCAATAATTCCCAGAAGCATTAAAACCAGAGGAATATGGAGGTAGGTAGACATGGTGGTGTAAATTCCGGGAAATCCTACAAAAAGAATCACAATGGCAATGATGAGCCACATATGATTGGCCTCCCAGACCGGTGCAATGGATTCATACATGATCTCTTTTGTTTTGTGACGGGCTTTTTTATGGGTGAAAAGCTCCACAATTCCGGCTCCAAAATCTGCACCGCCCAAAATAATATAAAGACAGATGGAAAGCCAAAGAAAACCTATAACAACGTAAATCATGATTTTTTGTTTTTATTGTTAAACTGAGCATCGGTAGGATCATACAGTCTTGGCACCATCTGGATCTGCCGTCTCAGCAGGAAGATCAGGATCAGCGATAATGATACGAAAATAGCAGTGAAAAAGTAGAATGAGTATTGTATTCCCGGCATAGGCGTCACCGCATCTGCCGTTCTCATGATCCCGTAAATAATCCAGGGCTGTCTTCCCACTTCGGTAACCGTCCATCCGGCTTCCAGGGCAATATACCCGAAAGGAGTGGCGATCAGGAATGTTTTTAAAAGCCAGTTTTTGCTCAGCCATTCTTTTTTGAAGAAGAAGGCGTACAGATATACAGCCCCAATACAGATCATCACCACTCCGAAAAAGATCATAATCTGAAAAGCATAATGAACAACCGCTACCGGAGGCCACTCATCCCGCGGGAAATCTTTAAGCCCTTTCACTTCATGATTAAAATCATTGCTGACCAGAAAACTTAATACCTTAGGGATCTTCACTGCATATTTTACTTCACCCTTTTCTTCATCGGGAATACCACCCAATACGAAGGATGCTCCTTTTTCAGTTTCAAAATGAGCTTCCATCGCTGCCAGTTTAATAGGTTGTCTTTCTGCGACAGATTTAGCAGCCACATCACCGCTCAGAGGAGCCCCAAAAGCGCCTATTAATGCGAATCCTGCAGCAATCCTGAATGCCTTTGTATGGAATTCCACATTCTTTTTCCTCATAATTAAAAAAGCATGTACGCCAGCCACTGCAAATCCTGTGGCACAGAACGCAGCAACCGTCATATGAAGCGCCTGGGGAAACCACGCATCGTTGAACATCGCTTTAATAGGATCTATATTGAGATATTGTCCGTTAATATAATCAAAACCTGTAGGTGAATTCATCCAGGCATTAGCCGCAACGACAAGTATGCCTGACGCAAGCCCGCTTAAGCCTACCAGGAATCCGCAAAACCAATGGAACCATTTATTGAATTTTTCCCATCCATATAAAAAGAACCCCATCGCGATTGCTTCAATAAAAAATGCTGTTCCCTCAAGAGAAAACGGCATTCCGAAAATCGGTCCGGCGTGCTTCATAAATCCCGGCCACAGAAGACCAAGTTCAAATGACAGCATGGTTCCGGAAACAGCGCCCGTTGCAAACAGGATGGCAACTCCCTTGCTCCAGGCTTTGGTGAGACCTTTATACATTTCATTGTTGGTCTTAAGATATTTCCAGTGGGCGAAGGCCATCAGGAAGGGCATTACCATTCCCACACATGCGAAAATGATATGAAAACCCAGCGACAGAGCCATCTGCGCACGGGCTGCAATAAAATCATCCATACTATCAACTTTTGAGTAAATAAATTTAAGCATAAAATACAGATGTCTGATATGATTTTATACAGATGGTATTTGGAAAATAGGTCATAACTTTAATGTTTTTTAGGCGCAGGAGGTGTGGGTTTTTCTGTTAAAAACCCTGTCCTTTTTTGACATATTTTAACTTTCATAAGTCGAAAAAAATCACGATATTTGTGGGTCTTTGCATTAGGCAGGATTTATTATTATTTATATGAGTCAGAAACAATATACAGCTAGTAGTATTCAGGCATTGGAAGGAATGGAGCACGTACGTATGCGTCCTTCAATGTACATTGGTGATGTAGGAGTAAGAGGTCTTCATCACTTGGTTTATGAAGTAGTAGATAACTCTATTGATGAAGCGTTGGCAGGATACTGCGATACCATCTTCGTCAGCATTAAAGAAGGAAACGGAATTGAAGTTAGCGATAACGGTAGAGGTATTCCGGTAGATTTCCACGAAAAAGAACAAAAATCTGCTCTTGAGGTTGTAATGACAAAAATCGGGGCAGGAGGAAAATTCGATAAAGATTCTTACAAAGTTTCCGGAGGACTCCATGGAGTTGGGGTTTCGTGTGTGAATGCACTTTCCAATGAAATGGTAACTACCGTTTACAGAGACGGTAATGTATACCAGCAGATCTATTCCAGAGGAAAAGCACAGACAGGAGTGGAAGAAATAGGTCACAGTGATCAGAGAGGAACCAAGCAGTTCTTCCAGCCGGATGACAGTATTTTTACAGAACTGGTGTACAACTATGACACACTGGCGAACCGTTTAAGAGAGCTTTCTTTCCTTAACAGAGGGATTACCATCACCCTTACCGACGAAAGAGAAGTACTGGAAGACGGATCTTTTAAAACAGAAGTGTTTTATTCCGAAGGAGGATTAAAAGAGTTTGTTGCCCATATTGACGGAAACCGTGAATCGATCATGGAAAGTGTGATCTTTATGGAGGGAGAAAGAGATGATATCCCGGTGGAAGTAGCGATGCGTTATAATACGTCATTTAGCGAAAACCTTCACTCTTACGTTAATAATATCAACACCCATGAAGGAGGAACCCACCTTGCCGGTTTCAGACGTGCTTTAACCAGAACCCTGAAGAAATATGCTGATGATCTGGGTATTCCGCAAAAAGAAAAAGTAGAAATCACCGGAGATGACTTCCGTGAAGGATTAACAGCCGTGATTTCTGTAAAAGTAATGGAACCTCAGTTTGAAGGACAGACCAAAACAAAACTAGGTAACTCCGAAGTTTCCGGTGCGGTAGATAAAATTGTAGGGGAAATGCTGACTAACTTCCTTGAGGAAAATCCTGGTGAAGCAAAAACCATTGTTCAGAAAGTTGTTTTAGCGGCAAAAGCAAGACAGGCAGCTAAGAAAGCCCGTGAAATGGTTCAGAGAAAATCGCCGATGGGTGGTTCTGGGCTTCCGGGTAAATTATCCGACTGTTCATCAAAAGATCCTGCAGAGTCTGAATTATTCCTGGTAGAGGGTGATTCCGCAGGTGGGACAGCCAAGCAAGGAAGAGACAGACACTTCCAGGCTATTCTACCATTGAGAGGTAAGATCCTGAACGTTGAAAAGTCTATGCTTCATAAAGTGTATGATAATGAGGAAATCAAGAACATTTATACCGCTCTTGGTGTTTCAGTAGGAACCGAAGAAGACAGTAAAGCCTTAAATATGGCGAAGCTGAGATATCACAAAATCGTTATTATGACCGATGCTGATATTGACGGATCCCACATCTCTACACTGATCCTTACATTCTTCTTCAGATTTATGAAAGAACTGATTGAGAACGGATATATCTATATCGCTCAGCCGCCTTTATATTTATTGAAGAAGGGAAATAAGAAAGTATATGCTTACAATGAGAAAGAACGTGAAGAGTTTACCCTGGAAATGGCTCCGGACGGAAAAGGGGTAGAAGTTCAGCGTTATAAAGGTCTTGGAGAGATGAATCCTGAGCAGCTTTGGGAAACTACACTTAATCCTGAACATAGAATCTTAAAGCAGGTAACGATTGATAATGCAGTGGAAGCAGATAGCATATTTTCAATGTTAATGGGGGATGAGGTTCCCCCAAGAAGGGAATTTATCGAGAAGAATGCAAAATATGCTAAGATTGATGCATAATTATTATTAAAAATATATTGAAAAAAGCTTCTATGTATTAGAAGCTTTTTTTATATTTGGTGAAAACCTATAAAAAATAATAATATGTTAACTCTTTTACAAACAGACCCTTATGACGGGGCGGATGCAATGACTGGTGCAGCGGCAGCCGGACTGGGAATTGGTACCATGATCTTCGGATTGGTGATTTATTTATTTTATGGATACTGTATGTATAAAATATTTCAAAAAGCCGGAAGACAAGATGCCTGGGCCGCTTTTATCCCTATCTACAATATGATTGTACTGCTTGATATCGTTAAAAAACCAATCTGGTGGTTCATTTTATTCTTTATTCCGCTCGTGAACCTCTTTGCTTCATGGGTGGTGAACGACAGGCTGGCTAAGGCTTTTGGTAAAGAAACCCCGCTTTATACCATTCTGTTATTTTTCTTCGGTTTTATTTTCGTTCCCGTTCTTGCTTTCGGCAGTGAGAAGTACGACAGCAGCAGGATTCCAAATGATTAATCAATTAAAATAAAATAATAGAAAGGCTTCAGAAATGGAGCCTTTTTTTATACTCTCTATTCTTGAAAATAAATAGTATACAGGGTGAAATTGTAAATATTTTTGTTAATAAGGGTGAAATATTAAAATTCTTAGGATAAACATTATTTACTTAATAAAATATTTCCCTTTAAGTTGACCTTTATGTCAAAATAAAAATTTAACATTTATTAAGATTTTATTATTTTTGCACAATTTTAATAACCATGATGAAAAAAAATTACGGAACTCTCCCCGAGGTTTCAGTATATGCTCTAAGAAAAGTATTCTGTAGCTTGAAAAAAAATAATTTTTTCAAATTTAATACGGCAATATGTATTGTTCTTTTTAATCTGTTTTCCGCACAGCATCAGTTTCTTTCTCCACCGGATGTTAATGAAGATGATATGAAAAAAACAGGTTCCCTGATAGAAAAATCTGCACCTGCAGAAATTCTGTATAACTCTGTCCGATATAATTTCCTTACCAATGGAATGGTAGAAAAAGAATATTATTCAAAAATCAAGATATATGATAAAAAGAATGCAGAGGAATGGCTGAATTTAGAGATTCCTCTGTTTTCTGATGATAAACTGGAAAAGTATCAAGCAAAACTATATAGATTAGTGGATAATAAAGTAGAGAAGGTTTCAATTGATAAAAAAGATCAGCTCAAAGAGAATTTTACAAAAGGCTTAAAAATTTATAAACTTGCCATCCCTAATGTTCTGGATGGATCAGTTATAGAATACAGCTATAAAATACTTACTAAAAATATCGCTAATCTGAATTATTTCCTTGAATATAATGTTCCTGTGGTATATCAGGAATATAATCTGGAATACCCGGACGCCCGTTTTGCGTATCATTTTGATCATACGGGAACTATTATGACTCCAAAATACAATGCTTCCACCACGGAGGAACGTTTGGGTGGTATGTACAAAATATTCCGTTTTGGGTATGAGAATATAAAAGCCATGTCAAAAGAAAAGTTTGTAAAGAATGCAGACCGTTACCGCGGAAAAATAAAGCCGGAATTAAAAAGATATTCAGGAAGCTATTTTAATTATTATGATTATCAGAGCTGGAACGAAGTTGCAGAACAGCTTGATAAAAATGATGATTTCGGAGGTTTTTTAAAAAATAATGTCCCTGATCTGCTTCCCGAAAAAATAAAGACGGGTTACAACGCGGAGGAAAAGGCAGACAGAATCTTCAATTTTGTAAAGGATAATTATAAATGGAACCGGGAATATGCTGTATTGGCCTCGCAAAATCTAAAGCAGCTCACAAAAACAAAAGCGGGAAATAGTGCAGAAATTAATCTTCTTCTGATTATGCTTTTAAGAAATGCCGGAATTGAAGCTAATCCACTTTTAATTTCTACTGTAAACAATGGAATATTGAATATAGCTTCACCAGGTCTCAGGAGTGTAAATTTTCTTCTGGCATCTGTTAAAATCAATAATCAGATCTATTTATATGATGCCACTTCTTTTAATTCCAAGGCTAATCTTCTGCCGGATCGGGACTGGAATGATTTCGGAATTTTAATAGAAAAAAATAAAGGAACATATTTGTCTTATGCCAATACGAATATCAGCAAGAAGGAACAGGTAATCAAAGCCAGTTTAGACATAGAAAATTCTACCGTAAAAGGTACATTTTTGCAGAAAGATTATGGAATGTTTGCCATAGAATCCTATGATGAATTTGAGGTGAATAAGGATAAATTTAACCAGTCTTTCGCTTACACTTACAATATAGACACTAAGGAGGTAAATTCTAAACTTCTTGATGACGGTAATTTTGAATCTCAAATGAATTTTTCCGGAAACAGTTTAATAGATGTTGTTGGGAATAAACTCATTATAAACCCTGTTTTATTCCTGAATAAAAAAAGTGAATCCTTTGACCAGACCGAAGCCAGGAAATGGCAGATTGATTTTATATCCGCGTTTGAAAAAGAAAAAAAGATAGAACTGGTGGTTCCCGAGGGTTATAAAGTGGTAAGCCTTCCTAAAAATAAAAAAATGACTACAGACGATAAGGAAATTTCTTATGAGTACAAGGTGGAAAATAATGATAATAAAATAATGATCAGTTCAAAGCTGAATGTTGGAAGCCAGAATTATCCTAAAGAGTATTATCCTTTCTTCAAAGAAATATGGAAGGGCATATCTGATTTTGAAAACCAGGTCATTACGCTGGAAAAAAAATAAAAGTCAAACAATATAATAAATATTTAGTAAAAAATTAAAAACCATAAATGAAAATACTAATTATAGGAGCTTTATCCACAGCTTCTCTTTATTTCGCACAAACCTATCCTGCTTCTGCCATTCCTGAAAATCTGAAGAAGAATGCGGATGTGGTCATCAGAAAGAACTTTACAACCGTTCAGATTAATAAAATTGATGAAATAAAATACCAGTATAACAAAGTAATCACTGTTCTTAATAAAGATGGTGACGATAAAGCGCCCGTCTATATTCCCTACGAAAAAGGAGATCATATTTCTGACGTAAAAGTTACCATTTATGACGAATCCGGGAAAAAGGTGAAAAGCTTTTCCAAATCTGATTTTGGAGATTTTGCGAATAACTCCCAGGGAACATTTTATTCGGACAGCAGGATCCTGGCATTATCATACACTTCAGCGTATTATCCTTATACAATTGATTTCTCTTACCAGATTACGGATGAAAATACTATTTTCATGCCTGATTTTATGCCTTTTTATTCCCAGAACGTTTCTTTGGAAGAAGCGCAGTTTAAAATAATCAATACATCAGGAATTGATCTTAAGACGAAAATTTACCCTTCGAAATATAACTATGCTGCAGTTTCTGAGTCTGACAACGGTAAAGAAAAAACATATTCCTATAAAAATGTTCCGGCAGTGGATGATGTGCAGATGCTTCCTCAGCCTGAAAAAATCTTACCCAAGGTAAGTTTTGCACTAACAAAATTCAATCTTGAAGGAAAGAAGGGAGATTTAAATAACTGGACAGATTTCGGGACCTGGTATTATAATAACCTGGTAGAACCGGTTTCTGTATCTACTCCCGCCATTAAAGCGGAGATAGCTGCCCTGAAGCTTGAAGGATCTACGGAGGAGAAAGTAAAAAAGATCTATCAGTACATGCAGTCTAAAACCAGATATATATTTGTAGCTTTAGGAATTGGAGGATGGCTTCCTATGCTTCCTGATGAGGTTCAGAAAAAAGGCTATGGAGACTGTAAAGGTCTTACCAATTATATGAAAACCATGCTGAACGAAGCGGGAATTCCTTCTTACTACTGTGTAATCAATTCAGGATCATCTGATATTTCCTTTGATCCTGAATTTCCGTCCATGGGGGGAAACCACGCCATTCTGATGGTTCCAACCGATAAAGGAAATATCTGGCTAGAAAATACATCCCAGCAAATTGCATTTAATCATTTAAGTTACAATACTACAGACCGGAATGTTCTGGCGGTTACGAAAAAAGGAATCGAACTGATCAACACCCCAAGCTATACTGCCGAACAAAATAAAGAAAAGCAGACTTTAAAAATCAATCTTGCGGAAGATAACAGTATAAGTGGAGACATTCAGTTTGCATATACAGGAAGCCAGTATGATAGTAATCTGTCTTTTGCCTACCTGGCGCCTAAAGAGAGAACTGAAGCGGTAAAAAAACGCTTTGACGTACTGAATTTCGAAAAAGCAGAAATGAAAAACCTTATTAATGACAAAGATAATGCGGTGATTACATTTGGTTTGGATTTTAAAGCCAGCAATTACTCCAAAACTGCGGGGAATAATTTAATTTTCAGGGCAGTACCTATTTTTACCAATAATTTTTACAAAACAGATGAGAACAGGGAACTTCCGTTTGAAATAGGACAGTCTTTTCAGGACGAATATGAAATTGATTTTGCAATTCCGAAAAACTACAAAATTGATGAAGTTCCACAAAATCTTCAGATCAACTCGGAATTTGGAACCTATACACTCACTTTCGTAAAAAACGGCGAATCATTAAAAGTGACCCGGTTTATTAAAATTAACAAAGGCCTGTTCCCAAAAGAAAAATATAATGAATATATAAGTTTCCGCAAAAAGACTTTAAACGGAGACAACGCTAAAATCTTATTAACCAAAATTTAAACATAAACATGAAAAAAATATTTTTGGCTGCTTTCTGCTCAGGAATTTTGATCTGTGTCAACGGTCAGAAACATGAATTTTTGGATCCTCCGAAATTTAATGATGCAGATTTAACCAAAGCAAAATCAGCACTTGATGAAAATGCACCGGCAGAAATCCTGTATAAATCCATCTATTTTGGAGTCGATACTTCTACCGGTGATCTCAGGAAAAAGGTTTTTTACAGAGTAAAGATTTACGATAAAGATAAAGCCGAAGACTGGTTGAATCTGGAGATTCCGCTTTATAAAAACTCCAAAGGTTCAGAAGAGGTTTTGAATAAAATGAAAGCTTTTGTATACAATCTCGAAAATGGAGCGGCCGTCCCGACAAAAGTGGATAAGAGTTCTAAATACAAGAGTAAAGAAAGTAAATACACTACCATTACCAAGTTTGCTTTTCCTAATGTGAAAAACGGTTCTGTCATAGAATACCAGTATGAGGTTTTATCTCCGTTTCTATATGCTGTCCCACAGATTATCATCGAATCGGATACCCCTTCTTTATATACCGAATACATTCTGGAAGCTCCTATAAATATTGCGTATAACGTAAACTATACCGGGTCTCTGATGCCAAAATACAGAGTGGTAGAGGACAAAAGCATGTACGGAATGGATTTCAAGACGTACAGATTCGGATATGAAAATCTCAAAGGGTTTAAAACCGAAAAATTCGTCAATAATGATAGGAATTACCGGACAAAAATAAGCGCAGAGTTGCATTCTACCAATTTCGGGGAGCTTAAAAAGCATTCCTCTTCCTGGGATGAAATTAAGGATCAGCTCTATAAAGATGAAGATTTCGGACTGGAATTGAAAAAGACAAAGTTGGCCAAGGAAAATATGCCCGCTGCAGTGGCCGGTTTAAGCTCAGATACTGAAAAAGCAGACGCCATCTTCAATTATGTAAAAAATACCTTTACATGGAATAAAGACCGTGGAATTTACACGGAAGAAGGAATAAAAAAACTGTTGGAAACCAAAACAGGAAATGCAGCTGAAATCAATCTCTTTTTGATCATGATGCTTAGAGAAGCCGGTCTGAAAGCAGATCCACTCGTAATTTCAACAGTAGATAATGGCATGATCAATTTAATGTCCCCAAGTATTGTCAGCATGAATTTTGTGCTGGCTGCCGTTCAATTAAAAGAAGGACTGAATTTATATGATGCCACTTCAAGACAGTCGTCCATGAATAATCTGCCTCCGAGAGACTGGAATCAGTATGGTGTTCTGATGGCCAAAGAAAAGGCATCCCTCATGCAGATGGGCAACACAACAAACAGCTTTACCTATCTTACCACAGAAGCCAAGATTAATGAAGACGGAAGTATTTCCGGAACCTATTCCGATAAAGATACAGGTTCCTATGCCATGTTTGCGAAAGAAAGTTATGACGAAAATGCTGAAAAATATAAAAAGCAGTACAAAGACAACTTTTCAATAGATTTTACCGGAATTGATTCCAAAGCTTTAGATAATGGTGATTTTGAAAGTACCATGAAATTTACTTCAGACAACCTGATTGATAAGGTAGGAAAGAAAATGATCATTAATCCGATGCTGTTCCTTAGCAAAAACTCTAATGAATTTGACCAGGCAGAAGAAAGAAAATATCAGATAGATTTCATTTCTTCTTTCACCAGAGTAAAAAAAGTGACCCTGGAAATCCCGGAAGGTTATGTGATAGAATCGATGCCGAAAAGCAAGAAAATCATTACCCAGGACAAAGAGATCGAATACAGCTACGTTGCTGAACAGAAAGGCAATAAACTGGAAGTGGTTTCTACCACCAAAATTGGCAGCCCGGATTATCCTAAAGAATATTATCCGGCATTCAAACAGATCTGGGAAACGGCTTCCAAATCTGAAAATCAGGTCGTAAGCCTGATTAAAAAACAGTAATTTTTTTAAATAGATTAAAATAATTTTGCAGAACCATTCATTTTTGAATGGTTTTTGCATTCATACTGGAAAATTAAAATTATGAAAAACACAATTGCCGTTCTGGCAGTTTCTTCATTGCTTGCTTTTTCAGCCTGTAAAAAAGGAGAAAACACAGCACCTTCTGGTAAAACAGAAACATCCCAACCGGAAAAATTTGTAGTAGACTCCGTAAAAGTAAATGATTCCACCAGGATTGGGGATTCGCTGAAGGTAGCTTTCACCTCCAAACTTCTTATTTTTCCAACTTTGAAAGACAAAAAACTGCTGGACAGTATCTATTTTCATAATCAGGGGATCAAAGACTTTTCCAAACAAGGACTGGAAGCGTATCTGGATAAAGCGAAAAATGAATATTTTAATTCTATAAAAAGCGACAGCAAGGACTGGCTTTCAGACATTCCCTACGCCCAGGACTGGTATTCGAGTTCACATATGAACCTGATCTCCAATGAAAACGGCTATATGCATATTGAATATGTAGGAAGTTCATATGAAGGAGGAGCCCACGATAATTATGGTTTCTCCGAAAGGGTTTTTGACCTCAAAAACAATAAAAAACTGGAGCTTCAGGATATCACTTCGATGCCCAAAGCCAAACTTGAAGCTTTACTGATGAAAAACATCAACACTGTAAAAAGCGGAACAACAGACAGTGAAGGAGAGGTGAAAAATTCTGAAATGCTCCTGGTTGAAGTGATTCCGGCAAGCAATAATTTTTATTTTGATCAGAAAAACCTGTATTTTCATTACAGCCCTTATGAAATCGCAGCATTTGCGGCAGGAGATATTGTGATTCCTGTTTCCTGGAAAGAGCTGGAAGGTACACTGAACAACGAATTTAAAGAAAGAATGAAAATAAAGTAAATTTAATGCTTCCGGATGCGGAAGCATTTTTTATTTTTGCGGTAATGGAAAAAGTAGCTTTTATTATCAATCCTTTTTCGGCCAAAAAGAACTATCAGCCCTTTCTTGAAGAACTCAGAAAGAAGGTAGACCGCCCGTCGTATTATATTTCAGACTCTATAGCCGGGACCGATGATTTTATCCGGGAGCGGTTTGACAAAGTGGATATATTTGTTGCGATCGGAGGTGATGGAACGATTTCCACCGTGGCCAGAAATCTGATCAATACAGATAAAATTCTGGCTATATTCCCGGCAGGATCAGGAAATGGCTTTTCAAATGAGACCAGATTCAATAAAAATCTTGACGAACTTTTAGAAAAAATAAGGGCAAAGTCCTTCAGGAAAATAGATACTTTTACAGTCAATGACAGATTGTCTATCAATGTTTCCGGAACCGGATTTGATGGAAAAGTGGTGAAAGAGTTTGAAAAAACCAGCCGCGGATTCAAAAATTACATTAAAGTTTCGCTGAAAACTTTCTTTAACTATAAACCAATAAAAGTTAAATTCTTTGATGAAGCCTATCAGCAGTACAACGGGAAATACCTGATGCTGAATATTGCCAATACCCGCCAGTTCGGAAACAACGCGTATATTGCTCCCAATGCCAGCAAAAGTGACGGTTTGGTAGATATGGTTCTGGTTAAAAAATTTCCGCTGACCTATTCCGCGCTGTTTGCCTTCAGGATGTTCACGAAAAGGCTTAAAGATGACGAATATGTAACTTATCTTCCCGTTTCCGAAATTTCTTTTAAAGTCAATACCAAAAACTGGCATCTGGATGGAGAGTTTAATAAAATAAAATCCCCGATTCATGTGAAAGTGCTGCCTGCCAGTTTGAATATTCTGGTTTAAAATTCAAGGTTCAAGGTTTAAGGTTTAAGGTTCAAAATTTAAGGTTTAAAGTTTAATGTTTACTAAAGAAGGCGGAAGAAGTAGGATGGTAGGATTATTTCAGGTTAATTGGTCGTAAACTTCCCTCATCCAGCTTCAAACTTCCATCTTTCCAATCAAACTTCCAGCTTCTTCTCTATCTCACCGGGATGATCCAGACAGTACTGCAGCTGGTTTTTATCAAGCTGTTTTTCCCAGTTAGCCACCACTACTGTTGCCACTGAATTTCCAACAACATTCGTTAAAGCCCGGCATTCACTCATGAATTTGTCAATTCCCAGAATCAGGGTCATTCCTGCAATTGGAATTTCAGGAACTACGGCTAATGTTGCTGCAAGAGTTACAAATCCTGCCCCCGTAACGCCCGCCGCTCCTTTTGAACTTAACATGGCCACCAGAAGAAGCATCAGCTGTTTTTCCAGCGGAAGATGAATATTGAGGGCCTGTGCAATAAAAAGAGAGGCCAGTGTCATATAAATATTGGTTCCGTCCAGGTTGAAAGAGTATCCGGTAGGAACCACAAGCCCTACAATAGCCCTTGAACAGCCTGCCTTTTCAAGTTTTTCCATAATTCCCGGAAGGGCAGATTCTGAGGAGCTGGTTCCTAAAACCAATAATAGCTCCTCTTTCAGGTAAAACATCAGTTTGAAAATATTAAATCCGTTGTACCAGGCTACTGCTCCCAGAACAAGAATAACAAAAAGGATGGATGTAATGTAAAATGTTCCGACCAAAAATATCAGATTCAGAACAGAATGAAGGCCGTATTTTCCTATTGTAAAGGCCATTGCTCCAAAAGCTCCGATCGGCGCCAGCTTCATGAGCATATGCACAATTTTAAAAACCGGGGTGGACAGATCCTGCAGGAAATCAGTGACTTTCTGACTTTTTTCTTTCGTTAAAACCAGTGCAATTCCCATTAAAATGGCTACCAGCAAGACCTGCAGTATGTTTTCACCAACCAGCGGACTGAAAAGGGTTTCAGGAATAATATTCATGATAAAACCGGTCAGGGTAGTATCGTGGGCTTTCTGCTGATATTGGGATACATCACCGGAAAGGGTGGCCGGATCAATATTCAGGCCGTGTCCCGGCTGTAAAAGATTTCCAACGACGAGTCCAATAATCAGGGCTAAAGTTGAGAACGTAAAGAAATAGATCATTGATTTTACGGCGATACGTCCTACTTTTTTAAGATCCGTCATATGCGCAATTCCTAAAGTAAGCGTGATGAAAATCACCGGAGCAATGATCATTTTCACCAGTTTGATAAATCCGTCACCCAGGGGTTTCATTTTTTCGCCCAGTTCAGGATAAAATCTCCCTAAAAGGATACCGGCCGCTATGGCAATAATCACCTGAAAATAAAGCTGATGATAGAATTGTTTTGCTTTCAAAAGATCTTTTTTAGATTACAGGCGGTGAAATTAAGAATTTTCATCTTAAAACATGACAAAAGTCAGTTGAAATTCATGATGGAAGAAAGTGAGGCGGAAGATGGAGGTTCTGCAAGTTCAGGATAACAATAGAAACAAAAATGCTTCGTGAACCCGTTCGCAGATCTTCTCTCTGTGCTCAGCATGGCATTCTAAACTTTACAGTCCCTTATTTAGAAATGTCATGCTGAGCGGAGTCGAAGCATCTTCATACTCTTAAAAGCTTAAAATTTCTTAATATTTAAATCTAAACATCAGAAATCAGCTTCATCTGCAAGATCAGCGAGAGATTTAGCCACAGAGCTTTAAAAAAAATTTAGATAAAATCCTTAATCTGAATTATTCCACCGCCACTGAATCATCCCCGCGGCCGTCTGCCACCGCATGAATATTTCCGTTCTCATCCATCAGGATAAGTTCTGTTTTTCCGATGTATTTTATTTTTTCAATAACGTAATTCTTGCTTTTTAGTGCTGCAATTGTACTTTCAGGGAAATTATTTTCAACGGTGATTTTTTCCGGAAGCCACTGGTGGTGAAATTTCGGGGCATTCACTGAAATATTGGCGTTCAGTTTAAAATCAACCACATTCACGATAGATTGGTATACAGATGTAGGAATGGTAGTTCCTCCGGGTGTGCCCACTACCATATAAGGTTTTCCGTTTTTAAGCAGAATGGTAGGGGTCATGGACGAGAGCATTCTTTTATTCGGCTGGATGGAATTGGCTTCCCCGCCAACGGCTCCGAACATATTCGGAACACCTGGTTTTACCGAAAAATCATCCATTTCATTATTTAAAAAGAAGCCTGCTCCGGAAACCACAACTTTACTTCCGTAATATCCGTTAAGGGTGGTCGTCACAGAAGCGGCATTTCCGTCTTTATCAATCACGGAAATATGAGTGGTTTGTGTTGATTCTTTAGGCTGGCTGATGATTTTTCCTACTTCTGAGCTTGGGGTGGCTTTACTGAAACTGAAACTTTTCCATCTGTTTTTTAAATAAGAATCAGAGGTCAGGTAAGCGGTTTTATCCTCAATAAAATCCGGATCACCCATGTATTCTGCACGGTCTGCAAAAGCTCTTCTTTCGGCTTCGGTCATGATTTGTACGGCTTCAGTAGAGTTTTGCTGGTATTTTTCAAGATTTTCATAACCGGCCATCGTCAGCATTTGAGCAAGAAGGACGCCGCCGCTGGATGGAAGGGGCATGGTAACCACACGGCTTCCTTTATAATCAAATTCCAAAGGTTTTCTTTCTGCTGCTTTATAGTTTTTAAGATCCTGCAAAGTGATAATTCCTTTTCCTTTTTTCATTTCAGCCACCATTAAATCGGCTGTTTTACCTTCATAGAATCCTTTGGCCCCTAGCTTCTGAATTAATCTCAGCGTTCCAGCCAGTTCTTTCTGAACCAGGATATCACCGGCTTTCCATGGAGTGTCCTTTACAAAAGCAATAGCTGACTGGTTATGTTTCAGGAAATTTTCTTTGTGGGTATTCAGCATATTGGCTTCCATCTCTGTAATGGCAAATCCTTTTTCTGCCAGGTCTATAGCAGGCTGGATGATTTTTTCCATGGGAAGCTTACAGTATTTTAAGGTGGCAAAAAATCCGGCGATGCTTCCCGGTATGCCTACGGCAAGTCTTCCGTTTTGGGAGAGGTCTGTGTCAGCTTTTCCGTTTTTATCGACATACATGTCCCTGGATGCCTTCGCGGGTGCTGTTTCCCGGTAATCCAGCGTGAATTTTTCCCCGGTATTCTTTACCCCCACTAAAAAACCGCCACCGCCAATATTTCCTGCCTGAGGATATACCACGGCAAGGGCATACTGGGTCGCTACAATCGCATCATAGGCATTTCCGCCCATCTTCATGATCTGTGTTCCGGCTTCGCTGGCGAGAGGATGTGCCGAGACTACCACGCCTTTATTTTTTACCTTTACTTCTTTAACGATATTGAAATCTGTGAACTGTGCCTGATATACAGTACCCATCAACAGAATCGCCGCAATAAAAAGCTTCTTCATAAGAATTTGTTTAAAGCAAAATTAGATAATTTTTTTCTGTAAAAAGCTGTTCTTGAAACGGATGTAATCATCATGATTGGATGTGATGAACAGGACCATCTCCTGAAATGGGATATTTTTGCAGATTATGCACCGAATGATGAATATGGCTGACTAAAATTATTTTTTTATTCTTTTTTCAACTGATAGCAAGGATTTGTTTTTTAAGCAGTCCTTTGTTATTATGATAAGCATGATTTTTTTACTTTTGTACAACTCTAAAAAAATAAGTAAAATGGAATCCTATACGGAAAGAATACTCATTACAGGTGCTTTGGGACAAATCGGCACCGAACTGACCAACAGATTGGTTGAAATTCACGGAGCTGAAAATGTAGTAGCATCAGGACTGGACAGATGGCAGAAAGGAATTACTGCTGCCGGGCATTATGAAAGAATGGATGTGACGAATACGCAGCTGGTAAGACAGGTGATTAAAGATTATGAGATCACTACAGTGTATCACCTGGCGTCACTTTTATCAGGAACCTCAGAGAAGCAGCCTATTTTTGCGTGGAAACTAAACCTTGAGCCTCTGCTTCATTTTTGTGAACTGGCGAAGGAAGGGCTTCTTAAAAAGATCTTCTGGCCAAGCTCAATCGCTGTATTTGGGAAAGGAATTCCAAAACATAATGTAGGGCAGGATGTGGTTTTAAATCCTACCACTGTGTACGGAATCTCTAAAATGGCTGGGGAAAAATGGTGTGAGTATTATTTTGATAAGTATGGGGTAGATGTGAGAAGCATCAGGTATCCTGGTCTTATTTCATGGAAAACTCCGGCGGGTGGTGGTACCACAGACTACGCAGTGGAGATTTTTTATGAAGCGATAGAGGAGGGGAAATATACAAGTTTCATTTCCGAAGATACAGGAATGCCGATGTTGTATATGGACGATGCCATTAACGCAACCCTGAAATTAATGGATGCTCCGAAGGAAAGTCTTACCGTTCGTTCGTCTTATAATTTGGGTGGAATGTCTTTCACTCCAAAAGAACTGGCCGAAGAAATCAGGAAAGAAATCCCGGATTTTTCTATCGATTATCAGCCGGATTTCAGACAGGCGATTGCAGATTCATGGCCGGCTTCCATCGATGATTCCGTAGCGAAAAAAGACTGGGGACTGACCTACGATTTCGGAATTTCTGAAATGTCAAAGGACATGATCAAAAATCTCAGAGTGAAATTAAATAAAAATTAATTAATTCAAGTTATAGTTTAAATAAAAGCTATTTTAACAACTGATTTTTAATTAATTATAAATTATATCTAAAATTTAATTTAAATGATTTTATTAACTTTTAACATCTTAAATATAGAAGCTGAAGCTAAAAACAGCTTCAGCATTTCTGATGAAGAGAGACTGAAGATTACAGAAGACAACACGAAAGCTGTTCTTCGGATTTTAGATATTCATGATATAAAAGCGAGTTTTTTTATAGAGATTTCGATCGCAGAAAAACTGCAGAATTTAATAAAAGCAATTTCATCCAAAGGGCATGAAATTGCTTTTTATAATTTGAATTCCGATCTTCAGAAAATTGAAGAAGTCAAAAAAAATATTCAGGATCTTCTGGAAAAACAGATCAGGGGAATCCGGCAGAAAGACGTAAAGCTGCCCCAGGAAAATCTAAAACTGCTCGAGTTTAATTATATCTCCAATATCGATAATGCAGATATCCTTTTTCCGTTCAAAAGGCTCAAAAGAGATACGGTCATCAACGAGGAAGACGGACTAAGCATTGTACCCGAAAGTATCTCGGCATACAGCCAGCTGCCCTATAATGATTTTGTGTTCCAGATCCTGCCCACAAAATATTACCAGAGCATGGTTTTCGAAACCCTTAAAAATGACGACTTCGTTCTGATCTATCTGAATTCATGGCAGTTTACAGATTTTAAGAAATACAGATTTGAAATCCCGTTTTACAGAAGCCTTTTTTCAGGCAAAAAAATGGAGGACAAACTAGATGCTCTCCTTACCTGGATCAACGAAAATGATATGGCGACTTCGCGGATGAAGGATTATATTTTTTAGGGAGTAGGTAGCAGGTGTTAGGTTGCAGGGATTAGGGATGGTGGCCGGGGTTTTAATTCTGGTCTTTTTGTTTAAGTGGAAAGGTTTGTAGAGGCAATAGTGAATTTTGCTACGCAGGTAAAAGGTGAGTTTTTTTAGAGCCATTAGCTTGTCACAGCAATCCATAACTACCAACCAGCACTGAAATCCAGCAATCAGCATACAATACCCTCAGACTCTAAAAACGCTAAAGTCCTCAAACCCTACAACACTCCCACTCAAAATAACTAGCTCAATTCAAACAAAGTAATTTCAGGCAGTACGCCCACTCTTCCCGGATAGCCGAGAACTCCAAATCCTCTGTTTACATACAGCATCTTTCCTTCACTTTCATATAAATCAGCCCATTTTGGGTAACGATATTGAACAGGTGACCATTTTACATTTTTCAGGTCCAGACCGAACTGCATCCCGTGCGTGTGTCCCGAAAGCGTCAGATGGATGTTTGCCGGGTGTTTTTTGACCACATAATCAAAATGGGTAGGGTCATGGCTCATCAGGATCTTTGGAGCGGATTCGGGAACTCCTTTTAAAGCATCATCTATTTTTCCGAATTGTGGAAATGGTTTTAATCCCCAGTTTTCAACCCCGAGAATGTAAAGCTTTTCTCCATCTTTTTCTATGATCCTGTTTTCATTTCTCAGCATATCAAAACCAGCTTGTCTTTCGTAGTCGATCAGGGCTTCCAGATTTTTCTTTTTGGCATCAGGTGACGTCCAGCTTACGTAATCTCCATAGTCGTGGTTTCCCAGCACGGCAAACTTGCCGTCTTTTGCTTTAATTTTTGAAAACAAAGGGATGAAAGGTTTAAATTCATCAGAAACATTATTCACCATATCTCCGGTGAAAAGAACAAGGTCCGGATTCTGCTCATTGATGAGGTTTACGGCATGCTGCAGTTTATCAGGATCTGAAAAACTTCCGCTATGGACGTCAGAGATCTGAATAATTTTATAGCCTTCGAATTTTTTTGAAAGTCCCGGTATTTTTATCTTGATCTTCCTTACCGTATGCCTGTATTTTCCAAAGGTTATTCCATCGATGAACAATGCAGAAAGAACACCTCCAAGCCCGAGACCAACAAGGCTCAGGAATTTCCTCCTTTCCGGAAAAAAGCTTTCTTTCGGCTGCGTTAAACTGATCAAATAGCTTCCCGTTCTGAAGATATCATCGATCAACAGGAAAAGGACAACGAAGATTTTAGGAAGAATGAAGATCAGGAACAGCGAGATCATAATCTGGGCCCGCATCGTACTTCTGTCTGATCTTTGGAAATGAGTCACTTCATACGCGAAAATCCCATAAACGGCCAGGGAAACGACCCAATAGCCGAGTCTTAACCAAAAGTTGTCTGTCAGCGTTCTTATGGCCTGGTAAATGTAAACTTCAAGAAACAGGAATATGGCGGCAATAATCAAAAAATTTCTTTGCATAATCGGTCAAAAAAAGCACAAAGAATTTGTTTCCCTGTGCTTTATATTTTTTTATTAATTAAATATTTTAAGGAAATCTGTATACGATAGCATTGATGTTCATTCCGGCTCCAACCGATGTCATCACAATGTTACCTTTATCTTTAAACGTTTGACCCTCCATTTTTCCTTTAATTATTAAATCATACATAGTAGGAATGGTTGCTACAGAGGTGTTTCCGAAGTCCTGGATCGTCATGGGAGAGATGGCATGGTCATAATCTTTCACATCATACAGCTTGTGAAGTCTTTCAATCATGGCGTAATCCATCTTTGCATTCGCCTGGTGAATCAGGATCTTATCGATATCTTCAAGGGAAAGTCCGGCCTCATCAATCGTTTCTTTGATGGCTACAGGGACATTTTTCAGGGCATATTCATAAATTTTTCTTCCCTGCATTCTGACAAATAGACGGGTCTGGTCTGCATCTTTGTTGATGGAAGGGCCATTAGCCAGGTAATTTAACTCAATTCCGTTGTCACAGATAGTATTATGGGCAATAATTCCTACATTTTCATCATCTGTAGCTTTCACAACCACAGCTCCTGCGCCGTCTGCGAAGATCATTCTGTTTCTGTCATAAGGGTCTGTAACGCGGCTCAGGGTTTCTCCACCGATGACAAGAATTGTTTTTGCGACTTTAGCTTTGATTAAATTGTCAGCCAGAATCATTGCTTCCACCCATCCCGGACATCCGAAAAGCATATCATAGGTAACACACTTTCTGTTTTTAATGCCGAGTTTATTTTTTACTCTTGCCGCCATGGTAGGCATGAAATCAGCGTATCCGTTTTGGGTAACTTCACCGAAGTTGCTGGCGTAAATTATATAATCCAGTTCTTCTCCATCTACTTTAGCATCCTCAAGGGCTGCTTTTGCAGCTTCAAAGCCAATCTTCGAGTTGGAAAGATCGTCTTCAATAAATCTTCTGTTTTCTATTTCTGTGATTTCTACAAACTTCGCGATAGTTTCTTCAGCAGGTTTCTCAATCTTAACCCCGTCTTCAGTGTAGAACTCAGAATCCATGAAATAATCTCTACCAATAACTCTGTTAGGAATATAGGACCCGGAACCAATAATGATCGTATTCGGCATTCGTTTATATGATTTTTTAAAGATGCAAAGTTAATAATTAATATTAATAACGGAGAATTAAAAATATTATTAAATTTGCAAAAATTGTACTTTACAATCGTATGAAAAACAACTCGTCCTTAAAAGGCTTACTTATTGCAGCTGTGGTGTTTATCCTCGCCTTTGGGATCTACTTCTTTTTTTTAGCAAAGAAAAATTATTTTGTGGTAGATAATCCTACTCCCAATACGTATTATTTCAAAATCAACAATGGTTCTGAAGGAGTGATTTCTGCAGGGCAGTATGTGCACGTAGATATAAAGAAAGGGAAAAATTCCATTCAGGTTTTTGACCGGAATAAAAAAATGCTTTACGATTCTGCGTTTGAGGTCAATAAAATCCGCGGGCTGATTAATATCGCCCATCAGGATTATTATATCAATGACCAGTATTACGGATACAACCTTAAAAAAGATTCGTTACTTTTGGCGCTGGATAAGATCACAATAGACGGAAAAGATTATTTTGGGGGAGCTAAACACTTCAACAAGCTGTATACTGAAGATTTTTATTACAATGTAGATGAAGAGTATGACAAGGTGATCAAAAATATCCAGAAAGTGGAATCGAGATCAAAGATTTTCAGAAAGCAGGATTTCCTGAATTATTACAAAGAATATTATAAGTTTTAAGTTTTGACAAAAGATATTACCAAAGTTACTCCCTATAATTCCGAGGCGACTAAAAAAAGCCAGGTAGAGGATATGTTCGACAATATTGCACCGAAGTATGACCTTCTGAATCATGTTTTATCCATGAAAATTGATGTGTTATGGAGAAATACGCTGGTGAAAATGATGAAAAAAGACCAGCCCCAGGAAGTGCTGGATGTGGCTACAGGAACGGGAGATTTAGCAATTACTATTGAAAAAGGAACCGGTGCGAAAGTAATTGGTTTAGATTTATCACAACAAATGCTGAATGTTGGCGTTATTAAAATAAAAAAACTTAAATTAGACGGCAAAATTTCCATGCAAAAAGGAGATGCAGAAAATTTACCTTTCGAGGACAATAGATTCGATGCTGTTTCCGTTGCATTTGGAGTAAGGAATTTTGAAAACCTTACCAAAGGTTTGGCAGAATTAAGAAGAGTAGTTAAAGATAACAAGAGTGTTTATATACTGGAGTTTTCAAAGGTTGAGGGGTTCTTAGGTCCATTTTATATGTTTTATTTCAAAAACATATTACCTGCTATAGGCAGACTGGTTTCCAAAGATAATAGGGCGTATACATACCTTCCGGATTCTGTAAATGCTTTTCCTTTCGGGGAGAAGATGAAACAAATTCTTTTAGATACAGGATTTAAGAAAGTAGAATATAAAAAGCTAAGTTTAGGTATAGCCACAATTTATAAAGCAACAAAGTAACCTATGAATAAATTTCTATTAAGAGCACTGGTTTTAGCCTCAGTCAATATTGCAGTTTTTGCAGATGCACAATTTAGAACCCGAAACAGAATGGATAAGTTGGAAGACTTTGACGAACAGAAATTCAGCTGGGGTTTTTATTTAAACGGCAACAGGCTGGACTACCGTATCGTCCTTCATCCAAGATACGGTTCGGAGGGTAATCAGAATCTTGTTAAATCTAAAGAAAGCTACAGCTTCGGGGCCGGTTTGATCGCCAAATGGAGACTGAATGACTATCTGGATTTAAGATTGGAACCAGGCTTGCAATTTGCTCAAAGGCAGTTGACTTTCAACACTCAGTCCAATGACCAGTATGCTGCTGGAACATTGACGAATCCTCCTTTTACTCCGATCTCTTTAAATGAGAAAGACAAAGTAAGAGATATCAAATCCACATTGGTAGATGTTCCGGTACTATTGGAACTTCATGGTAATAGATGGTACAATTCCAGACCGTATATCGCGGCTGGGGTGAACTATGTGGTCAACCTTCAATCCAACTCAGATTCTGAGGATGATAACATGCAGCAGGTTTTCAGATCCACGACGCATAACTTTGCATGGTCGGCTGAAATGGGAATCCAGTTTTATTTCAATAAATTCAAACTTACTCCGGCCATCAGAGGAACATTCTTCATGAATAATGAGAAAGTAGCGGATAATGCAAACACGCCTCCATACTGGGCAACGGCAATGTCTACACTTCAAACCAGAGCTGTGATGTTTGTTCTGAAATTTGAGTAATAAAATATACATTAAAAACATACAAAAGGAGGTGCATGGGCAGCTCCTTTTTTTGTGGCTATTCAAAATATAGGGACATTTATTTTTGTTACTGTTATTATTTTTTTATTTTTGCTATTAGTTAGAATATACAAAACCTGAAATGCTTCAAGATTTAGAAAACAATTTTTCAGAATTAGAGAGAAAGATTTTGCTTTTACAAAGAAATTACAAAAATCTTACTGAAAGATTATCGGACTTAAGTATTGAGTATGAAGAGCTGAAGACGAAATATGATGAGGAAAGAAGAAAAAATCAGGTATTAGCAGAAGAACAAAAAAATATAAAACTTTATTCAGCAATATCAGGAAATCCTGAACACAACAGGTTAATGAAAAACCATATCAACAGATTGGTAAAAGAAATTGACTTCTGTATTGCACAGCTTCAAAACAGTGGATTATAATGGAGGTAAGAAGAATAACCATAAACATTGCAGGAAGGGTATATCCGCTGAACGTACCGGCCGCCGAGGAAGAAACTCTGCGCAAGGTAGGAAAGCAGATCGAAAATATGATTAAAGATTTTGAACAGAACTTCGATGTACGAG
The DNA here is from genome assembly GCF_900169075.1 of Chryseobacterium phocaeense. Lineage (NCBI taxonomy): Bacteria > Pseudomonadati > Bacteroidota > Flavobacteriia > Flavobacteriales > Weeksellaceae > Chryseobacterium > Chryseobacterium phocaeense. The sequence continues at coordinate 957,313 of NZ_LT827015.1, forward strand.
ATAAACAGGATGCTTTGGCGATGTGTGCCCTGAAATTGGGAACCAACGCGGAAGTAGTGTCTCTGAACTACGAAAAAAATATAAATTCTACCAACGAAAGATTAGTGAAAATCAATCAGTCGTTGAATGAAATTGGGAAATAGATTTTTTTCCCACCAGACTGCCTACAATAATTCTAACACATTTAAGGTAAACTCAACGCTAAACAATTACCGAACAAATGTCCGCTGAATGGCGTGCCGGATTCCCGGATTACAGACAGTGGAAATCAGTTCAAATCGTGTTGATTAGGAGTTTACTCTCAATCCCTGAATTGTTGTAGGTTTTTTTATTTAGATAAGTGTAAGACAATTAAAACTCAATATATATTATGACAACAGCCATTATAATCGGCGTTATTTGCCTGGTGGCAGGTGCAGTGATAGGGGTTCTTTTCTCCAGAAGCTCACTCAATACCAAAGCAAAATTTATTGTAGATGATGCAAAGAAGAATGCCGAAAACCTTATAGAAAAAGCAAATGTTCAAGCTGAATCCATAAAAAAAGAAAAGAATCTGCAGGCCAAAGAAAAATTTCTGGAGCTTAAATCCCAGCATGACGCCGATATCCAGTCGCGTGAGAAAAAAATGCAGGAAAGCGAGAAAAGAATGCAGGAAGTGGAGAAAAGAATCAAAGACAAGGAACACAAGCTTAATGACGAGCTGAGTAAGACCGGAAAACTTGAAAAGGATCTTGACAGACAGATTGGAGATTATGCCAAGAAAAATGAGATCTTAGACAGAAAACAGCAGGAACTGGACGTAGCTACCGCTAAAAAAGTGGAGATCCTTGAAAAAATCGCCAATTACACCGCTGAAGAAGCCAAAGCCGAATTGGTGGAAACCATGAAAGCAGAAGCCAAGACCAGAGCTCAGGCCCACGTTCAGGAGATTATGGAAGAAGCACAGCTGAATGCCAAGAATGAAGCCAGGAAGATTGTGATCCAGACCATTCAGAGAATCGGGACGGAACAGGCGATTGAAAACTCAGTATCGGTTTTCAATATTGAATCTGACGAAGTAAAAGGTAGAATCATTGGTAGGGAAGGTAGAAATATCCGTGCTCTGGAAGCCGTAACGGGAGTAGAAATTATCGTTGACGATACTCCGGAAGCCATCCTTCTTTCATGCTTTGATCCGGTAAGAAGAGAAATCGCAAGATTATCCCTTCACAGACTGGTAACAGACGGAAGAATCCACCCGGCAAGAATCGAGGAAGTAGTAGAAAAAACAAGAAAACAGATCGAAGAGGAAATCATTGAAGTAGGAAAAAGAACGATCATTGATCTGGGAATCCACGGACTTCACCCTGAGCTGATCAAGATTGTAGGTAGAATGAAATACCGTTCTTCTTACGGACAGAACTTATTACAGCACTCCAGAGAAGTAGCAAACATTGCCGCTACCATGGCTGCAGAATTAGGACTGAATGTAAAACTGGCCAAAAGAGCAGGACTTTTACACGATATCGGGAAAGTACCGGAGCAGGAATCTGAACTTCCTCACGCTTTACTCGGAATGCAATGGGCTGAAAAATATGGTGAAAATGCAGAAGTGGTTAACGCCATCGGTGCTCACCACGACGAAATTGAAATGAAGTCATTACTATCACCAATCATCCAGGTAGCGGATGCCATCTCAGGAGCAAGGCCGGGAGCAAGAAGACAGGTACTGGAATCTTATATCCAAAGGCTGAAAGATCTGGAATCTGCAGCATTAAGCTTCGACGGTGTATCCAGTGCTTATGCCATCCAGGCAGGTAGAGAACTGAGAGTAATGGTAGAGAGCGGAAAAGTAAATGATGAAGTAGCCAACCAGCTGTCTTACGACATCTCTGAGAAGATCCAGAACGAACTGACGTATCCCGGACAGGTAAAAGTAACGGTGATCAGGGAAACCAGAGCCGTGAATATTGCAAGATAATATACGATCAAGATATTTTATTAAAAACCTTTCAGGAAACTGAAAGGTTTTTTATTTTTATCAAAACTTAAAAATGCAAGAACTGCCTTTGTCTTCAAAACTGAAGTACATTTTTTCTATCCCTGTTATTATTTCTGCCCTTGGCTATTTCGTAGATATCTATGACCTCCTTTTATTCGGTATTGTAAGAATTCCCAGTTTAAAAGCGCTGGGCCTGAATCCTGATACCGACGGAACCTTTATCCTCAATTGTCAGATGGTAGGGCTGCTGATCGGCGGGGTATTCTGGGGAATATTCGGGGATAAAAAAGGAAGGCTGTCTGTACTGTTCGGTTCCATTCTGGTCTATTCCCTGGCGAATATAGCCTGTGGTTTCCTGCCTTATTTTCCAAAAGAGCATTTGGTATACCAATATGCCGGTTTAAGGTTTATTGCAGGAGTTGGGCTGGCTGGAGAGCTTGGAGCCGGAATTACCCTTGTTTCCGAGAGTCTGCCGAAGAATCTCAGGGCGATCGGAACTTCCGTAGTAGCCGGGTTTGGTTTGATGGGGGCTGTAGTGGCCCAGCTCACCGTAGAACTGGCCGGCGGCTGGAATATTTCCTACATTATCGGCGGCGTCATGGGAATTATGCTGCTGGTACTGCGTATAAGTGTTTCGGAATCCGGTATTTATAAAAATTTAGAACACAAAAATATCTCCAAAGGAAACTTTCTTTCTTTTTTTACCAACAAAGACCGGTTGGTAAGATATCTTAAATGCATTGCGGTGGGGCTTCCCACGTGGTACTGTATTGGCATTCTGGCTGTTTTAGCCAATCAATTTGCCCCAGAACTGGGAATCACGGATCTGAGTCCCGGAAAAGCCATTATGTGGGCTTATGTAGGCATTTCCGTAGGTGATCTTATGAGCGGTTTTATATCCCATGCCCTTAAATCCCGGAAAATGGCTATTTTTTACATGCTTCTGTTTACCATCATCGGCGTGGCGGTTATGTTGTTCGGGAATACAGATACAGAAACCAAATACTACCTATTCTGTGTGTGGCTGGGGCTGGGTACAGGATATTGGGCAATGTTTGTAACACTTGCAGCGGAACAGTTCGGAACCAATATAAGAAATACCGCAACCACTACCGTTCCCAATATGGTAAGAGGGCTGGTGCCTGTGATGATCCTTGCATTTGATCTGCTGAAAAATAATTTTACAGTGATTATCAGTGCTGCTGTTGTAGGAATTGTCGTTTTCGGACTCGCTTTTTATTCATCACTTACCATTTCGGAAACGCATAACAAAGACCTGGAATTTACGGAGTAATATTGCCTTAACAGGTATAATTGCTTTTATTTCTGATAATTAATTAAAGGAATTAACATTTTATTGGGACTTTAATACTAATTATTTCTTTATTTTTGAGACTATTGTTTAATTAAAAATCAAAACATCATGTCACAGGAAATTTTTAAAAAAGCGAAAAAATTAAGAAAGGATGATCTTAAGAACATTGTGGGAGGTATCAGCGGAGTTGCCACTCCGGACCTTTCAAAATGTGGCTGCAGCTGCACAGGAGCAGTAACAGGACCTTCATATTGTGTAAAATACAAAAGATGTCTGCAGGTAATCACTTGCTAACGGATACAAATTAAATTGATAAAAGCCTTTCAGACCACTGGAAGGTTTTTATTTTTATTGAACCCAGAAACGGAAATCGTTTTTCTGATACAGGATTTGAGCAACAATATTCAGTGAAAATAAGTGTTGTTTAAGAATATTTTTAAACTTAAATTTTGTTGTATAGCTAATAATAACAATGAAATCAGGGTCTTATTAAATTTTGTAATAAATTATGTTGCGAATAATTAATATTTGTTTAACTTTGGAAGGTAACTAAACTATATTGTTTAATCTCAAAACTAAATCACATGAACATTATTAAAAATGCTAAAAAGCTAAAAAAAGCAGATCTTAAGAACATTACTGGAGGCGCTTTGAACGGTTCCGCAGTTATTGAAAAACCGGATTTATCACTGTGCGGATGCAGCTGCTCAGGTGCTGTTACAGGACCTTGGTATTGTGTAGAGTACATTGGATGTCCGCAGGTGTATACTTGTGACAACCAGACAGCATCAATGTAATGATTCTTTCAGCCAGAAAACATTTCCACATTTAATAAACGCAAAAGCCTTTTGGGACCTTCCAAAAGGTTTTTGTCATTTTAGCTGATGATGTAAACAAGGCTTCCCACACTGATGATGATCCACAAAATAACTGCGGCAGCCAGCGGTTTTATACCAATCGTCTTTAAAGTCTGAAGGGAAAGGGTAGAGCCAATGAAGAATAGAGTAAGATTCAGTCCGGATTTCGCCATAGCCGTTACAGAACTATTAAAGGTTTCAAACACCGGAAAATAGGTATTCAATAGAATCGCAAGGATAAACCAGCCGATAAACCACGGGATTTTAATCTTTGATTCCTTATTTTTAAAAATAAACATGGTGATCACCGAAACCGGGATAATCCAAAGGGCACGCGCAAGTTTTACTGTGGTGGCAATTTTTAAGGCTTCATCCCCGTATTTGCCTGCCGCACCTACCACCGAGCTGGTATCATGAATTCCTACCGCACACCACAGCCCGAATTCTTCCTGCGAAAGCTGCAATACATGTCCGATAGCCGGATACACAAACAGCGCAATGGAATTCAGCGTAAAAATAATGGCCAATCCCAGGGATATTTCTTTTGTTGCCGGTTTAATGATCGGGGAGACCGCTGCAATGGCACTCCCGCCACAAATAGCTGTTCCGGCAGAAATAAGATAAGAAAGTTTTTTCTCAAGTTTAAAGACCCTTCCCAAAATATAACCGGCAGTCATAACCATCAAAATGCTGGCAATGGTCAGGACGAAACCTGATTTCCCTGCCTGAAGCGCTTTATCCAGCTTAAGTCCAAAACCAAGCCCGACAATGGAAACCTGAAGCAGAAGATGAATATACCTGTGAAGATGTTGTTCAAACGGGTTGCCAATAAAAACCGCCAGTCCGAACCCTAAAGCAAGCGCAACAGGAGAGGAAATAAATGGAGTAAGGCATAGGGCTGCCAGTATGATAAAAATAATTTTTCGCGTCGTTTCATTTTGGGGCATTTTCATAAACTGAAGTTTGAAATAATGCCCCAAAATTCCGCAAATTATCATCACAAAATAAATTGTATTTTGTTATTAAGTATAACTTTTAGTTATAACTAAGATGTTTCAGGAAAAGTCTGATCAGCTCAGACTGTTCACCTTTAGGAAGGATATAATGAAAATTTCTTTCAATGCTGAAGTTTTTAATATCTACAATGCTGAGCGTATTGTTTTTAAGCTCGCTTAAAACCGTGCTGATGGATAAAAAAGCCATACATTCGGAATGGAGAAGATAATTCTTGATGCTTTCACTGCTTCCCAGTTGCATGATCACGGTAAGATCCTCAATACGGATACCTTTCTCTTTTAGGCGGTTTTGAATATATTCCTGAGTTCCCGATCCCTGTTCCCGGAAAATAAGATCCAGCTGATATAAATCTTTAAGACTCATGCTTTTGCGGATCAGTGGATGGTTGGATTTCGCCACCAGAACAATTTCATCGGCTTTAAAAGGATGGTATTCAAAATAGGAAGACTGAGATTCCCCTTCAATAATCCCTACATCAATTTTTCCTTCCTTAAGAAGGCTGGAAATCATTTCTGTGTTATGGGTAATCAGCTCAATTTTAATGTCTTTGTAATAAGAATGGAACGTAGCTAAGATTTCCGGTAAAACGTACTGGGCTACTGTTGTGCTCGCTCCAACAATCAGTTTTCCCTTATGTTCCTGGTTAAACTGGTTAATTTCAAATTCCAGATCACGGTACAGACCCCGTATTTTTTCAGCATATTCAAACAGGATTTCCCCGGCAGCAGTGAGTTGAATGCTGGTTCCTTTCCGTTCAAATAACCGGGTAGCAAGCTGGTTCTCAATTTCCTTGATATGCTTGGTTACCGCCGGCTGCGTTATATTGAGCTCCTCGGAAGCTTTTGTAAAGCTTAACCGCGAGGCTACGGTATGAAAAACTTTTAATCTGTAATCAAACATGATGTGATCATTTGGTGTAACAAAATTAGTTAAAATAAGCGGGTTAGCGGGTGGGGAGTTTAAGGTTCAAAGTTTAAAGTTCAAGGTTCAAGGTTCAAGGTTCAGGGTTTAAGGTTTAAAGTTTAAAGTTTAAAGTTAACAGGAAACCTCGCAAATAAAAGAACCGGCAACTAAAAAACCAGCAACAAGCACCAACCTATAAAAACTCCGAAATGGATTTCTCCTCCTGACTTTCCTGCCTCCTGTTTTTCGCTTCCCCGATTTTCTGCTGCGTATAAATACTGTTCTGCCCGGATAATAGATAAGAAACCACACAGGCAATGGCTATATACACTGCCGGTTCCGCCCCGAACAGCTCAATTCCCATCAGCATACACGCTAGAGGCGTATTGGTAGCCCCGGCAAATACCGCAACAAATCCCATTCCGGCAAGGAGTCCAAACGGTAAGGGAATGAATAAGGATAAGGCACTTCCAAGGGTGGCACCAATAAAGAATAAAGGAGTGACTTCACCGCCTTTAAATCCTGCTGAAAGGGTCACCATGGTAAAAATCATTTTTAAAGCAAAATCATAAAGCGGAAGCTGTTTTTCAAAAGATTCTAGGATAACGGGAATTCCCAACCCGATATATCTCGAGGTTCCCATTGCAAAAACGGCCAGAGCAACGATAATTCCCCCGATAACAGGGCGGAACGGCGGAAATTTAATCCTGGATCTGAAAACGGAACCTGCCCAATGGATGATTTTACTGAATGCTGCGGCACAGAGCCCAAAAGCAATTCCTGCGAGAATACTGTATAAAATGGGTAGAAATTCAAGTTTAGGAATAAAGTCAATATGATAATGGGTATGTTTCACGTTCCAGAGATTCGTGGCCCAGTCAGCCAGAATAGCCGAAGCAAAAGCCGGAAAGATAGCATTATAGCGAATTTTTCCGATCAGAAATACCTCAAGCCCGAAAACAGCACCTGCCAGTGGGGTTCCGAAGACAGATCCAAAACCCGCTGCAATAGCTGCAATCAGCAGTGTTTTTCTTTCGTCTTTATCCAGTTTAAATGGCCTGGTGAGCTGGTCTGCAATAGCTCCGCCCATCTGAAGCGCAGTTCCTTCGCGGCCTGCGGAACCTCCAAAGAAATGAGTAACGATGGTTCCAATATATACAAAAGGTGCCATTTTGAACGGAATAATGTCCTTCGGATCATGAATGTTGCTGATAAGCAGATTATTCCCCGCTTCAACATCCTTTCCGAAGTAATAGTACAGGAGACCGATAAGAAAGCCGGCAACAGGCAGCAGTGCAATCAACCAGATATGATTTTCCCTGAACTTAGTAGCCCATTCCAACGACTGTAGAAATCCTGCCGAAGCGGTTCCCACCAAAGCACCAATGATGATACTGATGCACAGCCATTTTATAATATATGGCAGAGCGGGATATTTCCTGAAGAAGAAACGGATATGAAAAGTAGCTTTCCTGCGTATTGTTTTTTGATTTTTTGACATAGTATTCCTGATAAGTTATTGTTTAATAATCTCTTAATCAGGCGTCATCAGCTTCTGTAAAGCGGTTGGGTAAGGAAGAACACCATTTCCTTTATGATGCGAAGATAAGCATTATTTTAAAAAAAACTGTTTTTAAGGATATACTTTTTACTGATCTCAATGCTTTCAAAAATATCCTTATCGCTTGAGTCCTGTTCCAGGAACCAATATTTAAGGCCTGCTTTTTCCCATGCATTAAAAATTCTTTTGAAATCAACGGTTCCGTTCCCGATTTCTGTAAAATCTTTTGTTCCTGCTTTCATATCTTTAACGTGCCATAGGGGAAAACGTCCGGGATATTTTTCAAAATAGGCCAGCGGATCAATTCCTGCCTTTGAAATCCAGTAGAGATCCAGTTCCATCTTAACCAGCTCCGGAGATGTATTTTCCAGCAGGAAATCATAGATATTTTGATCACCTTCCAGTTGTTCAAATTCAAAATCATGGTTGTGATACGCAAACTGAATGCCTGCTTTTTGGGTGAGTTCACCAGATTTTTCCAGTAACCGGGGAAGTTTTTTATAGTTCCCAACCGTTCTTTCCTCTGGAAAAAGATAAGAGCATACCATATATTCTGAGCCGATAAAATGCAGATGTTCAACAGACTTCTCCCAGCCGTGCAGTAAAGTTCCTTCATCCTGATGGATTATTCCAGTCGTATGATGAGAGCTGATGACTTTTAAACCCGTTTGTTTAAGGATAGACTGAAATTCAGTTCTGCTTTTCCCGAAGAAAGTGCCGTTATACCCATAAATTTCCACTTCTTTGAAACCTAAGGCAGCCAGTTTTTCAAGCGCCTTCTCAAGATTAGCAGACACAGCATCCCGGATTGTATACAGCTGAATCGCTAAAGTTTTTTTCGGGCCTGGTCTGGAAATTCCACAGGCGTATAATCCAAGGAATCCCAATGAGGAAAGCTTAATGAAATCTTTTCTCTGCATAGGCTATAAAAACGGTTTCATTTCGTCTTCAATCTGCGTTCTGAGCTCCATCAGGCGCTTTGCATACTGTTCCTGCTGCTTTTCTTCCTCTGTTTCAGGGATCCATTTCGGAACCGGGAGCTTCTTACCGTTTTCATCTACGGCCACAAATACAATAATGCAGTGTGTTTTTTTATCAAAAGTGGGCTGTTTCAGGTTTCTAGAGAATACATTGATGGAAATATGCATGCTGGATGATCCCGTGTAAATCACCTGCGCATCTACTTTCACCACTTCTCCGATTTTGATAGGCTCATAAAAACGGATCCCTCCTACATAAACGGTCACCGAATAGTTTCCACTCCATGTAGTGGCACAGGCATAACCTGCCTGATCAATCCATTTCATAACACTTCCTCCATGTACATTTCCTCCGTAATTCACATCTGAAGGTTCCGAAATAAACTGAAAAGTGATGGGTTTGTTCTGCATCTTTATAAAATTTCAATAAAGTTATTTAATAATTTCCAGAATCATGGATTAAATCCTACTTTTGAAAGACCAAACTACGATAAAGTAGGAGTTTATCATAAACAGATTTAAAATAATAATGAAGAAAGTATTTTACCTTAATACATGCGATACATGCAGAAAGATCCTGGCACAATTTGACCTTACCGGCTGGGAACTCAGGGAAATAAAGAAAGAACCGGTTACCAAAGAGGAACTGGCCGCCATGCACAAAAAAACAAAATCATACGAAGCCTTATTCAGTAAAAAATCTACCCAGATTAAATTAAGAGGTCTTGATGTGAAGTCCCTTGGAGAAAAAGATTTCAAAGAGCTTCTGCTGGACCATTATACCTTTTTGAAACGTCCGGTTTTTCTTACGGACCAGGAGATTTTTGTAGGAAATGATAAGAAGAATGTAGAGGCTCTGAGAGAATTCTTTGGAGTGGAAAAAGAATAAGAAGCCTTTATAGTAATTATCCGTAACTGATAGAAAAAGAGCTGTAGAATATATCTGCAGCTCTTTGTATGCTAAGGAATATATTTTCTGATCAGTTGATCGTATAGGTTTTTTCCGTCACCGTATTGTAGACTTCTGAAACAATATTATCTACAAATCTCCATTCTGCCTGAGCACTTCCGGAAGTAAACTTTACATTCAGGTACCCTCTTTTATACAGATTGGCATATTCCAGATCATCTATCAGCACCGAAAAAGCCTGAGCCAGTTCTATAGCTTGTGAAGGATCGGAAGTGATTCCCAGATAACCTTCTATTCCCGGCGAAGAAACCGAGCTGCATGCGAGTTCTGTCCCGATGAAATTTCCCTGTGCATTGGTAAGTTTTCCTAACCAGGAATTATGAGTATCTCCTGCAAGAACCACTACTTTTTTCCCTGCAAGCATAGCGTACAGCTGCTCGCGCTCCATAAAATATCCGTCCCATGCATCCAGGTTATACGGTAGTTTTGTTGTAATCCTTGCTATTTCCTGAGGCGTAAGGGTAGGATCCTGCTGCTGGTGTCTTACTTTAAGAACAACCAGCTGGGAAATGGTCTCCTTAAGCAGGATCATCGTAGCAGGCTGTGCACTTCCAAACTGGTCTATTTCCATCAAGATCTTATTGAGAACCATCAGCATTTCAGCAGGAATCATCATTTTGGTCATTAAAATCTGCTGGCCCAAAACTTTCCATTGAGCCGTATCGGCATTGATCTGTGAGCCGAGCCACGTCATCTGCTCATTCCCGATAAGCTTTCTTCCGGAGCTTAAAAAGTCGGCTTGAAACTGTGCCTGATCAAAGTTTCCGGCGGCATCCAGATAATTTGAATAATCAAGCTGCTTATCTCTCGCAATTACCCTTGTATCCATCATATAAAGGGAAACAATATTTCCGAAGTTGAAGCTTCTGTAGATTCTCAGATCTTTTCCGGTCTTTAAAGGAATATATTCGCTGTAAGCCTGGAAAGCAGCCATTTTTCGGGCCTGGAAATCTCCTTCGTTAGGTTGGTGGTTTTCGGCACCGGTCTTGTAGGTGTCATTGGCAAATTCATGATCATCCCAAACACAGATAAACGGTTTTTTCTGGTGCAGAAGCATCAGGTTTTTATCTCCTCTGTACTGACGGTATCTTTCTCTGTAGTCACTTAGGGTAAGGATCTCTTTCGCCGGCTGATGGGCTCGTCCCAGCTGATTGGTATAAGGATTGGTTCCGTACTGTCCCGGGGCATATTCATATATATAATCTCCCAGATGGACTACTACATCCGCGTCAGACTGGGCTATTGCTCCATATACATTAAAAAGTCCTGCCGGAAAATTGGAACAGGAAACCACAGCCATTTTCACCTCATGTACAGGGTCTGTTTTTGAAGGCAGGGTGAGAGTTTCGCCTATGGCACTGCTTTCCTTTGTTTTAATATTATAAAACCGGTAGTAATATCTGGTATTCGAAGGAATATTCTGTACATCCACCGCTACTGTAAAATCATTTACTGAGGTTACATTGGTTTTTCCGCTTCTTACGACATCGGAGAAATTGCTGTTTCTGCTTATTTCCCAGATGATTTCGGCATCAATGGCCACAGAATACCTTGTCCAGATAATCACTCCGCTTGCTGAAGGGTCAAAACTGCCCACTCCGGTTTCAAATCCTGCATACTTCAGATCGGCCGGAGCGTTTCCGGTATCCGTTATATCATCTGAGCAGCTTTCTATTAAAGGAGCAATGAAAATTCCTCCTGCTGCCAGCAATGAGTGCTTAAGGAATTTCCTTCTGTTGATTGAATTGTTGTTTTCCATCAATTTTTTTCATGCAAAAGAAAATAATTGAAAGAATAAGTGCATTAATTTAGTTTTAATTCTATTTTATGAATATTTAATTTGATAATTCTCTTCACGGAGAATAAAATAAATTTATTTTTAAATAATTAATTATTAAATACTTATATTTATAATAACCAAAAAAATAGTACCATGAAAAAGAACTTTTTAAAAACAAAAAGACTGAACAGGTCAGCATTAAAAGAGATTAACGGTGGAGTAAGAATTCCCACATGCAGTATTTTATGCGGCCCGGCAGGCGGTGTTATCTCGAACAGGCCGGGAATAGGTGATGCCTGCAATCCGGACAGATCGATCTGCTGTATCTGTTATTAAACAAAAAAGAGGCTGTAAAATGAATTACAGCCTCTTTTTCTGATTATTCTGAATCTTATACAAAAGGAGCTTTCACCACTTTTGCAGGAATATTTTTATTTCTAACCTGGATAAAGATTTCAGAACCCAGTTTAAAGTGAGGTTTATCCACATAAGCCAGTCCTAACCCGATTTTTTTCATCGGAGACTGTGTTCCTGAAGTTACTTTTCCAATTACATTACCTTCTGCATCCACTACCGGATAATCATGTCTCGGAACTCCTTTGTCCTGAAGCTCAAAACCTACCAGTTTTCTGGTAACGCCTTCTTCTTTCTGTTTTGCAAAGGTGTCTTTGGAAACAAAATCCTTATCGAATTTGGTGATCCATCCTAATCCTGCTTCAATCGGGGATGTAGTATCGTCAATATCGTTTCCGTAAAGGCAGAATCCTTTTTCCAGTCTTAGCGTATCTCTTGCGGCAAGTCCGGCAGGAATAATTCCTTCTTCTTTACCTGCGTTGATGATCGCATCCCAAAGCTGTTCTGCGTTTTCATTCTTAAAATAGATCTCAAAACCGCCGCTTCCCGTATATCCTGTATTTGAAATAATCACATCATTCACACCGTCTACACTTCCAACTGCAAAACTGTAATAAGGAATTTCAGAAAGATTGGTTTCCGTAAGCTTCTGAAGGATTTCCGTAGCTCTGGGACCTTGTACAGCCAATAATGACATGTCATCGGAAGCATTGGTCATCTGGGCACCAAACGTATTATACTTTGAAATATGATTCCAGTCTTTTTCAATATTGGATGCATTCACTACAACAAAATATTTGTTATCTTCCATTTTGTACACGATAAGATCATCCACAATTCCTCCGTTTTCGTTCGGAAGGCAAGAGTACTGGGCTTTTCCGTTTTCAAGGGCATCCACATTGTTGGTGGTAACAAACTGCAGAAGATCCTTGGATCCCGGTCCTTCAATAAAAAACTGTCCCATGTGAGAAACATCGAACAATCCTGCTTTTTCTCTTACTGCAAAATGTTCTTCCGTAACACCGGAATATTGTACAGGCATCTCAAATCCTGCAAAAGGTACGATTTTAGCGCCCAAAGAAACGTGTTTATCGTATAAGGCTGTTTTCTTCATATTTAATTTTTATTTCTTTATTTTAAAGCTGTTGAAAGTTTCGTTAAAAAGGCTCATATAATTTCCGTTCCAGAATTTCTCGCCGCAGTTGATGGAGATAAGATACAGATCTTTGTCTTTCTGAAATGCCCGGGTAATCCAGTGCAGTTTTTCTTTTTCATCGAAATATTCGTAAAAATATTCGGTATATCCTTTTCTGCCTTTATTTTCTTTTATTTTGCTCTCCGGTTCCTCAGATTTGTAAAGAGCCAGGATGAATTTTTTCATCTCTGACTTGGGAAGATTCAGATCATGGTATTCCGAAATGGTAATGGCTCCGATCTCATTGGCTGGGAAAATATTAACGATTTCACTGTCATTGGTGGATCTCCAGCCTTCCGGAACATTGATGGAGTAGCCGGGAGTATCATATACCTTTGCTTTCTGGGCAAAAAACAGACTTCCCGATAAAAAAGCGGCTACAAGCAGGATTTTTTTCATCAGTTAAAAATGGTGTTTATATTCTTCAAGGATAATTTTGAACCATGCAGTAAAATGTTCCGGATGTTCAGCCATTTCCTGATCCAGATCTTCAATGGAAATAAATCTTACTTCTTCTACCTCTTCCTGATTCAGATGAAAATCGGCTTCATAATTCCCTACAAAAACATGGTCCAGTTCATGTTCCCAAAGCCCGCCTCCTACATCTGCTTTATAGATAAAATTGAATTTTTCCGAAAGCTCCGCTTCAATTCCCAGTTCCTCCTGCAATCTGCGTCTGGCGCCGTCAATGTAAGTTTCATCTTCTTTTGGATGTGAGCACACCGCATTGGTCCATTGGCTGGGAGAATGGTATTTCCCGGACGCCCTTTTCTGAAGGAGCATCTCACCTTTGCTGTTGAACAAAAATACAGAAAATGCACGGTGCAGAAGACCGTTGATGTGAGCCTGCTGCTTTTCCATAAGACCCAGAACTTCATCTTCAGGATTAACTAAAACTACAAATTCTTCCATTTCTACAAATGTAAGTCTAATAAATGTATTTTGAAAATTTTTGGATAAACATCATATGCTTTGGGGAATAGCGAAAGGGTAAAAAAGGCGAAATGGCAAATTTGCTCATTGGATGATTTGTTACTTTAATGATAGAACAAAAGAGAAAATTTTTAACCATAAAGATCAAAAAGGTGAATAAAATATTTATATTATTCATTAAATATTATTATTTGTAGTAAATTTTTAACTTAAACTCAATTTAACACTTAGTTTCCTTATAAAATCCGTAACTTTACAGCTCAAATTTTAATGATGGAGTTAGAATATATCGAACACTTAAGTCCTATTCTTAAGGATGGAGTAAAAAATTATTTAATAGACATAGACGGTACCATTACGGACGATGTTCCGAATGAAGAGCCGGAAAGAATGGTTACCTGCGAACCTTACCCTGATGCACTGGAAACAATCAATAAATGGTACGATGAAGGGCATCAAATCTGTTTTTTTACTTCAAGGACAGAAAACCTGAAACAAATCACCATCGACTGGCTGGACAAGCACGGTTTCAGGTACCACAGCGTACTCTGCGGAAAACCAAGAGGCGGAAACTATCACTGGATAGACAACCACCTGGTGAGAGCTACAAGATACAAAGGCAAATTTACAGACCTTGTAGAAAAGCAGGTTACCATTGAAGTTTTCAAAGAAGATTAAGAAAATTCATATACAAAGATTTAAAGATTAAATGAGAGAAGTGCACCCACTTGAAACCTTTTAATTTTTAAATCTTTTCACTTTTTAATATCAATTGTATTTATGAAAGTTTTAGCAAATGACGGTCTGGACCAATCAGGAATTGATGCACTTACTGAGAAAGGATTTGAAGTGATCACCACAAAAGTTCCGCAGGAGTTTTTAGTGGATTACATTAATGAGCATAAGATCCGTACCCTTCTGGTAAGGAGTGCTACCCAAGTAAGAAAAGATATTATTGATGGCTGTCCGTCTATAGAAATTATAGGACGCGGCGGGGTTGGAATGGATAATATTGATGTGGACTATGCAAGAGAGAAAGGGATTCATGTGATCAATACTCCTTCTGCTTCCTCGGAATCAGTGGCTGAGCTGGTTTTTGCCCACCTGTTTTCAGGAGCCAGGTTTCTTCAGGATTCAAACAGAAAAATGCCGTTAATAGGTGATACGGAATTTGCCGGACTTAAAAAAGCATATACTGCAGGAATGGAGCTGAGAGGAAAAACCATCGGAATCGTTGGGATGGGAAGAATAGGGCAGGAAGTTGCCAGAATAGCCCTTGGATTGGGAATGAGAGTAGTTGCTGCAGATAATAATGTAGGGAAAGCAAGCATCAAGGTTAAATTCTATAATAACCAGTTCATCAATGTAGATATAGAAACAGAACCGCTTCAGGATGTATTGAAGCATTCGGATTTTATTACCCTTCACGTTCCGGCTCAGAAAGACGGCTATATGATCGGGAAAAATGAGTTTGATATGATGAAGAATGGTGTTGCTATCGTGAACTGCTCAAGAGGAGGCGTGATCGACGAATCAGCTTTAATTGATGCATTGGATTCAGGTAAGGTGAAATTTGCCGGACTTGATGTTTTTATCAATGAACCTACACCATCCAAAGCGATACTCAATCACTCAAAAATCTCTCTGACTCCTCACACGGGAGCATCTACTTTAGAGGCTCAGGACAGAATTGGTCTTTCCTTAGCAGAGCAGATTTCAAGTATTTTACAGATTCAGTAACACAGCTGATTGCAATACAAGTAAAAAGCACCTCAAACGAGGTGCTTTCAGTTTTATATATTATTCTTACTTCTAAGGAGATCCCTGATTTCAGCCAGCAACTTCTGATCTTCAGTAGGACCTGCCGGAGCAGCCTCTTCTTTTTTAACGATCTTATTGGCTCCTTTAATGATCCAGAAAAGTACCATGGCAATACACAGGAAGCTGATGACGGCCGATAGGAAGTTACCGTAAGTCACCCCGTTCCATGAAAGTTTTGAAATGTTTTCAGCGCCCGCGGCTTTCAATGCCGGGTTCAGTAAAAGTGGAGTTATCACATCTTCCACCAAAGAGGAAACAATTTTCCCGAATGCTCCCCCGATGATCACACCGACAGCCAGGTCAAGCACATTGCCCTTGAAAGCAAAGTCTCTAAATTCTTTAACAAATCCCATAATTTATATTTTTTTAATTAGTATATACACAAAAATAGAATTAAAAAATGTAAAAAACGTTACTTTTTGAAGTTTTTTTATTCCATGAATATTGAATTATGCATTGAGTTCAGAAGGTTTTTTACTCATCAGGACGACCGGTTAAATGCCCGATAATCATAATAATCTGTAAGTGCTTTTTGTTTTTATAGTGGCGAAACCTACTATACAGGAAAACTTTCGTAATTTGGTTAAAAGTTTAATCATCTTATGAAAATATTTTCTGCAGAACAGATACGCGCCTGGGATCAGTTTACCATTATCCACGAACCTGTTTCTTCCATACAGCTGATGGAAAGGGCTTCCGAGGCATTGGCGGGCTGGATTTCGGAAAACTGTAAAAATCACAAAAAAATAGCAATATTCTGTGGGAACGGAAATAATGGCGGTGATGGATTGGCAGCAGCGAGAATCCTTTATGCAAAGGGGTTTGATGTAGATATATTTGTTCAGAATGTCAAAGGGAAATTTTCAGATGATGCTTCGGTCAATTTAAAAAGACTGCGGGATTTCTCCGGAATTTTTGTCAGGGATTTCAAAGAGGCGGATCAGTATAATTTTGATGCTAAGACCATTATTTTGGACGCACTTTTCGGAAGCGGGCTTTCCAGGCCTGTGGAAGGCAGCAGCAAAGAAATAGTTGAATTCCTGAACGACAAAAACTGCATTAAAATATCCGTTGATATGCCTTCGGGAATGTCTGCTGATGATCTGCTTAAAAAAGACTCACTTATTTTTAAAGCTGATTATACATTAAGCTTTCAATGCTGGAAAAAAAGTTTCCTGCATCCGGAAACAGGAAAATATACCGGAAAAGTAATTATTCTGGATATAGGACTCCATCCGGAATACTATCAAGTGGAACCCGCCGAAAGCTTTGTCATAGATGAAAAGCTTATAGAGAATATCTTTAAACCAAGACAGGATTTTTCCCATAAAGGAACCTATGGGAAAGTAACCATTGCAGGTGGAAGTTATGGTAAAATAGGAGCGTCGGTACTGTCTACTAGGGCTGCATTAAAGACCGGAGCCGGACTTACCTTTGCACTGGCTCCCGGATGCGGATATGAAGTTCTTCAGACTTCCTGCCCCGAAGCCATGTTTATGAAAGGAGGAGAAGACTGTATTGACCGTTTTCCTGTAGAAAAAGACTCCGTTGCCGGAATAGGCCCCGGCCTGGGAACTGATCCGAAAACAAAAGAAGCATTTCTGAATTTTTTAAAAGATTATTCAAAGCCTTTGGTTCTGGACGCCGATGCTTTAAACATAATAGCTGAGGATGATAAAAACCTGAAACTGATTCCACAGAAATCCATCATAACACCGCATCCTAAAGAATTTAAACGCCTTTTCGGAACCTCTGAAAATTCTTTTGAAAGACTGGAGTCAGCCAAAAGAAAAGCAGAAGAACTAAAGATTTACTTAGTACTTAAAGATCATCATACGCAGGTGATTACTCCCGAAGGAAATATATTTTATAATATAACCGGAAATGCAGGTTTGGCTAAAGGCGGAAGTGGGGATATCCTCACAGGGGTCTTAACTTCACTTCTTGCACAGGGATATTCAGAAGAAGAAACATGTATTTTAGGCGTATGGCTTCATGGACGGGCGGCTGATCTGGCTGCTGAAAAGCATTCTAAAGAATCAATGCTGCCTACGGATGTGATTGATGAATTCGGGAAGGTTTTTGAGGAACTGAACAGGAGGGTGGCAGTGAAATTGTAGTTGGGCTAAAAGGCGAAAGGGCGAAATCGCAAAAAGGCTAATAAGCGAAATGGCAAAAAAGGCGAATGGGCTAATTAATGGGGTGAAGGTGATGAGTAATCTCTGTTCACATTAAATAAAAAAGGGCAAATCTGCCTTTTTGCAAATTTGCCCTTTCGCGTTTTTACCCTAAAAACTATTCCGGTTTTTCATTTTCCGCCTGGGTAATTTTAAATTTCTTAGACATCAGCATGATGACAACTCCGGCAATCATAAACGGGATGGAAAGAACCTGGCCCGTGTTAAGGCTGCCAATCTGGATGAACTCGTCTCCCTGAGGCTCTTTTAAGAATTCTACAAAGAATCTGATGGCCCAAAGGATAATAAAGAACAATCCGAACAGCCATCCCTGCTGGTATTTTTTATTGGTTTTTCTATACAAGATCCATAGCAGTACAAAAAGACATACATAACCTATAGCTTCAAGAAGCTGACCCGGATAACGAGGAACAGTAGGCCCATACTCACTGCTTTGCTGTGGAAAAAGAATAGCAAGCGGAGAATTTGGAGCAGCAGCTTTTCCTACGATTTCGGAGTTGAAAAAGTTCCCTAGTCTTACAAATGCACCTCCAAGCGCAACTACAATTCCTAGTCTGTCATATACCCAGAACGGATTTTTTTTAATAATTTTGAATGAGTAATATAAGGTGGTGAAAATCAGTGCTATGGTCGCTCCGTGGCTGGCCAGTCCTGAGAATCCCGTAAATTTAAATCCGTTTTTGGTGCTGATCGGTAAAAAAACACTCCAGAAATCCTCCTTGAATAATTCCGGTTGGTAGAAAATAACATGGCCTAATCTTGCCCCTAAAATGGTTCCGATCAGGGTCCATGTGAAAAGCGGCTCTAGATATTTCTGGTTTACGTTATCAATTTTAAATATTCTGAGCATTAAAACATATCCAAAACCAAATGCAAAAACAAACATAAGGCTATAGAAATGCAAGGTTACAGGCCCTATCTGAATTCCTTTTGAAGGATCCCAGATTTTGAATGGCGTTTCAAGGGCTACGCTATCAGTCCCGGTGATAGGTTTTGCGGTTTTAACAGCATACTTGAAATGAGTAATATTATCTTTGGTAGCCGGTGTGTCAATCAGTTTAAAATTTTTATCAAAGAACTGATAATGCAGGCTTTTGTATTTTTCCAACGTGTTAACACTGTAATTGAAATAAGCCGGTTCAAAATTTGACTCGTTCAGGATGACCAGAACATTGTTCCCTGCATTTTTTTCGGGAAAAGCATTCAGGTCGCCTACCTCCGTTGTTGAAAAGATTTTTACCGGGACACTGCCTCCGTTTACTTTCAGCGTTCCGTCTGATAAACCTCCGGGATAGTCCTGAGCAAAGGTGAATTGCATGATGAATGCAAATACGATGAGATAAATTCTGAAAAATAGGTTACTCATTGCTATGGATTTAATAGTTTGTTATTCATTTATTTTTTAGGAGGAACAGGGTCGTAGCCGCTGCCTCCCCAGGGATGGCATTTTGAAATTCTCCTTACACCCAGCCAAAGTCCCCTGAAAATACCATGAACCTGAAGTGCCTCCACCATATAATGGGAGCAGGTAGGTTGGTAACGGCAGTTTTTGGGAAGCAGAGGCGAAATAAACCATTGGTAAAATTTTATTAAAATTACCAAAGGAAAACTAATGATTTTATTGAATGTAAGTTTCAAAACAATGCAAAAATAGGGTAAAAAAATTAAAATTAGTTTAATTTTGTTAGAAGTTTCAGAGACAAAACCTGGATCTGTTTATCCATAAAAAATTAAATTATCTTGAGCCAGAATATTCCCCTAGCCGAAAAATTAAGACCCAAAACCCTTGATGAAGTTCTCGGGCAGGAACATCTCACCGGTGAAAAAGGTACGATCAGAAAGATGATCGAAAATAATACATTGAATTCACTGATTCTCTGGGGACCTCCCGGGACCGGGAAAACCACTCTGGCTGAAATTATTTCAGAAAAATCCGGACGAAAGTTTTATAAGCTTTCCGCAGTGTCATCAGGGGTTAAAGATGTACGCGATGTGATTGAAGATGCTAAAAAGCAGAATTTGTTCTCCGGGAAATCTCCTATTTTATTCATTGATGAGATTCACCGTTTCAATAAATCCCAGCAGGATTCCCTTTTGCATGCTGTGGAGAAAGGATGGATAGTTCTGATTGGGGCTACTACGGAAAACCCCAGCTTTGAAGTGGTATCGGCACTTTTATCGCGAAGCCAGGTGTATATCCTAAAAGCATTAAGCTATGAAAAGCTTGAAGAACTCATTGAAACTGCTTCACAGCGGTATAATAAAGATGAGGGAACCGGTTTTGAAATTGTAGAAAATGGAGCTTTCATACAGTATTCGGGAGGTGATGCCAGAAAACTGATTAATTCCGTTGAGCTTGTTCTTAACCAATACAAAAATTCAGATAAAAAGGAAATCAGGAACGCAGATGTTCTGGAAGTTTTGCAGGAAACCATGGCGCTGTACGATAAAAACGGGGAGCAGCATTATGATATTATTTCCGCTTTTATAAAATCCATGCGCGGCGGTGATCCTAACGGTGCAGTTTACTGGCTGGCAAGGATGATTGCAGGCGGGGAGGATATCAAGTTCATTGCAAGAAGAATGCTGATCCTGGCAGCGGAAGACATCGGATTGGCGAATCCTAATGCGTTGGTGATCGCCAACAACTGTTTTCAGGCGGTGAATGTCATCGGAAATCCGGAATCGAGGATTATTTTGAGTGAGACGGCAGTGTATCTTGCGGTTTCCCCTAAAAGCAATTCAACCTATATGGCTATCAACGAAGCGCTGGCTCTGGTAAAACAGACCGGTAATCTGCCCGTACCTTTGCATCTGAGAAATGCCCCTACCAAGCTGATGAAAGATCTGGATTATGGAAAAGATTATAAATATGCCCATTCCTATGAAGGTAATTTTGTAGATCAGGATTTTCTGCCTGAAGAAATAAAAAATGTGAAGCTCTATCAGCCCGGAAATAATGCCACAGAGAAAAAAATCTATGAAGAGCTTAAGAAAAAATGGAGCAACAGATATTAAATGTTGGAAGGCGGAAGAGGGAGGTTTGAAGTTAATCTTAGTCAGTAATTTTGGCTGTTACCCATTTTCCCGGATGCTATCAAAATAAAATCAACTTATTCAGATTAAATAACAAAAGGATACCTTCTTGGTATCCTTTTTATCTTGTATACAAATGATTTTAAAGAACCTTTAGAAATACTGTTTTCTTTCCGTTGTAGTCTTTAACTTCTACGTTGCCCATTATATCACCATAGATTTTCATATTGGTGTCCGGGAATTCATAGCCTTCAATGATAACAGGAGTATTTTCCGAAACACCGTTTTGTTTGTTCACTTCAGCAAGCGAGATTCTGTCCAGGGCTTCATAACCATTTTTGATTTTGAATTCCGTAAGACCTTTTTCGGCAAGGAAGCTGTATTTTTTTAAGCCCTGAGGCAGTCCTGCAGCACTTTTATAGACATTTGAACTCTGAACGATGGCTTTTTTTGCATTGAACATACCAACAGTTCCGACAATATCATTAGCTACAGCAAACTTTACAGAAGGGTTCTTCTGCGCAAATAATGTTGCAGAGGATAATAATAAAAAAGAATAGAGTAATTTTTTCATAACCAGAATATGTAACTGTTAAAAACTGGATAAATATAATTAATTTTTATAAAATGTGAATGAATTTTCATGATATTTTAAAGATTGTTTAGAAATAACACGTTTTTTTGCAAAATCGAAGGGCTGCACAGCGCATCACCGGAATTAAATCTGTGTTAATAACCTCTCAAAAATACAGACCGGCCCTTCTTTCAACTTCCATAACTTAAAACCTTAAACCTTAAACCTTAAACCTTAAACTTTGAACCTTGAACCCTGAACTCAAACCCTATTCCTCCTTTTCCTCATCCTTCTTCTCCACCATATTCCTGATAATATTCTTCAGCCGCTGGAAGGTAAAGGAACTTAATAATAGGATGACGCCCAAAATAATAAATGCCGTGATCCTTGAAACATTGTCCATCTGCCACACATCATAGCTGTATAGTTTAAGCACCATAATCCCAATCAATGTAAATCCGATTCTGCTGTATTCAGGAGTGCTTTTTTTCAGACTGACGTAGATGAATATACTCGCCAAAACAGTCCATATAATAGGCAGATAAAGAATGGTGAAATGTTCTCTTGCTTTTGAAATATACTCCGGATTAGTGACGGAACCTGCAAGATACGTATTGTAAAGACCACAACTCACCGCAATGGTAATGGTCGCTGATAAAGCCCAGTACGAGATTTTAGTCTGATAAAAATCACGGATGGAAGATACATTCCAAAGTACATATACAAAAGGAATCCAGTGCAAAAGATGTAACATATAAAAACTGAATGTAATATCCTTATACAATACCGAAGTCACAAGTTCTGATGCCACAAATGAAGCATTAAAAGCGATCAGGATCAGGAAGAGATAAATAAGTCCCGTTTGAATGGTTGGGTTGATATCCAGTTTTTTCCTGAGCAACAGCAATCCGAAAACATAATAAATACTGAAAAGCATCCCAATACTCAGAATAGAAGGCCATGGCTGATCTGAAATATGGTACGTGATTTCCAGCAGAAGGGCGAGGTAAATAATTCCATAGCTTACTGCCGCAAAAACAGTTTCAAAGAAATTATCTTCCGTTTTTCCGGCTTTATGCATGTTTTTCAGCAAAAATAGATTGACAGCCGTTGTGGAAATGGTAATCAGACTGGTTAAAAATACAGGATTCACTATAACTACCATATTGTCCTTATTAAAATAGGAAGACCACGTGACGATCTGAGCCATAATCACCATTGGAAATAAAACATAAAAACATGTTCTGAAAATATCATGTCCGCTTTTTTTCCAGATATAGAGCAAAAGTGATGCTTCCACCGCCCACACGCTTGTGATGAGGTGCGTTTTAAACTGAAGAGCAACTGCAACCGTGACAAGACTGACAGAAAGGGCTGCAAAGACAGAATAGCTGAACCCAAAGTCTTTTTTCTGATATTCCTTTAAAAAAAGAATCCCATTAACTACCGCGAAAATAAGCGGGAAAATAATAACCGGTTCGTACCCTGCCGTGTTGAATATATAAATCAACCCAATAATAGCTGAAAAGTTGATGAGAACAAGCATCAGCGTATTCCATGGTGAAAGTGTTTTGTTTTTGAGATAATCCTGCAGGGCAAAAGCATAGAAAATAATGTAATTAATAATATAAAATACAATGGTAAGCCATTCAGGTTTTTCTGAGGTCCAGGAGAACAGATAGATGCTCGTGAAAACATACGCTGTCCATCCCACACTTTTCCAGTTTTTAAGGAATGCAGCAGCAAGCATACCAATATTCAGAAGGGTAAGATACGTGAACAGGAAAAGGTAATTGCTCTGTCCCGTGCTGATCATCAGCGGAGCAGAAAACCCACCCAGAAGAGCAAAAATAATAAGGACTTCACTTTTATAATAATAGGCGAGGGCAATCGAAATTAACGTGATCAGAGTAGTGATAAAAAAAGCGGTGTTCTGCGTAAAAAGATGATATTCCCGGAAAGCAATCGTTGTGGTAAAATACAGAACGGCAATTCCTCCTCCCGTGATAATAGATGCAAAGACTGCATAATTTTTTCTTAGAAAATGCCCGGCAGTTATAATTACGGCTCCTACGGCAAGGCCTATTCCCGCTCTTAAGGTTTCACCGATCCAGTTTTTGTCAATAGCATATTTTACAAAATAGCCTATTCCGAGAACGAGTGTGAATATCCCGATGATGGTCAGGATGTTTTGTTTTAAAAAATCAAAAGCAGGTTCCAGCCAGTCTTTTTGTGGTGGTGAAGGAAGTTCTGGTTCATGGATTTCTTCATTGGCCGGAATACTTTGAACCTGTTGAGGGAGCTCAGCTTCTTGTACAGGGGCTTTTTCGTCCTGTAAGATTGCTGACGTTCTTTGCTGCGGCTGATTAAATTTAAGTTTTAGATCATCAATCTCTTTCTCAAGCCTTTTAATCTTAATATTAAGCGTATTGAAGGCAAAAAAAATAATGGCAATGACGAATATAATTAAGAGAACTTCACTCATTCTGTACTTTTTATCAAATATAAAGCAAATGTTTTTAACCGTATAAAAATTAATCCACCACATATTCTGTGATGGATTAACCGTGCAGAGTGATTAAATTATCTTTTTTCTAGTTAGATACTTTATAGATGAAGAATGATCCGATACTTGTTCCCAGTAATCCTCCCTCCAGTAGAGAAGACCCGGTAAGCCCAAAAGAAACTTTGTCTCCTGCCTGAAATGAATACAGGGAATTAATGGTGCTCTCTGAAATAGTTAAGCTTAATACAAGTGGAACAGTAAGGCCACTGAATACACGGCTGTCAATAAGAGTACCGACACCGCCTCTGGTTCTGAAAATTCCAATACCCGGAGTATTGGTAAGTATGGCAGCCTGTAATCCTGCACCATAACGGAAAGAAAATCCTACGTGATACACACCGGTGGACGGAATGGTGTATGTATAATCCGTTTCAGAGAATAATGAAGCGGATCCCACTGTTCTTTCGGCGGTCAAAAAGTTCACCACCCTGAATCCGGTAGGGAAAATCCCAAGACTCAGGAGCGTGATTCCGCTGGTTTTCTTGGCGGCATATACGGAACTGTTTGTATTGGCGGCAGTAGCAGCAGCATCAATAATGACCTGCGGTTCTACTTTGGCAACCTGAAATGTTCCCTGGTTTACGGCCATAATGGTGTAACCGGGCAATGCTGTAGCAAGGGGAGTGTCACGGATTTTCATGGTTCCGTTTACGTCCAGAGCTGCGGTAGGGTTCGGGGTATTAATCCCAATCTGTGAAAATGCGGAAACACTGCATAGAGCTAATGCTAAGCTGTAGATTTTAGTTTTCATAAGGTAAGTTTTTTTATTAGTTTTCAATTAAATCAAGCAAAAATCATGCCTTGTTTGTGATTAATTTAATGTATAGTTATTTTTAATGTGAATAATTTAAACATTTGTTTATTATTTTCTTTACTTTATTTCATAATATGGTTATATATCTTTATTTTTTATTTTATTCATCGGTGTAAAAGTATATAATTTATTTTATTATATCACTACTTAATGAAATAATTAACATTTATAATAGCCGTAAAATGAAAATCTTATGTCGGAAAAAGTAGAGTAATTTTGTCAGTATTTAGTAATGACGGGAACTGGACATGGAATGCACAATAAAAAAAACACTGCCGGTTAACGGCAGTGTCAGTTTAATACAAATGGATATTTCTTAACTTTCGAGTAGAAATTCTTTATAATTTCCCAGAAAATCAACTTCCGCGTTGATAGACTGAAGTTCCAGAAGCGCATTGCCATGCAATACATCTTCCCATTTTCCAACAACATTAATGAAAAAGAAATAATTTCCAAGTCCGGTTTTCAGGGTTCTTGATTCTATTTTGCTGAGGTTCATTTTTCTCCACGCAAAAACAGAAAGCACCTGGTGAAGCCCTCCCGGATGATCCTCAGGAAGATTGATCAGCATACCGGATTTCTCACCCAGCATCTGAAGCTTCGCATTGTGATACGTATCCTTCTGTTTGGAAATGACAATAAACCGAGTGTGATTCTGCTCAAAATCCTGGATGTTCCGGTGAACAATCTTCAACCCGTACAGATTGGCTGCAAACTGATTGGCAACGGCTGCTATTTTCAGCTCCCTATTCTCGGAAACATACTTCGCCGCAGCGGCAGTTGATGAAAAATCCTGTCTGTTTATTTCTTTATAGTGGGTGTCCAGGAAATGAAAGCTTTGCGCCAGGGCCTGCGGATGGGAATATATTTTTTCAATGTCCTCTATATTGTTCTCCGGGTGAATCATCAGATGATGGGCAATAGGCATCACACCTTCCGCTTCAATTTTGATAGACGGTGTTTTGTACAAATAATCCAGCGTCATAGAAACAGTGCCTTCAATAGAGTTTTCCAGCGGTACTACTGCTTTTTCAGCCTCTCCTTTATCTACGGCATTAAAACAGTCCAGGATATTGGCCTGAGGAACAAGTTCATCATCAGGAAAAAGCTGTGTGGCCGCAAGCTGTGTGAAACTTGCATGCGGACCCAAAAAAGCGATTTTCATAGGTAATTATATAAGTCTAGAGATTGTTTAACATTATTTTGAAGTGCAAAGATGCAAATTAGTTTAAAAACAGCCATACTTTAAATGAATATCCTGATAACTATGAATTGCCACCTACCACCTGCTACCTGTTACCTAATACCTGTTACTTATCCCAGTTTTCCTCAATAAGCTTCATCAGAAAGTCAGGGCACTTAATCACTTTATTGGTTTTCGCGTCTAAAAAGAACAGGGTAGTAGAAGCTTCTGTAATTTTAACCTGATCTTCATTATAAATTTCATATTCAAATTCAATCCGCACTCCGGGAATTTTTTTTACATACGTGTGGATTTCTAATTTCTGGTCATATAAAGCCGGTCGCAGATACTTAATTTTATAGTCAGAAACGGGTAGCCAAATTCCTTGGTTTTCAATTTCATCATAAGACATTCCTATGTTTCTGAAGAGTTCCACCCTGCCAATTTCAAAGTACTCTGCATAGTTCCCATAGTATACATATTTCATAGGGTCTGTTTCTCCGTAACGTACTCGTATTGAGTGTATTGTGTGTATCATTTTTAGTCCGTATTTATACATACAAATATATTTTTAAATAATCAATACCTGCAATATTTTTTTTTGAAAAGAAAAAATTGGACCTTTGTCTTCCTTCTAAAAAAAGTACTAACAAAGATTTAATCGGGGCATAAATATGGATGAAAATTTAATGATGATATGGCAGAAGTGCCTTCAGTTCATGCGTGATAATCTGAACGCAGCTGAAGACAATTCTGATCTAAAGAAGCTTGAAAAATCCTTCGACATGCTATTCGATAAGGTACAGCCACTTTCGTTGGTTGCGAATAACCTTACGCTTATAGTGCCGAGCGATTTTTACAAGGAATATATTGAGGATAATTACCTATCCCTGCTTTCTGCTGCCCTGAAGAAAAATCTTGGAAAAGGAGTGAAATTGTGGTACTCTGTGATGGAAAACAGGCCTGCCGGACAGGAAAAGCCTGTAACGATGAATATGAAGGGAAAAAGCGTTCCTACACCAAAAATGCAGGAAACAATGCCGCAAGGATTCTCCGCCAATATTGTAAATCCTTTTGTGGTTCCGGGAATCAGAAAAGTAAATATAGATTCTAACCTGAAATCTGATTATTCTTTTGATAATTATATAGAAGGGGAAAGCAATAAATTTGCCGCTACAGTGGCCAGATCCATTGCTAAAAGACCGGGGGCAACCGCATTCAACCCATTATTTCTTCACGGAGGATATGGAGTAGGAAAAACCCACCTTGGACAGGCAGTAGGTCTTGAAGTAAAAAACCAGTTTCCGGACAAAGTAGTTCTTTATCTATCCTCAGAGAAATTTATCCAGCAGTTTATTTCTGCTGCGAAAGCACATAAGCAAACTGAGTTTGCGAACTTCTACCAGATGGTGGATGTACTGATCATTGATGATATCCAGTTCCTGTCCGGTAAATCCGCTACACAGGACAGTTTCTTCCATATCTTTGATCATCTTCATCAGAACGGAAAGCAGATTATCCTTACTTCAGATAAGGCCCCTGCAGATATTATGGATATTCAGGAAAGGATTGTTTCCCGTTTCAAATGGGGACTTTCTGCTGAGATCAAATCTCCGGATCTTTCTACGAGAAGACAGATCATTGTAGATAAATTGAGCAGAGACGGAATTGTTCTTCCGGGAGATATGCTTGATTTCCTGGCTGCTGAAGCCAAAACCAATGTACGAGAACTTATTGGGGTGATCAATTCTGTAATTGCTTATTCTACTGTGTACAGAACAGATCTTAGCCTTGAGCTGCTGAAAGATACCATCAATAAAATTGCTGCAAACCAGAAGAAAGTCATCAACATCCCTTACATTCAGGAAGTGGTGTGCGATTATTTCGGAATCAAAAAAGAGCAGCTTCTTTCCAAAACAAGAAAAAGAGAAATTGCCCTTCCAAGACAGCTGGCAATGTATTTCTCAAAGGAATTAACGAATGCTACCTTTACCAAGATCGGTGAAGAAATGGGTGGAAAAGACCATTCAACCGTAATGTACGCATGCGATACCATTAAGGATGTATCAAAAATTGATAAAGAAGTTAAAAAGTACGTTAAAGATCTTGCGGAAAGAATTAAGAAATAGAAAATAATTTTATCTGAATAAATTGAAATGGAGAATAGTTTTATTCTTCATTTTTTATTTAGTTTTGCTGCTGTTGAAAGGCGTTTAGTCTTTTAATCTTTAAATCATTCAATTTTTCAATAAAAAACAACATGAAAATATTAATGGTCTGCCTCGGGAATATTTGCAGAAGCCCTTTGGCAGAAGGAATAATGAAGACCAAAGTCCCGGATAATTTTTTAGTGGACTCTGCCGGAACAATCTCTATGCATGAGGGTGAACATCCCGATAAAAGGGCTGTACAAACCGCTGCCAATCATGGAATCAATATTTCAAATCAAAGATCGAGACCTATTACCAAACAGGATTTTGATACTTTTGACAAGATCTACTGCATGGACATCGATGTGATGGCAGATGTGGTTTCTAAAGCACGAAATGAAGAACAACGCCGGAAAATTTCGTTGTTTCTGGAAGTTTTGGGAGATCATGAAAACGCTGAAGTTCCCGATCCTTACTGGGGTGATATGAAAAATTTTGAAGAGGTTTTCCAGCTTTTGGACAGAGGTTGTGATGCTATTAAAAACCAAATATTAGCTTAAATGAAAGCATTGGTATTTCTGTTGCTTTTGGGCTTTCAGTTTTCATCTGGCCAGAGCCAGGACGAAATTATCCTGCGTAAACTTGCCTATAAATATACATCTTTGCTGAATTCCACCGGAAAAGAAGCTGAGCTGTATGACATGTTTTACGGCCCGGTTCAGGTAAGTGGAGTTTTTACCGAGCGAAGTCTTGCTAAACGCAGGGAACGCATACCAGATGTTTCTCAGGTTTATACTGAAGATTATAAGACTTTTATCACTGGATTTAAGAAGTATGAGTCTGAAAATAAAACAGATAATGTTAAAGTAATTACAGATGGTGAGATTGCTTCGGTAGTTTCTGATTACAGCTGTTCCTATAAAGGGGTGATGGAACATTGGGGCAAAGAAATTCTTACCTTTGTAAAAATAAACAACGAATGGAAAATTTCGGCGGTACTGTTCTCGCTGGAACAGGCCCATCTTTTCAAACAACCTTCTTTACAAGAAAGAACTAAAAAACAATAAAATGCTTTTTTTACTCCCTTCCTACTTATCAGAAAACACGCCTTTAAGCCACTTTTCACCGGTTCTGAAAGATTACATTATGCAGACCGATTATTTCTTCGTGGAAAATGAAAAGACAGCAAGAAAAGTGGTTAAATTCTTTGCTCCTGAAAAAAAACAGGCAGATCTTAAACTGTTTTTATTGGACAAATACACAGAAAATGCTGATATTAAGGAAGCTCAGAATCTGATGCTTAAAGGTCAGGATTTCGGGCTGCTTTCCGAAGCCGGACTGCCATGTATCGCCGACCCGGGAAATCTTATGGTGAAATGGTGCCATGAGAAAAACATCAGGGTGATCCCAATTTCAGGGCCATCATCTATTATATTAGCGTTAATCTCTAGCGGATTCAATGGGCAGGAGTTTACATTCCATGGGTATCTCCCGATTGATAAAGGAGAAAAGAAAAAGCAGATCCAGCGTCTGGAAAGTCTGGTGCAGCAAACCGGATATTCGCAGATTTTTATGGAAACCCCCTACAGAAACAACGCGCTCTTTGATGATCTAACGAAATTTTTGTCGCCCAATACAAAATTGTGTATCGCTGCCAACATCAATGATCCGGACCATGAATTTATCCAGACTAAAACCATCAATGACTGGAAAAAGACAAAACCGGAACTGCATAAGATTCCTGCGGTGTTTGTACTGGGGATGTAAAGTAGGCGAAGAAAGCTGAGAAGGCAAAGAAAGCTAAAAGGTGAAATGGCGAAAAGGCAAAATGGTTAAATTCGCAATAAGCACATAAGCACATAAGCACATAAGCACATAAGCAAATAAACAAATAAACAAATAAGCCCTCTTTGCCTTCTCAGCTTTCTTCGCCTTTTCGCCGTTTTGCATTTTAACCCTTTCGCCACAAAAAACTTTTAACAGCCCTTAACATCCCCTTTGCATCATTCTTGTTCTGTACAGTATATAACACAAAAAAATAAAATTATGTCAGACAAGAAATTAGCAGGAATTTGGATTGATACGGAAAAGGCAATTGTTGTTAAAAACCACGATGCCCAGAATGCATTCAAATTTTTTCTTTGCAGCCCTGTGAAAGCAGAAATACAGCATGGAAATTCAAGCGAAAATGCCGCCAATAATGCAGAACGCACCAACCGGGCCAAATTCTTTAAAGAAGTCGAACATCTTCTCACCAATTCCCAGGAAGTATACATTACAGGTCCTGGAACTATTCAGGAGGAGCTTAAGAAATATCTGCATGATACAGCTCAGTTTAAAAACCTTAATATAACCCTGGATACGGCGCAGAAAATGTCGGATGAACAGGTGCTGGAAAAGGTTAAAGAACATTTCAATGCTTAAGTAACAGATAATGCAGTAAAAATCCGGATATCAAAAGTGATATCCGGATTTTTATTTTGTAGAAAATATTGTTTTATTTTGTTTTTCGGGTTCTCCATTTTCTCCACAGATAAATGATCACAGGAATAATAAGCAGAAATGGCCAGAATGAAATGATGCCCAGCAGAAAGCTTACAAAGCTGTTCCAGCCTTCCGTCACAGAGTCTGCAAACCGACTCCCAAAACCAATCTTTGAGGTAGCTGAGCTTCTTACTTTTTCTTTGTACAAACTCAGGTTGAGTGTACTATAATTGACGCGGTCATCAATAAACCGAAGTCTTCCTTCCGCTACGTCAATTTCATCTTCAAGCTCACGGATTGTTTCCTGGATTTCAATCATATCTTTTGTGGTAGAAGCACTTCTGAGCATATCCCGGTATTTCTCCAGATAGATCTTTTTATTAGCCAGTTTGATGGAAACATTGGTATATTCTTCGGTAACATCATCAGATGAAATATTTTTTGACAGAACAGAGCCTACTCCCTCAGAAAAGGAGTTGATCAATGTATCAAAGTTTTTATGCGGCACACGGATTACAAGATCCAGATTCTCATCCACGTCAGTATTTTGAAACTGTTCCGTTTGAATGTAGGCACTATTCTTTTTCAGAATATCAGCCACCTGGTTCTGGGCTTTTTTAATATCTCCCACCTGGATTTTCATATTCCCATTTTTAATAATCTTTTTGGAAATGGTATCCATCTTTTTAGGGGTTATGGGAGATTGGTTTTTATCAGGAAGCAGCTTTTCACTTATCGCTTTGGGAGGAGCTACCTGATAGGCTTCCTTAGGTTCATCCAATTTCTCCACGTGCACAGCTGTAGAATTTGATGCTTCCAGTTCGGATTTTTTGCACCCGGTCATGATGATGAGCATCAATAAAGGTAGAAATAATTTAATCATAAATATTTTTTCTTGAATCTTATCAAAAATTATGCTTAAATGTTGATTGGGTTTCAAATTCGTATATTTTTGTTTGAATCGTTGTAATTTGATTATTCTTTAATCTGAGCAGATGTAAAAAGAATCTAAATTATTTTCTATTTTTATAGGATGAAAAAAAGTCTTTTAGCATTCGCATTTTCCCCATTTCTGATCTTTGCCCAGGAAGCTCCGAAACTCACTGACGAAATGGCGGTTAAATTATCAGAAAAACCGCTTCACTGTATCAATCAGGAGTATCCTAATAAAACCGCACATATCATCAATAATGCCGGAGAAGTTCCTTTGACTCCAAAAGATCTGCATCCCAGTTTTTATGGCTGCTTCGACTGGCATAGTTCAGTACACGGGCATTGGATGCTGGTAAGACTGCTAAAGACCAAGCCGAATCTTCCCAATGCAAAAGACATTGAAAATATTCTGGATCAGTCTTTAAAAAAAGAAAACCTCCAGGCTGAAGCTGATTATTTCACCAAATATCAGTTGACCACCACTTTCGAAAGAACCTATGGCTGGGCATGGCTGCTGAAGCTTGATGAAGAATTGACGAACTGGAACCATCCCAAGGCCAAAATATGGCACCAGAATTTAAAACCTCTGACCGATCAGATCCTGAAGTCCTGGAAAACCTATCTTCCGAAACAAACCTATCCAAACAGGACCGGGGTTCATCCGAATACTGCTTTCGGGCTGGCTTTTGCCATCGACTGGGCTGTTGCGAATAAGGACAAAGAATTTGAAACTCAGCTGAAAGAAAAAGCAAAATATTTTTACGGAAAAGACCAGAAAACACCGGCTTATCTGGAACCGGATGGTTCGGATTTCTTTTCGCCAAGCCTTGAAATTGCCGATCTGATGAGAAGAGTGCTTCCGCAAAAAGAATTTGTACTGTGGCTGAATAATTTCTACGAGAAAAGAAGCCTTGAAAACATTGAAAAAATCCCGGTGGTGAGTGATCTGAGCGATTATCAGACCGTTCACCTTGTGGGGCTGTCTTTCTCAAAAGCCTGGTGTATGAAAGGAATTGCAAAATCCCTTCCTGACGGACATCCGCTGAAAAAAGATTTTAAGAAAACGGCAGATGTATTTTTAACCAATGGCCTTCCTCTTCTGTTTCAGGGGAATTACGGCGGAGACCATTGGCTGGCGAGTTTTGCGGTTTATTCTCTGGAAGATTAACGTGGTCAGGCAGGATTTATTGGTTACATTTGTGTTATGTCAGCCTTAGAAAAATTCGGTGTTGAAATTTTTACCCAGCACAATATTTTCGAGAGAATTTCAGCGGATAAACCTTTCCGCCCGGAAAATCCTGCGTTTATTTTCATCAAATCGGGAAAGATAAAGCTCCGTCAGCATTTCAGCGACCTGGAGCTTTCTGCCAATATGTTTATGGTGACCGATCCTCAGACGGTATATGAAATGGTATCGGTAAGCGGGGATTTCCAGTCGAGGATGGTCTCTTATAAGCGGGAATTTATCTCAGCTTTATCTCTTAAATTCAATCGGTTGATTACCTACCGCTATTTCCGGCAACAGATGAATAAGGGTGTTCCTTTCCATGAAAATGAAATGGAGGTCGTTTGGAAAAGCGTCAATTTCTTGAAATTTATCCTGGATTCTGAAGCAGATATGTTGTATAAAAAAGAAATGGTAGAGCATCTTTTCTCTGTGTTCTGCTATCAGATGGCCGGAATTATTTCTAAAGAGGATAATAATTCTTTGAACCAGATGTCCAGACAGGAGGAAATTGTCTTTGTATTTCTTACTGATCTTTCCAGATATCATCTTACGGAACGGACTGTAGAATTTTACGCAGGCCGGCAATCCATTACAACCAGACATCTTTCGGCTGTGGTAAAATCCGTTACAGGGAAGTCTGCAAGCCAGATCATTGCTTTAATTGTCATGAATGAAGCGAAAGTGCTTTTAAACTCTTCAAATAAACCGGTTTCAGAGATTTCTTCCATTCTGGGTTTTAGCGATCAATACTCATTTTCCCATTTTTTTAAAAAGCATTTTGAAGTAAGTCCTACCCAGTACAGAAGTCAGTTCGAAAAATAGAATCTTACATTTGAACATCTTTTTCCAATCTTCAAACATTTGTTTGACTTTGTAAGCGCTGTAACTTTGCCTTCGTAAAACAAGGTAAAATGACAAAGAATATAAAAACAGCACTGTCACTCGTGGCAGCTCTATTCCCTGTGCTGTTTTTTTCGCAACAGATTAAACAAATGACTGCAGGTGAAGCGGCTGATTTGGCTGTAAAAAATCATCAGCAGCTCAAAGTATCGGCTCAGAATATTGATATTGCCAAGCAAAACACTAATGTAGCAAAACTTCAAAAGCTCCCTAATATTACAGCTTCTACAAGCCAGTTCTATTTAGGGGATGTGGTAGCCATCGACAAAGATTTTTCGAATTCAACTACTATTCCAATGCCGCATTACGGAAGTTCATATGCGGTACAGGCAACCCAGCTGATCTTTAAAGGAGGTCTGGTGAATAAATCCATTGAAATGGCAGCGCTCCGCGAACAGCTTTCTGAGCTGGATCTGGAAAAGAACAAGCTTGATGTAAAATTTCTTGTGATTTCCAATTATCTGGATGTCTATAAAATTGTGAACCAGGAATTGGTGTTTCAAAATAATAAAAAGCTGGCCCAGGAACGTCTTAAGAATATTCAGAAGTTTTATCAGCAGGGTATGGTAACGCGTAACGAAGTGATCCGCGGGGAACTGGCCATTAAAAATCTGGATCAGGGCATTCTGACTTTAGTCAACAACAAAAAGATCCTTAATTATAATCTGAACATTGCATTGGGGCTTCCTGCCGAAACAGAAATTGTTCCTGTAGAAAATCTGGAGAATAAAGAATCCGGTATCGGGATGGAGTATTATATGAGCCTTGCCCACGACAGCAACCCTCAATTAAAATCGGCAAGGAAAAACATAGATGTGGCGGATAAAAATATTGAAATTATCAAGACGGATCAGCTGCCAACACTTTCAGGATTTGGAGGCTATACGTTACAGCGCCCGATTACAACAAGGAATCCTGTTCTGGATATGTATTCCGGAGGCTGGCAGGCAGGTGTTTCCTTGAGCTATAATATCGATAATTTATACAAAACAAAAGAAAAAGTAAAACTGGGTGAGCTTCAGAAAACGCAGGCAGGTGATGCCGTAACGCTGGTTCAGCAAAATGTAGATATGGCCGTAAATGCGGCCTATGTGAAGTACCAGGAATCTATCCAGCAGGCAGATATTCTGAACGATGCAAAAAGACTGGCAGAAGAAAACTATAAAATTACTGAAGCCAAATACTTAAACCAACTGGCAGTACAGGCTGAAATGATCGATGCTCAAAACCAGAAGCTTCAGTCGGAGCTGGATTTTGCCAATGCGGAAATCACTGTGCTGTATCAATACTATAATCTGCTGAAAGCTGCAGGAACGCTTTAATTTAAAACTGAAAATCAAGACAATGGAAAACAAGGAGACAACTCAAAATACCCAGGCCGCTCCGGTACAGTCAGGAGCAGCTGCTAAAAAGAAACAGAATAAAAAGAACAAAATCAGAGCGATAATCTCTAATATAGTAGTATTTCTGGTTATTGGATTCGGACTTTACTGGCTGGTCCGTGAATATTTCCACATCGGGGATAAAACCTACACGGAAGCAGCCCAGGTTGAGGAGTTTATCAACCCGATCAATACAAGGGTTTCCGCCTATATCAAAGACATTAAATTCATCGAACACCAGAAGGTTAAAAAAGGAGATACCCTTGTTATTCTGGATAAAAATGAATTATTAACCCAATTGGGACAGGCGGAAGCTGCGTATCAGAATGCGCTGGCGCAGAGATCGGCAACAAGTTCATCCGTCAATACCGTTTCCAACAATGTAAGTGTAATGGAATCCAATATTGCAGGTGCAAAAGCTAGATTATGGAATGCCGAACAGAATTTAAACCGCTATAAAAACCTTTTGGCCGCAGAAGCCGTTACCAGACAGCAGTATGATCAGATCAAAACTGAATATGATGCGCAGAAAGCAGCCTATGAAACGCTGGTCAATCAGAAGCAGTCTGCTAATTTATCCACGACTGAGGTCAGAAGTAAGTTAGGAATCAATGATGCCGAGATCAAAAGGACAAAATCCGCATTGGATATGGCGAAAATCAATCTTTCCTACACGGTGATTACAGCGCCTTATGACGGTATCATGGGCCGCAGAACAATCTCTGAAGGACAGCTGATCCAACCCGGACAGCAGGTAGCTACCATCGTTCTTAACGGACAGAAATGGGTAACCGCCAATTTCCTGGAAAGCCAGATGCCGAATATCAGAATCGGGGAGAAAATGATGATGACCGCAGATGCCCTGGGAGGTAAACAATTTGAAGGGACGGTGACTGCTATTTCTGCAGCTACAGGCTCACGATACTCAAATGTTCCTACCGATAACTCCACAGGAAATTTTATCAAAGTACAGCAAAGGATTCCCGTACGGATAGAATTCAGTACCGCCAATAAAAAAGAGGACCTGGACAAACTGAGTGCAGGAATGAATATGAATGTGAATATTAATTTAAATTGAAAGATTTAAGAATTTAAACATTGAAAGATTTTAAGAAGGAAGATGGAAGATGGAAGATGGGAGTTAATGCAGGTGAAAAATAGCTTCCGGCCCCTCTCTGTAATTTCTAATTTTTCAAAAGGAATTTATTTGGAATGCAGAAGTATAATGACAAAGATAACTTCCATCTCCCATCCCCACGCTTCCATCCTCTAATTTCTAACCTCTAATATCTAACTTCTAAACCCATGTACAACAAAGGACTATACAATAACTGGGTGCCTAAACCCATACAGCTGCTGCTCATCGCACTGTTACTGGCAGTGGTGATGCCTCTTGGTGGCGTATACACCGGAAACATCAGCTATCTGGTGAGCGGGACCGGGGCAATGACAGAATACTTTATGTGGGCAAATTATGCCACCACCATAGGAATGGGCGCCTGTATGCCGGTTGTCCTCAGAATGAAGATGAGATTCAAGGTGAGGGATAAAATGACAATCCTTCTGGTATTACTGGGGCTTCTGAGCTACATCAACGGAACAACAATGCAGCCGATGATATTTGTAGGTACAGCACTGTTGATCGGCTTTTTGAAGATGATGGTCACTATAGAATTGTTTCTTCCGCTTATGACGATGATCGGGAACAGGGGGATGTTTTACGGACTGTTTTACACTTTTGTTCTGGTAATGAACCAGGTGGCGGCCTATTATGCAGTGGTGGTATCCATCCATTATAACTGGCAACAGTTTTATCTGATAGCGGCTGTATTGTGTTTTATATTGGCTTTAATTCACTGGATTTTTATGCATGATAAATATTTTGCTTTAAAAGTTCCGCTGCATTATATTGACTGGATGAGTATTATCCTTTTTATTTCCACGTTTATGTTTTCTGCGTATGTTTTTTCTTTCGGAAAACAGCAGGATTGGTGGAATTCAAAAAATATTATGAATGCGAGTATAGCAGCTTTTGTAAGCTTTGCTTTGCTTGTTGTTCGGCAGTTCACGTTAAAAAGGCCATATTTATCATTTAAGATATTTACAAAGAATAATGTACAGCACGGTTTGTTTATGTTGTTGTGGCTGGGCATGTTCCTGGGAACAACTTCCATTCAGAACACTTTTGCAGTAGGGGTTCTGGGTTATGATCAGCAGACCAATGCCGGTTTGAATATGCTGATGATTCCCGGAATTATTCTGGCAGGAGCAGTGGCTGTATTTTGGTTTAAAAGAGAGATTCCTTTAAAAATGTTCATCTTTTCAGGCTTTTCGGCCATGATGGGTTATGCGTTGATCATGTATTTTTCAATGGTTCTGGAATTCAATTATGAGAACTGGTACCTGCCTATGTTTTTAAAGGGATACGGAATGTGCTCACTGTTTATTTCCGTGTGGTTCTATACATTGGATAAGTTGGAACTGGATGATATGCTTGCAGCTATCGGACTGGTGCTGGTCTGGAGAACTTTCCTGGCGGTAGGCTTTTTCTCGGCGCTGTATTCCTGGTTTCAGTACCGTTTTCAGGTAACCGCAATTGGGGATCTCGCTGTTTATATTGATGGAATGACGGTAAGCCCGCAAAATTTAGCAGCCAATATGAAAATAATTCAGCTGAATGCCATTATCGTCTCGGGGAAAAAGATCTTTGGATATATCATTCTGACCGGTTTTGGAGTGCTTCTGTATGTTTTGACCCACCATTTCGGAAGAGAAAGATTCCAGTATTTAAGATTTATCAGAGTTTTAGGTGGTAAATCAGTCATTGCAAGAAGAAGACTCCGCGAACGGAAAAAATTAACAGAAGAAATAAAAGACGCAGCCGGGCCTGCCGTTTAAAGATACCTTGTTTTTCACCGTAAAGCTCTGCTGCACTTTTGTAGCGGAGCTTTACATTTTTAAGTCTAATTGTTTTTATTTAGACAAAATAAAATTAAATTTGTAAGGATTTAAAATAAATTACATGACAAGAATACCAACTGCCCGTGTTGTTGCAGAGCTTATCAGAAAAGAATATATCACAGAACATTTTATAAGAGTTTATCTGTATTCTCCTGATGCGCATCTGTTTAAAAATACTTCCATCGGGGATAATAATAAAATTGCTGTCCCGCCGGCCGGCTTAGATGAAATCCACTTTCCAACCCTGGATGAAAACCGCCAGTGGGTGTATCCTCCGAAAGAAGTGGCTCCTGCCGTAAGAACCTATACCCATCGCGGGATTGACGTTGAAAAAAACATTCTGATCATTGATTTTGTAGATCATGGGGATGGAGGTCCGGCTTCAAAATGGGCAAGAGAATCTGAAGCAGGTTCAAAGCTGGGCATTATGATGCGTACGGAAGCCAAAGAAATGTATCCTGATGCGGATTGGTACCTGTTTGCAGGAGATGCCACGGCAATTCCGGTGCTGGGCGCCATGCTGGAAACACTGCCGGAAACCGCAAAAGGGGTTTGCATCATTGAAGTCCACGGGAAAGAAGATGAACAGATTCTGGAGACTAAAGCGGATATCGAATTTATATGGCTTTATAACGCAACTCCGCACATGAGCAGCGAAATGGCAGATACCGTAAAAAGTATCAATATCCCGGAAACCTCCAAATTCGGATATATTGCTGCCGAGTTCTCCAGCGTCAAAGAAATACGGACCTATCTGCGAAAAGAAAGAAACTGGACTGCACAAGAGTTGAACGCCTATTCTTACTGGAAAGCAGGGGTGGCGGAGAATGAATCAGAGAAGGACAGACATAAGGAGAAGGATTCGATGGGGCAGGCTTAGGTAGCAGGTGGTAGGTTTTAGGTAGAAGGAAGAAGGTCGTAGTTTTAATGGGTGTCTGGGTTTGGGAGATTGATGTCAATGGTGAATTTGCTTTGCCGGTGAATGGTGAATTATACCCGTAATTTTTTCTATCATTTATCACTTATCATTAATCACTCAAAATTAAGAAAACCCCTATCTTTGCACTTTTAAAGGCAGCAATGAAAGATTTAATGGGTAAAGCAGTCCTGGATTATTTTCACAATGAGAATCCTGAAGATCTGCAGACAGAAACTTCAATTTCGGAACTGGATGAACTTCCGGTAGCATATCTTTTCAGGGATTTTGAGGATATGAATATTCTTGAACAGAAAGCGTTGAAGACAGCTCAGGGAAAGGTGCTGGACATTGGTGCGTGCGCCGGTTCTCACTCCCTGTATCTTCAGAATGAAAGAGACCTGGATGTTCTGGCATTGGATATTTCCCCGGGATCTGTTGAAGTCTGCAAGCTGAGAGGCATTAGAAAAGCGATATGTGAAAATATGCTGGATTTTTCCGGAGAAACCTTTGATACGATCCTGCTTCTGATGAATGGGACCGGGATTTTTGAAAGCCTGGAAAAAATTGATACCTACCTTCAAAAACTACATACTTTATTGAATGAAAACGGGCAGATCCTGATTGACAGTACGGATATCCTGTATATGTTCGACCGTGATGAAGACGGAGGGGTTTATATTCCGGCTGGCGGCTACTATGGTGAGCTGGATTATGTAGTTCATTACAAAGGAGAATCTGAAGATCCAATCAAATGGCTGTATCTTGATTTTATAACATTGAAAAACGCCGCTGAAAATAACGGCTTTAAAGTGGAAAAACTACTTCAGGATGAGGATTCTTATCTGACAAGCCTCACCAGAAAATAACTTGAAAATACCTCCTGAAATGTAAATATAATAACGATCATTACAACAGAAATGAGGATAGGGAAAATATAGGAAGCTGCTCTGTAGGGCAGCTTTTTTGGCGTAAATAATACTGAAATTACAAGCAGAATCACCATTCCGGCTCCTGCTGCAAAATATTCAGGACCTCTTGTTATCCGGGAGCTACTATAAGAGTTGCCGGCATCCATGAACTGAACTAAAAAATGCTGAAAAGGCAGATAAGCAAATCCAAGAATAAAAGTTAAAACAGCAGCAAGGTATTTTTTTAATTTAATAAAATTGAATCCAAGCAGCAGAGACCCGGGAATGGTTCCCAAAATAAAACTAATTACTAAAATTACATTTCTTGAAAATAATTTTATGGCCTTTGGGTCTTCTGTAATATGATCTTTCCAGGTTTCAACTTCTTCCTGAATTTTGGCTTCTTCACCGGCTTTTTTATCTCGAATGAATTGCTGTATCCGGATCTTTTCCTGTTCGCTGAAAGCCCGTCCATTTTCCTGCAATATCTCAAAAGCCATTTCAACAGCTTCCGGAGTAAAGCGGTTTCCTTCTTTTAAATAATTTTCAAGTTCCGTATGGGAAAGCTTTTTTAACACGCTCTTTTTAACCATAGCTGGTAAAAAATAAAATGGGCATACAGAATACCCATTTTTATAATTGTTTTGTGAAATTATCCTATTTCAATACCGTTCTCCACATTACTGTCATCCGGTGTTACGAAAGATAGTTTTCCGTCCGGTTTTGTTGTTAATAAGAACATTCCCTGAGACTCAATACCTCTGATCTTTCTTGGCGCAAGATTTAATAAAATCATCACCTGTTTTCCAACCAGTTCTTCCGGGGTAAAGCTTTCTGCCACACCTGAAACCACTGTTCTGATATCAACACCTGTATCTACTTTAAATTTGAGTAGTTTATCAGCTTTTTCAACTTTTTCAGCTTCTAAAATGGTAGCTGTTCTAAGATCTATTTTTGCAAAATCATCAAAAGAAATCTCTTCTTTCATAGGGTTGGCGTTAGGGTTTGTTTTTTTATTGTTTTGTTTGGTCTGTTCCAGTTTTTCAATCTGGGCTTCGATCACGCTGTCTTCAATTTTAGAGAAAAGAAGAGAGGCTTCATTGATCTTGTGCCCTGTTTCTATCAAAACAGATTGAGTTTCAATGTCACTCCAGTTTACTTGCCCGGCATTGAACATTGTTAAAAGCTTTTCAGAGCTGAAAGGCATAAACGGCTCACACAACTGAGCCAAAGCAACAGCCAGCTGAGCTCCTACAAATAAAGATTGTGCGGCTTTCTCAGGACTATCTTTAATGGTTTTCCAAGGCTCCTCATTTTGCAGGTATTGATTTCCGAAACGGGCAAGATTCATTAAAGCAGTAAGTGCATTTCTGAATTCGTAATTTTCAAGGAATCCTGCAATTTCTTTTGCCGCTTTGTTGATTTCCTTAAGTTCAGGACTGTTTACATCCCCTTGTGGAACAACACCATTATAATATTTGTGAATCAGCACGGCAACTCTGTTGATAAAGTTTCCGAAAATTCCTACCAGCTCAGAATTATTCTTGGTCTGGAAATCTTTCCATGTAAAATTGTTATCCTTTGTTTCCGGAGCGGATGACAGCAATGCATATCTTAAAACATCCTGCTGTCCCGGGAATTCTTGTACATACTCATGCGCCCATACTGCCCAGTTTCTGGAGGTTGAGATCTTATCGTTCTCAAGGTTCAGGAATTCAAAGGCAGGCACATTTTTCGGCATAATGTAATCGCCGTGAGCCTTCATCATCGCCGGGAAAATAATACAGTGGAATACAATATTATCTTTTCCGATAAAGTGAACCAGGTCACTGTTTTCGTTCTGCCAGTAATCTTTCCAGTCTTTTCCGTTTTTCTCGGCCCATTCTTTCGTAAAAGAGATATATCCGATTGGTGCATCAAACCATACGTAAAGTACCTTTCCTTCTGCATTTGGAAGAGGTACCGGAACTCCCCAGTTCAGGTCTCTGGTCATAGCACGCGGTTTTAAACCGTCATTCAGCCATGATTTAACCTGTCCGTAAACATTCGGTTTCCAGTCATCTTTATGGCCTTCAATGATCCATTCATTTAAGAAGTCTTCGTATTCATTTAAAGGAAGATACCAGTTTTTGGTGTCTTTCAGGATCGGAACATTTCCGCTTAGCATAGACTTCGGATTGATCAGTTCTGAAGGGGATAGGGTAGAACCGCATTTTTCACACTGGTCTCCATAGGCATTCTCATTCCCACAGTTCGGGCAGGTTCCTACGATATAACGGTCTGCCAGAAATTCTCCAGCCTGCTCATCAAAATACTGCTCGGAAACCTCTTCCGTGAATTTCCCTTTTTCATAAAGAACTTTAAAGAAATCCTGACTGGTTTCGTAATGCTTTTCAGAAGTTGTTCTGGAATATTCATCAAAAGAAATTCCCAGATCTGAAAAAGATTTTTTGATGATCTCGTGGTATTTATCTACAATATCCTGAGGTGTTACCCCTTCTTTTTTTGCTCTGATGGTAATAGGAATTCCGTGCTCATCTGAACCACAGATAAACGCTACATCTTTTCCTAATCTTCTTTGAAATCTTGCGTAGACATCCGCAGGAATATATACACCTGCCAAATGTCCTATATGAACCGGTCCGTTTGCATAAGGCAAAGCTGCCGTAATCATCTTTCTGTTTGACATTTTATAGTAAAGTTTAAACGCAAAGATAAGGATTATCTCCCTAAAACCGAGTATGATTGGATGAGATATGATAAGTTTTATGCGATACGGGAAGCTCGTTATATTACATTTAGTTAAACGGTTGTTTAACTAAATGTTAAATTAATCCACGTGTTATGTTTTGCATAGTTTGATGTAATTATATGGAAAACAGGAGTTTAATATTAATATGATTTGAAATTTACATAAAATTATCCAAATTTCTATTAATTTTATAATAATTCTAAATTTTTTATAAATTGCAAAGCTGGTCAGACAGCCTTATTAAAAACGAAACTAAAAAATAATATTGTGAGAAATTTTACAACGGTGTTAAAAATAGCGCCGGCATTTTTATTGGCAGGTTCAATAATGCATGCGCAGGTACAAGACTCCACCACAAAGGAGAAAAAAATTGAAGAAGTTGTATTAATCGGATATGGAAAGCAGAAAAAATCAGACCTTACAGGATCTATTACTTCCGTAAGCGCAAAAGACTTCAACGGAGGAGCAGTTTCTGCCGGACAGCTGATTCAGGGGAAAACGCCTGGGGTGCAGATCACCAACAACAGTGGAGCGCCGGGATCCGGAACTAAAATCAGGATCAGGGGTACCTCTTCCTTAAGCGGAGAAAACTCCCCATTGATCGTAATTGACGGAGTTCCTCAGGATTTTGTCGGAATGAACGGGGTTTCCGATCCTTTGTCATTAATTAACCCAAATGATATTGAAACTTTTGATATCCTGAAAGATGCATCCGCTACCGCTATTTACGGTAACAGAGCCTCGAATGGGGTTATTCTCATTACTACCAAGAAGGGAAGTGCCGGAAAATTCAAAGTTAATTTTTCAACGGTAATGTCTGTATCTACTAAAATGGGAAATGTTGACGTTTTGAATGCTCAGGAATTCAGGGATTTTGTCAATACCTACGCATCCGCCAGTTACAAAGCTAAACTTGGGAATGCGGATACCAACTGGCAAAATCAGATCTATCAGGCTGCATGGGGTACAGATAATAACGTAGCTCTTGCCGGAGGTATCAAAGGCTTGCCTTACCGTCTATCATTAGGGTATAATGAGCAGAACGGTATTGTAAAGTCCAATTCCTTCCGAAGAACTTCTGTTGGTTT
The DNA here is from genome assembly GCF_900169075.1 of Chryseobacterium phocaeense. Taxonomy (NCBI): domain Bacteria; kingdom Pseudomonadati; phylum Bacteroidota; class Flavobacteriia; order Flavobacteriales; family Weeksellaceae; genus Chryseobacterium; species Chryseobacterium phocaeense. The sequence goes on from NZ_LT827015.1 coordinate 1,001,056, forward strand.
AAACCTGAGTCCAAAATTTTTCGATAATCATTTATCGGTGAACATCAATGCGAAAGGAACGTTTACAGATAACAGATTTGTGGATGGTGGAGTGATTAAAGCTGCTACTTATTTTGATCCTACACAGCCTGTTTATTCAGGAAATTCCAATTATGGAGGCTACTATGAATGGCTTGACGGAGGATCTGCAACAGGATACAATGTGAATGCCAATACCAACCCGCTTGGGCTGATCTATGGAGTAAGAGATGTATCATCGGTAACCAGAGGATTGGGAAATATCCAGCTGGATTATAAATTTCATTTCCTTCCTGATTTGCACTTTAACGTCAATGCAGGATACGATTATACGAAGAGTGAAGGGCATAAATATAAAGATGCCAGATACAGACCTGGTTTCGAAGACAAAGGAAGCTCAAATTTCTATTCTATGGAAAAGAATAACGAGCTTTTGGAAACCTATTTTAATTATGTGAAGAACATCTCTGCCATTAATACCGGAGTGGATATTACTGCAGGATATGCTTATCAGGATTTCCGTATGGACATCCCGGGGGCTATTACCTACAGAGGAAATGGAACTACACTGCCACCGGATCTGGATTTCAAAACCCAATACACTCTGGTTTCCTTTTATGGAAGAGCAATTTTTACGGTAGCCAACAAATATATTATTTCAGGATCTGTCCGCCAGGATGGTTCTTCCAGATTCTTTAATAAAACGAGAGATAATGTATGGGGAGTCTTCCCGGGAGTTTCATTGGCATGGAAACTTAACGAAGAAAGTTTTATTAAAAATATTTCAGCGATCAGCACATTGAAACTGAGAGCAGGATGGGGGAAAACAGGACAGCAGGAACTTCCCGCTTTAAATGGTAATAAACCGAATAACTATCCCGCTTTCGCCGCTTACAACCCAAGTTATCCTGGAGCAGGCTATCAGTTTGGAAATGAATTTTACTTTATGTACAGACCTGCCAATTATAATCCAAACCTTACCTGGGAAACCACAACAACAAAGAATATAGGGTTAGATTATGGTTTTGCTAAAAACAGAATTACCGGATCTATTGATCTTTTCAGAAAAGATACCAAAGATTTGTTAGTATATGCGGATGAAGCGGCAGGAGGCTTAAGCAATGCAAGCTGGCAGAATGTGGGAGATATGAAGAACCAGGGGATTGAAGGAAGTATCACCGTAATACCTGTTAAAAACGAAAAAACAACCTGGGAAATGAGTTTTAATGCTACTCATTACAAACCGGTAGTGACGAAGCTTAAAGCCAGAGCTGATGAATCTTTCAATATGGAAGTAGGAGGAATTGAAGGAGGTTCAGGAAACAGGATTCAGGCACATGCCGTAGGATATGCTCCGAATTCATTCTGGGTATATCAGCAGGTGTATGATGCTAATGGTAAGCCTGTAGACGGTGCGTATGTCGACAGAAACGGAGACGGTACCATCACAACTAAAGATATGTATTATTACAAATCTACCACCCCGGATGCTATTTTGGGGTTCTCAACGAAAGTATCCCACAAAAACTGGGATTTTTCCCTTAGTGCAAGAGCAGTACTAGGAAACTATGTGTATAATAATATGGCTTCCAATAGCTCATTACAGTCTGCTTCTACCAACGAATATCTTCAGAACGTGTTCTCCACAGCTCCGGAATATAAATTTGCTGTGCCTCAGTATAAATCAGATATTTATGTAGAGAACGCATCGTTCTTAAGATTGGATAATATCAATGTTGGTTACAATTTCGGAGAAGTTTTCTCTAAAGGAAGCAATTTGAAAATATACGGTATGGCGCAAAACGTTTTTGTAGTGACCAAATACACAGGAGTAGACCCTGAAGTTTTTGGCGGCATAGATAACGGATACTATCAGATGCCTAGAATATATTCATTAGGCTTTAATTTTCAATTTTAAATTTAATTACGATGAAACTTAATACAATCAAACTTAAAAATATAGTATTGCCTCTTTCTGCTGCATTTTTGCTCACAACAGCATCAGCTTGTGTCAGTGATCTTGAAAGAGAACCACTTACGGATGTAACGTCTGCGAATATCTATAAAGATTTCTCAAATTATAAAAATATTTTAGCCAAGCTTTACGGAGGCTTTGCAATGGGTGGTCAGGTCAGCGGAGACGGTGATCAGCCGGACAGTGATATCAATGGGATCAATGGAGGCTTCTCCCAGTATACCAGATTACTGTACAACCTGAATGTTGTAACCACTGACGAAGCCGTAATCGGGTGGAATGACGGAAACCTGCATACCCTTCATAAAATGACCTGGGATGCTTCCAATGAATTTATTGCAGCCATGTACTACAGAATCTACACGGAAATTGCTTTCTGTAATGAGTTCCTGAGAAACGTAACAGACGAAAAATTAGCAGAAAATAATATTACGGGTGACAACCTTGCTCAGGCAAAACTGATGAGAGCAGAAGCCCGTTTCCTGAGAGCACAGTCTTATACACATGCAATAGATATGTTTGGAAATGTACCTTTTGTAGATGAAACCTATCTTCCAGGATCAGTCAATCCGCCACAGAGAATAGACAGAAAATCATTATTTAATTTTATTGAATCCGAATTGGTTGCGGTAGCAGCAGAGCTGAAAGATCCTAAAACCAATGAGTACGGAAGAGCAGATAAAGCAGCTGCCTGGTCAGTATTGGCAAAATTATACCTGAATGCAGAAGTTTATACAGGAACCCAGAGAAATACCGACTGTATCACTTATTGTAATAAAATCATTGCAGCGGGTTACTCTTTAAAACCGAAATATGACGAGCTGTTCCTTGCCGATAACAATCTTAATAATCCTGAGCAGATATTCAGCGTCAACTTTGACGGAATCAATACCCAGACGAATGGAGGAACTACTTTCCTTGTTCATGCGGCAATCGGGGGAGATATGAAGGCTGCTGAGTTTGGAGTTAACGGTGGATGGAGCGGTCTTAGAACTACAAAGGCATTCGTAGGCCTGTTCCCAACCAATGGAAATGATAAAAGAGGAAGATTCTTTACCGCAGGACAGAATCTGGAAATTAATGACCTGGGGTCTTTTACCGATGGCTATGCATTTATCAAATACAAAAATGTTAAAAGTAACGGAGCTGTAGGAGCCCACAACAACTGGGTAGAAGCGGATATTCCTTTGTACCGTCTGGCGGATATTTATCTGATGTACGCAGAAGCGGTTCTGAGAGGCGGTGCCGGTGGTAGCCAGGCAACGGCTGTTTCTTATGTTAACCAGTTAAGAGAGCGTGCTTACGGAAATACAAGCGGAAATGTCACTTCAATCAATCTGAATTTTATTTTAGATGAAAGAGCAAGAGAACTGTCGTGGGAAACAACCAGAAGATCAGACCTTGTGCGTTTTAACAAATTCACAACAGGAGATTACCTGTGGCCTTGGAAAGGAAATGTTAAGGACGGAAAAGCAGTGGAAAGCTTCAGAAACCTTTTCCCAATTCCAAACAAAGACATTATCGCGAATCCTAACCTGATCCAGAATCCTGGTTACTAATTCTAAAACTCTTAAAAATGAAAAAATTATTCAAAATATTATCCCTTTCGGTACTGGGAATTTTGCTGATATCCTGTGAAAAGGATGAAGACAAGGCAGTAATCAGTGAAACTTCTTCAGGCAGGGTTTCAGCGGATAAAAATACGTTAGTTCTCAGTGAGCTCACATCAAATGAAGCTGTGATCAGTTTTTCATGGACAAAACCTTCGTTTAATATTGCCGTAGTTCCTTCCCAGCAGATAGAATTTGGCTTAAAAGGGGATGGTTTTAAAAAAAGCGCAACTGTTGACTTTTCCAATGATGTAACGCAGGGCTCAGCAACCCATGCCGCAATGAATGCTGCCATGTTCAATATTGGGGCAACACCGGATGTAGTGAATGAAGTGGAAGCAAGACTGAAAACTTCTGTAGGATCAGCCGCGTTTTATTCCAATGTGATAGCCCTTAAAGTAACACCGTATACTCCGAATCCGGATCTGGTATATCCAAAGATCAACGTGCCGGGAGCCTATGCCGGAGCAGCAGGGTATGCCAACTGGACTCCAGCCAATTCTCCTAACCTGTTTTCCCCTGAAAAAAATGATAACTACAGAGGATTTATCTGGATCAGCAACGCAACTGGTGACAATGGAAAATATAAGTTCGCCATCAATCAGGACTGGCCGGGAAATAAAGGAGATGACGGAACAAAAACCGGAAAACTGGCTCTGGACGGGGCAGATATTGTACCTCCTTCAGCCGGAACCTTCTACATGAAAGTGGACTGGGCAGCCAATACCTATTCTTCTGTACTTGCCAACTTTGGCGTAATTGGAGATGCTACTCCCGGAGGATGGGGAGCAGATACCGATTTTGTTTACAGCCCGGCAACGAAGACCTATGTGATCAATTCCATCATGCTGAACAGTACAGGAATGTTTAAATTCAGAGCAAATGATGACTGGTTATTAAAGATTCAGCCTAAGAAAAATGATGAAACTCTTGCCTCAGGAAAGGCTGTACAGACCTATTTTAATGCTGAAAACACAGTAGACGGTGATCCGGGCTATAAGGTGTCTGAAGCAGGAAATTATAAAATAGAACTGGATCTGCATAACTCAGCCTATTACAAGCTAACGGTTACAAAATTGTAAAACATATCAAATAAGCAGATAAAGTGTTGCTTTACCGCAGCACTTTATTTATTTTTAAGTTTATAAATAGTCATTATGAAGAAAATTACAGTTGGAGCAGTACTGCTCTCAATGATGTTCGCAGGGGTGAATGCACAATCTTTAAAATCACCGGACGGGAAGTTTGAAATGAACTTTCAGCTGAAACAGGGCGTACCGTATTACAATCTGAAATACAACGGCGCCGTGGTGGTGGAAGATTCCAAGTTAGGATTGAGATTATTTAAAGACTCAGCCATTAAATTTGCATCCGAGATTGCAAAGCCGGAAGATGCTAAATTTGATCTGAATAACGGTTTCACAAAAAAAGAAGAAAAACGTGATTCCAAAAACGAAACCTGGCAGCCGGTTCTTGGTGAAAAGAAAAACTATATCAACCATTATAATGAGCTTGCCGTTACCCTTGATCAGGCTTCTACAAACAGAAGCATAGTGGTAAAGTTCAGATTGTTCAATGACGGTCTTGGATTCAGGTATGAATTTCCACAGCAGAAAAACCTGAATTATTTCGTGATCCGCGAAGAAGATTCTGAAATCGATTTCCCAACAGATATGAAAGCCTGGTGGATGGTAGCAGACTACGATTCACAGGAATATCAATATCAGGAAACAAAGATCTCAGAAATTCCTGCCAAATGGGACAAGGCTTTTGATGCCAACGCTTCACAGAAACTGGTTAAAAATGCAGTGCAGTCTCCGTTAATGCTTAAAAAAGAAGGAAAGGAACCTCTGTATGTAAACGTGGCAGAAGCAGCTGTTTTGGATTATCCGGCTTCCCATCTTGAAGTGGATGCGCAGAATTTTAAATTCAAAACCCATCTTACAGCAGACAGACAGGGTGCAAAAGGATACATCCAGACCCCATCTGTAACGCCATGGAGAACCATCATCGTTGCCCCGAAAGCAGAAGAAGTGATGGATTCCAAAATGATCTTTAACCTTAACGAGCCAACAAAGTATACTGATACTTCCTATATCCACCCGACGAAATACATGGGCGTATGGTGGGAAATGATCATCGGGAAATCCCAGTGGGCCTATTCTACGGCAGAAAACGTTCATTTGGGTAAAACAGATTTTGCAAAACTTACTCCAAACGGAAAACACGCAGCCAACAATACAAAAGTTAAAGAATATATTGACTTTGCTGCCGAAAACGGGTTCCAGGGATTATTGATCGAAGGCTGGAATATTGGCTGGGAAGACTGGTTCGGACACTCAAAAGAATATGTATTCGATTTCATCACGCCTTATCCTGATTTTGATATCAAAATGCTGAATGACTATGCCCATTCAAAAGGAATTAAGCTGATCATGCACCACGAAACTTCAGGCTCTGCCACAAATTATGAAAGATGGGCAGACAAAGCTTTCCAGACGATGAATAAATATGGGTATGATGCTGTTAAAACGGGTTATGTAGGCGATATTATTCCAAGAGGAGAACATCACTATTCCCAGTGGACCATCAACCATTATTACAGGATTGCTGAAAAAGCCAATGAATATAAAATCATGGTGAATTCCCACGAATCTGTGCGTCCTACAGGAGAAAGCCGTACCTACCCGAATTATATTTCGGCTGAAGCAGCCAGAGGAACCGAGTACGAAGCATTTGGCGGAAACAAGCCGGATCACCAGACCGTTCTTCCGTTCACCAGATGGATGGGAGGGTCTATGGACTACACGCCGGGAATTTTCCAGACGAAATTAGACTATTATTTCCCCGGAGATAAGCGTTTTGTGAAAACTACGCTGGCTAAGCAGCTTGCCTTATATGTTACCATGTACATGCCTCTTCAGATGGCGGCAGACCTTCCTGAGAACTACAAAAAGCATATGGATGCCTTCCAGTTTATCAAGGATGTGGCGGCAGACTGGGATGATACGAAAATTTTATCGGCTGAACCGGGAGATTATGTCATCACGGCAAGAAAAGCAAAAGGAACTGAAAACTGGTTTGTTGGTGGGATCACCGACGAAAATAAACGTGAATACACCGTAGATTTTTCTTTCCTGGACAAAGGGAAAAAATATGAAGTAACAGTTTATGAAGACGGAAAAGATGCAGATTATATCGATAATCCTCAAAGCTATAATATCTACAAAAAGCAGATCACAAGCAAATCTAAATTGAACTTTAAAATGGCAAGAAGCGGCGGTTTCGCAATTTCTGTAAAGCCTGTCAATTAAGATCTGAATTGATATATTGTTTATGCCCCGGCTCATTGTACATCAGGAAAATGATCCGGGGCATTACTATTTTTTATCCATAAATCAGGCGAAAAATTTTACTTTTTGTACCCTTATTTTTAAAAATATAGTATTAAATTGAAATCTGATATCATACAGAAGGGATAAACAGCAAGTTTCTTCAAATTAGTTAAAAAATATATGAAATTCATTATTGTAATGGCCGGATTTTTCGGAGCTGGTTTACTGGCAGAAATGAAAGCTCAGGCCGTCATCAGCATGATGTCCGGAACAGGGAATTCCAGAAAAGATACAGTTCTGGCTGTAAAAAGCGGAGTACAGGAAACCCGTCTGCCGGTCACCGTTATTAAAGGAAGAGATAAAGGGCCTGTTTTCAGCATCGTAGCCGGTGTACATGGCTATGAATATCCACCTGTTATTGCTGTTCAGGAAATGTTGCAGGAGATAAAGCCAGAACACATAAGAGGAACCCTCATTATAGTACCTGTGGCCAATATAGAATCGTTTCAGAAAAGAACACCGTTTGTGAACCCTTTGGATCAGAAAAATTTAAATACTGCTTTTCCGGGATCATCCACAGGAACGGTTACAGATAAAATAGCGGATCTCATTACAAGGGAAATCATTTCAACCTCAGAAATTTTTCTGGATATCCACGGGGGAGATGCCAACGAAGATCTGCTGCCTTTCGTGTGCTATTACGATAGAAAAGACAAACGTAACCAGACCGGGCTGGCCCGTGAAATGGCCATTAAATCACAGATTGGATATGTGGTATCTTATCCTTACAATCTATATCCGTCCGACCCCGCAAAATATGCATTCAAGCAGGCTGCCCAGCAGGGACTTACAGCATTGAGCATAGAAGCAGGAAAGTTGGGAACGGTACAAAGGGAAAATGTTGACATGATTAAAACAGCAGTCTATAACATGCTGGTGGAAACAGGTAATTATATTGCAAAAAGACCTGCTCAACCCACTGCAAAACCTGTCATTCATCTTAATCAGCAGGATTACGTCCGTGTTCCGGAAGACGGTATTTTTTACAGCAGCCTCAAAAGTGGTGACAAAGTAAAGAAAAAGCAGGTGCTTGGATATATTACGGATGAATTTGGAAATAAAAAACAGGATATCATTTCAGACTCTGAAGGTATTATTCTGTACAAAATAGGAACACCGCCTGTGAATAAAGGGGAAACTTTATTCTGCATAGGTTATAATCAATGAAAATAATGAAAAAACTATCTATTGTTGCAGCACTTTCAATAGCTGCAGCAGCCTTTTCCCAAACAAAGCCGCTGGAAAAAATAGAGCCTGCCTTTTGGTGGAAAGGAATGAAAAATCCTGAGCTTCAGATCATGGTGTACGGAAAAGATGTGTCCAAAAATGAAGTTGAACTTTCTGACGGTATTCAGATCAAAGATATTCAGAAGGTTGAAAACCCGAATTATGTTTTTATTACCGTCAATACCAATGATATTAAAGTTCCTGAATTTAAAATCAACATTAAAAAAGGAAATAAAAATATAAGTTCTTACCGATATGAACTGAAAAAAAGGACGCCCGGATCTGCAGACCGTGAATCTTTTACCTCAAAAGATGTTATGTACCTCATTATGCCGGACCGTTTTGCCAATGGCGATGAAAAAAATGATTCCAGACCGGACCTTATTGAAAAAAGTGACCGCAGCCTGCCCAACGGAAGACATGGCGGCGACCTCCGCGGAATTATCAATAACCTTGATTATATCCAGAACCTCGGCGCAACCTCAGTCTGGCTGACTCCCGTAAACGAAGACAACGAAAAAGTCTACTCCTACCACGGCTATGCCCAGACCGATCTTTATAAAATTGATGGCCGGTACGGAACCAATGAAGACTACCGTGAGCTCTCACAGAAGCTGAACCAGCGCAAAATGACACTGGTGATGGATTATGTGACCAATCACTGGGGTGTTTCCCACTGGATGATCAAAGATCTCCCCTCCAAAGACTGGATCCATTGGTTTGATGAAGGAAAAGACGGTTTTTACCGCTCCAATTACAAAACAACCACACAGTTTGACCCCAACGCTTCAGAAATTGATAAGAAGTATGCACTGAACGGCTGGTTTGATACTACCATGCCGGATATCAACCAGAAAAATCCTCTGGTGTTAAAATACCTTACCCAAAATGCCATCTGGTGGATAGAATACGCCGAACTCGGAGGATTACGGGTGGATACCTATCCTTACAACGATAAAGAAGCCATGGCGAAATGGGCAAAAGCCATTACGGATGAATACCCGAAATTCAATATTGTAGGGGAAACCTGGCTATATACGGCGGGACAGATTTCCGCATGGCAAAAAGACTCTAAAACGGGAGAAGCGGCAGGCTACAACTCAAACCTGCCTTCCGTAATGGATTTTATGCTGTTCGCGGATATGCCAAAAGCCTTGAAAGAAAAAGAAGGCTGGGACACCGGAATGATTAAGCTGTATAATGTTTTTACCAGCGATTTCCTTTATCCGGATCTTAAAAACATTCTTGTTTTCTTTGAAAATCACGATACCGAAAGATGGAACGAAATTTTTAATTCCGATCCGAAAGCTTACAAAATGGCTTTGACGATGATTTCCACCGTCAGAGGGATTCCACAGATTTACTACGGCTCGGAAATAGGCATGCGTGGCGATAAAAACAAAGGCGGTGACGCAGATATCCGCAGGGATTTTCCCGGTGGATGGAAATCTGATGCCCAAAATGCCTTCAATCCTTCATCACAGACCCCTGAGCAGAAAGATTTTTACCAGTTTACGCAGAAATTACTGAACTGGAGAAAAGGAAAAGAGGTGATCCATGCAGGGAAAACTAAAAATTACATTCCCCAGGATGGTGTTTTTGTGTACTTCCGATACTCGGACAAAGAAAATGTAATGGTAGTCATCAACAATAATGAAAAAGATCAGACGTTAGACTTAAAACGTTTTTCAGAATCATTGAATGGCGCGGTAAGAGGGAAAGAGATCATTTCAGGAAAAGAAATAACCCTGAATAATACCCTGAATGTAGCTGCCAAAACTCCATTGATTATAGAAATCCAAAACAAAAATTAATTATACAATGAAAAAAATATCAATCATCTGTACACTCGTGCTTATCATGATGGGATGTACAGGAATCTTTGCTCAATCCAAAGGAGCTCAGTCTGAAAAGGAAAAAACAGCAATAGGAACCATGCTTGACGGCTTCAATACCGCTGCCGCAAAAGCTGATTTCGATACCTACTTCAATTATTTTGCTGATGAATCTACCTTTATCGGAACAGATGCCACAGAAATCTGGGATAAAAAAGCATTCATGGTTTGGGCAAAACCTTATTTTGACAAAAAGAAAACCTGGAATTTTAAAGCCATTAAAAGGAATATTTATTTCAGCAAAGACGGAAAGATGGCCTGGTTTGATGAATTGCTGGATACCCAGATGAAGATCTGCAGAGGATCGGGAGTGGTAGAAAAAATAAACGGAACGTGGAAAGTAAAACAATATGTACTTTCTGTAACGGTTCCTAATGATGTGGTGGACAAAGTGGTTTCAGAAAAAGCTGCCATTGAAGATGTTTTACTACAAGAATTAAAAAAACAATAAATGAACACTCCGCATAGCACTTTATCACGTACAGTAAAACCCAATCTTTCCATAGCTCAGATCATCAATATGAGCATGGGCTTTTTAGGAATTCAGATGGCTTTCGGGCTTCAGAACGGAAATGCAAGCCGGATTCTGGCCAATTTCGGGGCAGATGTTCATGAGCTCTCCTGGTTCTGGCTGGTGGCTCCTGTTACGGGACTCATCGTTCAGCCAATCATCGGTCATATGGGCGATAATACGTGGAGCCCTCTCGGAAGACGGAAGCCGTATTTCCTGATAGGTGCGGTTTTATGTGCAATCGGTCTGGTCATGCTTCCTAATGCCGCATCTGCCACACAAATGCTGGCCGCCAATGTTTTACTGATGGCCGTGATATTCCTCGCGATGATGGATGCTTCCATTAATGTGGCTATGGAGCCTTTCCGTGCGCTGGTGGGAGATATGCTGCCTAAACATCAGGCAACCATTGGATTTTCGGTACAGACGATCCTGATAGGAATAGGAGCAGTAATCGGCTCCGATTTGCCGGGATGGCTCACGAAACTGGGCGTTTCAAATGAAGCTCCGAAAGGCTTTGTCGCAGATAATGTGATCTATGCCTTTTATATTGGTGCAGCAGTGTTAATTATATCCATTTTGTATACCATTTTAACCACTAAAGAATATTCGCCGGAGGAATTTGCCTCATTTGAAGGCGGAAAACCTGTCGTAAAAAACGAGTCGAAATTCTCAGATATTTTTAAAGACTTCAAAAATGCTCCTTCGCAGATGAAGAAACTGGGAATTGTGCAGTTTTTCTCCTGGTTTGCGCTGTTTACCATGTGGGTTTTTACCACGAGCGCACTGGCAACCCATCATTTCGGACTTTCACCGGATGATACGCATTCCGCAGAATTTAATAAAGCAGGAGACCTTACGGGAAGTTTATTCGGAAGCTATAATTTCTATGCGATTTTCTTTGCATTTGCTTTAACCCCGATTGCCAAGTTTATCGGTAAAAAGCAGACCCATGCTTTGGCTTTGGCTTTTGGCGGCCTGGGCCTGATTTCCATGTATTTTATTAAAGATATCCACTACCTCTGGATTTCCATGGTAGGTCTGGGATTTGCATGGGCCAGTATCCTGGCGATGCCTTATGCCATGCTGATTGATTCTATTCCCCAAAAGAAAATGGGTGTTTACATGGGAATCTTTAACTTCTTTATTGTGATTCCGCAGATCATCAATGGTATTTTCGGTGGACCTATTGTAAGCAGTGTCTTTGGAAAACAGGCCATTGATTACATTGTTGTAGGAGGAATATGCATGTTGATCGGTGCCGTGGTAACCATGATTTTTATAAAATCAGAAGACGAAACGCCGATGGAAATAGAGGAGGAGATTAAGCAGGTGCATTTTTAATTGTAGAAGTTAGAAGTTAGAAGTTAGAAGTTAGAAGTTAGAAGTTAGAAGTGGGAAGATGGAAGATGGAAGATATGGAGGTTATTCCAATCAGTGAACTAATAAAATTCAATAGGAGTGGGCTTTAGCCCACTTTTAAAATATATAGCAATAACAATGGCTTTAGCCAAAATTTATATCTATTACCTTATTATTTAAAATATAACAGCCTCCCACAGATTCCACAAATTCCACGAAATACACATATGCCCGCTCAGCCGGTCAAAAACAATAATTGTAAAAATCTTCGCAAACACATTAGCCTTCTTCGCCTTTCTTTGCCATCTTAGCTTTTTTGCCCTTTCGCCTCTTCACCAAAACAACAAAATCCTTTCTTACCCTACATCAACATTTTCAAACCCCCATTTCTCCTACATTTGTACCATAAAATAATCATAGTATGAAAACAGTATATCATAAAGCAGATTCTAGAGGCCATGCAGATCATGGCTGGTTAAACAGTTACCACACATTTAGTTTTGCGAATTATCAGAATAAGGACAGAACGAATTTTGGAGTACTAAGGGTATTGAATGATGATACCGTTTCGCAGGGAATGGGATTTGGAACGCATCCGCACAGGGATATGGAAATTATTTCTATACCTTTGGAAGGAGATCTGGAGCATAAAGATTCCATGGGGACTACAGCCGTTATCAAAAAAGGGGAAATCCAGGTGATGAGCGCAGGAACCGGGGTAATGCACAGCGAGTACAATAAAAATAAAGATGAAGCTGTGAAATTCCTTCAGATCTGGGTATTCCCAAGAGAGCTGAATGTAGAACCCAGATATGACCAGAAAAGCATTAAGGAAGGTGAAAAAATCAACGGATTCCAGCAGATCCTTTCTCCGAACAAAAACGATGACGGGGTATGGATTCATCAGGATGCATGGTTTAATCTGGCTCAATTCAAAGCAGGAAACGGTAAAAATTATATGCTCAACAAAAAAGGAAATGGTGTTTATGCGTTTGTTTTAAAAGGAAGCGCCAAAGTAGGGGACAGAATATTAAATGAAAGAGACGGATTGGGAATCTGGGATACCCAAAGCTTTAATATTGAAGCCGTAGATGATGCGGAGATTCTTTTAATGGAAGTGCCAATGGAACTTCCGGCCTATATGAAATAAAAAGTAAATTTATACATTAAAAAAATAGATTAACAATAATGAAAGTTTTAGCAATAGCAGGAAGCAATTCGGATGTTTCAATGAACAGACAGCTGGTAGCCTATGCGTCATCCCTGTTTGAAAATGCAGAAGTAGAAGTAGTAGATCTTAATCCATTTGAAATGCCTATCTATAAGCATGAAAGAGAACTGGCCGGTGGAATTCCGCAGGAAGCGCATGATTTTGCTGCAAAAATAGACGGAGCCAATCTTCTTCTGGTTTCATTGGCAGAACACAACGGAACGTACTCTACAGCCTTCAAAAATGTATTCGACTGGGTGTCCAGAATTAAAGACAGAACCGTATGGAATGAAATCCCAATGTTACTGATGTCTGCATCTCCCGGAGGCAGAGGCGGAGCCGGCGTTTTGGAAGCGGCATCCAAGCGTTTTCCTTTCCATGGAGGAAATATTGTAGAAACTTTTTCATTACCTTTCTTTAATGACAACTTTGATAAAGCAGAGCAAAAAATTTCCAATGAAGAGAAAAACAGCGAATTAAAAGAGAAAATCAGGAAGATTGCTGCCATTGAAACCATCCTTGAAAAATAGAGTTTGAATATTAATTTAAAATTACTATTTTTGCAAAAAGAAAAAAGATGAAAATTCAGACCACTTTTAAAGAATGTTTTTCAAAGAAAGGGAAAACTATGGGCTCTGAAATTCTGAGATAATATAACGGCCGATAATCTACCAAGATTGTCGGCTTTTTTATTTTCTAAAAACCAATATTAAAAAGTAATTGAATTTATAAAAGATAAAAAGATATCAGGGTTGGACAGTAGAAATATCAAAGTCTGAAATCTGAAATCTAGTATCTAAAAATCTAAGTAACATGAGCAACACTTACAAATCAGCAGGCGTAGACAAAGAAGAAGGATACAAAACGGTTGACAAGATCAAAAAAGCCGTTGGAGAAACCCACAACTCAAATGTATTGAACCATTTGGGAAGTTTTGGGGCTTTCTATGAGATCGGAGGATATAAAAATCCTGTGCTGGTTTCTGGAACAGACGGAGTAGGAACAAAGCTTAAAGTAGCGTTGGATACCAAACAATACGGATCCATCGGTATCGACTGTTTCGCTATGTGTGCCAATGATATTCTTTGCCACGGTGCAAAACCTTTATTCTTCCTTGATTATCTGGCTTGCGGAAAGCTTGATTCAGAAATTGCTGCAGAAATCGTTCTTGGAATGGTGGAAGCATGTAAAGATAATAACTGTGCATTAATTGGCGGTGAAACTGCCGAAATGCCGGGAATGTACCAGCCAGGAGATTATGATGTTGCCGGATTCTGTGTAGGAATCGTTGAAAAAGATCAGATCATTGACGGGTCCAATATCAAGGCCGGAAATAAAATCATTGCCCTGCCAAGCTCAGGATTCCACTCCAATGGATTCTCGCTGGTAAGAAAAGTATTCCCGGATTTTGAAGAAGAATTTGAAGGAAAACCGCTATACGAAACCCTTTTAGTACCTACAAGACTGTACTACAAAGAAATCCATAAAGTACTGGAAGAAGTAAAAGTTTGTGGTATTGCCCACATTACAGGAGGTGGTCTTTATGAGAACGTTCCGAGAATTATCCCAGAAGGATTATGTGCCTCTATCGACGCTGCAAAGATCAAAATTCCAAATGTAATGCTGGAACTTGAAAAAAGAGGTGGCGTTACCCGTGAAGAAATGTTCGGAACCTTCAATATGGGCGTAGGAATGATCATTGTTACGGATGCTGACCATGCTGAAAAAGTATTGCATCTTTTGGACGATGCTTACGAAATCGGAGTAATCACGGAAGGCAGCGAGAAGATTGATTTGACGATCTGATGATTTGATAATTCGACGATTGAGCCGACAGGCCAACCATCATCAAATTAACATATCATCACATCATCATATTACTATCACATGAAAAATTTAGTTATACTCGTTTCAGGTTCCGGAACCAATCTGCAGAGAATCATAGATACCATTGACAACGGAGAGATCCAAAATGCAAAAATATCTTTGGTAGTGGCAGACAGAGAATGTTACGGACTGGAAAGAGCCAAAAACCATCATATAGAAAACATCCTGATTCCCAGAGGAAAGAACTTCAGCAGTGAACTGGCCAATGTGATTCCAAAAGATACGGATCTGATTGTACTGGCAGGATTTTTATCCATTCTGAAACCTGAATTCTGTGAAAACTGGACCGGCAAAATGATCAATATCCATCCTGCACTGCTTCCGAAATTCGGAGGAAAAGGAATGTGGGGAATGAATGTACACCATGCCGTGATCGAAGCCAGAGAAACAGAAAGCGGAGCCACAGTACATTTTGTGACACCAGGAATTGATGAAGGAGAAGCTATTCTTCAGAAATCATTTGAAGTAACTGCAGAGGATACCGCAGAAACCATCGCAGAAAAAGTACACCATGTTGAATACGAGATATTTCCGAAAGCAATCAATAAAGTACTGAATAATGTAACAATATAAAAATGTACCAGTGTACCAATAACCAATTGATTGTTACATTGCTGAACTGATACATTGGTATATTAATTAAGAAGAAATCTAAGTAAATATAAGTAACACCGGAGGTGAAAGACCGGCCTACAGTTTGAAATAACTGTAAAAAGTAAATTGAAAGTAAGAGTCCCGAAGGGACGATTTAAAAAAGCATAGGATAAAATCCTATGTGAAAAAGAATCCCCAAAGACAAATTAAACAAACGTAGGATGAAATCCTACGAAAAAATCGAAAGTAAAAATGAGTAAAAAGAGAGTTTTAATCAGTGTTTCCGACAAAAGCGGATTGATCGAGTTCGCTCAGTTTCTGGAAGCCCGGAATTATGAATTGATCTCTACAGGAGGAACCTTCAAACATTTGAAAGATGCCGGTTTAAATCCGATTCAGATTGATGAGGTAACCAACTTCCCTGAAATGCTGGACGGGAGAGTGAAAACCCTTCACCCGAAAGTTCACGGAGGACTTTTAGCCGTTCGTGCCAATGAAGAGCACATGAGAACCGTTAAAGAGCACGGAATAGAGCTTATCGACATGGTGATCGTAAACCTTTATCCTTTTTTTGAAAACGTAAACAAAGACATTTCTTTACATGAAAAAGTAGAGTTTATCGATATCGGAGGTCCTTCCATGCTTCGTTCTGCAGCCAAGAATTTTGATTCCGTTACCGTAATTACCGATGTGGAAGATTACGCAACCGTAAGACTTGAAATGGAGCAGAATGGGGATTCATACATCGAAACCCGTAAAAAACTTGCCGGAAAAGTATTCAACCTTACTTCTGCGTATGATGCGGCGATTTCAAGAATGCTTTTAGATGAAGAATATCCTGCGTACCTGAATGCTTCCTATAAAAAAGTTTCAGATTTAAGATACGGTGAAAACCCTCACCAGACTGCCGCTTACTACGTTTCTACATTTGAGAACGGCGCGATGAAAGATTTCGAACAGCTGGGCGGTAAAGAGCTTTCTTTCAATAACCTTCGTGATATGGACCTTTGCTGGAAAGTAGTTACCGAGTTCAAAGAAGAAATGGCCTGCTGCGCGGTGAAGCATTCCACACCTTGTGGAGTAGCTATCGGAACTTCAGCTCTGGAAACCTATCAGAAAACTTTCGAATGTGATCCGGTTTCTATTTTTGGCGGAATTGTTGCAATGAACTACAAGATCGATGCAGCAACGGCTGAAGAACTGAACAAAACATTCCTGGAAATCGTAATGGCTCCGGACTTTGATGAAGAAGCTCTGGAAGTTTTAAGAAAAAAGAAAAACCTCAGAATTATAAAAATCGTGAACGCGGTTTCTGATAAGCAGACCTGGGTGAAGATCGACGGTGGTATCCTGGTTCAGGATAATGACAGCCATTTCTCTGATGACATTAAAGTGGTTACAGACGTACAGCCTTCCGAAGAGCAGAAAAAAGCCCTTTTGTTCTCCCAGAGAGTGGTGAAGTATGTAAAATCCAACGCTATTGTGGTTTCCAATGGTATTCAGGCCTTCGGGATCGGAGGTGGCCAGGTGAACAGGATCTGGGCTACGCAACAAGCCATTGAAAGAGCAAAAGAAAAATTCTCCGGAGACCTTGTACTGGCTTCCGATGCGTTTTTCCCTTTTCGTGACGTAGTGGATTTCTGCGCAGAACAGGGAGTCAAGGCCATCATACAGCCGGGTGGAAGTGTAAAAGATCAGGACAGCATTGAAGCGGCCAATGAGCACCGTATTCCAATGATGTTTACAGGGGTAAGACACTTTTTACATTAATAGAATTAAAAGATTTTAAAATTAAGAAATTGAGATTTTGGAGGTGTTTCTTAATCTTTTAATCCCTCAGTTTTTTAATTTTAATTATATATTTGTAAATTAGACTAGATAATAAATAAAGTATGAGAATATTAATCATAGGTGAAGGCGGTAGAGAATCCGCTTTAGCAGCAAAGCTTCAGAATGACCCGAGAATTTCTAAAATGTTTTTTGCTAACGGTAATGCTACCACCGATGTAATAGGGAAAAATGTTCATTTATCCGAAATCAAGGAACTGAGAGATTTCGCGATCAAAGAAAAGGTGGATCTTACCATTGTAGGTCCCGAAGCTCCGCTTGTAGCCGGGTTGAAGGATGAATTCAAAAAGCACGATCTTAAAGTTTTCGGTCCGAACCAAAAAGTGGCAAGCCTGGAAGGAAGTAAGGCTTTCTCTAAGAAATTTATGCAGACCTATGATATCAAAACGGCCAAAGCTGTAGTGTTTGATTCATATAACGATGCTAAAGAATATGTTCAGACACAGCAGTATCCATTAGTGGTTAAAGCGAGTGGTCTGGCAGGCGGAAAAGGAGTGGTTATCTGTGACAACCTTGAAGAAGCAGAAGCTACGATCCACGATTTCATGATCAGAAGAATCTATGGAGATGCTGGAATTCGTCTGGTTATTGAAGAATATCTGGAAGGTTTTGAAGCTTCAATCATTGCATTCTCAAACGGGGAGAAGATTTTCCCTTGTATCGCAGCAAAAGATTACAAAAAGGCCGGAAACGGAGATACAGGACCGAACACAGGTGGTATGGGATCTGTAGCACCAAGCCCTGACTTTACCCAGGAGCACTATGCCGATTTTGAAAAAAATATCCTGCAGCCTACTATTAACGGTCTTAAAGGAGAAGGATTCAGCTTTAAAGGAATTATTTTCTTCGGATTAATGGTTACTAAAAACGGAACTTACCTTCTTGAATACAACATGAGATTCGGGGATCCTGAAACGCAGGTACTGATGGCATTGATGGAAAATAACCTTCTTGATGTGATCCAGGACTGTATGGACGGAAAAGACATCGAGCTTAAGTTTAAAGACGAAAAAGCAGTATGCCTGGTAATGTGTTCCGGAGGTTACCCGAGAAATATTGAAACAGGCTACGAAATTGTTGGGGAAGACAAACTTAAACATTCAAAACTTCTGTACGCAGGTGCAATTAGAAAAGGAGATAAAGTGGTTTCCAACGGTGGAAGAGTTCTGAACATCGTCGCTACCGGAGCAACTTACGATGACGCCCGCAAAAAAGTGTACGAAGATGCAGCCCACATTCATTTCGATTACGGCTTCTACAGAGAAGACATCGGAAAGTTTTAAAATAAATCACGAAAAAAGATTTGGAACAGCTCCAAGTCTTTTTTTGTAACACAGTTAATATAAGATATTCAGATGCAGGATTCAAGACATCAGACACGAAGGTCTGATATCTGATGTCTGACATCTGAAATCAATTATCATTTATCAATCATCATTTATCAATCATAATGAACAACGGTATTATCATATTAGATTTCGGATCACAGTACAACCAGCTTATCGGGAGAAGAATCCGTGAGATGGGCGTATATTCTGAAATCCTTCCTTTCAATACACCTTTACAGGATATTCTTGCAAAACAACCCAAAGGGATCATCCTTTCCGGAGGACCCAGCTCTGTGAATGCAGAAAATGCCCACCTGGTAGAAAAAGAATTATATGAGCAGGGAGTTCCTGTTTTGGGAATCTGCTACGGAATGCAGCTTACCGCTCATCTGTTAGGCGGAAAAGTGAACAAAGGAGAAAAAGGGGAGTACGGAAAAGCCCATTTGGAAATCGTTAAAGAAAGCTCTCTGTTAAAAGGAGTTACCCAGAATTCTGTAGTATGGATGAGCCACTTTGATGAAGTGGGTGCATTGCCTGCAGGTTTTGAACTGAATGCAAAATCAGGAGTGATGGCTTCTATTTCTAACGAAGACAAAAAAATCTTCTGTGTACAGTTCCACCCGGAAGTTTCTCACACCGAAGAAGGCGGAAAAATGCTTGAAAACTTTGTGTTCGGGATCTGTGATGCTGAGAAAAACTGGAAGCTTACCAATTATATCGATAAAACAGTGGAAGAAATCCGTGAAAAAGTAGGAGACAACAAGGT
The DNA here is from genome assembly GCF_900169075.1 of Chryseobacterium phocaeense. Classification (NCBI taxonomy): domain Bacteria; kingdom Pseudomonadati; phylum Bacteroidota; class Flavobacteriia; order Flavobacteriales; family Weeksellaceae; genus Chryseobacterium; species Chryseobacterium phocaeense. Next base: position 1,020,682 of record NZ_LT827015.1, read on the forward strand.
CATCCTTGGTCTTTCAGGCGGAGTTGATTCTTCCGTAGCTGCTGTTTTAATTCACAAGGCCATCGGTGATCAGCTGACTTGTATCTTCGTGGATACTGGTTTATTGAGAAAAGATGAAGGCCAGAAAGTAATGGATAATTATGGAGAGCACTTCCATATGAACATTAAAATGGTGGATGCCAAAGAAAGATTCCTTTCAAAACTGGCAGGAATTGATGATCCGGAGCAGAAAAGAAAAATTATCGGAAACGAATTTATCCACGTTTTTGATGAAGAATCCCATAAAATAGAAGGCGCTAGATTCTTAGCTCAGGGAACCATTTATCCTGATGTTATCGAAAGCCAGTCGGTAAACGGACCATCTGCTGTGATCAAATCTCACCACAACGTAGGAGGACTTCCTGAAGATATGGAATTTGAGCTGTTGGAGCCGTTAAGAGAGCTTTTCAAGGACGAAGTAAGAAAAGTAGGTGAGGAATTGGGTATTCCGCATCATTTGGTACACAGACACCCTTTCCCTGGGCCTGGATTAGGAATCAGAGTATTGGGCGCTGTTGATGCTGAAAAAGTGAGAATCCTTCAGGAAGCGGATGATATCTTCATTGAAGAACTTTACAAAAATGATTTGTACGAAAAAGTATCCCAGGCTTTCGTAGTCCTTCTTCCTGTAAAATCAGTAGGAGTAATGGGAGACGAAAGAACTTACGAATACACCGCTGTAGTCCGTTCTGCCAACACCATCGACTTTATGACGGCAACATGGAGCAGACTTCCTTATGAGTTCCTGGATACGGTTTCCAGCAGAATCATCAACGAAGTAAGAGGTATCAACAGGGTAGCTTACGATATTTCAAGCAAACCGCCTGCAACGATTGAGTGGGAATAATTTTCACTGAAATTTAAAATATTAATCCTGCTCTTTATGGGCAGGATTTTATTTTTTTCAAAACATAGTCCAGATAATTAAATGAACTCAGAAATTCCCATTTTTCATCCATTAAAAACTGTTCAGCCGCAGCAATAAAATCTTGCCTGTCCGGCCAAATTGAAATATTTCGGATATCAATATTCATGATGTTGAAGGAATACAGTTTCTCTTTTTCATCAGAAGTTAATAAGTCGATAAATAAATGATTTTCAGGAGTGTCTATCATATTTTTACCTATATCACAGATCCTGTTTTCAGGTTTTATCTTGAACATTACTTTTTCCATAAAACCTAAAGCTTTATTGCCGGAAGAATGCTTTTTAAGACATGAATAATGAATTCCTGCGTCATTAAAAAGATATAACGGATCTTTTGTATTTGATATGAATGCAGGAAATATAACAATATTCTGGTGATCATACAAAATTGTATGGCAGATGGGGCATTCAGATTGATTTTGTATGATAATGGCCATTGATTTATAGTTTTATGCACACGTTATCGGGCAATATTTATTTCTAAATGATTTGATCTTAAAATTGCTTCAGAGAAAATACTATAAATAGAATACTTATTGAGATTAATAAAATATATATTCCTTTAAAAATCCTGTTCTCACCGGCAATAAAATAACTTATCAATATTGATAATCCTGAAAAAAAATAAAGAAAATTTTTCCCGTCACGGCTATTGAGATTTGAATTGAATAATAAATTTAAATTGTGAGAAACATTATTTGCTGAGTTTGAATTTAAAAAAAATAGAACAAAAATGATGAGAATTGTTATGGAATGGACCAGACGAAATATTTTCATTTTTACGGATGTGTTTTTGTAATAAGTTTCTCTACTGATTATTTTTCCCTAAATTTAAGTAAAATTACATCACATGCAAATAGAAACGAGACCCCTGACTGTTCAGGATTATGATGAACTGGTAGTAACAATGAAGCGTGCTTACCCGCAGATGTCAGAATCGATTTGGTCTAAAAAAAGCATCGAAAAACTCACCAAAATATTCCCTAAAGGCCAGATCTGCATCACGGTAGACGGGAAACTGGCTGCTGTAGCCCTTTCCATTATTGTGAATTATGATGATTTCGGGGATGACCATACCTATGTGGATATTACAGGAAATTATACCTTCAATACCCATCTTTCAACAGGAAATGTTCTCTACGGAATTGAAGTTTTTGTAGACCCTGAGTTCCGTGAGCTGCGTCTGGGAAGAAGATTGTATGATGCCAGAAAAGAGTTATGCGAACTTCTCAATCTGAAATCCATTATCCTCGGTGGCAGGATCCCGAATTATCACAAATACAGTAATGAGATATCCCCGAGAGAATACATCCGGAAAGTAAGGGACAAAGAAATTTATGATCCCGTACTGTCTTTTCAGCTTTCCAATAACTTCCTTCCCATAAAGATCCTTAAAAAATACCTTCCCGAAGACGAATCATCGCTGGAAAATGCGGTTTTGCTTCAATGGAACAATATTTATTACAGCAAAAAGCCCAATACCATGCAGGACAGCATCATACGTCTTGGACTCGTGCAGTGGCAAATGAGACATTTCAAAAACATAGATGCTTTTTATGAACAGGTGGAGTTTTTTGTCAATGTGATGGGAGATTACAAATCGGATTTTGTCCTGTTCCCGGAGCTTTTCAATACACCATTGCTGGCACCGTTCAACAAGCTTTCAGAAAGAGACAGCATGATTGAGCTGGCTAAATTAAGCGAGGAAATTAAAATTAGAATTTCAGAACTGGCCATCAGCTACAATGTCAATATTATTTCAGGAAGCATGCCCGTTTTTGATCCCGAAAACAATGATCTGTATAACGTGAGCTACCTGCTGCACCGCGACGGCCGCATAGATGAATACCGCAAAATCCACATCACACCCAATGAAAGAAAATATTACGGGATGAAAGGAGGAAACGAGATCAGGGTTTTTGATACCGACTGTGGTAAAATAGGACTTGTCATCTGCTATGACGTGGAATTTCCTGAATTACCGAGAATCCTCGCAGATCAGGGAATGAAAATTCTTTTTGTACCGTATCTTACAGACACGCAGAACGCCTATATCAGGGTGCGTCACTGCGCAGCGGCAAGAGCTATTGAAAATGAATGCTATGTAGCCATTGCAGGCTGTGTAGGAAACCTTCCAGGCGTTAACAATATGGATATCCAGTTTGGGCAGGCAGCCGTTTTTACCCCTTCAGATTTTGCATTTCCGTCCAATGCGGTGAAAGGGGAAGCAACCCCGAATACGGAAATGACACTTATTGTGGATGTAGACCTTAATCTGCTCAAAGATCTTCATCATAACGGCTCCGTTCAGGTGATGAATGACCGCAGAAAAGACCTTTACGAAACGTATCTTAAGTAAAACTAAAGCATTAGTCTGTTGGTACTCGCAAAGGCGCAAGGATTTTAACAATTAAAAGTTTTTAAGGCGCAAGAAAATCGAAGATTTTCAGCAAAATATATAGATGTAACATAAGTCTGTACATCCTTATAGTTATGGTGTATACAATTTTATCGAAGATAAAATCCTTGCGCCTTAGTAGAAGCAAGCATATAAAAAACTAGCGCCTTTGCGAGTACCAACATAATAAAAACAAATATGTTTATCGGGTCTTTTGAAAGACAAGCCGTGACCATGTAACGCTTTCTTTTCCCTTCATCAGGCTGGGCTGATTTTCAAGAAACAAAAGAGTTTTCAGACCGGTTTGTTCTGCCTGCTTTACCGTATTTCCTGCATGAGTAGGGAAGATACAGCTGCCCGCTCCGGCAGGACCATTCCGTAAGCTGAGAGCGAAAATTCCGTTACTGGATAAAATTTTTGAAATTTTAATAAGAGAAAGTTCCTGTTCATCAGGGTTAAGATGATGCCATACACCGGATGCCAGAATAAAATCAAATTTCAGATCAGAATCCAGATATTGAAGATCAGGAAGTGAATCTTGTACCCAATGGATGGAAGAATTGGGATATAACTTTTTCCCGGCTTCAAGAAGTGCTTCAGATGGCTCTAAAGCAGTTACCACATGTCCCATGGCAGAAAATTCAGATGCATCCCGCCCGATTCCCGCTCCGAGATCAAGAATTCTGCCGGAAATTTCAGGGATAAAGGGAATAAAATCCTTATGAAGTTCGGCAAAGCTTAGGGAAACAGTAGCTTCGATGAATTTTTCAAGAACATCAGCATATCCTGCAATGCCGGGGACTTTTGGTTCCATATCTGTTTTTTTGTAAAAATAAAAAGAGCAGATGAATTTCTGCTCCTTACTTAAAATATGTTCTTATTTTTTACACCAGCTCAGGGCATAGCACAGCTGGACAGATCAGTCTTGGGCAAGTAGGTCTGCCATCTGTAGGGCAGCATTCGTTGGAGCAGTTACCGATAATAATACCGCTTCCTGAAATTCCTTTTAATTGTTCTCTTGAAAGTTTGCTGTTTTTTAAATTTTTCATTTTGTTCATATTTTATAGGTTAGTTGTAATTTGTTACATGTAAAGATAAATATTTATGCAATACGGTAGAATATTTTTATTTGTATAACGTTTGAAATGAGAATATTATAAATAATAGTATTATTTTCTGTCAGGATATGAATGAAATCACTATCTTCACTAATCAATTTAAAAATAATATAATGACAGGAACAGTAAAATGGTTTAACGAAACCAAAGGTTTTGGTTTTATTACACCGGACGGAGGCGGAAATGATATTTTTTGCCATCATTCAGCTATTCAATCTTCAGGACTTAGATCTTTGAAAGAAGGACAGGCCGTAGAATATGAGATCAAAGAAGGTAAAAAAGGACCTGAAGCAGACAATGTTAGAGTTATAGGATAATCACTTATTAAATATTGTTTAAATAAAGCTGCCGTTTGCGCAGCTTTTTTTATGGACAGTTCTATTCTATTTAAAAGTAAAAATAGCAATGGGAACAATTTTTGGAGTAATTTGCACCAACTATCCAGAAATATATGTTTGACAAGCAGCAAAGAAAACTGAAAAGATCAGCCAGGCTCATTTCCGTCCTCAGTAAATACGGATTTAAAGACATGCTGGCCCGCATGAACACGGGCAATAAGCAGGAGCAGGAGCCCTCAGATTCCGATGAAGTGGTTTCAAAAGGTACCGTATATGAAAGAATCCGGCTGGTGCTGGAAGAGCTTGGACCTACGTTTGTGAAATTGGGGCAGACATTCAGCAACAGGGAAGATCTTCTTCCTCCGGAACTGATCCAGGAGTTGCAGAAGCTTCAGGACAAAGTGGATACTGTGCATATGGACGTGGAAGAAATCCTGGAAAACGAATTTAATATATCCGCTGGAGAGCATTTTCAGGAAATTCAGAAAGAACCCTTAGCAACGGCTTCCATTGCACAGGTATACAAAGCAGTGTTAAAAGACGGAAGTCCCGTGATCCTTAAACTTAAAAAACCGTATGTTCAGGCCGTTATTGAAGATGATCTTCTGCTTATAAAAGACCTGGAAAAACTGGTTTCCGCCTACTCTGAGATAGGGGAAAAGCTTAATCTGAAACAGGCCATTTCCACTTTTGAAAAGTCTTTGCTCGAAGAGGTTTCCCTGATCAACGAAAAAGAAAACATCCTCCATTTTGCTCGTAATTTCAAGAATAATAAAGAAACATATGTTCCAAAAATCTATGAAGAATTTTCGAACAACAATATTCTTTGTATGGAATTCATCGATGGGATTAAAGTGACCGATAAGCCGGCTCTTTTAGCACATGCCATTGATCCGGTAAAAGTTTCTGAAGTTGGGCTGAGATTATTCGTTTCACAGATTCTCGATTACGGATTTTTTCATGCCGATCCGCATGCCGGAAATATTCTGGTAAAAAAAGACGGAAGAATAGTTTTCATTGATTTCGGAGCAGTAGGAAAGATCCAGCCGAATGATAAAGAAATCCTTGAAAACCTTATTGTAAGCTTTGTCGCTAAGAATTCGCATAAAATTGTCCGTCACCTCAAAAAAATGGCGGTCAGCTATGAAATTCCGGATGAAAGAAGGTTTGAAAATGACGTAGAAGATATTCTGAACTTTGTGCACAGCTCTTCGCTTCAGGATATCAATGTACAGGTCATCATCAATAAAATGAAAGATATCTTGAAGGACAACAGACTGCATATGCCGGACTATTTTTATCTTCTGTTTAAAGGAATCAGTCTGATAGAAGGGGTGGGAAGAACCATCAACCCTGATCTGGATGTGGTGAAAAGTCTTCATCCCTACACCAAAAAAATATTCACCAAAAAGATCCGGCCAAAAAATCTTTTAAAAACAGGCATGGACCGTATGATGAATTTCACGGACAACGTAGATGAAATTCCCAAAGAGCTTCGGTCTGTCCTTCAGAAGCTGGATGATAATAAATTTACGGTCTCCAGTGAGATTAAAAATATTGAAAAAACCAACCAGCTGATCAAATCCAGTGTTATCAATTTAATTCTGGCCATGATCCTGGGCGCCAATATCATTGCCACAGCCATTGTTTTCGTTTCCGAATCGGGCCCAAGGATAGGAGAGCTGTCTCTGGTAGCTGTACTCGGTTTTGTGTTTTCAATTATTCTGGTTTTAGTACTTTTACTGAGAGTGACGAGGAAATGAAGCGGATTTCCGGATACAGGTTATCTAAGTTATAAGTTATGAATTATGAGTTATGAGTTATGAATTATTGTTATGACCATAATTTTTCTTCCAGCCAGCTTATCCATCTCATATCCTTTGCCATGAAACTAGAAACTAGCACTCCGCAACTAAAAACAAAACAAACCTATGAAAAAACTTATCTTAACAACTCTAGTCCTGAGCAGTTCGTTATTCATCGCTCAGGAAACTGCTGAAAAAGGCCTGTATGGAGACTTTGACGGCAATGGAACAAAAGAATATGCCTACACTAAAGTAAGCGACTGTTCAGATGAATGTGATGGAAAATGCGAAACCACCATTTATTTCAGCGATAAGAAAATAAAGACTTTCGTCATTTCACCTGCCAATAACGGCGGGCTATACAACCTCGGAGATCTTAATGAAGACGGAACGGATGAAATTGGATTTTATCCCGGCTGGTGCACAAGCTGCTGGCATGCCTTTCATGTGTACACATTGGATAAATCAGGCTGGAAACCTTTAGTTCCTTCAATATCTACACACTGCTCACAATGGGAAGAAGAAAAATTCCCGATCAAAAAAGATCCGAAAAAGAAAGGATACGTGATCATTACGTCCAGTAAATGGGAAGACGATGATATTAAGATTAAAAGCACAAGCGTGAAGGTGAAATGAGAGGTGCTGTGTTAGAGAGTTGGGGGGGTGAGTATGTGAGAGTCTTAGTGTAAGCTATAGACAAGATTGCAGGTTATAGTCGTAGAATAGTGATTGTTGCATCTGATGTCTGATGTCTGAAATCTGACATCTAAGATCTGACTCTCATTATCTAACCCTCTATTCATGAATACATTATACATTGTACATAATACATCATCCTAAAATCCCTATCTTTGCACCATGGAAAAACTCACTTTTGCGGATTTTGGCCTGCCGGTTAAAATTCTTGATGTTTTAGCGGATCTGGAATTATTTGAGCCTACACCTATTCAGGAGAAAAGCGTAGGGCCTATACTTTCCGGAAGAGATGTGATGGGAATTGCTCAGACGGGAACCGGGAAAACACTAGCTTATCTTCTGCCGGTTCTGAAAACATGGAAATATAACAAAACCGGAAATCCTACCGTTTTGATTCTTGTACCTACAAGGGAATTGGTAGTGCAGGTTACTGAAATCCTTGAGAAACTGACTGAGAATATTACCACAAGAGTGATCGGAATATATGGAGGAAAAAACATCAATACGCAGAAGCTTTTGTTTAATGATGGCTGTGACATCCTGGTAGGAACTCCGGGAAGGGTAATGGATCTTGCCATTGATAATGCGATTTCCTTGAAAGAAGTACAGAAGCTGATTATTGATGAGTTTGATGAAATGCTGAATTTAGGATTCAGACCACAGCTTACCCATATTTTTGAAATGATGAGGGAGAAAAGACAGAATATTCTTTTCTCAGCTACTATGACGGAAGCAGTAGATGAAATGCTGGACCAGTATTTTGCCAATCCTGTGGAAATTTCATTGGCAAAATCCGGAACTCCGCTTGAAAAAATAGACCAGAGCGGATATAAAGTGGAAAACTTTAATACCAAGATCAACCTTCTTGAACACTTACTGAAAACTCAGGAGGAAATGTCCAAAGTGCTGATCTTTACCAACAATAAAAAGCATTCGGATCTTTTGTTTTCTAAAATTGATGAGCTTTTTCCTGAGCAGTTTGATGTGATTCACTCCAATAAATCTCAGAATTACAGGCTTAAAGCCATGAAAAGATTCGAGAACGAAGAAATACGCGGACTGATCACTACTGATGTTATGGCCAGAGGTCTTGATATCTCGGATATTACCCATGTCATCAATTTTGAAACGCCTGAGATTCCCGAACAGTATATCCACAGGATAGGAAGAACGGGTAGAGCAGATAAAGACGGTAAAGCCATTACTTTCGTGACGAAGAAGGAAGAAGCTGCGATCCTTGATATTGAATTGTTAATGGATAAAGATCTGAAGTTTAATGATTTCCCTGGAGAAGTTAAGATAAATCCTAAAAAGATTGCTTCCGAAGAAGATCAGATCGTGATGAAAAATCCTGCACAGGTGAAACTGAATGATGGAGGAGGAGCATTCCACGAGAAAAAGGATAAAAACAAAAAAGAAAACTGGGGCGGACCTTCAAAAAGAAAAGCACCGAAGAAATTTGGAGCCAACAGGGCCCAGCAGAAAGCGATATCAAAGTCCAAGAGAAAGAAATAAAAATCCCGTAATGGGATTTTTTTGTTACATTTAGGGATAAATAGGAGATAATGAGAAGTTTATTTGTATTGGTTTTTTTTCTGATCAGCTGCTGTAAAGTTTTTGGGCAGGATGAAGCACTGAAACTGAACCATATCTACTTTGTTCTGGATGCGGCCACCTTTGAAAAAATCAAATCCAGCAAAGAGCTCATGGAATGGGGGAACTGGGATAAAGGACTGCCCGGCTTTGATCCGGTAGATCAGAAAACCACCACCGCTTATCTGAGGGGAAAATCTACCTATCTTGAAATTATGGGCCCCGGTAATAAATTCGGAGAAAAGGAAGGCGCTGTGGGAATCGGTTTTTCCTGGGATGTGCACGGTCAGTTTTCTGACAATATAGCAAAAAAGCAGAAAAACGGAGGACTGAAGTTTGAAAGATCAGAGTCAAAATGGGATTTCGGAAACGGGAAAATGCTTTGGTATTCTGCCTATTATACCAAACTGAAAGGCAGCGTAGCAACCTGGTATGCTTTTTATAATCCGGATTTTCTATCAAATTTATATCGTAAGCCTTACACTTCTTTCACACGGGAAGATTTTTTAAGGAACAGGTGGGATACCACGAAGTTAATTACAGATATTTCAGGAATGGTGCTGGATTGCAGCAGTGAGGATTATCACAAGATTATTGAAGAGATGACGGCTTTCGGAATAAAGAAAAAGGCTTCGGGTAAAACGTTTATCATTTTTGATGTAGATTCCATTGAGATCAGGCTTCACCTTACCAATAGGGAAAAAACGGCGATCAGGGAGCTTAGGCTGAAAACACAGACTCAGGCAACCGAAAAATTTACAATAGAAAACCTGCAGTTTGAAAATACGGCTCAAGAGCTGGTGATAAAATTCATCAAATAACATCCTACTGTCTGGTGTAAACAATAACCGAGGTATCCTGAACCCCATCATGATCATAATCAGATTTTCCGGTAATTGTCTGCATTTCACTGGCTGTAAGTGAATAGAGAGTCTCTGTGCCCATTTCATTATCCCCGCCATCTACATTGATATAGAGCGTTATGACCATACTGTCCTCACTGTATTTAAAGGTTCCTGTTTCCCATGAACTCGTACACGAGCTTCTGTATTCGAAATCACCATTGGCCCGAAAATCATAAGTAGCTCCTGCGCTGCAGCCGGTTATTGGATTTTGCAGGAGAATTACTCCGTTATTTCCGGAAATAGTCATCGTTTTTGCAGCTTTCCAGGTTCCCAGAACAGGAGATCCTTCCTGGTCGTCATTATCGCAGGAGATCAGGGTGAAAATCAAGATTAATGCTGTTATTGACAGCTTATGTATGTTTGAAATTTTTTTCATGTCATTCGGTAATTGAGTTGAGTATTAAAATTAAATAAAAAATATTTAACATTCATTTTTCCGAATTGATACCCGTATAAAAACAGAAACTCCGGTATGAACCGGAGTTTTCTATTAATTATTTCATATAGGGTCTCATAACCTTTGCCCAGACCTCATTTCCTTCAGGGGTCAGGTGGAGCATATCCGGCAGGAAAAGGTCTCTTCTGACATTTCCGCTGGCATCTTCCATTGCTTTGGTGATATCAATGAATTCTGCATTGGGTTCTTTTTTCATGAAAGCCGCAATTTTCTTATTGGTTGCTTTCATCTGAGGCCACAGCTTTTCTCGGCTGGGAGAAAATTTAATGGAAATATAATCCACTTCGATGTCCGGAAATCTCTCGCGGATCTTTTTATAGAAGGTTTTAAACCGGTTAACAACCACTTTCGCTTCCAGGCCATGGTTATCTGCAAAATCATTATCTCCGCAGTAAATGATGATCTGCTTAGGCTGGTACGGGCTTAAAAGATCATCTGCAAAATCATTGAGATCTGTTATTCTGGAGCCGCCAAAACCCCTGTTGATAAGAGTTTTATCAGGAAAATAGTTGGCTATGTCCGTCCATCGGGTAAAAGATGAGCTTCCGATCAGCAGGATGGCATCTTTAGGGGGCGGATTTTCCTGATCCTGTTTTTTGAAATTCTGAATGTCTTCCCAGAACATCGGTTTTTTTTCCTGGGAAAAAGCCAGTGTAAAATACAGCAATAGAAATGCTGAAAGAATCTTCTTCATTATAATCAATTTTAAATGCAGTATAAAAGTAATAAAAAACTCCCGATAAAACCGGGAGTCTTAATTTATCTTATGTAGCTAACGTAGGTCAGATCAGCAACACCATCATCGTTTTGGTCGAATGAGCCAAACAGCTGTGCCAGTTTCATATCCTTGCTGGTAAGAACTTCCACCCGGTACGATCTCTCGGTATCATTGGTGTTTTTGATGCTCATCAGCTTGGACTCTTCCGAATACGTGTATGTACCTTCAGTTTTTCCTGCCATCTGGCATTCAAGCCCTACTTTGGAATAGTAGGTAAGGCTTGTATAGTAATCAGTTCTGAAATGCAGAATATTTTTAGCCTCACATTCAGAAGGAGATAATGTCTTAATTACTGTTTTATTGTCTTTTCCGGAAATAGTTTCTATTTTGCTGATCTTCCAGTCTCCGCTCATCATTTCTAATTCATAAGCTTCAATATTGTCATCTTTACAGGAAGTTAGCGCCAAGGCAGAAAAGGCAAATAAAAGTAGCTGTTTTTTCATTTTCACAAATTTAAGAATATGCTAAAATATAAATAAATTTGAAATATCTATAATGAAATCATGCTTTTTTAAACGAATGTTTATAAATAACAGGAATTTATGTCGCAGAGAGTATGGCTGAGTTTAAAATTCATCATCTGGTCATGCCAATTGTGAATTTTGATTTGCAAGTCAATGATGAATTTTTATATTAGACTTCAAATAAAGGCCTTAACAACTACAAACCGGCAACCAGCAACTGAAAACTCTCAACTCATTTACTCTCATACTCCAAAACACTCACATCCTCAAACGCTATCTCTCAATTCTAGTAACTCATCTCCACAATTTTAGAAGCATCCTCCGGTGTCAGTTTTTTATATTCACCAAGGCCGGACCAGTTTCTGTCCTTAAATGCTTTTTCTACCCGTTCTGCAGTTCCTTTATAATCTTCTGTGTATTCTGAAAGTTTGGTTTTGATATTCAGGCTGTGGAAAAATTCTTCCATTTTTTTAATTCCCAGCTCTGCTTTTTCTTCCAGGGTGCCTTCTTTAATTCCCCAGACTCTTTCGGCATACTGAGCCAGTTTTCCTTTCTTCGTTTCAAAATTATAACGGTAGTGGGAAGGAGCAATTACCGCTAAGGTTCTTGCGTGGTCAATTCCGAAATAAGCCGTCAGTTCGTGTCCCATAGCGTGTACCGCCCAGTCTGTAATTACTCCTTTCTGGATCAGTCCGTTCAGGGCCATGGTACAGCACCACATAAAGTTTCCGGCAGCCTCATAATTAAAATCATCACCAAGGACTTTAGGAGCCGTTTCCTGAAGGCTGATAAGAATGCTTTCCGTAATTCTTTCCTGAAGGTCAGCAGAAGAAGGTGCCGTCATATATTGTTCAAGAACGTGTGTGTAAGCATCAGTGATCCCGTTTACAATCTGGTTTTTAGGGATTGTTCTCACTACTTCCGGATCCAGAACGGAAAACTGAGGGAAAAGTCCCGGGCCCCCCGAAGAAAGCTTTTCATTGGTTTCTCTTCTTGAGATCACATAGCCTGAGTTCATTTCAGAACCTGTGGCAGGCAGGGTCAGGATACTTCCGAATGGCATTCCTTCGCCTTCAAAAGTTCTCACCGAATTTCTAAGGATATCCCATGGCTCACCGTCATAATTGGCAGCTGCAGAAAGGAATTTGGTTCCGTCAATAACAGATCCTCCGCCCACAGCCAGCAGGTAAGTGATATTTTTTTCTTTGATAAAGCTTAAGGCGCCCAACAAAACTTCATACTCAGGATTCGCGGGAACACCACCGAATTCATAGAGTTCATGATCTTTCAGGGCCTTCTTTACCTGGTCGTAAACGCCATTGTTTTTGATACTTCCTCCACCATAGATCATCAGGATTTTAGCGTCTTTCGGAACCTCACGGGAGATTTTAGCGATTTCACCTTTTCCGAAAAGTATTTTTGTAGGATTTTTAAATTCGAAATTAAGCATTGTTCTAAATTTATTTAATTCAAATGTACGGAAAGCAATAGTAAAACTCAGTTAATGAAATTTTAAAATTCCTATTGGAGTGTTTTATAATAACAATATAAACTCTGGTGTTAGAAAGAGATTTTAGTTGCAGGTATCACTTTTAAAATAAACACCATTATTTTTTGATTCCAGTTTTCCGGTTTTCCTGTTGATCTTTATAAAGTAAGATTCTTTAATTTCCGGGTAGCCTTTAGATTTTGAAAGATAAAGCTCGATATGTTTGTTGTCAGTTTTATAGGAACTGCTCAGTGTATTGCTCGTATCCACAGAAAAACCATACGTTTTAGCCACTAAAATAGCTTCCGGAAGATTATCCACTGTTCCGATGAAATCCCTCAGCTGCTGCTCGGTTGAAAAATAAACGGATCTTTCTTTTTTGCAGGCAAGAATGTAGGAAAAGCACTTTTCACCAATGCATTTCTGGAAAAACCCTTTCTCCGGAAAAGGTTCATTAATGGTCATAAAGTCAGGCATCTGACTTTCATAAATCACAGCTTTATCAGGATCCGGGTCGTTGGTGAGGACTCTCCAGTAGGCGTATTCTTTATCAGGAACAATAAATGGGTAGAGCAGTTCGATACTGTCAAGAATTTCCGGAATTTTTTTGAAATCGGAGGGAATTGTATTTTGGGAAAGGAATAAGCCCGGGATCAGAAAAAGAATGATCGAAATAATTTTCATAATTATGATTTTCTAAAATCGTAGTAAACTGCCGAATCTATTTCAGTATAATTTTATAATATCCTTTTTCGTCCGTTACATCAATACCTACCCCTGTAAATGTTAATTTATTGATCTGATAACCATCGCAGCCACCGTTAAATTCTGATGACTGAATTGTGAAATCAAATACCCGGACATTAGACTGGAAATTATATTTTTTGGTACCATTATAGGCCCCCACGTTTTCTAAAATAACCATGTCTTCGGATGTTCTGGTTAATTGTATTACATTCTGGTCTTCGTCTTCTACCGAGTAAAAAGTCATTGTTCCGTTTGTGATCAGATTTTCATCATTAACATCAACAAACTTAAAAGCGATCGTTTGGGGAGGATTATAACAATCTTCCCCACAACCTATGAAAATAAAGGTTATTAAAATGAATAGGTATAGGTGTTTCATAATTTGATGATTAATTTCTGTGAATAGTAAAATTAATCATTAAACTGATGCATTCAAAATTATAATTGGCTTGAATTGCTAACTGCGGATAACAAGAACTGGTTATAAAGTCTTTTTAATAATAAACGGTTTGAAAAAATATTAATTTAACTTGAGTTCAGGATAGACATTTCTATTTTTATAATCTTGTCAGAAAGTTTGAAGACGGAAGAGGGAAGTTGTTGAAGTCTGAAAACAGAACTTTAAAGCCATTTTATTAATTTTTAAAGCCAGCTTGATCAAATTCCATCGCTGGTGTTTAATATGAATGCCTGATATGAGCTTCCAGCCTCCCTCTTCATGCTTCCAGCCATTTTATTTTTAATTTCTTATCCCGAGCTCAGGTTAAATTAATTTTATTTCCGGGACTGCTTTTTTTGTCATTTGTCAATTCATTTAATTTCAAAATCCATTACATTTGTTATATGATACACGACCAACGAGCAGAAAAATTCAGGCAGATCGTGGAGAATAAGTTCCAGATCTACAATTCATTATTTATGAGCCTCCCTTATGATAAAATGACCAATATCGGGATGCTTCTCCCGTTCCTTTACGAGGAAAGCCGCAACGGATATGAAGACGGCAAAACCCCTGAGGAAATTGTCGAAGAATTCTTTAAAAACCATACCGATCTCCAGACCGAAGAGCAGAAAGTGGAACTGCTTTTTAAGATCATACAATACATTGAAAGGCAGGTGGTTTTGTTTGACAGTATTGAAGATGCTGCATTCCCCAACCTGCATTCCGAAAGTGACAGCGGAACGGTAACCAATCTTTTCGAACGCTCACTTCAGGATCATAAGCTTGAAAAAGTCCGTGAAAAATTGAAAGACTTTACTGTGAAAGTCGTGTTTACAGCACACCCGACACAGTTTTATCCAAGCTCGGTACAGCGCATCATTCAGGATCTGAGAGGAGCCATCACCAGTGATTCCGTTACCCAGATCGATATGCTTCTGCAACAGCTTGGGAAAACCCCGTTTGTTAATAAAGAAAAACCTACCCCGATAGATGAAGCGCTGAGCATTATCTCTTATTTGAGGTACGTGTATTATGACACGATTGGAGAGCTGTTTACAAAAATTAAAAAAACATTTGGAAACGGACATTTTCATCTGCATGAAGATATTATTCAGCTGGGTTTCTGGCCGGGAGGCGACAGGGATGGAAATCCTTTTGTAACGGCTGATGTTACGAAAAGAGTAGCAGAAGAACTTCGCTCCGCCATATTGAAATCCTATTACAGTCATTTGAAATTTATAAGAAGAAGGCTGAGTTTCAGAGGGGTTTCCGAAGTGTTGACCCAGCTGAGCGACGAACTGTACGGGGCTATTTTCAACGGAAAGCCCATCACCGCGCAGGATATCCTGAAAAGAGCAGATGAAGCCGAGAAAATTTTGATAAATGATCACAATTCCCTGTTTTTAGATCTTCTGGCCAATTTCAGAGACCGGGTGAAAATTTTCGGGACTCATTTTGCAACGCTGGATGTTCGCCAGGACAGCAGGATTCATCAGAAAGTGATTAATGAGGTCTTTACAAAAGTATATGGTAACGCTGAGGTTTCCCACGAAGAAAAATTCAATAAACTGATTCAGCCTGGTGATAAAATTAACGCAGACCAGTTCGAAGATATTGTAAAAGATACTTTATTAACGGTTTCACAGGTTTCCGAAATTCAAAATCTGAATGGACTGAGAGGCATGAACCGTTATATCATTTCCAATTCGGATGCCGTGAAAGATGTGATGAATGTTTATGCATTTTTCAAAATCTGCGGGTATCAGGATGAAGAGATTAATATGGATATTGTTCCCCTTTTCGAAACCATGGAGGGGCTTGCCAATTCTGAACATGTCATGAACGAGCTTTATCAGAATCCTGTCTATAAAAAGCACCTTGAAAGAAGAGGAAACCAGCAGACGATTATGCTTGGCTTCTCAGACGGAACAAAAGACGGTGGATATTTAAAAGCAAACTGGGAAATTTATAAGGCAAAAGAGGTCTTAACTAAACTTTCCGTTCAGAATGGAATTAAAGTGGTGTTTTTCGACGGCAGGGGCGGTCCGCCGGCAAGAGGCGGAGGGAAAACCCATGATTTCTATGCTTCACAGGGAAATACCATCGCCAATAATAAAATAGAGCTGACCATCCAGGGGCAGACCATCACCAGTATTTTTGGAAATAAAGAACAGGCCAAATATAATTTTGAACAGCTTCTGACGGCCGGAGTTGAAAATGACGTCTTTAAAAATTCCAAAAAAGACCTCACCGAAAAAGAAAGGAAACTGATCATTGAGCTTGCGGAGATCAGCTATAAAAAATATTCGGATCTGAAAGCACATCCTATGTTTGTTCCGTATCTTCAGGAAATGAGTACCCTGGAGTATTATGGAAAAACCAATATTGGAAGCCGCCCGTCCAAAAGAGGAAACGGCAGTGAGCTTAAATTTGAGGATCTTAGAGCAATTCCTTTTGTCGGTTCATGGTCTCAGCTGAAGCAAAATGTTCCCGGATTCTTCGGGTTCGGATTTGCCATGCAGCAGATGAAAGAGAAGGGCAGACTGGAAGAAGTGAAAGAACTGTATAAAGGTTCTGATTTCTTTAAAACCCTTGTGCTGAACTCTATGATGAGTATGAATAAATCTTATTTTCCGCTGACGTATTACATCAAAAAGAATCCTAAATTCGGGGAATTCTGGAACGTACTTTTTGATGAATACACTCTTTCAAGGGATATTATGCTGGAACTCACCGGATTTAAGATGTTGCAGGAAGAAGATCCGCTTTCAAGAAAATCAGTCAGGATCCGTGAAAAGATCGTATTGCCGTTGCTCAGCATTCAGCAGTACGCCCTGATGAAGATCCAGAAAGGAGAAGGCAATAAAGAAGCCTATGAGAAGCTGGTGACCAGGTCATTATTTGGAAATATTAATGCGAGCAGGAACTCTGCGTAATTCATAAAAAACGCCTTCCAATTTTGGAAGGCGTTTTCCTTTTTTCAATTTAAATTTTGGCTAAAGCTATGGAAACGGTTTATATGTTGAACGGGCTGAAGCCCGTTCCTATTGAATATCGCAGTCCAATCATCTAATCTGCATAATCCGGAAAATCTGCGAGAAATAATTTTTTTTAGTCTTTTTAACAATAAAAAAGAACGGGTTAAAGCCCGTCCCAATAAATTTTATCGTTAAATATAAGAATTTATAAACAGATTCATTCGTGATATTTGTGAAAGAAATCTGTGTTATTCGTGTTTAAAATCAGATTATTCTTTCAGGAATTTCTCATAAAAAACCTGATCTTTCATCTGAATTTTCAGATAATAGGTTCCTTTTGGAAAATCTTCTACGGGTATAGATTTCTGTCCTTTGTTTTTTCTGATCAGTTTACCCAGATTATCATAAGCTTCTAAAGAAACAACCTCACTTTCGGAAGCAACATTGAGAATATTTTTTACCGGATTCGGGAAAATGGCAAATTTTTCTTTTTTTACGATTTCAGAAGTATTCAGCGCCTGGTTGTACATGTTTCCAAAATTAAGGATACCATAGCCCATCTGGTCTGTATGGTTAGGGTAAAGTGATGCGGTCTGACGTAATTTTGTTCTGATCTGTTCCCTGTTCATGGTTGGGAATGCCTGCAGGAAACACGCTACACCGCCGGCTGCGATCGGAGTGGCAATAGAAGTTCCGTTAACTGCTGTTAAAGTACTGTTGTTCACTGTTGCAGCTGCAGTTCCTCTTGCGCTTCCATCGGGTTTTACAATGCCCAATGCATTCGGGCCGAAGGATGAAAAGGTGGAGGAATTTCCTGTAGCATCCACTGCACCTATGCTGAATACCTTCGGATTGTCGGATGGAGTCATCAGGTAATGCCACGGCTGCTGTCCGGCATTTCCGGCGGCGGCAAGAACAAAAATTCCTTTGTCGGCGGCTATTTCTGCTGCCCTGGCAATGAAGGAAGTGGTTCCGTTCATGTCGGCATAGGTGTAACTGTATCTTGGATCGTCATAAACATTGTATCCCAGGGAGGCGGTGATGATATCCACGCCTTTTCTGTCCGCTTCTTCGGCAGCTTCTATCCAGTAGAGTTCTTCTTCAGGGACTTCACCGACTGCATTTTCACTGCGATACAGATAGAAATCTGCATCCGGTGCGGATCCTACAAAAGTATTTTCAATATAGCCTCCGATAGCTCCCAGTACGGCAGATCCGTGATTGCTGATGGCTGTGCTGTATACGTTGGTAGTTTTCGTCACAAAATCGTAAACCGCTTTAATCTGATTATTATTACGCAGCCTTTCAAATGCTGACCCTGTGTTTACATTAGGAAATCCGGCATCAATAACTGCTATGGAAACTCCTGTTCCTGTGAATCCGGCAAGATGCAGCGGCCTTACATTGATCTGGTCGATCTGGGCAGAACCTGAGCCATAATTAAAAGTAGTGAGCTCCTTTTGCGTATCTGAAGAGGAATTCCATTTGTTCTGGGCAGCCATTTTGGGAACAGAAGGGGTGTTTCTTGCAAAACGCCCAACAGAGGAAACATACGGCTGTCCCTGTAAAATGGTGATCTGTGCGGGAGTGGCATTCACTGCGGCACCGTTGAGCCACTTGGAATAATCGGTAACGGTAAAACCAAGATTCTGAAGATTCTGGATATAGGATTGTTCAATGGGAGCGTCCTGATCATTCAGGGCAATTCCCAGCGAAGTACGTCTGTTAAGGGATTTCTGGCTCAGTTCCGAAAGAGGATTGGCAAAAAAAGCAGCTTTATTCGGTTTGTCTGTAAAATAAACAAAAACAAGCTCTGTCTGTGCATGGGCAGCGAAGTAACCCACTAAAAGACAAATGAGTAAAAGTTTTTTCATAAAGTTATTTTCTATAAAGATAAAACAAAATCAATAAAATTTTTGATAGGATTTTAAATTCCTTATTTTTACACAAATATTTATTTATGAAAAAAATTCAGATGGTTGACTTGCAAAGTCAGTATTACAAAATAAAGAACGATGTAGACAATGCAGTTTTGAATGTAATGGATTCTGCGGCTTTTATCAACGGCCCTGAAGTAAAGTCTTTCCAGAATGAATTGGAATCTTATTTAGATGTAAAGCATGTGATCCCGTGTGCCAACGGAACGGATGCTTTGCAAATTGCGCTGATGGCTTTGGATTTGAAAGAAGGAGACGAAGTTATTACAGCCGATTTTACTTTTGCTGCTACAGTAGAAGTTATTCATTTACTTAAGCTGAAATCTGTGCTGGTAGATGTAGATTACGATACATTCACGATCTCTACGGAAGAAATTAAAAAAGCAATCACGCCAAGAACAAAGGCGATTATTCCGGTACATATTTTCGGACAGTGTGCCAATATGGAAGAAATTTTAAAAATTGCAGAAGAGCATAATCTGTATGTAATAGAAGACAATGCCCAGGCAATTGGTTCTGAGTATACATTCTCAGATGGAACTCAGAAATTTGCAGGTACGATGGCAACGGTGGGAACCACATCATTTTTCCCTTCCAAAAATTTAGGATGCTATGGGGACGGAGGAGCCATTACGACTAACAATGACGAACTGGCGCACCGTTTAAGAGGAATCGTAAACCACGGGATGTATGAAAGATATTATCATGATGAGGTAGGCGTGAATTCAAGATTAGACAGTATTCAGGCGGCAGTGTTAAGAAAAAAACTTCCTCACCTTGATTCTTATAACGAAGCAAGAAGAAGAGCGGCTGATTTTTATGATGAAGCATTTGCAGGACATGCCAATATTCTTACCCCGAAAAGATCGGAAAATTCTACCCATGTATTCCACCAGTACACGCTGAGAATCCTGAACGGAAAACGTAATGAGCTTCAGAAATTTCTTACTGAAAAGGAAATTCCAGCAATGATTTATTATCCGGTAGCATTGAGAAAGCAGAAAGCCTATTATCAGGAAAGCAATGATGCAGATTTTGTCAATACCGACAAGCTTCTGGATCAGGTAATTTCTCTGCCAATGCATACGGAACTGGACGAAGAGCAGCTGAAGTATATTACAGATGCGGTACTGGAGTTTATGAAGTAGAGCAATGCTTCACGAAGAAAGAATACTTAAAAATAAGTTTGCTTATTTTTTTACTATTATTTTTCTTTTAGGTTGGATTATTTATTACGGAGTATTTGTAGTTAATGTTTTACTTAAAGGTTATAGATTATTTGAAAAGTATGTTAAATTTAGAATCCCTATTTATTTTTTAAATTTTATAGCATTTACCTTATTGATTATAACATTTGTACATGTTTTCAAAGAATCAAGAAAAATGTTTATGTATTTAAATAGTACCTGTGTTGTGATTATCATTCTGGCTTCGTTGAGCTTTTATATAAATTACGATGGGAAATGGGAAGCTTTTATTTATTCTTTTTTATTAGGACTTACTTTATTTTTAATAGGACCGGTAATATTTATCAATTATTTTAAGCATATTCCGGCGAAGAATGAAATAGAAAATATAGGGGAACACGAAGATTAAATAATTTATTATTAAAAAATGGCAGTACTTGTTACAGGAGGACTTGGATATATCGGTTCGCACACCGTAGTGGAACTTCTCAATAATGGCTTTGAGGTGGTTATTGTAGATGACCTATCCAACTCGGAAAGGTTTATTTTAAAAAACATTGAGGAAATTACAGGCAAAAAACCATTTTTTTACCCGTTTGACCTAAGACGCAGAGAACTTCTGACCCAGGTGTTCGATGCCCACGATATCGAAGGATGCATTAATTTTGCAGCTTCCAAAGCGGTAGGAGAGAGCCAGGTGAAGCCGGTAGATTATTATGAAAATAATTTATTCACTTTAATTAATATTCTTCAGGAATTTAAAGAAAGGGGAATTTCCAATTTTATTTTCAGTTCCTCCTGCACAGTATACGGACAGGCAGAGAAAATGCCGATCGATGAAAATACCCCGTTAAAGCTTCCAGAAAGTGTCTACGGGAAAACAAAGCAGATGGGGGAAGAAATTCTGATTGATTTTGCAAAAGCACATCAAAGAAGAATTTCACTTCTGAGATATTTTAACCCCATCGGGGCCCATCCGTCCGGAAAATTGGGTGAACTTCCAATAGGAGTTCCCAATAACCTGGTTCCATACGTGATGCAGACCGCAGCGGGAATCCGTGAAAAACTGAATATCTGGGGCGATGACTATGATACAGCAGACGGAACACCGATCCGTGACTACATCTACGTTGTGGACCTAGCCAAAGCTCATGTCAGTGCATTAAAAAAACTGATGGAAAGCGGTGAACAGACTGTTATTGATATCTTTAACCTCGGAACGGGGAAAGGATCATCTGTACTGGAAGTGGTAAAGGCTTTTGAAACAGCCAACGACGTAAAGGTTCCGTATCAGATTTGCCCGAGAAGGGAAGGTGATATCACCATTGCTTATGCAGATGCGGGAAAGGCGGAAAAAGAGCTTCAATGGAAGTCTGAAACACCACTGGAAGAGTCCTTAAGAACAGTCTGGAAGTGGCAGATGTATCTGGATTCACAGATGGCTTAACTGAAAAAGATTTAGAAAACAATAAAACAAATTACAGAATTTTTCCCTCTGTCCCAGCTTGATAAAAAAAGTGAAACAAGGGAATTTTAACCAAGATTTAGTATGAAGACACAAAAAATAGGTATTACATTTTCCTCATTTGACCTGCTGCATGCAGGACACATCAAAATGCTTGAAGAAGCTAAAACAGTTTGCGATTATTTAATTGTAGGGCTTCAGATTGATCCGTCTCACGACCGCCCGAACAAGAATAAGCCAAGCCAGACCATTGTAGAAAGATATATACAGTTAAAGGCAGTGAATGCGGTAGACGAAATTATTCCTTACTACACAGAAGAAGATCTTCTGGATATTCTGAAGTCTTTTGTAATTGATGTCAGAATTATCGGAGATGATTATATGGACAGGGATTTCACTGGTAAAACATACTGTGAAGAAAAAGGAATTGAAATTTTTTACAATAAAAGAGACCACAGGTTTTCCACCAGCGATCTCAGGCGAAGAATTTACGAAGCCGAAAAAGTAAAATACGAACAACCCGAAACCGTAAAATAAAAAAAATCCCGAAATTACTTCGGGATTTTTTTGTGTATGATAAATTACATCGGACCTTGCTGGTCGTCTCCTGCAGCATTGGAGTTGATGTCTTTTTTCCTTTTAGGTTGCTCTATTTTTTCACCCTGCTTGAATCTGTAAGTCAGAGAAACAGAGAATTGTCTTGGCTGCCACTGCATATAAGAATCTCTTACGCTGTTTGCAGTATAGGTAGTGGATCTCATCGCTCTGGTATTGAAAATATCCTGGATATTAAAGGCTAAAGTTCCGTCTCCTTTCCAGATGGTTTTAGAGGCACCGAAGTTGATGGCATACATGTCTTTTCTATCCTGGTAAGCCGTTTTCTGGCCTCCTCTGTAGAATCCCTGTATCTGGAAATTGAACGTTTTATCAACTTTGATTGTTGAAGTAAGTCTAGCTCTTGTTGAAAAGCCTTTACCGTTAAAATCAGCAACAGCCTGGATAGGATTTCCGTCTCTATCAAAGGTGTCGTACAAAGTGCTTCCTTTGGTATTGTAACCAAAAAGGTCTACATTTCCTAAGAATTTCAGCCAGCTTGTTGCATCCCAATTGAAGTTTAAATCCAAACCGAAACGGTCATCCGTACCCAGGTTAATAGGTTTTGTATGGGATTCTATACGCTTAGGATCAATAATAGCTCCATTTTCATCTGTAGCCAAAATATTATACACTAACATTTTGGTATCATCAGTCTGATGTCTGTAATACAGCGTAGGGTTAATCGTGAATTTCTTTTTTGAAATGCTGTATCCGAATTCAAAAGAGTCTACATAGGATGGATTAAGATCAATGTTTCCGTCAAAAATATTTTGGTTATCGTTATAACTCGGGTTAGGAATCATAAAGAATGATCTTGGACGGTCTATTCTTCTTGTGTAGTTTAACAGCAACTGATTATCCTTAGCGAATTCATAGCTTAAATAGACGCTTGGGAATAAGTTATTATAATTTTTAGTAGTTGCAGGTACATTTTTCTTGGGATCCAGGCTTAAATAATTAATGTCTACATTCGACAATTCATCCCTTACACCCACCTGGTAAGCCAATTTTCCGATTTTACTTTTGAATTGTAAATAAAAGGCATTGAAAGTCTCCTTATAGGTTGCATCATAAGTGTATGGCTTAAGGAAATCTAATGGCTTTGAAGTAGTGCTCTCACGAACATCATTACTATAATCATTGGTATTGATATCAATTCTGTATCCTGCTTCTAATTTTGAAATCTCACCAATTGGTAATTCATAATCAGCCTTACCAATAATAGATCTGTTAATGGTATTTTGGTTAATGATATTTTTCAGATTATCAATGGTATCATCAATATTGGTATCGTTGTACGAGCGGCTTCTCTGTAAACTTAATGATAATGATAAATTCTGTCCCTTGTCATCAAATTTATGATCTAATCCAAAATCACCCTGAAAGGCCAGGTTATTGTTGGTCCCGAAAGTACTTCTGTTGGAGGTATAAAAAGGATTATTAAGAGGAGTGTATCGATAATCAATATTCCCAAAACTTTCATTGTCAAAAGTTCTCACAGTTCCGGATGCGTTTACCGATGTTTTTTCAGAAATGTCATAAACGATACCTGCAGAAGCGTTATAGTTGTTATTTTTACTTTTAGTTTCAGAGTCGGTATTTCTTTGTACCAAATCATCATCTAATACAGCATTGTTAAAATCATCATTATTTCTGTTGGTGTTTTTAGATTCCCTGTAACCGCCTCCGCCATTCAGAAACCAGGTGAAGTTCCCTTTTCTCCAGTTAAGGTTCGCATTCAGGTTGGTTTGAGGAAGATATCCTAAAGTTCCGATAACACTACCGTTGAAACCTGTTTTCTTACTTTTCTTTAAAATAATATTGAGAATACCTGCTGTACCGCTTGCTTCAAATTTAGAAGAAGGATTCGTAATCACTTCAATTCTTTCAATCTGGTCTGCCGGGATACTCTGAAGAGCATTGGCACCATCATCTATTCCAAGAAGGGCAGAGGGTTTTCCGTTAATCAGGAATCTTACATTCGAACTTCCCCTCATAGAAACTGTCCCGTCGGTATCAACAGAAACAGATGGAACGTTGGACAGAACATCCTGAAGGTTTCCCCCTTTGCTCACAATATCCTGTGAAGGATCATAGGTCCTCTTGTCAAGCTCCACTTTATAAGGTTTTGTCGCAGCAGCAGTAATTACGACACCCTGGATTTCCTGTGTTTTTTCACCTACCGTACTGGTGGCTTCAGGCTCTATAGAAAGGGCTCCGATATTTCCGGCACCTGCAATGCTTTTGTTTACGGTGCTTTTCTTGTAGTCGATGGCCTCTACTGTGATATCGTAATTTCCAGGTGCAAGTTCCAGTTTGTACTGTCCCTTTTCGTCGGTTAGTACAGCATCACTTAATGCTTTGTTCGCTTTATTGCTGAACGTAACAGATGCGTAGGGAACCGACTGGTTGTTTTTGTTGACAATCATTCCCGTAATCCCGGCTTTTTCCTGTGCGAAAGCCATAGCCGCAGCAGAAAGTACAAAAGTAAGCGCCAGCGTTTTTTTGGTGAAAATGTTGACAATTTCCGTCTGATTCATAAGGTAGTTTTTGTGTAAAATCGTAAAATTATAAGTCCTAATATTGTGAAATTATTAATTGGGTTAATTTTCAAAATGTTAAGATTTACGTATTGTTTATAGATGTATATGTCGTATGTGAGTGTTAAAAGTTAATTATTGTATTGTTAAAGTAACGTTAAATTTATTTTCTATTTAATATTTTTAGAATTCAGCCAGTCCTGGTATGCTTTGGCATTAATGGCATGCTGCTCAGCGCTGTCTGTAAACTTATGAAAGCCAAATCTTGCAGGATCAGCACACATAAATATATAATTATTGTTTTCCGGATTCAAAACGGCATCTACAGAATTCTTATCTACAACACATATAGGTCCCGGAGGAATTCCTGCATTAGCATAAGTATTGTACGGTGATGGTGTAGACAGGTGCTTATATAAAACCCTTTTAATAGGTTCTTTGAAATTCGTCTGCTTATTGATTGCGTAAATTACAGTAGGATCAGACTGCAGCTTCATCCCCTTTCTGTATCGGTTTAGATATAAACCTGCAATTGTTTTCATTTCATCTTTTTTACCACCGGATTCCTTATAAACAATAGAGGCCAGTGAATAGATCTGGTCCCTGCTCAGGCCGGACTGCTGTTCCTGATTCTTTCTGTCGCTGGTCCAGAATTCATTGTACTGATCATCAAATTTTTTAAAGAATTCTCTTGGACTTACGGTCCAGAAGAAATTATAGGTGTCAATAAAAAAATATTTCTTCAGGTCTTCCGCATTTTTATAGCCCTTTTCTACGGCAACCTGGTTCAGGTCATTTACAAATTGCAGAGAATCCAGTTCGGTCTTTTTGGTTACCTTACCGATCATCTGGTACATATCCCCGAAATCCCCGATTCTGAAACTGTTTTCAGACTGGTTTCCTGCTTTGATCATATTGACGAGATTCGTATTTCCGGCTCCGGACTGAAAATGATATCTTCCGGGTTTGAAATACTTGTCCAGGTCTTTATCCCTGGCTACTGCTTCAAAAGCTTCCTTATCTTTTACATACGGACCTACAGAATCAAGGATCTGCCTGAAATCTGCTTTATGCGGAATCAGCACGTAGCCGTCTTTTTCCACGTTGTTGCCGTAATATTTATTATAAAATCTCAAACCAAAAAATCCTGCCGCTCCAAAAACAAGAAGAGCGATAATGAGAACAGTTTTTTTCATTATTACAAAAGTTGATTAAAAGTTTTGTTTTTAAATAAGATCTGTTTTACCTCTAAAAACCTGCTTTGCGGGACCTTCCAGCCAAATATTCTGGAAAGAATTTCCGTTTTTCTCAGCATACACTTTAAGATTTCCTCCTAAAGTTTTAACTTTTACAGAGATTAGATTGTGTTTTTGCAGAAAAGTTAAAGCAGAAGCGGTAACTCCTGTCCCACAGCTGAAAGTTTCATCCTCAACGCCTCGTTCATAGGTTCTTACGAAAATCTCATCATCAGTAATTTTTTCAACAAAATTCACATTGATGCCTTTTTCTTTATAATTCTCCGAATTTCTGATGCCATGGCCTTCCGCAAAAACATTATAATTCACCAAATCTTCTACATATTTTACGTAATGAGGAGATCCGGTATTCATAACGGTATCTTCACCATCAGCTGAAACGGTGTCTACATCAATCATTTTTAATTTAATAATGCCGTTATGGATCTCAGCTTCATGCTCTCCGTCTATGGCAATGAATCTACATTTGTCCTCAAAAATGTCAAGAAAGAAAGCAAAAGCTACCAGGCATCTTCCGCCGTTTCCACACATGGTGCTTTCGCCGCCATCGGAATTATAATAGACCATTTTGAAATCGTAGTTTTCATCATTTTCAAGAAGAATAAGTCCGTCTGCACCAATTCCGAAACGTCTGTCACATAATTTCTCTATAAGATCCTTTTCTTTGGGAAACTGCAGGTCACGGTTATCTATCATGACAAAATCATTTCCGGTACCCTGATATTTATAAAATTCCATATTTTTAGTCTAAAATTAACGAGCAAAATTAATGTATTTAAAATGAAAAACGAACAGTGTTAACTGTCCGTTTTCTTATTTATAATCGTTTTATCTAAATCCGCCTCCGCTGGACTGCTGTCTTGTAGTACCGCTGTTCTGCTGAGTGTTATTCTGCGAGCCTGAACCTCTGAAACCGCTGTTGGAAGATGATTCCGTAGGCCTGGTCATATTTTGGTTCTGGTTGCTCTGCTGAGAGTTTCTGAACCCACTGTTGTTCTGATTGGTTTGAGGTCTCTGAGTATTCGAATTAGTGTTTTGTCCTCTGAAGCCGCTGTTGTTTTGGTTGCTTTGCGGCCTTTGGCTGTTAGTGGAACTGTTGCTGTTCGAACTTCTGAATCCGCTGTTGTTGCTGTTGGTTCTGTTGCTGTTGCTGAAACCTCCGTTATTGCTATTGGTTCTGCCTCCGTTGTTGTTGCCGGTATTTCGGAATCCGTTAGATCTTGAAGAGGTTACAGTGGTTTTTCTTTCCACATAAACTTTTCTTCGGTCGTTTCCATTATTATAATAGTAATAAGGAACACCGTTATCATAGTAATAATTTACGTCGTTTCTATAATAGTAGCCGTCATTTCCATAATAACCGCCGTTTCCGTAATATCCTGAAGGAGCATAATAATATCCATTATTATAATAAGGATCTCCATATCCATTACTGGAGTATCCGTCTGAATATGCTAAACATGAGGTTAAAGTGCTAATAGCTACAATACTGAATGCTATTTTAAATAAATTTTTCATGACTTTATTGTACTTTTTTCTTTTAAACTATTTTTCCAGTTAAGGTATCCTAAGATAGCCATTATAGTAAATACCAAATATTGAACCGAAGTGATGCCGAGCTCCTTAAAAATCATCATAGGGATACAAATAAGATCACCTACAATCCAGAAAATCCAGTTCTCAATGCGCTGTCTGGCCATAAACCACATGCCCACCAAAAATATGGAGGTTGTTAACACATCCAGCCAGTTGGCCCAATCCAGATGATATAATCCGAGGTTGGTTCCTTTCATGGAGAATTGATTGTCAATATAAGGTTTGTAATAGTAGATAAGGGTAACCAGTGCAAGGCTTAACACAAAAAGAAGAGCTGCGAACCATCTTTCCTTTCTGGTAGCCCAGGTAACATCCACATGAATATGGTCTTCAGAATTCTTTGACCATAAAACCCAGCCGTATATGCTCATCGCAGTATAATATACATTGATCATACAGTCTCCCAGCAGCCCGAAATTAAAAAGAATATACACATAAATCAACGTCGATATAATGCCGGTAGGGTATACCCAGATATTTTTTTTAATTGAAAAATACACGCTTAAAATTCCGAAAAATGTTCCTGAGGCTTCCAGCAGTATTTGTCCGATACTGTAGTTTTCATAAGGTTTTACAAAGAGATCATATAAATTCATGCGATCAAAAATACGCAAAAAATCAGACTTTTAGAAATAATTTAAATAATGTGGATGTCAGTTTTTTAAGTCCTTTTATGTAAAATAAATCAGTAAATTTTATCAATAAACGTTAAGGTTTCTAAAATTTTTATATTTTCGTAAATCTTTAATTAAATAAAAAAACATGTCTAAAATTTGGGTTAAGAAACCAATGAGCGCTTATGAAGCTGATATCAAAAAGAGTGAGCTGAAACGCGTTCTGGGAAAATGGAGCCTTACTGCTATCGGAATCGGAGCCATTATCGGAGGAGGAATCTTTGTACTTACGGGAACAGGTGCTTATTATAATGCAGGGCCTGCACTGGCACTATCATTTGTAATTGCAGGAATTGCCTGTGTATTTGCAGCACTTTGCTATGCAGAATTCGCTTCTATTCTTCCGGTGGAAGGGTCAGCGTATGCTTATGCGTACGGAACAGTAGGTGAAATTTTTGCATGGATCATTGGTTGGGGCCTTATACTGGAATACGCTATGGGATCTATGACCGTTGCCGTATCCTGGTCGGGGTATTTTGCAAAACTCCTCAAAATGTTTCATGTGCACCTTCCGGATTATCTTACCACAGACCCACAAACCTATATTGCTGCAGGAAATTCAGGTTTCTCAATGAACCTTCCTGCATTTCTGATTGTTTTATTTGTGATATCCATTTTGGTAAGAGGTACAAAAGGAGCAGCCAAAGCCAATAACTTCATTGTAATACTGAAAGTTTCCGCTATTATCTTCGTGATCATTGCAGGAGCATTTTTTATCAACCCTGAAAACTGGACACCCTTCATTCCTGAACCTACAACCATCACGGAAAACGGAGTGTCACACTCTGCTTACGGATTAGCGGGAGTAGTGGCCGGAGCATCAGCTATTTTCTTTGCTTATGTGGGCTTCGATGCCGTTTCCACACAGGCCGGAGAAGCTATTAACCCTAAAAAAGATGTACCTTTTGCCATCATCGCTTCGTTGATCATCTGTACACTTTTATATATCCTTGTATCTTTGGTATTAACCGGAATGATGCATTATACAGACTTTAACCCGCTTGGAAAATATCCTGATGCCATTAAAGCTCCTGTAGCATATGCTTTTGACATAGCAGGACAGGCCTGGGCTGGCTATATTATTACGGTAGCCGCTACTGTTGGTCTTATCTCCGTATTAATGGTAATGATTATGGGACAGTCAAGAATTTTCCTTGGAATGTCTAAAGACGGACTGATTCCGGCTACTTTCTCAAAAGTAAACCCTAAAACCGGAGTTCCTACCAAAAACCTTCTTATCTTAGGTGTCGTGATTGCGGTTGTTGCTTCATTGACTCCAATTAATGACCTGGCACACATGACCAGTTTTGGAACTTTGTTTGCGTTCACGATGGTTTGTGTAGCCGTTTGGGTATTGAGAGTAAAAGAACCGAACCTTCAGCGAAACTTTAAAGTACCTGCACTTCCTGTAATCGCCTGCCTGGGGATTGCAATTAATGTGTATCTGATTTTCAACCTGAGCAAAGAAGCACAGATGTATTCCTTCGGATGGCTGATCATAGGATTCATTGTATATTTCCTCTATAGCAAAAAGCATTCAAAACTTCAGAACGGAGAATTGGGTGAAACTTTTAAAGCTGAACAGGAGCCTTTAGAAAAACCTTAACTACATATAACACCAATCCGCAGACATACTGCGGATTTTTTATTTTATTATTATGAAAAAAACATTTTCCATTTTATTTTTCTGCCTGGGAGCACTGGTATTTTCCCAGAAGGTTGAGAGCTTAACCGCTATCTTGAATGATAAAGTAAGTATCAGAGCTATTGAAATAGATGATAATAAAGTATGGTACAGCGGGACCGGCTCAAAATTCGGATATGTGGATCTTAAAGACCACAAAAACCAAAAACAGATCATATTATCGGATAAAAACCTTGAATTCCGGACCCTAGGGCAGAATAAGACTTCTTTTTATGCTATCAACGTTCAAAGTCCTGCTTATTTTTATAAGATTGATAAAAAAGACCTGAAAGCGGAAGTAGTGTACACGGATTCGGTAAAAACAGCATTTTATGATGCATTGCATTTTGTGGATGATCAGTTGGCTTATACTTTCAGTGATGCAGATCAGGATAATGTCCTGAAACTGGCTGTATACCGGAAAGGAAAATGGAGCAGGTTCAAAAGCAATATAATGCTGAACAGTGGCGAAGCCGCATTTGCCGCCAGCAATACGAATATAGCATCATCTAAATATTTCCTGTGGATTGCTACAGGTGGAAAAGCATCCAGGATTCTGAGAATGAATTTAAAGAGTGAAGATGTTGAAGTTTTTGATACGCCTTTCGTTCAGGGGGAGCCTTCGCAGGGAATGTATTCTATAGATTTTGACACTGAGAAATTCGGGATTGCTGTAGGCGGAGATTATACCAAACAGACTGCCAATGTAAATAATATTGCCACCACCCGCGATGGGGGAAAAACATGGCAGATCCAGGCTTCCGGTAAGAATGCTGGATATACCACCTGTGTAAAGATTAAGCCGGGCTCCAAAGGAAGAGAAATTATTGCGGTAGGGGATCAGCATATCAGCTATTCTTCCGATTATGGAAAAAACTGGAAGAAGATTTCTGATGAAAAAGGATTTTTCGTCTGTGATTGGATAAATGATAACACGGTTGTTCTTGCAGGAAACTCTAAAATATCCGTGATGAAATTAAGGCTTTAACCAGAAGAAGCTGCACATATTTTGTCCCGAATTTATTTATTGAATTTTGGGACATTTTTTATTCAGATACCTAATCAGAATTTTAAATCTGACGAATAGAATTTATCATTATCCGGGAATTTCCTCTAATAATCGTATTTAGACTCATTATAAAATAGAGCCTAATATAATTCATGGTTTAAAATTCATTACTAATGGTTAATTTTGCAGAATGAAACTGATGCAAAGTCAGATGTCATCATTCAATAATACATTAAATTTTCAGATGAACTCTTTAATAGATAAATATAATATTCCAGGGCCGCGTTACACTTCTTATCCTACAGTTCCTTATTGGGATGAAGCTACGTTTTCACCCGAAAAGTGGCGGGAGAGTGTGATCAGGTCTTTTCATGAGAGCAATGCAGAGGAGGGAATTTCTATTTATATCCATCTTCCTTTCTGTGAAGCGCTTTGTACGTTCTGTGCCTGCCATAAGCGGATTACCAAACAGCATAGCGTAGAAATTCCATATCTGGAAAGCGTGTTGAAGGAGTGGAAGCTTTATCTTGAACTTTTTGAAGAAAAACCGAAGCTGAAAGAGCTTCACCTGGGAGGCGGTACCCCTACTTTTTTCTCACCTAAAAATTTAAAAACATTACTGGAAGGGATCTTTGAAACCGTAGAAATAGCGGAATATCCGGAGTTTTCTTTCGAAGGACATCCGAATAATACCACAAGAGATCATCTTCAGACCTTATATGACCTTGGATTCAGAAGGGTAAGCTTTGGAGTGCAGGACTATGATCCGAAAGTTCAGAAAGCCATCAACAGGATCCAGCCTTTTGAGAAAGTAAAAGAAGTAACGGAACAGGCCAGAGAAATCGGCTACAGAGGTATCAGCCACGATCTGGTATTTGGTCTTCCGCATCAGAGCTGGGACGCAATGGAGCATACCATCAGAAAAACAATGGAGCTGAAACCGGACAGGCTTGCCTTCTATTCATATGCTCACGTACCATGGATAAAAGGAGTAGGGCAAAGAGGATTTGATGAAAATGACCTTCCGAGCGGTGAAGAAAAACGCCGTCTGTATGAAGACGGGAAAAAGCTTCTGGAAGATTTAGGTTATATTGAAGTAGGAATGGATCACTTCTCGCTGGAGCACGATGATTTATACCAATCCCTGATTCACAAAAAACTGCACAGGAATTTTATGGGCTATACCTCAAGCAATACCCAGCTGATGGTAGGGCTTGGAATGTCTGCAATTTCAGATTCATGGTATGCCTTCGCCCAAAACGTAAAAACGGTGGAAGAGTATCAGAAAATGGTGGAAGAAGGCCAGATTCCGGTCGTGAAAGGACATATTCTTGATCAGGAGGACCTTACCGTCAGAAGACATATTTTAAATCTGATGTGTCAGCTTGAAACCACTTTTACTGAAAATAATTCCTTCCCGGGACTTGAAAATGCCCTGGACATGCTGGAAGAAATGGAGAAAGACGAGTTGGTGGAAATAGAGGGCAATCAGATCAGGATTACGGAAAAAGGAAGAGCATTTACGAGAAATGTGGCCATGGTTTTTGACCTCAGGATGATGAGGAATAAGCCGGAAACCAGGATCTTCTCTATGACGATATAGGAAAAATATGAACCGGAAGTTTCTGATTTTCTTTCTGTATGTCTATGCGCTGGCTTTTAGTGTCATCAAAACGCTCAGGCTTCCCAATCAGTGGTCTGAGTCGCACTGGCTGCTGGATTACCGGTTCGGATTTATAAAAAGAGGGCTTGCCGGTGAAATTTTCGGATTCTTTTTTGAGAAAAGTATACTTAATATCCAGATTATTTCTGCGGTCATACTGGGACTTCTTTATGTAGCTCTGATTGTAATTGCTGTTCGGCAGACCTTTCAGAAATACAGCATCAGGAAGGTTTTGTTTTATCTTCTGTTTTTCCTTTCACAGTATGTTGTTCTTTCCGCACACCTTATTGGCTATCTTGATCATTTGATTTTTCTTCTGACCATCCTGGCCATTTATCTGATTAAAAATAAAAAAATATTTTGGGCATCATTGCTTACGGTGGTCAGTGTGTTCATGCATGAAATTTCATTTTTTCTCATGGTTCCCATCTGTCTTTTTGCGCTGATGGTATTTGAAATGCCAGGCAACAGATTGGTTTTTTCCTCAGATCTTTTAAAAAAAGCAGGGCTATTTCTTGCTCTTCCCGTATTGGCTACACTTTCCGTGTCACTCTATCAGGAGCTGTATGGAAAAGAAAATGATCAGCTGATTCTCCATTATCTGCGGAATACAGGATTTATCAGCAAAAATGTTGCTGTAATGATTTCATCCGCTTATACGGAAAGTTTTGGAACCTACCTTAAACAACAGAGTCCGTTTTTTATAGAAAGACTGTTTTTGTCTAAAAATACCGTCAAATTCGGGATTCCTATATTCTTTATGATCTATCTGGTATGCGGGGAATTCAGAAAGCTTGACAGACGTATCCTTATCATTCTTGCTGCAGTAACACTGTCTCCGCTTTTGCTTCATGCGATTGCCTGGGATACCTTCAGGATCTGGGCATATCCTTTTATGATTATTTTCCTTGGGCTTTGGATTTTAACCTGCAGATTCCCTGATGAAGAAGTTTCTGACGATGCGTTGTCATGGTTTGAAATCGTACTCTTTATTGTTTCGGTGATTCTTGTCGCTGTTTTTCAGAACACATTATTTGAAAATGAAATAGAAAGAATTTCAAAGCTGGAAAGATGTGTTGTTTTGATGCCTGTAATGGTAGCAGTAGCCTTCCTTTACTTCAAAAAAGCCCCGGTAAAAAATTACTGAGGCTTTAAAGTTTTTGAATTTAAGAGTCAAGAATAAAGAGCCAAGAGTCAAGAAATGCCAGTTAGATGAAGTCAATCAAGACATCAGACATCAGATATGAGACTTTCAGGTTAAGGATATACTTTAATACTGGGGATTAACAACGTGCAACCAGCAACTGGAAACACTTTCAAACCCATTAACTCTCAAACTCTCAAGCACTCCGTTATTTAATGATCAGTTTCTGACTGTAAGATTTCACATCGCCGGTTTTGATGATCAGATAATAAACACCGGGAGGAATTCCTGTGATATCAACACTGCCGTCATTTTCTATTTTTGCTTTGTCCAGAGCTATTTTTCCTTCCGTACTGATCAGATCGGCTGTACTGTTTCTGTTGTCAAACCCTTCAATAAATACTTTTTCTGAAGCCGGATTCGGATGAATGTATACGGAATTTTCATTACCTGTTTCATCTGTGGCAAGTGTACCCGTAGTGATTTTAAATATTTTTCCGCTGGTCACTGCGGCTACAAAAAGTTCTTTCCCTGAATTTTGTCCAAAGGTTGAAAAATTATTGCCGGAACTTGCGGGGCTCCAGACAATGGAATTGTCAGCATTTAAAATCCCGATCTGGGTAGAGCAGTAGTCTGCAAAGAAATACTTCCCCTGAAGCGCAGGATATTGGCTTCCCCTGTACACATAGCCTCCGGTAATAGAGCATCTGCCTCCGGAGTGATTATAGACGGCTACTGGGAAAGTCATGGTCGACATAGCCGGGCATCCTGTTGTATTGTAGGCTGTATTGCCCTCGTAGCAGCGCCATCCGTAATTGATTCCTGCCTGGGTTATAGGCATTTTGTTAATTTCTTCAATTGCATTCTGTCCTACATCAGCGATCATGGCATTTCCGGTGTCTGTATCAAAAGAGAATTTCCATGCATTTCTCAGTCCGTATGCCCAGATTTCATCGGCTCCGGCAACGGCTCCTGCAAATGGATTGTCAGGAGGAATATTATACGGTCCAGTGGCATTGACATCGATTCTCAACATTTTTCCCAACAGTGAATTTTTATTCTGGGAATTGTTGTTTGGGTCACCACCGCTTCCTCCGTCTCCGGTAACGATCCAAAGGTTTCCGTCAGGAGCGAAATGAATGCTTCCCCCGTTGTGATTGTCAAACGGCTTTGGAATATTCAGCAGGATTTTTTCTGAGGCCGGATCCGCTACATCAGGGTTTGTAGGGCTCACGGAATATCTCGCGACAATAATATTCCCGGCTGTGTTGTTATAATACACAAAGAAATAGCCGTTAGTGGAATATTGGGGATGGAAAGCAAGCCCGAGCAGGCCTCTTTCGCCTCCGAAAAGAACCTTGGAACTGATATTCATAAAGTCGGCACTGTTGGTGGTTCCATTGGGCTGCACAATTTTAATGATCCCGTTTTGCTGGACAACAAAAAGCCGGGTGTCATTGGCGTTCGTAATTTCAACAGGACTGGTGAATCCCGACGCAAATTCAACCAAATTAATGCTTTGTGAATTAAGAATTAAAGAGGTGAAAATGCCTAAAGTAAAAAATAGTTTTTTCATAATATTTTGATATTTAGTGTATTGATATATGAATGAAAATTTTATACCAATTAAAATTTGAAAATTTCATTACAATAAGGAAAAAAAATTATTAAATCTTAAATAGAAATTAAAACCCCGATATATCTGAAAATAAACCATTTCTGCTGTTAAAAAATTCATAAAATAATAATAAAATCATTATATTTGCCGACTTAATTTAACGTAGTTATAACAAAATGCAAGGAAAAGGACTTATTACAATTGTTGCTATTGTACTTGGGTTAATTTGCTTAAATGAGCTATTACCAACCTGGTACGCCAGCAAAATTGAAAAGCAGGCGACTGCTGTTGCAGGAGACAATCCGGAAAAGTACCAGAAAGAAATCGCAAGACTTTCTAAGGATACTTTGAACCTGGGATTCACGAAACTTTATTACACCAAAGCCAAAGACAAGGAAATGAAGCTTGGTCTTGACCTTAAAGGGGGGATCAACGTTCTTTTGGAAATCAACCAGAGAGACCTGGTAAATGATTTAACGAATTATTCAACCAACCCTGTTCTTATCGAGGCTTTAAACAAGACTGATGAAGTTCAGAAGAATTCCACAAAATCTTATATTGATAATTTCTTCGATCAGTTCGAGGCGATCAATAAAACCAAAGGAACCAACCTTAAGTTAGCTGATCCTGAACTTTTCGGAAATACCAATTTATCAGAGATCAAATACAATACTTCTGATGATCAGGTAAAAAGTATCATCAAAAGAAGAATTGACCTTTCCGTAGGTACTGCTTTTGAAGTAATCAGAACAAGGATTGACAAGCTTGGAGCGATCCAGCCAAACGTTCAGAGAGTTCCGGGTACCGCAAGGATTTCCGTGGAAATGCCTGGTATGAAGGATATCGACAAGGTGAAGAAAATGCTTCAGACGTCTGCAAAACTTCAGTTCTGGGAAGTACAGCAAATCAATGAGATTGCTCCTTATTTCCAGACATTATCTACGATGGTCGCTATAAAAGGTGATTCAATGGGTGTTGCGAAGAATTTCAATTTCATGAACATCATCCAGGGAGGAAAATCAATGAACCAGAGTGCTGTAGGAAGCGTGAAGCTATCCGACACAGCCGCTGTAAACAAGATCCTGAACAGTAAAGTAGGCCAGTCTTTACGTCCTGCAAACATTAAATATACCCAGTTTATGTGGGGGTACAAGCCGGAGGCTACAGATTCTGAAAGTCTGGTATTGTACGCAATCAGAGGAAATATCAACCAGAAAGCTCCTGTAGACGGTGCTGTGGAAACTGCAAGCATCAGCTATGATGAGCTGAGCAGAGTAGTGGTAGACATGCAGATGGACTCCAAAGGGGCTAAAGAATGGAAAACATTAACAGAGAAAAACGTAGGAAGACCGGTTGCTGTAACATTGGACGGAAGAGTTTATACAGCTCCGAATGTTGTCAATGCCATTCCAAACGGTAGAACTCAAATTTCCGGTAACTTCTCTCAGGAAGAAGCTAAAGAACTTGTAGATGTTCTGGGCGCAGGAAAATTACCTGCCGGAGCAAAAGTAGTTCAGGCTACTGTGGTAGGTCCGTCTTTGGGACAGGAATCTATTGATGCCGGTTTAATGTCATTCATTATTGCCTTCGGTATTATTATCGTTTATATTATTTTCTATTACGGTGGAGCTGGTGTTTATGCAGTTATTGCAATGATCATCAACTTATTCTATATTTTCGGGATTATGGATTCCGGAGACTTCACGCTTACGCTTCCGGGGATCGCGGGTATCGTACTAACGATGGCGGTCGCGGTAGATACCAACGTAATTATTTATGAAAGAACAAAAGAAGAACTATTCTTAGGAAAAAGTATTCTTGAAGCTTATAAAGACGGTTTCAAACATGCATTGAATGCAATTATTGACGGTCACACCACTACTTTCT
The DNA here is from genome assembly GCF_900169075.1 of Chryseobacterium phocaeense. Classification (NCBI taxonomy): domain Bacteria; kingdom Pseudomonadati; phylum Bacteroidota; class Flavobacteriia; order Flavobacteriales; family Weeksellaceae; genus Chryseobacterium; species Chryseobacterium phocaeense. The sequence continues at coordinate 1,058,113 of NZ_LT827015.1, forward strand.
TAACGGCGGTTGTGCTGTTCTTCTTCGGAACAGGGCCTATCAAAGGTTTTGCATTGACGCTGATGATCGGTATTGCGATGACATTATTCACGTCCGTATTGCTTTCCAGAGTAATGATCTTCTCAAGATTGAACAAAGGAAAAGGACTTTCCGTATGGACGCCGGCAACTAAAAATCTATTCAGAAATACATGGATTGATTTTATCGGGAAAAGAAAGTATGCGTATATCATTTCTGCCGTTCTTACTGTAGTTTGTATTATTTCAATCGCTACACACGGGTTCAAGTACGGTATTGATTTTACCGGCGGTAGAAACTATGTGGTAAGATTTGATAAAGATGTTAAAGCTGAAGATGTTGAAGAAAAATTAGTTGCTTTATTCAAAACTGAAGACGGTAAAAACTCTTCTGTAGAAGCTAAAACATATGGAAACGACAGACAATTGAAGATTTCAACCGATTACCTGATCGAAGACGAATCTTTAAAAGCGGATCAGATCATTGAGCAGAAATTATTCGAAGGTCTTAAATCTAACCTTCCTGCTGGAACTACTTTAGCGGATTTCAAATCTGCCGACAAAGATCACGCAGGGATTATCTCTTCTGAAAAAGTAGGACCTTCTGTAGCGGATGATATTAAGATTCACGGGGTTTATGCCGTATTGGGAGCCCTTGGAATGATCTTTATCTATATCTTATTGAGATTTAGAAAATGGCAGTTCTCTCTTGGAGCGGTGGCAGCACTATTCCACGATGCAGTAATTATCCTGGGAGCATATTCATTGCTTCACAAATATATGCCGTTCAATATGGAGATCAACCAGGATTTCATTGCAGCGATCCTTACGGTATTAGGATATTCAATCAATGATACCGTTATTATCTTCGACAGAATCAGGGAATATTTAAGAGAGAAAAAATCTTTAACACTGGCTGGATTATTTGATGACTCTATCTCCAGTACTTTGGGTAGAACTTTCAACACCTCATTCACTACCATTCTTGTTATCCTGGCAATCTTCATCTTTGGAGGAGATAACCTGAGAGGATTTATGTTTGCGATGTTGATCGGTATCGGATTTGGTACCTATTCATCCATCTTCGTGGCATCGGCTATCGCGTACGACTTCCTTAAAAAAGGAAAGGAAGAAGAAGTACATGGCAAATCCACAAGTGCAAAAGAAGGACTTGCAACCAAGTAAAACAAACTACAATAAATAAGTAAAGACCGTTTCGACAGAAGCGGTCTTTTTTTGTAATCGTTTTTTGTGTTTTAAGACCGGTGGTTTGGTAGATGAGAATCCTGGTTTCAAAAATTTAATATGTAAAGTTTAAAGTTTGAATTTATATTTACCAGTCTAAATCTGAAGTCTGAAATCTGAAGTCTGAAGTCTGATATCTGATATCTGAAGTCTGGTATCTTACTCTTGGCTCTCAATTTCCCTCCAAAAGCAGCAATTTAGAACCATTATATTTCAGATTTGATTAATTTTGCACCACTATGGAAAATTCAAAGAAAAAAGCAGCCATCGGCTTTATATTTATCACCTTACTGATTGACATTACCGGATGGGGAATTATTATTCCCGTAGTTCCCAAACTGATCGAGGAACTGATTCATGCAGATATCAGCGAAGCTGCAAAATATGGTGGCTGGCTGGGTTTTGCCTATGCATTTACCCAGTTTATTTTTTCTCCGGTGGTAGGGAACTTAAGCGATAAATACGGCAGAAGACCTGTTATCCTGATCTCTCTCTTTGGATTTGCGGTAGACTATATTTTTCTCGCTCTGGCACCAACCATCTGGTGGCTTTTTCTCGGAAGAATTATCGCCGGGCTTACCGGAGCGAGTGTAACCACTGCCAGCGCCTATATTGCTGATATCTCCACGGATGAAGACAGGGCCAAAAACTTTGGGCTTATCGGGGCAGCATTCGGTTTAGGGTTTATTATCGGGCCTGTATTGGGTGGACTTCTGGGACATTACGGAGCCAGGGTTCCGTTTTATGCCGCCGCTGCTTTATGTCTGTTGAATTTCCTGTATGGCTATTTTATCCTTCCGGAAAGTTTAGATAAAGATAAAAGAAGAGAATTCGATTGGAAAAGGGCAAATCCTGTTGGTTCATTTAAATTTTTAGGTAAGCATCCGGAAATTTCGGGACTAATCATTGCCCTGATCTTAATTTATATTGCCGGGCATGCCGTACAGAGCAACTGGAGCTTTTTCACGATGTATAAATTTAACTGGGATGAAAAGATGGTTGGAATTTCATTAGGCGTTGTAGGAGCTTTAGTCGGCCTTGTCCAGGGAGGACTGATACGCTGGACGACCCCAAGACTTGGCGAGCAGAAAAGTATCTATTACGGATTGGCTTTGTATGCAATAGGAATGCTTCTTTTTGCCTTTGCTACAGAAGGCTGGATGATGTTTGCATTCCTGGTTCCTTATTGTTTAGGAGGGATCTGTGGACCGGCGCTTCAGTCTGTCATCACGAAAAGTGTTCCTTCCAATGAGCAGGGAGAACTTCAGGGTGCGCTGACCAGCCTGATGAGTGCCACTTCCATTATAGGACCGCCACTGATGACCAACCTGTTCTACTATTTTACCCATGACGAAGCACCGTTTGAATTTTCGGGAGCGCCGTTCTTCCTTGCCTTTATTTTAATGGCCGTAAGTGTGGTCATGTCTTATTATGCCTTTCAGAAAAATAATAAAAAGACCGGGTTAAAATAATTTATTCATATGAGCCGTGTTCCCCAATATCAACCTGATGAATTCAGTTCAATCCTGAACATAGATTGGACGGGAAAATCCATGGCAAAAAAAGAATTGAATGAGTTTTTTATAGAACCGCTCCATATCCTGAAAGACGGTAAAATTCCTTCCAGGCCACACCGGAAAACGGTCAATGATTTTATATTCATCACAAAAGGGAGCATTGAGAAAATGGTATGCTCAAGCGTATTCGGAGTAACGGAAGGGATGATCATGCTGCTTCCTCCGCACAAAATCCGGACGTTTATGCATTTTACACCTGATGTAGAAGGTTTTTACTGCCATTTCTCCAACGAATTCATTGCTGATGGTCCGGGACTTAAATTTTTGCAGGATATATTGAATCATGCTGACCTCGTGTATAACCCGACTCTTTTTCCGGATCCGGAACATTGCGGGAGGATTTTTATCCTTCTACGGCAGATGGAGGCACTTTATAATCAAAGTAACAACCTGGATCTTGTCAGGCTGTATCTTTTTACGTTATTAGGAGAAATCCGTCATTTTATAGAAAATCTTCCCCGTCCGAACCTTTCTGCAAACGAAACCCTGGTGTTCCGCTTCCGGAAGTTGATCACCAGTGAGATTCAAAATCTGCATTCAGTAAAAGAATATGCAGATCTGCTGAATGTTTCTCCCAATCATCTGAATAAATCCATCAAAAACACAACAGGAAAAACGGCTTCCGAAATTATCAATGAATCCCTGCTGATGGAAGCTAAAGCTCTTCTTTCGCTGCCTCATTATTCCGTTTCAGAAATTGCCTTTGCATTAGGGGTGGAAGATGTTTCCTATTTTTCCCGGTTTTTCAAAAAACACAGCGGGATGACTCCGTCCGATTACCGGAAAGGGATTGGTTTGTCCTGATAACAGATGGATATGTTCTAACCTTTTTTTGTTGTATTTCAGAATTTTGTAAATGCAACTAATGACGGTTAAAACATGAAAAAAACGATACTTTTAGCAGTATATCTTATCTTTATTCCTGTGTGGTTTTATTCTCAGACTGAAGCACCGGCCTCAAATCCACCCGTTATATTTGAAGCGCTGGCAGGAAATAAAGGATTTGCTTCCCAGATGACGATGAATAAAGGAATTGAAGGAATTAAAGGATTGGGTTTCTTCAGTGTGGCTAATATTTCCTCAAAATGGTCTGAAGATAACTCCAAAGATGCCATGATCCAGGCGAATATCACTTTTGAAATCATTAAGAACCTCCGTCTGGTAGGTGGTTCCCATTATACGCCCAATACAGGACTTCGGCCAACTGCAGGGTTTATGTATTCGAAGAATTTCAAAGATTTTTTACTGGTTGTGAATCCAAGATTTATTGGATTTTCCAAAAGCAGTATTGCAGAAGGTTTTCTCATGATGGAATATAAACCCAGGATCAATGAAAGCTGGAATCTTTATTCCCGGATTCAGGGACTGTATTCTGAAACCATTAAAAACGGTGAACATGCCCGCAGCTATCTGATGCTCAGGTTTGGACTGAGTTACCGATCAGTTACTTTCGGAGCCGGCGCGAACTTTGACAGGTATGGCCCTTTTAAAGAAAGCAAAGATAATTATGGAGTTTTTGCTGCGATCAGGCTGTTTAATTGAGAAAGGATCATGATTATTTTAACCTGAGTTTGGGATTAGAAATTTCAGATGAAGTGGCTGGAAGCTGGGAGAGGGAGGCTGGAAGTTAACACCAGATATTTATATTAAGCACCACTCATAGAATTTGATCAATCTGGTTTTAAAAATTAATGAAGTTGCGGTAAGTTGTGTTTTCAGATCTCAAGAACTTCCCTCTTCGGCCTTCAAACTTCCTGAAAACATTATAAAAACAAAAACAGGGAAACCCGAAAGCTTCCCCGTCTTCTATTGAAAATATAATAATGTGTTCAGAATGTTTACGGATAAAGTGATTTTGTTCCGTTGCTTACGATATTGCTTCCCAGTCCTGAAAATGATACTGAGAAATTACTTGAGTTAAAGCTTAAAGAACCTGTAGGTGTACACAGCCCAAGTGCATATCTGCACTGCCCGTAAGCGCCGGTTCTTTTGATCACTTTGCTTTCACTTTTTGCTTTTCCTAAGCTGATACTTCCCCAGTCGCTTACATCCACATTGGAAACGGCAGATCCGGAATAGTAAATCGTGATTTTGTATCCTATTTCTCCTCTTTTGGAGCCCCAAAGCCAGTTGGCGGTCCACCATTGTTTGTACCATTTTGAAGATACTTTAGCCTGAGCTTCGATAGGGGATACCTCAGAATTTCCTCTGGTATCCATCATGACAAGCCCTGCGAATACATTGTCCCAGATAATTCCGGATTCATTATAAAAGCATAAAGAGTTGAATTGTTGTCCTTTATAGTTCCATGAGATTTCAAGAACATCAGTTCCGGTTTTGATCTGTTCAGAAGCCGATTCTTTAATTCCTTTCTGAGCTTCAGACAGCTGATCTCCAAAAAATAATGTCCCGATTTTCCCTATTTTTACCGTTTCCGGTGCAAGGATGTTTCCTTCTGCAGTAAACTGTTCCCTGTCAGAGATTAAATTCTGAGAAATTTCAATTCCTTTCTGTGAAGCCAGTTTTCCTAAATTACTAACCCCTGTGATTTGGAGGTCATTCTTCAGATACTTTTCAAGATTGCTTTTAGAATCATTGATCTGCGCCTGAACATTGTCCGGAACAACTTTTAATCCAGGAGTGATTTCTTTTTTCAGATCGGCTGTTGATACTTTAGCAACAGCAGTTTCCTGTACCGGCTCAGTATTTTCGTCCTGACAGGCGGTAAGCGCTAATACCGATATAACGGCAAAAAGCTTGAAAGTAGTTACAATTTTTTTCATAATAATATTTTAATGGTATTTGGAATAATAAATTTAGTAAAATCTAATATAATTCTCAATGTTTTGAATTAAATATTTGTTAACTGAACGTTGTGGAGAGTTTAAGAGTGGAAGGGTTAAAGAGTTAGAGGGTTTGAGAGGGGAGAGTTTTAGGGACTGATACTTTTAGAGGGGAGTTTTTAAGAATCAAGATTTTAGATTTCAGACATCAGATATTAGACAGATGCTGTAATGAGATTTAGAACATTTATACATCTTATTATTACATATACACTCAAACACACTCATACACTCAAACCCTGAAACTCTCTCAATCCTAACCCGAATCTTAAAATTTGTTTAAAATTCTACTTTATCCGCAAATAAGTCTGTAAACTTTCGTAATTTTACCGCATGGAATTAAGCATTGGAGAAATGGCACTGATCGCGGTAGCGATTGTTGTATTATTCGGTCCGGATAAACTTCCTCAGATAGCGCGTGACTTAGGGGCAGGCGTAAGAAAAATGCGTGGTGCGGTGGAAGACATTAAAACTGAAATCATGAAGGAAACAGATAATCCTGTTTCCGAGATCAAGCGTGAAATAGAGAAGGTAAAAGATGCGGCGAAAGACTTCAATCCCATGAAGGATATTGAAAAAGACATTGTGAATGAGCCTTCCACAACCAATGAACCTCCAAAATTAAAGCCTGCCGATGATGACACCTACGAAGGGCCTGTAAGCAGATAACAGATTCATGGAGGAGATTATTCAGGAAGATAAAAAGGTTTTTCTATACCTTAATAATTTGGGCGATAGTTCTTTCGACCAATTTTGGATGCTGATTTCCAGTACATGGATCTGGGTACCGCTTTACATTATATTTCTTTACTTTTTATACAAAAATTATAAACTAAAGTCTTTAGTTTTCATTCTTATATTTATTGGCCTTGGCGCTACGGTTTCCGATCAGCTGGCCAGTGTTTTCAAATATGGAGTGGCCAGGCTACGGCCTTGTCATGATCCTACCCTGGAACACTATATGAGGATTGTGAAGTGCGGCGGACAGTATGGGTTTTATTCTGCGCATGCTTCCAACACTTTCTTCCTTGCTTCTTATTTAAGTATTTTATTGAAAAAGAAACTCAATTGGTTTCCATATGCTATCTTTGTATGGGCTGTGGTAGTTTCTTACAGCCGGATATATTTAGGAGTTCATTTCCCGATAGATATTTTGGTGGGGGCGTTTGTTGGATCTTTATTGGGAGTGATATTTGGAGTACTCGCCAAAAAAGTCATCAACAAACAAACTATAACTTCATGAAAAAAACTTTACTTATTACTGCATGTATATGCGCTTCATTCCATCTTTACGCACAGGACAAAAATAAAGCCGAAGAATGCTTTAAAAAAGCAGACTATAAATGTGCTGAAGAACAATACACCAAACTTGCAGAAAAGGAGCAGATCCAGAAATTCCAGTCTGAATATTACAACAATCTGGGAACAGCCCAAAGAAGACTGGGGAAAACTGCGCTGGCACTGAAATCGTACGAATTAGCTTTAAAATCAAATCCTCTGTCGGCTCCTGTATACGCAAATCTTGCTTCACTAAACAGCCAGAAAGGAAATAAGGTGAAAGCCCTGGAATACATTTCCAAAGGGCTTAGCATTGATGCTGAAAATCCGGAATTCTATCTTACCCGTTCCAAAATCTACGACAGCCAGGGAAAAAAGGACCTTGCGCTGAATGACCTTAAACAGATTCTAACCTTTGCTCCCGATAATATTTTTGCAAAAACAGGGCTGGCCAATCTGAAGAAAAATAACGGAGACCTGGAAGGCGCCCTAAAAGATTACAACCAGCTGATTGCTGAAAAACCTGAATCACTGCTGTACAATGGAAGAGCAGACGTCTATTTCAAAATGAAAAAGTCTAAGGAGGCTCTCGTCGACGTGAATAAAGCCATTTCCATAGATCCTAAATTTTCCCACTCTTACGTCACGAAAGCCTTAATTCTGTTTGATACGGCAAAACCCAAGGAAGCCTGTGAAAACCTGGACAAAGCAGTAAGCTTAGGGTATGAAAAGGCGATTTTGGCAGAGTATTATGCTAAATGTGTGAAATAATCAAGTTTTTTCTTTGTAATATTATACCTGACCTTATTTTTATTCAGCCAGAATATATTTTTAAATCCTATTAATTTCCAGCATTATTCCTATCTCTTTAAAATAAGTTTACTGAGATTTTAAATACTGTGGGTGCTGTGATTTTTAGCCAAAATTCCCTGTATTAAATGCTTTGAGTTTAGTATAATTATTTCCTGTCATAAACATACAAAATTGTGGGAAAAACACTCCAATCTCTTTCTGTTTGAATTGATAAAACTTGGTTTTAGCCTTTTTGATTAGTTTGTATATTCAATAAACGGAAATAATTTTCATATCTTTTTTGTAAATATTTGTTCTATTTTGATAGATTTCAAATCCTTTTTCTTTAAAATCTCTATCAGATTTTTGAAGTTGAACTCTATTAAAATTATTGGGATAATTAATTATGAATCAAATATTTTAGTTTGAAAGATTAAATTATAAAATTTTCAAATTAAGATGTTTTACTCACTTCTTTAAGAATTAATTTGTAGTTTAGCTCAAAACTATGTGTAATTTATATTATTGATAATCAGAGTTTTTGTTCTTATTAATAATTTGAGTCATTTTTATACTGCACTATAGACATTATTTTATTTTAAATCACTAAAAATCAGAAATATGATACCGGAATAAATTTTTAATACAACCAATATATACGAAAAACTAATGATGACACATGAAAAACTAATTAAACTACTAAAGAATTATGGAGAAATTTCCAGAGAAGACGAAATAAACATAGCAGATAAATTTATATTCCAGAAAACTAAGAAAAAAGAAATATTAGTAGGGCAAAACTGTTCCTGTAATAAGCTTTTCTTTGTAGTAGAAGGATTTATAAGGGCATACTCCATTAATGACAAAGGAAACGAGGCTACCAGAATGATAGCCTGGGAGGGTAACTTTTTGACTGATATGGTTGGATTCAGGGATCAGAATACCAATCAGGAAATAATTGAAAGCGTTACAGATTCATTTTTGCTATTTATCACAAAAAATAATTTTGACTTACTGTTAAATTCATCTGAAAATTTTAAAAAGATTTATATCAAAGTGCTTGAAGAATACAGTAATATACATATGAAAAAACTTCAGCTCATCAATATTGTTGATATTTCCCTCAAAATGAAATATTTTAAGGAACATTTTCCCCATCTGGTATTTAAATTAAACGATAAAATTTTAGCTTCGTTTCTGTCTATTTCCAGAGAAACTTTGGTAAGGCATAAAAAAAATTGGTAATGAATTCAAGAAAGTGTGATTTAAATCATACTTTTTCTGATATTTGTTAAATATGTTTGTGTCGTTATAATAACCATTATTAGTACTAATTGTGACTCTTGGGTTTTCTTTTGAACCTAAAAAAAAATCAACAGATAGTGAGATTATGCGAACACGATAAAATTTGTATAGGGTCATTTTAACGTTCAAGACCAAAGGAACAAAATAAATTAATATGTCATGAAAAAAATAATCTTTTTAAGCGCAGGTGTTTTATCACTTATGTTAATGTCCTTTACAGGTGACAAAGAAAAAGTAATTGAAAGTGATGGAAAAACAATTTTAATTAAAGACACAAGCAAAATTTCTGAAGCTGATTTGAAAAAGCTAGGCGAATTAGTGGTTGGATGGACATTCTGTGATACACAGGGTATTAGTAATGAATGCAAAACCAAGTCTCTGAACCACCCTGATGTGCCCGTACAACAAGCACAATTACAAAAAATTATCGACAAATATAACAGATAGTTCAAATTTGTAAAATATGTAAGTTCCTTGCATTTTTGTGAGGAACTTTTTTTGCAACATATACAATGAAATATATTAATATAACCATATTTGTGATCATCATTACAAAATTGATCATCAACGGAATAAGCTCAACCACCGAAGGCTTTTGTACGTTTTATGATTATGAAAGAAATGAGGCGACAAAAAAAATAGCAGATGTCAATGATATCGGCCATTATTTTTGGTATTATACAGGCTTTAACACAGGATATGGCTTCTTTGCACCTAATGTTTCCAGTGATTTCATTGTTCTTACAAAATATAATAAAGAATCTTTTGTAAGTTCTGGTTTCTTGCAGACCAGAGAAGGGAAATTAAGGTTTCTGAATACAAATAATATTTTTTTAGAGAATATCAAAAATGGATGGTCTCCAAAAGATAAGAAAAAAATGAGTTACAATAAAGCCGTACTGAAACAAATAAATGCGTCATTTAAAAAAAAGCATAATATAAATGATTGTGAGACCAAAGTTTATCTTTATGATTTTCCCAGGCTTTATAGTTCTGATAAACGGATTAATTTAATACCAATTGACAGTGTTAGATAGGGTACAGGAAACATTAAAACTGAAGGAAATTTTCTATAATCCGGAGTTTATCTTATTTTTCAGGGTTTCAATAGGAATTGTGATCCTGTTGCATTTTATTTCTTACTGGCAGGATTTTGATCTTTTATATGGAAAGAACAGCATTATCCCAATTGAGCTGAACAAAGCTTATGAAGGCACAAAATATATTACCACAACAGACATATTACTGTTTTTAGAAAAGTATTTCACCTATAATTCTTCGATACTTATTTTTAAAGGTACTTTTGCTGCTTTATGCATTTGTATCATTTTAGGTTTTTACAGCAGGGTTTCCGCTTTGCTTTTACTTTTTCTTCAGATATCCGTTGTTAAATCAGGCATACAGTTTTCCTATGGAGCAGACTATTTTGAAAGCATGTCTTTATTTTATATTATTTTCTTTCCTTCAGATATCAGATTTTCTCAGTTGAATACAAAAACAAGAGATTTTACTATTTTCAAAAGAACAATTCAGTGGCATTTATGTATATCTTATTTCTTTTCAGGTTTTGATAAAATATTGGGATTCAATTGGTGGAATGGAGAATCAATCTGGAAAGCATCCCATTTGCCGAATTTTACAAGATATATTGAGCTGAATTCTATAACAGATAATCCCATAGTTTATATTATATTGGGATGGATTACCCTTATAGTAGAAATATTTTATCCGTTATTTATTAATATAAACCGTACCAGGAAAGTCTGGTTATTTTTAACTATCGGAATGCATGTAGGCATAATCATACTTTTTAATCTGTATTTTTTTGCCTCAATAATGATTATCTGGAACCTTACAGCCTATTACTTTAATTATTACGATGATGAAAAAGTTTAAACTATTATTTTTTATATTGATTTCCCATGTTATGTTTTCCCAGAATTATAAAATTATTTATGATATAGCCTGGAAACCGTCTGTAGAGAATGAAGCTTTAGTGAACGATTTGGGAGTTTTAATTATCAATCAGTCAAAATCTTTTTTTAGCGGGTATGAGAATTTCCGAGATGATTCTTTGAAATCTTCTGTTGTTAAAAAATTTATTGAGGGAACCCAGAAAGGCAACCTGAGATTTCCGGAAGCAAGAAATAAATCAAAATTCAAAAAAGTAATTTTTAAAAACCTTTCGAATGACAGCCTAACACAAGAAGAAAAATTTTTTGTGACAACATTTCATATCAACTTTAATTGCAAAATGAATTGGAAGATGGAAAAAGACGAGTCGAAGACTTATTTTGGATATACCTGTAAGAAAGCTACGCTAAATTTCGGAGGAAGGAAATGGACAGCATGGTATACAACAGAAATCCCGATCTCAGACGGACCCTATAAATTTCATGGTTTGCCGGGACTAATACTGTCTATATCTGATAACAAAGGCGAATACGATTTTCATATAAAAGCTATAACAAAAGAGACGAATGACCTTCAATATAGAAGCTTCGGGCTACCTAAGCCTATAAAATTATCTTCTGAAAAATGGTTGGCCTATTATGAAAAATATAAAAAACAACCTTCAATCGTTTATGAAAACATCAATACTGAAACTACTACTTATGTGATTAACGGGAAGGAAATAGGGCGTAATGAGAAAAATGATTATGATATAAGGCAGAAGAAATATTTATTGGAAAATAATAATGAAATAGAAATGGTCAATACATGTAAGTAATACCTTAGGTTCAAGATCATCTAAGAAAAAATCAGTCGTTATGATACGGTTTTCCCTGTAAAATCTGGTCGGCACGGTAGATTTGCTCTACAATAAACAAACGAATCATCTGATGCGTAAAGGTCATCTTCGAAAGAGACATTTTTTCATTGGCCCGGCTGTAGATTTCTTCTGAAAAGCCGTAGGCGCCACCGATAAGAATATGAACTTTCTTAACGGATAAATTCATCCAGGTATCAATTTTCTGGGCAAATTCACGGCTCGTAAACTGTTTTCCTTTTTCGTCCAGGATAATAACCAGGTCGTTTTTATCAATATGGTTGAGGAACAGCTTAGATTCTTCCTTCTTCAAAAGATCGGCAGAAAGGTTTTTTGCATTTTTTACATCAGGAATCTCATTGATTTCAAAATTCCAGTGTTTGGGAAGACGGGTAAGATAATATTGGATCAGGGAAGTGATCTCTTTGTCATCTGTTTTACCGATACAAAGTAAGCTGATTCGCATGATAAGAGGTTTGAAACGGCAAAGGTAGCATTTTTCCCGATTGTAAACAGATTACATTAAAATCCCCGGATTACCACATTCACTGAAATTTCCTGGCCTTTAAAAATTCACCATTCAATTGCGAAGTAAAAATCAAGATTCACTGTTTTTTCTTTTCGAAAATGAAGAAAGTGTTTATTATCTTTACTATTGATGCATAAGGATCAATTTCAGCTCAGTAGCAGGGAAAAGGAAAATGTTTATATTTGTAGAAAGACTGTTTAAAAATAATGTGTTTTTAAGAACGATACATTATTTTTATAGTGAAATACACTATTAGATGAGTATAAAAGTTCCCCGGTTTATTCTGAAGATTCAAGAATTTTTTGACGGTATTCATATTCCTGTTCTGGGAATATCGCTCTGGCAGATGTTTCAGATCTATATTTCCGGGATTTTTAAAGGGAATATCGGGAGAAAAGCAGCCGCCATTTCCTGGAGCTTTACTATCAGTTTATTTCCATTTTTACTCTTCCTTTTGTCTGTTTTGCCTTATATGCCGCATTATGACAAGCTTCAGTTTTATATTTTTGAGGTTTTGATGCATAATGTTTTCCCTTCTAATATGGAAGGCGACGTAAGAGGCTACATAGAAACAAACATCATCCCGAATATGAAAGGGATCAGTAACCTTACCATTATATTGGCCCTTGTTTTTGCAACCAATGGAACCTTTTCGCTGATCAATGGATTTAACGAAAATTCCGATGAAAAACTGACTGATGTAAAGGAATTTATTCTCTCTTTTTTTATAACGATAGGTTTTATCACCATTGTTTTTCTGGCGCTTTTCGGGGTGTATTATGTGGAGGTCGTGATGAAGCTTTTTACACCGGCGTATGATATTCCATGGCTGGTCAATAACCTTACCAAAATCATTGGTTTTGTCTCTTTTCCGCTGTTTTATTTTATCCTTCTGACGCTTTTCTACTGGCTGGGTACGGTAAAAATTGCCAGATTCAGGCAAGCGGTTCCCGGAGCCATTTTAACGACGGTTCTGTTTGTGCTCACCACTTATATTTTTGCAATCTATGTAAAGGATATTGCCCGATACAACGTACTGTACGGATCCATCGGAAGTATGATCCTGCTGATGGTTTGGGTGAACGTGAATGTATATCTCCTTTTATTCGGGAACGAGCTCAATATGGCCCTGCGAAAGCTGAGAATCGAAAAACTCCTTTCTGATGAAATAAAAAGGGAAGCCATTCATTATCATTCACAGGTTACGGAGCCCAATCTTGAAAGCGATGACGAACACAGAAGAAAACTGGAAGAACGGAAAAAGGATTAATCTTCTATAGCTTCCATATCTTTTTTAGAGCTTACGCTTAATATCAGAAAACCTATAACTGCTGCGAGGAATGATGCAATCAGGATTGCAAATTTGGCTTCATCCTGGATCGGAATATCATCCTTAAAAGAAAGAAGGGCAATAAAAATGGACATTGTAAATCCTATGCCCGCCAGTAGTCCCACACCTGCCATTTGTGGCCAAGTACTGTTCTGAGGGAGTTCACTAAGCTTCAGTTTAATAGCTACCCATGAAAACAGGTTGATTCCAATCAGTTTTCCCAATACCAATCCGAAGATAATCCCAAGGCCTAACGTACTCGTAACCCCGGCCACCATTTCGCTGGTAAAAGCAATATTGGTATTCGTTAAAGCAAATATCGGCATGATGAAAAAGCTTACCGGAATATGAAGCTGGTGTTCCAGTTTCTCAAGAGGGGAAATTTCTACATTCGAAGCATTAGTGGGTATAGAGAAAGCCAGCAATACCCCTGCAATTGTTGCATGGATCCCCGAATGATGCAGGAAGTACCATAAAAACAGCCCGGGAATAAGGTAAAAGATAATCCTGGTAACTTTTAAAAAATTCAGCAGAAATAATAAAGCTGCTACCCCTAAAGACAGGAACAGGTAAGTCCAGTGAATTTGGTCGGTATAAAAAACGGCAATCACCAGAATAGCCCCCAGGTCATCTACGATAGCCAGTGCAGCCAGGAATATTTTGATGGAATTTGGAATTCTTTTCCCCAGCATTGAGATAATCGCCAGTGAAAACGCGATATCCGTTGCCATGGGAATTCCCCAGCCGCTGCTGTATTCAGTCCCCGAATTGAAAAACGTATAAATAACCGCCGGAACCAGCATTCCACCTATGGCAGCAAATATCGGCAGCGATGCATTTTTAAAGGAAGACAGCTCACCTTCTACCATTTCCCTTTTAATCTCAAGTCCTACCAGAAGGAAGAAAACGGCCATCAGCCCGTCATTGATCCAGATACTGACCGGATAGGTAAGATGGAAAAGGTGAGTACCCACTTCCCGGTCTAAAAAGCCCTGAAAAGCCTCACCGGCAGAAGAATTAGCAATTAATAGTGAAATAAGCACGCAGAATATAAGGAGTATTCCCGATGTCTGGTTGCTGCTGAAAAATTTTTTAAAATATAAAGATAAATTCATGTTTATGATTGTAGTCGTCTCACCCTGGAGACTCCGTTAATATCCTTGAGCTTTTTAAAGGTTTCCTCAAGCTGTCCCTTATTCTTAACCTCAAGATTGATGTTGCCCATAAAAACCCCGTTATTGGATTCTATGGACATACTTTTCATGTCCATTCCCATACTTCCGCTGATTACGGTGGTGATATCGTTGATCATTCCCATCCGGTCCAGACCTTCAATTTCAATCTTCACCCTGTTCTTAAAGCTTTCCGCGTTCACCCATTTGGCAGGAATAACCCGGTAATCATATTGTGCCCTGAGATTGATGGCATTCGGGCAATTGTCACTATGGACCTTGATCCCGTCAGAAATGGTAATAAATCCGAAAATTTTATCACCGGGAATTACCGTACAACATTTTGCATAGCTGTAATTCAACTTTTCCTCATCTTTCCCGAAAACGATCATATCTAGATTCTGCTCTTTCGGCTCTTCAAACTGAACGTTTTTCGCCGGAGACTTTCTGAATCTCGACAGTAAATTATTGAATACGTTTTTGCTTTCGATATATTTTCTCAGACTGCTTACATCCAGCTCATTACTCTGGAATTTAAGAAACAGTTCCTGTGATGTTTTTAAATTGAAAAACTTCTGAAGTTTATTGACCTCTTCATCATTGAAGTTGATTTTGGCATGGCGTAGTTTTCTCTGAAGAATTTCTTTTCCTTCCTCCACCAGCTGGTTTTTCTGGGAATTCAGATAACTTTTGATCTTGGATTTGGCTTTGGAGGTCACTACAAATTCCAGCCAGTCAGATTTCGGTTTCTGGTTCTGAGAAGATAAAATATCAATCTGGTCACCATTTTGTAAAACATAGGAGATAGGGACCAGTTTCCCGTTGATCTTCGCTCCAAGACATTTCATTCCCAGATCAGAGTGAACGGAAAAGGCGAAATCCAAAGCGGTAGCATTCGTAGGGAGAATTTTGATTTCCCCTTTCGGAGTAAATACAAATACTTCCTTGGAATATAAATTTAATTTAATATTATCTAAAAGTTCAGACGTAGAAAGATTTTGCTGCTGCTCCAGCACTTCCCGGATCTCCGTTACCCATCTTTCGAAATTACGGTCCTCGGAGCTCTGTTTGTAGCCTTCTTTGTATTTATAATGGGCAGCCACCCCTTTTTCTGCAATTTCGTTCATCCGCTCCGAACGGATCTGTACCTCGATCCATTTTTTATCCGGCCCGAGAACGGTTAAATGGAGACTTTCGTACCCCGTGGAGCGTGGTTGTGTGATCCAGTCCCTCATTCTGGAAGGATTACTGTGATAGACATCCGTTACAATAGAGTAGATCTTCCACGCCAGGAATTTTTCATTTTTTGCATCTGATTTATAGATGATCCTGATGGCATAATTGTCAAAAACTTCCTCAAAAGAAACCCCTTGTTTCAGCATTTTCCTGTAAATGGAAGAAATAGCTTTAGCGCGGCCTTTGATATTGAAATTTAACCCTTCCTCTTTTAATCTTTCCGAAACCTCGGTTTTGAACTCTTCAATATAACGTTCCCGGTTTTCTTTGGCAGATTCCAGCTTCTCCGTGATTTCATTATAAACTTCAGGATTGTTGTATTTCAGGGAAAGGTCCTCAAGTTCGGATTTAATATTATACAGCCCCAGACGGTGTGCCATGGGAGCATAAATATAAACCGTTTCCGAAGCGATCTTTTTCTGTTTGTCCGGAGCCATGCTTTCCAGCGTACGCATATTGTGAAGACGGTCGGCAATTTTGATCAGAATCACCCTGAAATCCTCTGACAGCGTTAATAAAAGCTTTCTGTAGTTTTCAGACTGTACGGAAATATTCTGATGATTCATGATAGAGATCTTGGTGAGCCCGTTCACAATATTGGCGATCTTTTCTCCAAAAATCTTTTTCAGATCCTCATACGTATAATCCGAATCTTCTACCACGTCATGCAGCAGGGCACAGGCAATAGAAGTTGCTCCCAGACCAATTTCGGTGGCCACAATTTTAGCTACGGCAATAGGGTGGTAAATGTAAGGCTCGCCGGATTTTCTCCTTTGATCCTTGTGGGCATCCAATGCAATATCGAATGCCTTCCGGATAAGTTTGTTATTTTCCTCATCCAGCGTTCTGTATGTGTTCGAAATCAGATCCTTATAGCGGGCAAGGATCTCTTTATTTTCCTGTTCTAAATCGTAACTCATTTGTGTAAATGCCTATAATTAGACGAAAATACGAAATTTTTTAAACTTTTCAAACATAAAAAATCCGCAGAACGCTCTGCGGATTCCCGGTTATTAGGTTTTATGTTTGTCGTCAGAATTTCACTTCTGAATCCATGCCGCTGCTTGATGCCTTTATTCTCACATCAGGGCTGTTATGGATCTCGGCTCTGTTTCTGGCATCGATAAACCGTTTGATATTATCGTAATTTGCCTGTCCAATACCCATATTCTCAAACAGATAGGTTTTCAGTACTGAATTTTGGCTGAAAATATTCCTCGCGCCATCAGTTTGGTTATTATCTTTTACCGCAACACTCGCAAGGTACTGAGAGGTATCAGAGCCGTTATTAAGGTATACTATGTAATCTGAATTTTCAAATCCCGAATTTTCCAGATCGGCTTCAAGCTTTTTGTAATCGCTGTGATGTGCAAATAATCCAGCTAATATATTTGACATAAGCAATAGGTTTTAAATTGTACTTAAAGATAATAAATATTTTTTAAAATTCATACATAAAATGTAATAAAAATTAGTATTTAATGATTTGTCTATAATATAATGTTAAAATATTTGAAAATATCTATTGAACGATTGTTTAATTTTATTGATGATGTAAAACATGAAATTGGATCAATACTAAGAGTATGACAATAAAAAGAGATGAAATCCGTTTCTACTGGATGTATTTCGGTGATGTGAAAATATCAACCACAAAAGCCACAAAAGTTTTAAACACTTTAGTTGATTTAATTTTAAAAACATTATGCTGAGAAGAGCACTTAAGTTTCAGAAAAAATCAAAGATTTTTCTTAATGATCCTTCATTCCTTAACTGATCTTAATGGTTCAAAAAAAATCTGCATAATCAGCCAAATCTGCGTGATAAAAATGAGTCAACATAAAAAAGACTGCCTTTTTGGGACAGTCTGTATTTATAATATTTTAAAAGTGTAATTTATATCCTTTCGTTTTTAATTTCCTCCACAATTTCAGGATTCAGCAAAGTAGAAATATCCCCGAAATTACTGAAATCCCCCTCCGCAATTTTCCTCAAAATTCTCCGCATAATCTTCCCGGAACGCGTCTTCGGAAGCCCGGAAACAAACTGGATCTTATCCAACTTGGCAATTGGTCCTATCTGGTCTGAAATAAGCTGGTTGATCTCTTTTTTAAGGTTTTCCTTATCACGGCCTTCTCCCGTTTCTTTTAAGATCACAAAACCGTACAAAGCATTCCCCTTAATATCATGAGGATAACCAACAATCGCTGATTCTGCCACCGCCGGATGCTCATTGATGCTGTCTTCAATAGGTGCGGTTCCTAAATTATGTCCTGAAACAATAATTACATCATCCACACGGCCTGTGATCCTGTAATAGCCCACTTCATCTCTTAGCGCACCGTCTCCCGTGAAATACTTCCCTGGAAAGGCTGTGAAATAGGTTTCTTTATAGCGTTGGTGGTCTCCCCAGATAGTTCTTGCAATTCCCGGCCATGGGAACCGGATGCAGAGATTTCCTGTTACCTGGTTACCGGTGATTTCGTTGCGTTTATCATCCATCAGCACAGGCTGGATTCCCGGAAGAGGAAGGGTGGCGTAGGTAGGCTTGGTCGGGGTTACGAATGGAAGCGGGGAAATCATAATGCCTCCGGTTTCCGTCTGCCACCACGTATCTACTACCGGACATTTTTTATTTCCGACATGATCATTGAACCAGTGCCAGGCCTCGTCATTAATAGGCTCGCCTACGGAACCAATCACTTTCAGGCTGCTCAGGTCGTGTTTATCTACCCATTCCGTGCTTTCCTTGGCTAATGAGCGGATAGCAGTAGGAGCAGTATAGAATTGGGTAATTTTATGCTTTTCAATCACTTCCCAGAAACGGTCCGGTTCAGGGTAGGTGGGAATTCCTTCAAAAATGACAGTCGTAGCCCCGTTAAGAAGCGGTCCGTACAGAATGTAGGAGTGTCCTGTGATCCATCCTATATCCGCTGTACACCAATAAATATCATTCTCTTTATAATTGAATACATTTTTAAACGTATAGGCGGTATACACCATATAACCGGCAGAAGTATGTAGCATTCCTTTAGGTTTTCCGGTAGAGCCGGAAGTATACAGGATGAAAAGCGGGTCTTCGGCATCCATAATCACGGTAACAAAGTCTGCTGATGCTTTTTCATAAAGATCGGCCAGCCAGTGGTCCCTGCCTTCTTTCATTTTGATTTCGTTATGGGTTCTTTTCACCACCAGGACGAATTCTACGCTCGGTGTTTTCTCCAAAGCTTCATCCACAATGCTTTTCAGATCCAGAACTTTATTTCCCCTGTAGCTTCCGTCTGACGTGATGACCATTTTGGCGCCACAGTCATTGACCCTGGAAGCCACTGCAGCCGCAGAAAATCCTGCAAATATCACTGAATGTACGGCACCCAGTTTGGCACAGGCCAGCATGGTAACGGCCAGCTCTGGAATCATGGGAAGATAAATGCAGACCCTGTCTCCTTTCTCAATGCCCATTTCCTTTAAAACATTGGCTGTTTTGTTCACTCTTGTATAGAGTTCATTGTAAGAAATATGCTGAGCCTCTTCTTTCGGGTCGTTGGGTTCCCAGATGATGGCTGTTTTTTCACCTCTTACGGCAAGGTGCCTGTCGATGCAGTTTTTGGTGATATTTAATTTTGCATTTTTAAACCAGGTGATTTTTGCTTCATTCATATCATATTTAACCACCTTGCTCCATCTCTGGTACCATACAAAATTTTGATCGGCTATCTTATCCCAGAATTTTTTAGGATTTTTGATCGATTTTTTATACTCTTCAAAATAATGCGGCAGATCTTCTATCAGGTAATTTCTCATATCCCTTCGTTTTTTTGAATTTGAATTTTATTAGTATTAAATATATGTTTAATTAACGGCTTAAGCCCTATATTCACTGATCTTTTCCTGAATTTCTTCAATAATTTTCTCATCATCAATAGTGGATGGAACCTGGAATTCCTTTCCGTCCAATAACGTCCGGATCAGTTTTCTTAAGATTTTTCCGGAACGTGTTTTAGGCAGACGTTTTACAACCATTGCGTTTTTCAGAAAAGCAACGGCCCCGATCTTTTCACGGACCATCTGAACAATATCTTTTTCAATGTCTTCTTCGGTAATTACTGCGCCGTTTTTTAAAACAACCGTGGCAAAAGGAACCTGGCCTTTCAGGTCATCATCAATTCCCACAACGGCACATTCCGCAACATCGGGGTGGGAAGAAACAATTTCCTCCATTTCCGAGGTGGATAGCCGATGTCCCGCCACATTAATCACATCGTCAACCCTTCCGGTGATGAAAATATAGCCGTCTTCATCCTGAATGGCCCCGTCTCCGGAAAAATAATAGTCTTTATACTGGGAAAGGTAGCTGTTCCGGAAACGTTCATGATCATTCCAGATTCCCAGGAGAGCACCGGGCGGAAGCGGAAGCCTGATAATTAAATAGCCTTCCTGATGAGCATCCAGCTCATATCCGTTTTCATCAAAAATCTTAATATCATATCCCGGAATAGGTTTTCCGGCAGCAGCTCTTTTGATTTTGTATTGATCATCGAAGGTCATTAACCCAAGCATAGGCCATCCGGATTCCGTCTGCCACCAATGGTCAATAGCCGGAACTCCGATATGTTCTGCAAACCAGTCTAAGGTGGCTACATCGCATCTTTCTCCAGCCAGAAACTGTTTTTTGAAGTGGGTGAGATCATATTTTTTCACCAGTTCACCGTTCGGATCTTCCTTTTTAATGGCCCTGATGGCGGTAGGGGCTGTAAACATCACGGAAACTTTATATTCGGAAATAATTCTCCAGAAAGTTCCGGCATCCGGCGTCATAATCGGTTTTCCTTCGAAGATAATCGTTGTATTCCGGTTAATAAGCGGCCCGTAAACGCTGAAGCTGTGTCCTACTGCCCAGCCAAAATCAGAGGCGGCCCAGTAGGTTTCTCCGGGTTCAACACCGTATATGTATTTCATGGAAAATTTCAAAGCAGTTGCATAGCCTCCCGTATCCCGGACGATCCCTTTCGGTTTACCTGTTGTTCCTGAGGTGTACAACAGGTAAAGCGGATGAGTGGATTCTACTGAAACACATGCTGCAGGCTCTGATTTCTGAACCAGTTCTTCATAATCAATCAGTCCGTCAAACATTTCGTGCTGATTGTCTGCCAGTTTTCTGTTGTATACAATAATGTTTTCTACTTTATCCTGAGCGAGCTCAATAGCTTTTTCCACCAAAGGTAAATAGGGGATTCTTCTGGCTATTTCTATGCCTGCTGTAGCTGTAATTAAAGCTTTTGGTTTACAGTCATCAATTCTTACCACCAGTTCATGTGGCGCAAAACCTCCGAAAACCACATTATGAATCACCCCGATCCTGGCGCAGGCCAGCATAGCAAAAAGGGTTTGCGGGATCATCGGCATGTAAATAACTGCCGTATCTCCTTTTTTTAAACCTAAAGATGCCAGTCCTCCCGCCAATTTTGATATCTCCTTCTGAGCCTCATTGAAAGTATAGTTTTTTTTCTGGTTGGTAACCGGCGAATCGTATACAATGGCAGTCTGGTCTCCAAAACCGTCTTCAATATGTTGATCAATGCATAGATAGCACATATTGAGCTTTCCATCAGAAAACCATTCGGAATAATCGTTTTTATCTTTTGAAAGAATTTGCTCCGGAAAGGTAAACCATTGGATTTCTTTGGCCTGTTCTCTCCAGAAATTTTCTTTGTCTTCTATGCTTTGTTTAAATAAAATATCTGCGTCCATATTAATTTTTGTGTTTCATGTTTTTATTGCGAGGAGCGAAGCGACGATGCAATCTTTAAAAAGCAACGCTAAAACCTAATCTTCTTAACGGCTTACAACAATCTTAATGGTGAAAAATTTAAACCATTAAGGATCATTTAAGGATTAAGAATATTAAGAGATTGCTTCGCCGCGCTCGCAATGACACTATGATGTTTTAATCTCATATCTAAACGGTCCGGTTGTAAGTCTGGCGTCTGATATCTGATATCTCTATCATTCCACCTCAAACATCTCCTCAATCTGCTGCTGCAGCTTTTTAATAGAATAAGGCTTCGTAACATAAGCATCAGCGCCCATATCAAGGCCTTTTTCAATGTCTTTAGGATTGTTTTTCGCACTGAGGAAAATAACTTTTGTATCTTTCAGTCTTTCGTCCTGTTTAATGATTTCCAGGGTGCTGTATCCGTCGAGGTTTGGCATCATAATATCAAGGAGGATCACATCGGGGACCATGGTTTTCAGGAAATCGAGGACTTCCGTTCCGTCTCTGGCGATATACACATCATAGCCATTTTTCTTAAAGCTGTATTCCAGAGACATTAATATTTTGTGTTCGTCATCGGCAATAATGATCTTTTTCATAAAGGTTATTGGTTTTGTTCAACTTCATTTTTATTCTCTTGTATACGTACAGGAATGCTTATGGTAAAAGTTACGCCAAGACCGCTGTTTTCCGCAGTTATCGTTCCATGGTGTGCTTGTACGATCTTTCTGGAAATAGCCAGTCCGAGACCGCTTCCTGAAGGTTTTAAAATATTCTGGTTTTTGGACTGATAGAATTTATCAAAAATCATTTCCAGGTCTTCTTCAGGAATGTGTCTTCCGGTATTGAAAATGGAGAGGATTAATCGATCTTCCTTATCAGTCATTTTGGTTTGGATCGTTCCCTGTTCATCTGTAAACTTCAAAGCATTCGCAAGGATATTCTGGAACAGCTGGATTATTCTCGGCTCATCATATTCAAATATAGTTCTGTTCAGAAGATTGACCTCACTCAGGTGAATGTTTTTTTGCTGAATCAGGTGGAGTAGAGGATTTAAAGCCTTTTTAAAGGTTTCCAGTATATTATTTTCGCTGATATTTAAAGCGATTTCCCCGTGTTCCAGTTTGTCCAGATAGAGAATGTCATTGATAAT
Organism: Chryseobacterium phocaeense; assembly: GCF_900169075.1. Taxonomy (NCBI): domain Bacteria; kingdom Pseudomonadati; phylum Bacteroidota; class Flavobacteriia; order Flavobacteriales; family Weeksellaceae; genus Chryseobacterium; species Chryseobacterium phocaeense. Next base: position 1,081,136 of record NZ_LT827015.1, read on the forward strand.
TTCGCTCAGCCTGTCTGATTCCGTGATGATATTATTTAAAAACTCCCGTTTGATATCTGCCGGAATATCATCATCATCCGCTAAAATTTCTCCCGCAGAACGGATCGCAGTGATCGGCGTTCTCAGCTCATGGGCAACGGAGTCCAGAAAATCGTCTTTCTGGCGGTCTTTGACGATCAGGTTTTCATTGGCGGTCCTCAGGTCGTCGGACAGCTTTTGCAGTTCCTCAGACTGTTCCGTTAATTTTTTATTGAGGCTGATATTTTCTTTGGATTCCTCAAGAATATTGAGAACTTCCTTCAAAGAGATTTTATCTTCCTTCGTTACACCTTCAATAAGGATTTTTGCCGATGCCGTTCCGATTCTTCCTGCCAGGAGGTTTTCCGAGAATTTGATAAATCTTGAATCTGCAGTTTCGGTTTTCGAATCGATATTGTATTTTAAATTAAAGATCCTCAGCGCCTGTTCGGTTTTGTTTTTACCCAAAAACCTTTCAAGAATGTTCCTGATATCGGAAATATATGCAGTTCCGCGCCAGATGAAAGCATTTTCGTGGTTTTGGATGTACTTGTCGATATCCACATACAGTTCTGCAAAATTTCTTTCCCGGTAATTTCCTTTTACGCTTACCGATATAATGGCAAACAGGGCTGTATTCACAAAAACCGACCAGAAAAAGATCTGGGATATTCTGCTTAAAAAAGGAATATTGAAAAAAGAAAAAGCATCATACATTTCCCGGATCACGCCTTTGAATTCCTGATTGTAAGAGAAATAGTACTGAGGAATAATCAACCCGAAATAGCAGATGGCCAGCCCCGCAAGAAGCCCTGCCACAGCACCTTTATAGCTTCCTCTTCTCCAGAAAATAGCCCCGAAAAAGGAAGGAGCCAGCTGTGCAATGACCACAAAAGAAATCAGTCCCACCGAGTCCAGCGATGTTTTCAGAATAAAATATTTGTAGAAAACAAAAGCCATGATTATCAGTGCGAATATGCTGAATTTCCGGATGTTCGTAATATTCCGGGTGTTCTGAATGTCATTTTCAGACTTGAATTTGCCCAACAAACCATATGGAATGATGAGGTTATTGGAAAGCATGATGGACAATGTAATGGCTGAAATAATAATCATCGAAATACACGAACTCAGTCCGCCAAGGAATACAAAGACTGTAATTAATGTATTGTCAAAATATTGAGGAATCAGAATAGAGTAGAACTCAGGATTTACATTTTGTCCGTCAAAAATAAGCCTTCCACCCCATGCGATCGGGAAGATAAATATCGTGAAAATCAGTAAATACAGAGGAAAAAACCAGATGGCTGTCCGGATGTGTTTTTCCTGACGATTTTCAATGATAGCGGTGTGAAACTGTCTGGGAAGAATACAGATAGCGGTGGCGGAGATCATACATAAAACCATCCAGTTCATGGCGCCTTCCATGCCGTTAAACGTATTTTTTTCCTTAAAATCTTCAAATTGACTTGCCTTCTGGTAGATATCCGAAAAGCCGTCGAATACGAAATAAATGACAAATACCCCCAGAATAATGATAAAGAAAAGCTTTAAAAAGCTCTCCAGGGCAATTGCTGAAATAATTCCCAGACGTTTTTCTGAAGCATCCACGTATCTTGTTCCGTAATAGGAGGAAAATAAAGCAATTAAAACAACTACAAAAGTCGCATTGTCTGTCAGGATATTTTGGGACATGGCGGTTTCGGTAACCAGGTGAAAGGTTTCGGAAATCGCTTTGATCTGAAGTCCGATATAAGGAACGATAGCCAGTAAACAGACAATAGTAATGATCGCACTGAAGCTTCTGCTGTTCCCATATCTTAACGAAATAAAATCGGCCAGGCTGCTGATTTTATTGACCCTGGAAATTCTTACAATTCGGGTATTGATATAGATCCATGCCGGAATAATCATAATGGGACCAATGTAAATCGGAAGATAATTCAGTCCGCTTGTGGCTGCAACGCCAATGCTTCCGTAATAAGTCCAAGCAGTACAGTATACGGCAAGGGATAATGCGTAAATATAAGGATTGTTGATCCACCGTTTGCTCTTCTTCTTTTCTGCCAGGTGAGCAACCAGGAACAAAAGAGCAAGATAGATCAGTACTATGACAAATAACGCAAAACTACTCATCATACTTTTTTACAATTACAAAAGAGATAATGATGGAGATCATCCAGACGATGAACAGGTAGATCAGGATCATCGGATACCCGAAAACCTCCTTTTCACTGTTGAAAAGCATCGAAATGGGAATGCTGAAAGCCATCATCAGTCCGATGCTCAGAATAACCAGCTTTTGTTCGTGTCTTTTTTTCATAAATGATAATTGATGAATGATAATTGATGAATAAATATCATCCATCAATTATCATTCATCGTTTATAAATTATATTTTGTCATCTGCATATTCCCCGGTCAGCGAGTAGTAACCGAAAATTGCCATTCCGCCCGAGATAATCGGCATCAGTACAAATAAGATAATGATCCCGAATACCAGATCTTCCTGCTTGCCTGAGGTGATCTTTGGAATTCCCAGAACCGTAGTTCCGAAATAGCCCACTACCAGTGCAATGGCGATCCAGAGTATGCCTAATATTTTTTTGATTCCGTTCATTTTAGTAGTTTTAAAATTAGTAAAAAATTAAGTGATCCGGTATTTAATCATGAATATTATTATTCTTATTTTTCAGATAAAACAATCCGATGATCAGACAGACTGCCGCAACTCCTATCGGATACCAAAGTCCCTGAAGGTACCATGTAGGGTGTCCAGCATCTTTACCTACGGTTACGAGATAAGTGGCCACCGCCGGAAGAAGTCCTCCAAACACCCCGTTTCCGATGTGGTAAGGCAGAGACATGGAGGTGTACCGGATTCTCACCGGGAACATTTCCACAAGGAAAGCGGCGATAGGTCCGTAAACCATGGTCACAAAGATCACCTGGATAAATACAAGGAAGATCAGATACCATTTCGTGTTGTCGGCCAATTTTACGGTCTGCGAAACTTTTGGTTCTTCGGCTTTTCCGTCTTTCATGACAGGTCCGGCCGGCGACCAGTGAACAATACTGTCTTTTTTAATTAAAGTTCCGTCTGTGAAAAGGGTTTCCTTATGAAAAGTCACCAGGCTGTCGGCTGCGATATCAGCATGGATTTTTGCGGTTCTTTTTTCTGTAATTCCGTTGTCTGCTACAGTTTTGTTTTCAAGATTGACACTTTTGAACATGCTGTCGTAGATCGGGCGGTATGCTAAAATTGCGACCAGCATTCCTGTCATCATCACAGCTTTACGGCCGATTTTATCCGATAGCCATCCGAAAAACACGAAGAAAGGCGTTCCTAGGAATAAAGCAGTGGCCATCAACGAATCTACCTGTGCAGATTCTACATTCATGACCTTTTGCAGGAAGCTCATCGCATAAAACTGTCCCGTGTACCAGATCACTCCCTGTCCCATCGCAGCCCCGAATAAGGCCAGAAGAACGAATTTGAAATTATATTTGTTCCCGAAACTTTCTTTCAATGGGTTTTTGGACGTTTTTCCTTCACTTTTGGCCTTCGCAAAAAGCGGGGATTCTTTCATGTTTTTTCGGATCACATAAGAAACACCTACCATCAGGATCGAGATCCAGAATGGCACTCTCCATCCCCAATTGTCAAACTCCTCTGCAGAAAGAGTGTTTTTAGTGATTAAAATAACGATAAGTGAAATGAAAAGTCCTGCCGTTGCAGTGGTTTGAATCCATGAAGTCCAGTAACCTCTCCTGTGTGGCTGTGCATATTCCGCGACATAGGTGGCAGCACCTCCGTACTCACCTCCAAGTGCTAATCCCTGTAATAATCTTAAAATTAAAACTAAAACCGGAGCTAAAAACCCAATGGTCTTGTAGCTTGGAATACATCCGATCAGGAAAGTGGAGAATCCCATAATCAGCAAAGTCACAAGGAATGTATATTTTCTGCCGATAATATCGCCTAGTCTTCCAAAGAACAGTGCTCCGAAAGGCCTAACTACAAATCCCGCCGCAAATGTGGCCAGTGTAGATAAAAATGCTGCCGTAGGGTTGTCTGCCGGGAAGAATTTGGTTGCCAGAACAATAGCTAAGCTTCCGAAAATATAAAAGTCATACCATTCTATCAGGGTGCCGAGGGAAGAAGCCGTGATCACACTCCATATGGTGCGGTTTTTCTGCCGGTCGGTCATGTTTTCGTAGTTTTCGTGGTGATTTTCGCTCATGTTGATTGATTTTGATGTTAGTGGAAAGATATTAAATTCATCCGGTGTTTAAAGATAAATCTGGAACTGCACAATAAATTCTCCCTTTGAAGAAGGACTTTCGTTAGGACTGGTGTACACCGGTCTGGTGGAATACTGGGTCGTAATTTTTGCATGATGCCCGTCCAGGAACCAGTTGGCCCCTATATCGAACTGCGAAGAGGCTTTATCAAAAGCTTCAAAATTTTTATGGGTGTACGCAGCAAAAGGCTGTATCCTGATTTTAGGTTTTTCGGCCTCGCTTGGAAGCAGTAATCCGGCCTGTGCATAGATTACGTTTCCTGTTCCTATCATGGGCTGCAAATTACCGGGACCTGCAATGGCTTTGTTTCCTGTAAAATTAGGATCAGAGGCTGCAATATTCATGGTCCCCAGGTTTCTCAGATAATTGGGTCCGAAATTATAATTATAATACCCTGCGTATGCGGAAACTGCCATTTTGTTTTTGGCGTTCCCCAGAGGAATATCAGCAAAAGCATCTACAGCCAGTAAGGTAATATCATGTTTTTCTATATTGGAGTTTACGGAAGTTCGTGTTCCGTCAGCCTGGTGATAAAAACCTGCTCCCACATTGAAAACCTTTTTTGTTCCCAGATAGGAGCCTACCTTGAAAGGAAGGGTATTGGATTCTTGATCAAGGAACTGATATTCTACATAACCAGCTTTTGAGAAGCTCGGGTTTCCGTTGTTGTCAACAGCCGCGGCTCTGGAAGCATCAGTTACGTTCACAGGAGCCAGATCTGTAGCAAACGGCTTGTTTAAACTGAAGCGGTACTCAAGCTTACCGTATTTTCCTTTAGCGAACATCCCGAGCTGCCGGGCAAACTGATCTGAATTGTCAATCAGCGGCCACGAAAAAGTAGGGGAGTCCAAAGTAAGGAAATTCAGCGTGGAGGCCATGGTCATACGGGAAAGTCCCATATAATAATGAAGTCCTGCCCCTAAAGATAAACTGAATTTTCCGGCTTCTCCAGGTAAAATAACTGCATACTCATTCCATGCGTCATGAAAAAACAGCTGGGTTTTCTTACCGTTTCCATAGCCTCCGGTTCCTGTGGTTCCTGTTGCTCCTCCGTTTATAAAAGTCTGATTATTGATCCCGAAGTGAAGGAGGATCATATATCTTTTGGAAATTTGCGCATAAGCTAAGGCCCGTAACCTTCTGTTTCCCACGCTCCAGGAATTGTCGGTGGCTTCATTCGCTACCATACTTCCCGGATTCATTTCTGTATTTCTGAGCCAGAACTGGTCCCATAAAATAAATCTGACGAACTTATCGCCTTCCGGGTTGAGGTTTAATTTTAATCCGCCTCCATAATCAGGAGAACCCTGTGAATATAAAGAACCGCTTATTAAGGCTAATCCAATAAATGAAAGTAATTTCTTCATAAATTATCAATTTTTGGCGTTGTTTTTTGTGAAAGCCAAATTGGAATTAATAATTTGTTTATGAAAATTTAATATATATTATTGGTAAGTATATAGTTTTAAAATGAAAGGGTTTGAGTGTCTGAGAGTGAAAGTGTTGTAGAGTTGTTTTGGTGTATAAGATTTCTATCTAAAATCTAACATCTGATGTCTGAAATCTGATGTCTGATATCTTGTATCTTGATTCTTGATTCTCACAAAACTACTTCTTAAACCTCTCCCATTTAATCAGCATATATTTATCCGCAAACTGAGTGATAATAAGTCCTGAATTTTTAAGATTTTCCTCTTTGGATATATATTCAGTCAGTTCACTTTGTTTAAGGATTTTATATACCGGATGAAATTCAGAATGGGGAGGTCTTGTGATGTTATATTTTTTGATCCAGGCGCTTATGGTGACATGGGAAACCCCGATAATACGTTCTATTTCACGGAAGCTTAAGCCTTCAAGATAGAGCTGAAGCGCTTTGGTGACGTAATAGTCATCGATCTGTTTCCCCAGTTTTTTTACGGTGAAATAATACCTGCAGTCTTTGCAGAGAAAACGCTGTTTTTCTTTGATGACTCCACTTTTTACAATCTGATTTCCACTGCATTTCGGGCATTTGTTTTCCATAAGTATATCTTTTTAGCAAATATATAATAAATTAGCAAAATTAAATATTTGATTAAAGATAAAATTACCTGTATATTTATTTATAACAAAAATATTATCTTTTTAATTTGGTTATTAAAGATGTTATGCTTTAAATTTGCCAAAAAATTTAGATAAATAAATGGAAATAGAAATTTCCTCATGCGAACATTTGATGTATGTGAGTGAAATACAGCAGGAAATGTATGATTCTGCACAGCGTAGAGGAACGGGAATCGCAAAACGTTCTATCGAATATTTAACGAAAAAGATTTCAGAAGGCAATGCTGTGGTGGCTACTGAAAACGGCGAATGGGTGGGATTCTGCTATATAGAAACCTGGTCACACGGCCAGTTTGTAGCGAATTCCGGGCTTATTGTGTCCCCGGATTACAGGAACAGGGGAGTTGCCACGTTAATCAAGAATAAAGTATTTCAGTTATCTAGAGAAAAATATCCGGATGCAAAAGTGTTCGGGCTTACCACAGGGCTGGCGGTGATGAAGATCAACAGTGATCTGGGGTACAAGCCGGTGATCTACTCTGAACTTACCCAGGATGAAGAGTTCTGGAGCGGATGTAAAAACTGTGTGAACTATGAAATTTTAATGAAAAAGGAACGTAAAAACTGTCTGTGTACAGCCATGCTTTTCGTTCCGGAAAACAATAATACAACGAACGGGACTGAAATTCAGCAGTCCGAAATTGATGAGTACAATGGAGAAAAAGAAAGTAGTCTTAGCATTTAGCGGAGGTTTGGATACCTCTTACTGCGCAAAATATCTTAGTGAAACACTGGGATATGAAGTATATGCAGTTACTGTAAACACCGGCGGTTTTTCTAAAGAAGAAGAAAAAGAACTGGAAAACAAAGCCTTCAATCTTGGGGTAAGGACTTACAGGTGCGTGGATGCTCAGGAAGATTATTATAATTCATGTGTAAAATATCTGATTTTCGGAAATGTCCTGAAAAATAATACCTATCCTTTGTCTGTAAGTGCCGAACGTACGGTTCAGGCCCAGGAAATTGCAAAATATGCCCTTGAGATCGGTGCAGATGCTATTGCCCACGGAAGTACAGGAGCCGGTAATGATCAGGTTCGTTTCGATTTGATTTTTCAGGTGATGTGCCCTGAAGTGGAAATCATCACTCCGATCCGCGATATGAACTTATCCCGTGAGGAAGAAATTGAATTCCTGAAAAGCCACGGCTACGAAATGGAATTTCATAAAGCACAATATTCCGTAAATAAGGGACTGTGGGGAACTTCAGTAGGCGGAAAAGAAACACTGACATCAAGAAATTATCTTCCGGAAGAAGCTTTTCCGTCTCAAATCAAAGAAACCCAGCCTTCAGAACTGGAAATTGAGTTTAAGAACGGAGAAATTGTTGCGGTAAACGGTGAAAGTTTTGATCACCCTGTTCATACCATTCAGAAAATAGAACAACTGGCTTCTGCTTATGGAATAGGACGTGATATTCATATAGGAGACACGATTGTCGGAATTAAGGGAAGAGTGGGATTTGAAGCTGCCGCAGCATCGGTGATCATTAAAGCCCATCATTTATTAGAGAAGCATACGCTTTCAAAATATCAGCAGATGATGAAGTCTCAGCTTTCCGATTGGTATGGAAACTGGCTGCATGAAGCTCTTTTCCTGGATCCAGTGATGAGAAATATTGAATCTTTCCTGAGTGATTCCCAGAAAACGGTCACCGGAAAAGTATTTTTAACCCTTTATCCATACAGGTTTGTGCTTAATGGAATTGAATCCAACCACGACCTGATGTCTGATCAGTTCGGAAGCTATGGCGAAGCAAACAGAGCCTGGACCGGAGATGATGTAAAAGGATATACAAAGATTGTAAGCAATTCCTTAAACATATACCACCAGATCAATTCAAAAGTATCAACCAGTTCCAAAGGAACGATTTAACAAAAGATAGGATGCAGTCCTATTAAAAAAATATGAAAAAAGTAGGAATTGTAGGCGCCAACGGCTACACTGGAAGCGAATTGGTCCGTCTGCTGGCTTTTCATCCCAATATTACATTGAGTTTTTTATATAGCCGTTCCAATTCGGGGACAAAAATTTCAGATTTGTACCCGGATTTAACGGCCGTTTGTGAGATGGTTTTAACAGATCAGCCGGAAGAGGTAGATGTTCTTTTTCTCTGTCTTCCACACAAGGAAAGCAGGAACTGGCTTACCCAAAATCCTGTTTCGGATGATACTGTGATTATTGATCTGGGAAATGATTTCCGGTTAGATGCCTGTTTTGGAAACAGAAATTTTATCTACGGACTTCCTGAAATCAATAAAAAGAATCTGAAAGGGGCTAAAAGTATTGCCAATCCCGGATGCTTTGCAACAGCCATTCAGTTGGCTTTGCTTCCATTAGCTGAAAAAGGATTATTAAGCGAAATATACACTACAGGAATCACCGGTTCAACGGGTGCCGGGCAGTCTTTGCAGTCTACAACCCATTTCACATGGAGAAATGATAATATTTCGGCCTATAAAACCCTTACCCATCAGCATGTGGAAGAGATTCTGCAGCAACTGGTGCTGTTCAATGAGCAGGAGGTCAGCCTGAATTTTGTTCCATGGAGGGGAGATTTTGCAAGAGGGATTTTTACAAGTTCTACCATAAAAACGGATTTAATTTTTTCAGATATCAGTCAGTTGTATAAAGATTATTATAGAGATCAATCTTTTGTAAAAGTGAGTGAAAGTGCAATTGACTTAAAACAGGTTGTCAACACGAATCGCTGTGTGATTCATATAGAACAGAGTGGAAATGTAGCCGTTATTCACTCAGCGATTGACAATCTGCTGAAAGGAGCTTCCGGACAGGCCGTACAGAACATGAATATTGCTATAGGCTGGGAAGAAAACCTGGGACTGAACTTAAAACCGGTAGCGTTTTAAAAGTGTGTAATTAGTAAGTCAATTGTGAATAGGTTAATTGTGAATTTTAACCGGGTGTTCAAACCTCTCAATAATCATTAATCATTTATCAATTATCATTTATAACAAGACATGAATTTATTCAACGTATATCCATTATTCAACATCAATCCTGTAAAAGCCCAGGGATCTTTTCTCTGGGATGATAAAGGAGAAAAATATTTAGATTTTTACGGCGGGCATGCGGTGATTTCCATAGGTCATAACCATCCCCACTATCAAAATAAATTAAAAGACCAGCTGGAAAAAATTTCTTTCTACTCCAATTCGGTCCAGAATGAGTTACAGACTGAATTGGCTGAAAAACTGGGAAAAATTTCAGGATATAAAGATTATAATCTTTTCCTGTGCAACTCAGGGGCTGAAGCCAATGAAAATGCATTGAAGCTGGCCTCTTTTCATAACGAAAAAACGAAAGTGGTGTATTTCTCCGGGGCATTTCACGGAAGAACTTCTGCCGCTGTCTCGGTGACGGATAACCCGAAAATTGTGGCTCCGGTTAATTTTTCAGAAAGATTTATCAGATCGGAGTGGAATAATATCGGGCAGCTTGAAGAAACTTTTGAAGCCCACGGGAATGAAATTTCATCCGTCATTATTGAAGGAATTCAGGGCGTAGGCGGAATTATGATTCCAACATCAGAATTTTTATCTAAAATTAAAGAATTGTGTGAAAAATTTAATGCGGTTTTGATTTTAGATGAGGTTCAGTCTGGTTACGGAAGAAGCGGCTATTTCTTTGCCCATCAGGAGTTCGAAATACAGCCGGATATCATCACTACAGCAAAAGGAATGGGAAATGGTTTCCCGGTTGGCGGTGTTTTGATTCATCCTAAATTTGAAGCAAGCAGTGGTTTGCTGGGAACTACTTTCGGGGGAAATCATCTGGCTTGTGCAGCAGCAATTGCAGTTCTTGATGTTATGAAAGATGAAAATCTGATAGAAAACGCCCGGCAAATGGGCCATTACATAGAACAGGAAATTAAAGATTTTCCGCATATACAACTGATCAGGAGGAAAGGCCTGATGATCGGAATAGAACTTGACAGAGACTGTTCGGAAGTGAGGAAAAACCTGTTGTTTGACCATCACATTTTTACCGGAAATTCCAATGATAAAAATGTATTAAGGATCCTTCCGGCTCTTACGATCAAAAAAGAGGAAACAGATCTTTTTATCAATGCTTTGAAAACAGTATTGGAAAAAATTTAAGCCATAAAAGAAACAGTAGCATTAAATAGAAATATAGCTGAGTTTTTTGAAATCTTTGATTTCTCTTCTAATGTGAAATTTAATATGCTGTTCAATTCTAAACTTACTTAAGTGTTCTAAAGTGTTAAAAAAATGTGCCTTTTGGAGTTAAATCAGAAACAGCAGGCAAGGAAATCTTTAAAATCAATTCAAATGAAAAAATTCACCTCTGTAAGCGATGTAAAAAACTTACAGGACATTATAAAAAAAGCTTTACAAATAAAAGATAATCCCCAGTCCGAAACAGAAAAAGGAAAAGGGAAAACCATAGGTCTGGTATTTTTAAATTCAAGTTTAAGAACCCGTTTAAGCAGCCAGATTGCCGCACAGAACCTTGGATTAAATTTTGTAACCTTGAATGCTGCACAGGAAGCCTGGAATCTGGAATTTGCCGACGGAGCCGTCATGAATGGAGATACCGTCGAGCATATCAAGGATGCCATTGAAGTACTGAATCAATACTGTGATATTATTGCTGTCCGTTGCTTTGCCGGAATGAAATCCAAAGAAGATGATGTCAATGAAAGCATTCTGAGCCAGTTTGAACAGCACGCAAAAGTACCGGTGGTTTCTTTGGAATCTGCAACACGTCATCCCCTGCAGAGTCTGGCAGACTGCATTACCATTACAGAAAACTGGAAAGAAGACCGTAAGCCGAAGGTTGTTTTAACATGGGCGCCTCATATCAAGCCGATTGCTCAGGCTGTGGGAAATTCATTTGCAGAATGGATGCAGGAAATGGATGTGGAATTTATTATCACCAATCCCGTGGGGTACGATTTGGATAAAAAATTTACAAAAGATACAAAAGTGATTCATAATCAGGAGGAAGCATTAAAAGATGCCGATTTTATTTACGTCAAAAACTGGTCCTCTTTTGATGATTATGCAACGATGCCTGAAGTGAAGGAAAACTGGATGCTGACCGGAGAAAAATTAAAAAGCACGAACCATGCAAAGGTAATGCACTGCCTTCCTGTCCGCCGGAATGTAGAATTGAGCGATGAGGTGATGGATGGCGAAAATTCCATTATCTACCAGCAGGCAAAAAACCGGATCTTCTCCGCCCAGGCCGTCTTCAGCGAAATTTTAGATGAAATAAACCCATAAAGAGTTCCGAAGGAACGACTTAACCCAGGGCAGGATGAAGTCCTGTCAAATAATAAAAAGAATCCATTTTTCCATTAAAATGTCAGATAAAATAAACCCATAAAGAGTTCCGAAGGAACGATTTAACCCAGGGCAGGATAAAATCCTGTCAAATAATAAACGAAACATTAAGATAAATCCCATCCTCATAAAAATGAAAGAAAAAATACACATCATAAAAATAGGAGGTTCCCTGATCGATGATACAGAACTGCTGGATCAGTTTCTTGATCAGTTTTCAGGAATTCAGGGGAAAAAGATCCTGGTTCACGGAGGAGGAAAGCTGGCGACTACACTCGCGGATAAACTGGGCATTGAACAGAAAATGGTTAACGGAAGGAGGATCACGGATAAAGATACATTGGATATTGTTTCAATGGTGTATGCAGGTAGCATCAATAAAAATATTGTAGCCAAACTTCAGCAGAAAAAATGTAAGGCAATCGGATTTTCGGGAGCAGATGCTAATTTGATCAAAGCTACAAAAAGAGAACACGCAGAAATTGATTTCGGTTTTGTAGGCGATATTGAGAAGAAAAGCATCAACAAAAAATTAATCTCGAAATTAATGAAACTTGAGCTTGTTCCGGTATTTTCAGCGATTACCCATGATAAAAAAGGAAATCTTTTCAATACCAATGCGGATACTATTGCTTCCGTAATTGCACAGGCTTTGTCTTCTAAATATGATGTTGAATTGCTGTATTGTTTTGATAAAGAAGGCGTTTTGGAAGATATAGATAATCCTGAGTCATTGATCAAAACAATTTCAGAAGAAGAATTTTCTAATCTGAAAAATGAAGGGAAACTTCATAAGGGAATTCTTCCCAAACTTGAAAATGCATTCAGTGCCGTAAAAAATAATGTAAACAAGGTATTCTTAATTAAAGAAACCCAATTGAAAAACCATATAGAAAACCATCATGAAGGAACTGAAATCTGTTGATCAGGAAGATTTATTTAACAATGCAGTCGGATTGCTGAAAAAGTTGATTGCCATTCCTTCATTCAGCAAGGATGAATACAACACCTCTGTGGAAATTGAAAACTTCTTTGCAGAACATCAGGTTCCTGTAAAACGTTTTAAAAATAATATCTGGGCGGTCAATAAACATTTTGATGTAGTAAAACCTTCCATTTTGCTCAATACCCATCATGATACAGTGAAACCAAACAAAGCCTATACGCTGGATCCGTTTCTTCCGGTGGAACAGGATGGTAAATTATACGGATTGGGAAGTAATGACGCCGGCGCTTCTTTGGTGTCTATGACTCAGGTTTTTTTACACTTTTATGAAAGGCAGGATTTAAAATATAATCTTGTTATTGCTTTGACGGCGGAGGAGGAAATCTCCGGATTTGATGGAATTGAAGCCTTATTTCCACAGCTTCCAAATATAGACCTTGCCATTGTGGGAGAACCTACACAGATGAATCTGGCGATTGCTGAAAAAGGATTGTTAGTCATTGACGGTGAAATGAAAGGAACTGCTTCCCATGCCGCACATCCCAATGATGACAATGCTATCATAAAATGTATGGAAGACCTGCAGGATATTCTGGCTTTCAGATTTCCTAAGGTTTCAGATTATTTAGGCGAAGTAAAAGTAACGTTATCAGGAATTCATGCCGGAGTTCAGCACAATGTGGTTCCGGAGGCTTGTACTTTCACACTGGATGTAAGGGTTACCGATGAATATTCCAATAAAGAAGCCTTTGAGATTATTCAGTCACAGATGAAATCTACCTTAAACGCCAGATCTTTCAGGTTGAATTCCTCAAAAATAGAAATGGATCATCCGTTTGTACAGGCAGGCCTGGAAGCAGGAAGGACCACCTACGGATCACCCACATCTTCCGATCAGGCCATTATCCCATGCACCACAGTTAAAATAGGTCCCGGAGACAGCAGGCGCTCCCACACGGCAGATGAATTTATTTATATAGATGAAATAAAAGAAGGAATTGAAATTTATATCAGGATCCTGGAAAAAGTTTTATAAAGACATCAGATGTGAGATTTCAGACATCAGATTTTTAAAGTCTGATATCTGACATCTTAGATCTGGTATCTAACAAATGTTTTGGCCTTACTCAGCAGGCGATGAAGTTTGAATATTTTTAATAAAGATTTATGCAAAAAGTTAAATTAAAAATGAAAGGCTTTAAAAATGTGGAATGTTTAAAGTTTGTAGAAATAATAAGGACGTCCTGCTGAGTTGTCAAAATAATTAAATTTTAAAAGAAAAAAATATGAAAAAAATATGGCAGAAGGATGACCTTGCCACCAATATATTAGTCAACAAATTTACAGTAGGTAAAGATCTCGACTTTGATGAACGTTTAGCAAAATATGACGTTAAAGGTTCTATGGCACATTGCAAAATGCTCGCGGAAACCGGAATTATTACCGGAGAGGAATCAGAGCAGATGCTTGCTGTTTTAGCAGATATTTTAAAGGATATACAGAACGGAAGCTTTGAAATTGATAAAGAAGCGGAAGATATCCACTCTCAGATTGAATCAATTCTTATTGAAAAGCTGGGGGATACAGGAAAGAAGATCCATACGGCAAGATCCCGGAATGACCAGGTTTTGCTGGATATAAAGTTGTATCTGTTGGATGAGGTCCGGGAAATTACTGCTCTGACTGATGAATTTTTCCAGATCCTGATCAAACTGGCTGATCAGCATAAAAATGTATTGCTACCGGGTTACACACACCTTCAGATTGCAATGCCGTCTTCATTCGGGTTATGGTTTGGAGCTTATGCAGAAGCACTGCTGGATGATATTGAACTGTTGTTTTCGGTGAAGAATATCATCAGCAAAAATCCGCTGGGTTCAGCTGCCGGTTACGGCTCATCTTTCCCGATAGACCGTGAAAGTACAACCTACAACTTAGGATTTCAGTCGATGAACTATAATGCTGTGTATGCGCAGATGACCCGCGGAAAATCCGAAAAGATGCTGTCTATGGCAATGGCCACGCTGGCAGGTACGCTTGGGAAATTTGCATATGATGTATGTTTATATTTAAGTCAGAATTTCGATTTTATAAGCTTTCCGAAAGAATTTACAACCGGAAGCAGCATTATGCCCCACAAAAAGAACCCAGATATTTTTGAACTGGTCCGTGCACGGTGCGGCAGAATTCAGTCCTTACCGAATGAGCTGATCCTGCTGACGAATAATTTACCGTCCGGATATCACAGAGATGTTCAGCTGACGAAAGAAATTCTTTTCCCGGCTATTGATTCATTAAAAGAATGCCTGGAAATTTTAAGTTATACGCTTCCAAATATTGAAGTCAAAGACGGAATTCTGGAAGATGAAAAATATAAATACCTTTTCAGCGTGGAGAAGATCAATGAAGAAGTCAAAAAAGGAAGCTCATTCCGTGATGCTTATGTAAAAGTAGGGCAGGAGATTGAAAATAATGAATTTGAGTTTGAACCCGGAAATCTTGAGCATACCCATCAGGGCAGCATTGGAAATCTATGTCTCGATAAAATAGAATATCAGTTTAATAAGCTGAAAAATAAATTATTGGGTTGATAATTTTCAATTTCAGGGATTCTTAGAATGCTGAGCGGAGTCGAAGCATATTAATATAAAGGGTTAATTTGATTTAAATAAATTATTCAGGATCAATTTTAAACTAAATTGATTTTGAAACATTAAGAGTATTGAAGTTTTAAGCCAAGTTAAGAAAATCTACAGATTTTAAATAAGAAGTGCTTATCAGAATTCGCATGCGAATCCTTAACTATCCTTAATCACTTAAAAAAACTTAATGGTTTAAATAAAATATTACTCAAGATCAATCTTGAATTTAGTAGACTTTTTCACCTCATGAAGCACAATAGAACTATGGTACTGACCGATATTGGGAAGATTTGAGATCACATTCACCGCGAAATCATTATAAGAATTAATATCCTTGGCAATGATCTTAAGCATATAATCATATTCGCCCGAAAGACTGATGATCTCCTGAACTTCATCGTATTTCATAATGTTCTTCTCAAACGTTTCCAGTACTTTCTGGGATTGTTCCTTGAGGCGGACATTACAGTATACCACAATATTCAAACCCAGTTTTTCACGGTTCAGAAGACCCACATATTTCTCAATAATGCCATGCTTCTCCAGCTGTTTTATACGTTCATAAGTAGGAGTAAACGTAAGACCTATCTTTTCTGAAATTTCTTTCACCGATAAAGTAGAGTCTTCCTGAATGATACTGAGAATCATTTTGTCTTTTAAATCCATAGGGTAGGTTTGAGTTTTAACAAAAATATCAATTAAAAATGAGAATAAGGAACGATTAAGAAGGTTTTCATTATTTGAAACTTTGATTTTGTAGATTCGTAAAAATGTTATATCTTTGCACCTAATGAATAAAAGAGTATTTATATCATTAGATTTACCGGGCGAAAGCGCCCTTTACGATATTTATTGTTATTAAGCGAAGATTTTGTCTTCGCTTTTTTTATGCTCAAAAAATAAGAATTATGTTTACGATTACAGAACTAAGCACCGAGAGAATCAACAGGATACTGACCGAAGCACTGGCTTTTGCCAACGGGAAAACTGCAAAAATTGAAGGAGAGGTTTTCTGCTCAAATCTTTTCTTTGAAGACAGCACAAGAACAAAGACAAGCTTTGATATGGCAGAAAGAAAACTGGGTCTGCAGGTCGTGCCATTTGATGCTTCCAACAGTTCTGTAAACAAAGGCGAAAGTCTTTATGATACGGTGAAAACCATTCAGAGCATTGGAGTAAACCTGGTGGTGATCAGAGATAAGAAAGACCGTTACTTTGAAGAACTAAAAAATATCAGTATTCCGGTGATCAATGGAGGAGACGGAACGGGAAATCACCCTTCCCAATGCATGCTGGATCTGATGACCATCTTCCAGGAGTTCGGAAAGTTTGAAGGACTGAAAATAGGAATTGTAGGGGATGTAAAACACAGCCGTGTCGCCAACTCAAATGCTGAAGCACTAAGAAGACTGGGCGCCAAGGTATACTTCTCCGGACCAGAGGACTGGTTTGATGAAGGTGCTTTAATTAACGGAACTTACCTTCCGGTAGATCAGCTGATCAAAGAAGTGGATGTACTGATGCTGCTGAGAATTCAGCACGAGAGACACGATGCGAAAATGAGTTTTTCAGCCTCAGAATACCATAGAAAATATGGTCTGACCAAAGAAAGGGAAAAAGCAATGAAAGACTCTGCGATCATTATGCATCCAGCTCCGATCAACAGAGGTGTAGAGATTGATACAGACCTTGTGGAATGTGAGCGTTCCAGAGTATTCAAACAGATGCAGAATGGTGTTTTCGCTAGAATGGCCATCTTAAAAGAAGCACTGGAAAAAGAAGGATATACCTTTAAAGAATTGTAAAAAATAAAATGTACAAAGTAAAAAGTACATCATACATTATACAACTGACATTATACAAAGAAAAAATAGATAAAGAGATAAATAAAATGAAGAAAAAATTAATACTGGAGTCCGGTGAAGTGTTTCATGGAGAAGGTTTCGGAGCAGAACTGGAAACAGCCGGAGAAGTAGTTTTCAATACCGGAATGACAGGGTATCAGGAGCTGATCTCCGATCCGTCATACTGCGGTCAGATTGTTTGCATGACCTATCCGCTTATCGGAAATTATGGTATTAACCGTGATGATTATGAAAGTATCGAGCCGGCTATTAAAGGGTTGATCGTAAAGGAACTTTGCGACCTGCCTTCCAATTTCCGTACCCAGATTACTTTAGATGAATTATTTAAAAAGAAAAACCTTTCAGGGATTTCAGGAATCGATACGAGAAGACTCACCAGAATTCTTCGTAATTCCGGAGTCGTAAAAGGAAAAATCGTAAACGCTGAATCTGACGAAAACGAAGTGGTTACAGAACTGAAAGGGACTAATTTCCCAACCAATCAGGTAGAAACCGTTTCTACAAAAACAGCCTACGCCAATCCGGGAAGAGGCCTGAAAGTGGTTTTAGTGGATTTCGGTTCCAAATTAGGAATCATCAGAGAGCTGTCTCAAAGAAATTGTGACATTACCGTAGTTTCCCACGACATTACAGCGGAAGAAATCCTCTTAATGAATCCGGACGGAATCATGCTTTCCAACGGTCCCGGCGACCCTGAAGACAATCCACAGGCCCTTGAAATGATCCGCGGATTATTAGGAAAAGTTCCGATCTTCGGAATTTGTCTGGGACATCAGCTGATCGGCCTGGCGTGCGGAGCCAAAACTTTCAAACTGAAATTCGGGCACAGAGGAGGAAACCACCCGGTACTGGATCTGGAGAAAAACAAAGTATCCATCACTTCCCAGAACCACGGATATGCTGTAGATCAGGAAAGCCTTAAAGGAACAGACCTTATCGAAACCCACATCGCATTGAACGACAGAACCAACGAAGGACTGAAACACAAAATCCACCCTTGCTTCTCCGTTCAATACCACCCCGAAGCAAGCCCGGGCCCTGAAGACGCGAATTATTTGTTTGATGAATTCCTAGATTTAATGTACCAATTTAAAAATGTAACAGTTTAACAATCATTAAATGATCAATTTCGAGAACAATCCTTTAATTGAAAAAACAGTAAAATTCTCTTTAGATATTATTGAATTTTGTGAGTTATTGGAAAGTAACAAGAAATTTGTCATTGCTAAACAGTTATTACGTTCAGGAACAAGTATTGGAGCAAACTCTTTTGAAGCACAGAATCCATATAGCAAAAAGGATTTTGTGAATAAAATAAAGATTGCGGCCAAAGAGCTTGAAGAAACAAAATATTGGTTATATCTGTGCAAACACTCCAGAAATTATCCTTTTGATGATAAATTGGAAACACAGATCGTAGAAATCGGAAAAATTATTTATAAAATTCTAAGCACAAGTTTATCTAAGGAAAACGGTCAGTAATATTGTTACACTGTTAGATTGATAAATTGTTACATTTTAAACTTATGAAAAGAAACGACATAAAAACAATTTTAGTAATCGGTTCAGGACCCATCATCATCGGTCAGGCAGCTGAATTTGATTACGCAGGAACGCAGGCTTGTCTGTCTTTGAGAGAAGAAGGCTACAAGGTGATTTTGATCAATTCAAACCCTGCGACGATTATGACGGATGTAGAAATCGCAGATAAAGTATACATCGAGCCGATTTCCCTTCAGTTTGTAAGCCACATCATCAGAAAAGAACGTCCTGATGCGCTTTTACCAACCCTGGGAGGGCAAACGGGTCTGAACATGGCGGTAGAACTTGAAAAATCAGGGATCCTTGAAGAATGTAAGGTGGAAGTATTGGGAACGAAGCTTTCTGCGATCAACAGAGCAGAAGACAGGGACCTTTTCCGTGAACTGATGAGAGAGCTGAACGAGCCCGTACCTGAGTCGGATATTGTTAATACCGTGGAAGGAGCGCTTCGTTTCGCTGATGAGATCGGATACCCGGTGATTGTTCGTCCTGCCTTTACCATGGGAGGAACAGGAGGTGGAATTGCCTCTAATGAAACTGAATTGAAGGAAATTGCAGAATTAGGATTGAAATACAGCCCTGTAACGCAGTGTCTTATTGAGAAATCAATTGCAGGTTTCAAAGAAATTGAATACGAAGTAATGCGTGATGCAAACGACAATGCCATTGTGGTTTGTAACATGGAAAATATAGATCCGGTAGGCGTGCACACGGGAGATTCTATCGTGGTGGCACCTTCCCAGACGCTTTCTGACAGGGAATACCAGTTATTGAGAAATGCTTCCCTTAAAATCATCAGAGCTTTGGGAATTGAAGGAGGATGTAATGTACAGTTGGCCCTTGATCCACATTCATTTGATTACTATATCATCGAGGTGAATCCAAGAGTATCTCGTTCATCTGCATTGGCAAGTAAAGCAACAGGATATCCGATTGCCAAAATTGCAGCGAAAATTGCGGTAGGTTTAACACTTGACGAAATCATGAATCCGGTAACAGGTAAAACATATGCTTGTTTTGAACCGGCTCTTGATTATGTGGTAACCAAATTCCCGAGATTCCCGTTCGATAAATTTGAAACGGCGGACAGAAGACTTTCTACTCAAATGAAAGCCACCGGAGAAGTAATGGCCATCGGAAGAAATTTTGAAGAGTCTTTACAGAAAGCGATCCGTTCCCTGGAAACCGGAATCAGACATTTAGGATTAAAAACAAAGCAGGCTGAAGCGCTGACGGCTGAAGAAATCGAAAGAAGAATCAGAGTGTGTGATGATGAAAGATTATTCATCATCGGAGATGCTTTGAGAAGAGGATACGACTGGGAACAGATTGTAGAATGGAGCAAAATTGACAAATTCTTCATCTGGAAACTGAAAAAATTAGTTGACTTCGAAAAAGTAATCGCTGCTAATAAATTTGACAAAGCAACTGTAATTGAAGCTAAAAAATTAGGCTTTGCAGATATGAATATCGCCTACCTTTGGGAAGTGAAGCAGCGTGAAGTTTTCGATTTCAGAAAAGAAAACGGAATCATGCCGGTGTACAAAATGGTAGATACCTGTGCGGCGGAGTTTGAAAGTGAAACACCCTATTTCTACGGAACGTACGAAGAAGAAAACGAAAGCGTAGTTTCAGATAAGGAAAAGATCATCGTTCTGGGTTCAGGACCTATCCGAATCGGGCAGGGAGTAGAATTCGACTATGCAACGGTTCACTCGGTTTGGGCGATTAAAGAAATGGGCTACGAAGCTATCATCATCAACAACAACCCTGAAACGGTTTCTACAGACTTCTCGATCTCTGATAAATTATACTTCGAGCCGCTAACGGAAGAAGATGTAATGAATATTATTGATTTGGAAAAACCAAAAGGGGTAGTAGTACAGTTCGGAGGGCAGACAGCCATCAACCTTGCTGATAAACTTGCTTCACACGGAGTTCAGATTCTGGGAACTTCACTGGAAGACCTTGACAGAGCTGAAAACAGGGATAAATTTGAAAAAGCACTTCAGGAGATGGGAATTCCTCAGCCATTAGGGAAAACATCCACCTCAAAAGAAGAAGCCATAAAAATTGCCAACGAAATCGGGTATCCGGTTCTGGTACGTCCAAGCTACGTATTGGGCGGACGTGCGATGGAAATCGTGTACGGAGAAGCTGAGCTGGCCTATTACATGGAAAATGCAGTGGAAGCAAGCCCTAAGCACCCTGTTTTGGTTGATAAATATATGGTAGGAAAAGAAATCGAGATCGATGCGATCTGCGATGGCGAAACCGTAGTGATCCCTGGAATCATGGAGCACATCGAAAGAGCAGGAGTACACTCCGGAGACTCTATTGCGGTTTATCCTACACAGAATGTTTCCCAGAAAGAGATCGATACTCTGGTAGATTATACCCAGAGACTGGCAAAAGGCCTGAACGTTATCGGTCTAATGAATATCCAGTACGTTCTTTTCGAAGGAAATGTCTACGTAATTGAAGTGAATCCACGTTCCTCAAGAACAGTTCCATTCCTTTCTAAAATTACAGAAGTTCCTATGGCCAATCTGGCTACAAAAGCGATCTTAGGACAAAAACTTACAGATTTAGGATATAAAAACGGACTGGTTCCAAGTAAGGAAGGAGTCTATGTAAAAGTACCTGTGTTCTCTTTCTCAAAACTAACGAAAGTAGATATCTCCCTGGGACCTGAAATGAAGTCTACAGGAGAAGTAATGGGTAAAGATACCACACTGGAAAAAGCCCTTTACAAAGGATTGATCGCGGCAGGAAGAAAAGTTCCGATGCACGGTTCTATACTCTTCACAGTAGCAGACAAGCACAAAGAAGAGGCGGCAGCACTTGCAGAAAGATTCCACGAAGTAGGATTCAGAATCTGGGCTACCGAAGGAACAGCGAAATACTTTGGAGAAAAAGGAATTCCCTGCAAAATAGGATACAAGATCGGAGAAGAGGATGTAAACCTGATCGACCTGATCCAGAAAGGAAAAGTACAGTATGTTGTAAATACCACCACCAAAGGGAAGCAGGCAGAAAGAGACGGATTCCAGATCAGAAGAATGAGTGTGGAAAACGGAGTTCCTTGTCTGACATCAATGGATACGGTAGAAGCCATCCTGAAAGTAATTGAAAGCATGAGCTTTAAAATGGAGACGATGTAATTGTCGGAACCCTATCAAATATTTCAAACCTCACAGATTTCTGAAATCTGTGAGGTTTTTTATTCTAAAACCACTAATCCCCGTCCTGCATCTCTATCCGCTGCTGCTTCACATAGCTGCTGGGAGACATCTGGGTAATTTTCTTAAAATTCCGGTTAAAACTTGTTTTTGAGCTGAATCCACACTCAAAAGCCAGGGCCAGTAACGTATATTGCCTGCTTTCCGGGTCCAGGAGAAGTTGCTTGAAAGCTTCCACTCTGAAAGTATTGATATAATCGTAAAAGTTTTTCCCTTCCTTTGAATTGATGACCTGCGACAATACTCCCGGGTGTATATCAAGCATTTTGGCAAGATCACCCAACGTAAGCTCGGGATCTTTATAATATTCCTGCTCCTTCATAAGCTGCTCCAGGCGGGATTGAATTCCAGCGGCTTTAGTGTCTTCCAGTTTTGTTTTTTCATACTTCACACGGTCCGCAACCTCTGTGATGATCTCGTTTTTTTCCGGTACTTCCATGACTTCAAGTGTGGTGGGAAGAACTACTGAATGTACGGATGCCGGATTGGAAAAAATTCCAGCCTGGCGGATCCCAAAATATCCGATGAAAAAAATAAATAATGCCACTGCAACATACAGGGCCCTTGGTGACTGCATAAAGATCACAACAATCCAGATCACTCCCATTCCTGAAATCAGGTACCGCATCCAGTTAAGCGTAATTTTATCGGTATTTGAGAATTGTCCCCTGATATTTTGCCGGTGTCTGTACAATAAGAAAAGGGACAGGACTACATATACAACACCTGAAATCATAATACACGCGATAATTGCCCGGAACAATGGCTGATAGACAGATAGCATCAGTTGATCTGACTGGATTCCCGGAAGAATAAATGCCAGCAGAACAGAGGTAAGTACAGCCGGAATAAAATGCAGCAGATAAGCCCATCGGTAGCGCTGCTGGCCGCTCAGAAACAAAATGTAAAGGTAGAGAAACGGACCGTGTAAAAAAGGTAAAGGCAACTCCCATCCGATAAACGAAGGAAACTGGCAGATAAAACCTGAAGCATACCCTGTAATAAAAATCAAATGAGCCAATGCGAAAAAAAACCACAGCGTCAGAATCTTGTCTGCTGTGTTCTTTTTCTGCTTAG
This sequence comes from Chryseobacterium phocaeense, assembly GCF_900169075.1. Taxonomy (NCBI): domain Bacteria; kingdom Pseudomonadati; phylum Bacteroidota; class Flavobacteriia; order Flavobacteriales; family Weeksellaceae; genus Chryseobacterium; species Chryseobacterium phocaeense. The sequence goes on from NZ_LT827015.1 coordinate 1,104,208, forward strand.
TGATCAGCAGGATGAAAATAAACAGAGCTATTGAAACTCCACTTATATAGATAAGTTGCCAGCCTGTTTCCATTCTTATAACGAATCAAAAAACAAAAATAAGGAATATCAGGCTGTGATATTCCTTTTAAGGTTTTATTTATAAAGTTTAATACCAATACCTATTTCCAGATAAACGAGATTCGTTAAAGTACCTAAAGGATAATATTGGACAGGGCTGAAAGGCAGATATAATCTTGTATCGAATGTAAACCTCTTTTTTCCAAGGGAAAATTCATACATGAGGCCATAATCAGGAACTGTAGTATGGGTGCTTACCGTTACTTTATCCAGCTCAGGATTGTCCATGGTTTCTTTAAAAGCAATGTACCGCATGCCTCCCAATGCCAGTACAGTATGTCTGCTTTTCCCCTTTTTTCCGTACAGAGAATACCCGGCTCCGAATTTTTGTGTAATCGAATAATTATAGTCAGTCTTAATATATGGCTGGGGATTATTCCTGAACAGCAGAAAGCTGAACATAGAGTGGGAGGCTAGGGAAAACCTCCGGTTCAATGGGTGAACGGCCATCACTGATACCGTAGGTTTAAAAGAGCTTCCGGTGGCACCGATCGCCGGTTTTATTTCAAGCGGAAAAACGTGTTTCATAGTATCCTGAGCCTTTATATAAGACACCATGATGAAAAGTAAAATAAATGTAAAACGCATAAAAACAGATTAAAGTTGTTGAAAATAAAATGTGACCGCTTTCCTGATATTCGGCTTTTTAGAACCCATATGGTCCAACCCTTTTGCGAGATGATAGCCTTTCGAGAAACCGTTGTAATGCTGGTTCAGGATCTGACGGAGAGCTTCTACCGTTGGACGCATTCCTCCTTCTTCAATTTCGCCGGTTGCCAGAAAGAATGTGCCGGTTCGGGACTGATTGCCGGCCCGGTTCTTCTTTTCCTCCTTAAGAACAACCTGACCCCCGATCCAAAGCGCCGGGCTTAAAGCAAGATAATTACCGAAAACATCAGGATAACTGGTAAAGCAGTAAGCCCCGAACAATCCTCCCGCAGAATGGCCAAGGATCGCCCTGTCTTCCCGGATGCCGGATGCGTGAAAATCCTGCTCAATCTTCGGGATCAGCTCTTCATTAATAAACCTTACAAACAGATCAGCCCTGCCGCTTCCATTTTTATACGGTACGGGCAGATAATCATCCAGTCTGTCGTTTCCCCAGCCAATACCTACTACCAATACATCACTGCGATGGAAATTTTCGGATTGCGTCTGAACTTCCCGTGCTACATCATCAAAATCCCATTTCGAATCCAGTACATAAATGGTTTTATACTTTGTTGACGATGAATAATTTTTGGGTACTGCGACTTTAACAGGGTAAGTACTTCCGTTAATATTGGAAGTAATAGAAAATTCCCGTACGAGTTCTTTGTCAAAAGTATCTTCCCGGCAAGCCGTCAAAGAAATAAGCATAATAAAAATGCTGGCGATGAAAGAAATGGTTATCCGGTTGTTTTTATTCATTTTGTTTAATATTTAGAATTATGATTTGTTGTTTTAATGAAGGTCATATAATCTGTTTTATTTAAACGATGGGGCAAAAATAACCGTGATTATGGCTTCAAATGCTTCATCTTATAAGGTGGAGCTTATTTTTAATAATTTGAAAATCAGATAGATATTTATTTTCGCAGATCCTTCGGACTCACGTTCCGGGAAAAACGATGTAGTTGGTTTTGAGATAACTGGATGATGTGTTATGGATATGCTTCGGCTCTGCTCAGTATTATAAAGTTAGCATCAGGCGGTTGTAGATTAGGAATAAGTTCTGTTAAAACGTAAATTTCAGGTCAGTTCCTTAGTCCGGATTATATAAAGAGCACTTAACAACGCATTTACTGGAATTTTTGAAGCAGTTATTAGAAAATTACGCGCATTTATTAGCCGTTAACTGTATGTGATTGAGGATTTTAATACATTCGTAATACATCAATCAATAAACAAATATAACTATGTACAAAAATTTATTAAACATTAAAAATATTGTTGCAGGAGCAATGATATTATCCGCTGGAGTAATGAATGCCCAACAATGGGAAATTAATGGAAATTCAGGTATCACAAACGCTAATTATGTGGGAACAAGGGAGTCTGCATACTTATTTTTAAGAACTGACGGTTCCTCTTCTAATCCAGGGCAGGCTTTTTTGACGAGTCCCGGATCCTTTGTTGTAGACGCGGTAAATTACTCTAATGGAGTAAAAGCCAAGGGCAGTATTATTACCGGAGGGCAAAACATGCTTGGAGGAAATGCAAACAGTTCAATAGTTGGAGGCTGGGGAAATAGCCTGCAGACAGGCGGAGGAGCAAATCTTGTTGTAGGACAAACAAATACTATATTAAACGATGCAGGAAAGTCAATAGCACTGGGTTGGAATAATATTGTCAGAGCTTCAAACCAATTTGCCATTGGAGTTGGAGTAGATCTGAAATCTGAATATTCCGGTGGATTCGGAGTAGATCTTGTTGCAACAGGAAACCGGTCTTTTGTTATTGGAACAGGAACACACGCTTCCACAAAACTTACAAATTCAATTCCATACTCTATCATGTTCGGACTTTCTAAAAATTCAACGATGCTGATTAAAGATCAGCTGGTTGGTGTTCGTACAACTGATCCAACAGCTAATTTCCATACGGTGGGAACCGTTCGCTTACAGGATCTTCCAAACGGATCCGGAAATGCTTTGGTAGTAGATGCTGACGGAAATGTTATGGTAGCTTCTACTGCATTATCAAAACAGGCTAATGACCAAACCGTAACTGAATTGCAAAACCAGATTGATGACCTGAAGCTACAGGTTGATGAATTAAAAAACCTTTTATTAAAACAAACCGGAATAAAGGATATTTCATTAAGCAACAGTGCTAAACTTTATCAGAATGTACCGAATCCTGTAAAAGGAGAAACAAACATCAGATATTATATTCCCGATGGTAGTAAAAACAGCATTATAGAAATTTACTCCGTATCAGGCCAGTTGGTAAAATCTATTCCAATAAAAGAAACCGGCGATGGTAACATTGCAGTAAGCAATATAAAATCCGGGATGTATCTGTACAGGCTATCGGTTGAAGGGAAAATTATTGATACAAAAAAAATGCTTATTCAGGATTAATTCTTTGAATACAGATATACTTAAAGGCTGTCTCCTAAGATGAGATAGTCTTTTTGGCATGCAGAAAATAAATTTATATTTGGGATGAAATACGCCTGAAATAATAAAAATTTTTTAAAACAATTGAATTTTATTGTATCTTATCACAGGGTACCGATTTATCATATCTTTACAAAAAACACCGCCATGTCCACAGAATTCGAAAGCGTTCTAAACCACTTCAGTCAATACATAAAACTAAGCGAGCCTCTGCAAAAAGAATTGCTGGACAGGTTATCCTTTCAGACTTTCAGAAAAGGAGAGCTTTTGCATGATGCGGATAAAATCTGTACCCGGAGTTATTTTATACTGAAGGGTCTTACAAGAACCTATTATCTGAAGGATGGAACAGAGATCAGCGAATATTTTTCCAGCGAAAACGAATGGGTGAATTCTCCCAAAAGCTTTATCCAGAGAGTAAAAGATATCTATTCCATTGACTGTCTCGAAAAAACGGAAACTTTCTGCCTGAAAGTAGATGATCTCGGTTACCTGTTTGATAACTTTCCTGAAATGGAGCGCTATGCAAGACTGTCTATGGGAAGTGTTTTCGGGCATTTGATGGAGCGCATTAATTCACAGAGATTTACTACTGCCAAGGAAAAATACGAACATTTTCTGGCAGTTTACAAAGGGATTTATCACCGGATTCCATTGGGAATGACGGCTTCCTATCTTGGAATCACCCAGTCTACACTCAGCAGATTAAGAGCTGAAAAGTAGTTTTTGATCCAGAGCAAAAATAATCCGGAAATCCCACGGTATTTTTGTCAAAAAAAACAATGAAACTACTCTTTAAAATTTTCCTCGCACTTATTTTTTCTGTTACGGCTTTAAAAGCACAGGACACCATCCGGTCAAAGAATACCGATGCTGTTTTATATAAACCTTCCAAAAATATTCTCGGACTGGTCGTAGGACTTGGAGGAGCAGAAGGAGGGAATGCCTGGGCATCAAAACATTGGAAAGCTACAAGAGATCAGTTCCTTGAGAAAGGATATGCATTTCTGGCGCTGGCTTATTTCGGGTCGAAAAATTCCCCGAAGCTCCTTGAAAAAATCGAGATTCAGGATGTCTATAATGCGATCAGCCTTTCAAAACAGAAAATAAAAACTGATAAAGTGGCAATCATAGGTGGTTCAAGAGGAGCGGATCTTGCGCTGCTGCTGGGAAGTTATTATTCTGATATCTCGTGCATTATTGCTTTGTCTGCAAGCCATGCTGTTTTTCCGGGGAATACAGATCATTTTTCCACATCCAGCTGGACCTTTAATGGAAAAGAGCTTCCTTTTGTTCCGGTGAATGAAGTTGCCGTTCCGTTTATGATGGAAAGAAAGATAAGACAGGCTTTTGAGGCAATGCTTCAGGATAAAGAATCCGAGCAGAAATCATTGATAAAAGTTGAAAATATCAAGGCACCTGTTCTGCTGATGTCCGGAAAACAGGATGAGATCTGTCCTTCGTCCGAAATGTCCGACAGGATAATTCAAAGATTGAAGGACCATCATTTTAAATATCATTATGAGCATATAAAATTTGAAGGCGGTCATACCGAACCTTATCAGCATTTTGATAAAGTTTTCAGTTTTCTTCAAAGTAATTTTTAGAAATATTTTTCGCAACTATAAATCATATGAGGGTTTTCAATTCGCTGGAAACCCTTTATTAATGGGATAAGTTATCGAATTGCATTATATGAAATGTATCATGTTTTTATTTAGAATCAATAAAAATAATATATTTTTGCAAAACTAACTTATTTATACAATGAAAAGAACAATTATTTCTGCTTGCTTTTTAACAGCATCCTTTATGAGTGCACAGGAAACCGATACCATCAAAGTTTCTGAAATCCAGTCCGTATCACTCCAGGGAACAAACAATTACAGAACCAAAAAATCAGAATCTGTAGCAAGACTTCCCCTGGAAAATCTGGAAAATCCCACTGTTTACAATATTGTCCCGAAAGAAATTATCAGCGAGATGAACGCGGTTGATTTTAACACAGCCATGGCCTCTGCTCCCGGAGTGGTAGTAAGCAACAGTGTGAACGATAGTGGTAATGATATATTCCTGAGAGGATTCAGTTCCTCTGCCAACTTCAGAAACGGGCTTCTTCAAAACCCAAGAGTACAATCGGAAATTGCCAATGTGGAAAGGGTAGAAGTCATCAAAGGACCTTCAGGAACCTTATTTGGAGGAACCTTAGCGAATTATGGAGGAGTAGTGAATATTGTGACCAAAAAACCTCAGGAGAACTTCGGGGGAATTATCGGATACACCACAGGAAGCTGGGGTATGAACAGAATTACTGCTGATGTAAACGCCCCTTTGAACAAAGAAAAAACAGCCCTGGCAAGATTCAATGTGGCAGCGTATTCACAGGACTCTTTCCAGGATGCGGGATATAATAAAGGATTGTTCTTTTCAGGAAGTATTTTATACAAAGTAAATGACAAAACTACAGTGACACTGGATACGGAATTCCATGCTCCGGAAAAAACACTGAACGCCTACGTAAGGCAGTCTGAAAGGTTAACCATCAGTTCCATGAAAGATCTGCAGGGAGCTCACGAAAGGTCGTTTACCAGCAATGATATCGGTTCCAAAAGGACCAATTTTGTCACCATGGCGGAAGTAACGCATAAATTCAATGACCAGTGGACTTCCAGAACCTCGTACCAGAGAGGCGAAGCGAATGAGAATGAATCTATATTTTTGGTTTTAAACTATTTGAATAATAACTCAATAAGCAGAAGTATTCGCCCTTTTGACAATTATAAGATAACCACTGACAATATTCAGCAAAATTTTATTGGTGATTTCAAAATAGGAAAATTAAGAAATCGTCTGGTGGTAGGGTTAGATTATTTTCAGCAAACAAGCAAAAACCAGTTTCCAACTTTTAAGGTAGGGAATAACTTGTCATCAGTTTTTGCTCCATATCCTTTAAACGGAGTATTTACTGATGATTATGGGACACCAAAGGGGAATGATGTTGTAATGTTGGATTCTGGTTCTCCATGGACTTCAATTTCCAAAGACGTAATAAGATCAATTCCAAGAACAGGAACAGGATATGATATTAATAAAATAAGTACATTCAGCGTATATGCTTCTGATATTCTTAATATTACAGACAATCTTTTGATAATGGCAAGCTTAAGGATGGATAATTATAAAAGTGATAATGTCATTTCAAACGGTGTCGAAGGAAAAGGAAAGTATACCCAGACTCAGTTCTCACCAAAATTCGGGCTGGTATATGAAATTGTACAAAATGAAATTTCATTCTTTGCGAATTACGTCAACGGATTCAAAAATGTAGCACCTACAGTTGATCCACGAGATAAAAACACTTATATTGAGTATGACCCTGAGCAAGGAGACCAATTTGAAACAGGATTCAAACTTGACTTATTCGGTAAAAAGCTTCTGACTACCATAAGTTATTATAATATGAGAATCAAAAACCGTTTAATGCCTGATCCATCTGGAATCATTGGGCTTTACATTCAAGATGGGAATATTAAAAATCAAGGTTTTGAAGTAGATTTTGTAGCTAATCCAGTTAAGGGATTAAATATCGTAGCGGGGTATGGATTTAATGATAATAAATATGATGACAGAAGTGTAAATAATGGAAAAAGAAGTGCCTGGTCACCAAAACATGTGGCCAATCTCTGGACCAGCTACAAGGTAATGGATGGTGCTTATGAAGGTCTTGGATTCGGGGCCGGATTTAATTTCGTGGATAAAACGTATATCAATATCACCAACCATTTTCTGTCGCCTTCCTATACCACTGTAGGAGCCACTGTTTTCTATGATAAAAAGAAATACAGAATCGGTCTGAAAATGAATAATGCCCTGAACGAAACCTACTGGAATTTCTACGGACAGCCTCAGAAGCCAAGAGAGATCCTTGCCAACTTTGCATTTAAATTCTAGCCTTAATGAAACAAAAATAAGAGCGGTAAAATTTTACCGCTCTCTGTAGATATGGAAAAGAAAACAACAGATAAAAAGAAAAAACAGGGGAAATCCCTGACGAAGAAAGTGACCGGCTGGCTGCATCTCTGGCTGGGGCTGGTGTCCGGAATTATTGTGCTTGTCGTAACGCTTTCCGGAACCATGTTCGTCTTCTGTGACGAGATTATTGATCTCTGCGGAGGAAGCGCCAGATATGTACAGGTTCCCGCCAATACAAAAAAAATGTCCCCTGAAGAGCTTCTTGCAAAATTTCACAAGCAGGTTCCGGACAGAAAAGCATTTTATTTTGATACCTATAAAGAAGCGGACAGAACTTTCAGGGTAGCATCAGCCACGAAACCTCCCAAAGATAAAAATGCACCCAAAGCAGGAAAGTCAAAAGAGCGGGGGCCGCGCGGGGTATTCGCCTATCATTATCTTGATCCGTATACCGGAGAAATAAAAGGCTCTACGAAAAGTTACGAATTTTTCTATATCGTGGCCCATATTCATGCCCAGCTGCTTGCTGGAAAGTTCGGGAAAACAGTGGTCGGGGTAGCTTCCATTATATTTTTTGTTCAGCTGATTGGCGGGCTTATCCTCTGGTGGCCTAAAAAATGGAATAAAACGACAAGAACAGCCGCATTTAAAATAAAATCAGGCACAAAATGGCGCAGGAAAAATTATGATTTCCACAATGTTTTCGGATTTTACTCTTTGCTTCCGGCCGTATTTATTACCATTACAGGATTGATTATGGCGTATGAAATTTTAACGGATCTTACACAGGAAACCTTTGGCGGAACAAAAGATGCCCATAAAATTGCAGAAAAGTACGAGCCTGCATTTGATCCCGAAAAAAAGGCTTTGTCTTACTCGGATTTTATTAATATCAATTTTGCAGAATTTCCTGAAGCAAGACAAGTCCGAATGAGCATTCCGAGAAATGATTCAGCTACCGTTTACCATGTGGTCGCCGCAAAGTTTATCGGACTGAAAAGCCTTTCCAACGGTAAAAGCATGGAAACCAACAAATACACCGGAAAAGAGATTATTTATCCCAAAGAAGTCCAGAGGCATGAAGTCATTGAACATATGAATTTTGATCTTCACGTGGGCTACTGGGGCGGAATGTTTGGTAAGATTTTCACTTTCGTGATCGGAATTATCTGCACCAGTCTTCCTGTAACGGGCTTTCTGATCTGGTGGGGAAGACGTAAAAAATCACCGAAAAAAGCAACAGAAATTAAAAATATTCATCAACATAGAAAGGAACATCATGAACAGCCGGCTTAAATTCTTATTTCTGAATCTGTTCCTGTTTTTTGCCCTTTTGGGTAAGGCACAGGAAACAATGACCATAGGAGAAAAACAATCTTTATTTTCGAAGATACTAAATGAAAAAAGGGAACTATGGATTCATCTTCCTAAAACGTACAATGATACAGGAATTTCTCTTGTAAAATATCCTGTGATCTATCTTCTGGACGCAGAAATTAATTTTGAATATTATGCAGGAATGACTGATTTCCTTGCGAAACCTCCCTATGCCGAAATCCCGGAATGCATTGTTGTAGGAATTAAAAACACAGAAAGAACCAGAGACCTTACACCCACAAAGTCGCAGAAGAAAAGCCCGGTGAATCCTGATGTTGTTCTTTTTGCAGACAGTGGTGGAAGCGAAAATTTTGCCAGATTTATTCAGGAGGAGCTGAAACCATTCATCAATAAGACCTACAGAACTCAGGATTATTCTATTCTTGCGGGCCATTCTTTCGGGGGACTTTTCGCAGTGAACGTTCTGCTGACCCATCCGGAATATTTCAATGCCTATGTGGCCAATGATCCAAGTTTATGGTGGGATAACAGCGTTTTGATTTCCAGAACAAAAAACTATCTCGAAAAAAATAAAAAGTTTCCACCCCATAACTTTCTTTATGTTTCCCAGGCCGATAACGAAGAGCAGAATAAAAACTGGAATTCAGACATGACACAGGCCATTGAAGAATTCAAAGGAATTGTTGAGAATAACGGAACCTTGAACTATAAGCACAATTTTTTTGAAAATGAAGTCCACGGAACGGTTTCTTATCCGGGAAATTATGAGGCTTTGAAGTTTATTTTTAAAGGATTCAGAACCGATATTAAAAAGCTATCCGGAAATCCAAAGCTGCTTGAAGAAGAATACAAAAGATTTTCAGAAAAAGCAGGAACAGATTTTATGCCTTCAGAAACCTATCTGAATGCCATTCTCAAATTTATGAAAAGCAATGGCTTTACAGCATCAGAACAGTATTTTAATGCTTTGAAAAATAAACTCTATCCTAAAAAATAATATAATGGCACTCGCCATACCGATACCATAGACGTTTTATTTGATTTTTATTTGAAGAAGCTCTTTGTCTTTTGGCAGGGAGTTTCTTTTATCGTCATATTAGCAAATTTGCCTTTTCGCTTTTTAGCCCTTTTGCCTTTTTACCCTTTCGCCTAATCAACCTTATAAAACCCCTCCGAAAAATACTTGCTCGGCTTAACATACACAGTTTGACGGTCTGCATCAAAAATCCAGATAAATCTCCTCATCATATCAGCTCCGAAATAATTAACGGTCTGTGTTTTACGTTTTCCCACGAAAAATCCGGCGGGTACATCTTTCAGAACAAAATTATTCAGTTTAAAGAAAGGAAGAATGCCCTGCTTTGTAATGATACTTTCACCACTTGAGTTTTTAAATGTTTTTTCGGAAGTCACTTTCAGCATTTTATCAAGATTTTTTTCCTCTGCAAAATCATTGCTGTACAGAAGAGCACCGGAATACCCGGACTGGAGCAGGAAATAGGCTTCCTGCTGCTTGTCGCCGTCGATAATATTGTCTGCATTAATAAAAAACTGGCCTTTTTCATAAAGCAGCATCATTTTTTGATATCCTTTTACATCAGGCAGTTTATCATAGATTTCAAACTTACTGTTGTCATAATCTATTTTAAAGCTTTTTCCTGCAAACATCCCGGTTCCGATCTTTCCATCGGCCTCATGGCCAGTAAGTTCATGATCAAAAAAACGGACGTTATTCAATGTGAATTTCCCGATTTGTACCGTGTTTTTCTCACTGATTTCATCCTTGTTAAAAATAATATGATCTGCCTTGCGCTGTCTGTCCGGAGAAATAGACGCGTCTTCCATGGCGATCTGGAACATCAGGTGCAGGGAATCCTTTTTATTGACCAGTGTTTTTACAATGATATTGTTATGTTTTGTGATCCTGAAAGGAATGCTCTGCTGGGCGTTTATGCTGATAACAGCTGCGGAAAACAGAAGAGCTAAACTTGTTTTTTTGAACATTTTAAAGTGATTTGCGGTTAAAATCCGGAATTTTAAAATTACCTATTATCTTTGGAACAGCAAACATCTAAATCACATGATTCAAAAACTGCTGGACAGCGGACTTCACTGGGAAAAAAAAGAATTCGGAAGGTATGGGTTTCTGAAGACTTCAGGAAGTATTGATACTGATATTTATTTTGTGGAAAAAGGCAGTGTCCGCATTTTTATGATGGATGAGAATGAAGAAAGGATCATCCGGTTTGGTTATACCGGTAATATTATTGTTTCTCTGGATTCTTTTCTGTCCGGAAAGCCTTCTGAGCTGTATATTCAGGCGATAAAGAAAACAACGGTCCGGATAGCTTCAAAGAAAGATTTCTATGAATTTATAGGGTCTTCCGGAGAAAATCTTAAGTTCTGGAATTCTATTTTGGAAGATCTCGTCCTGCAGCAGATGGAGCGGGAAAAAGACCTGCTGATCAGCTCTCCGAAAGAACGCTTTGAAAGGGTATTGAAAAGAAGCCCGAAACTTTTCCAGGAAGTTCCGAATAAATATATTGCCAACTACCTCAGAATGTCTCCCGAGACCCTATCCAGATTAAAAAAATCTTGAGTTCAGTCAAGATTTAAGAAATGAACAATGCTGAAATTTGCATAAAAATCATCAATGAAAATTTATTCCCTACAATTGCTGGACGAACTGAAAACACTGGTTCAGGAACATATACAATATGCGCAGGATCTTTTGAAAGAATCTGATGAACGGCTTAATTCCAGGGTTTCCGATAACAGCTGGAGCGTCCTGGAATGCTTTGAACATCTTAACCGTTACGGAGATTTTTATATCCCGGAAATCAGCAGGAGCATTTCTTCCTCCAAAACATCCTCAGTTCCTTTTTTTAAACCCGGAATTCTGGGAAATTACTTCGCTGAAAGCATGCGGCCAAAGGAAAAATTAAATAAAATGAAAACCCTTAAAAGCATGAATCCCATCAACAGTAAGTTGAACAGACATGTGATAGAAGAATTTATTCGGCAGCAGAAACAAATCGTAGAATTATTGGAAAAAGCAGGAAATGCAGATCTTAATAAAGTCAAAACCGGGATCAGTATTTCGAAATTAATCAGGCTGAAACTGGGCGATACCTTTCGCTTTGTTATTTACCATAATGCAAGGCATATTCAACAGGCGGAAAGGGTTTTGAAGAATCTTTAAAGTTTCCGGAAATAGATTCCACATATTTATTAATTTTAACCTGAGTTGGTTTAAGGAATTTAAAATTAACAGGATGGAAGCTGGAAGAAGGGAGAAGGAAGTTAATATAGCATCAATATTTTCCCTTTGAAAGGGCTAGTAACAAACTTGTATAATTTACTTTATAGCCTTTTTATTGACCAGGTTTTTGACAATAATATTGTGCTTGGGTAAGTCTGAAAGGAATGTTTTGTTGTGAATGTACCAAAGGTCCCGTATAAAAACAGAAGAATAAAGCTTGCTTTTTTCAACATTATGGTGGGATTAGTAATTAAAATTCTGAACTAAAAATTACCCTTTATTCTTATATTACAAAAAAGGTTGAAAATACTTGTCCATTTTTCGGTTGCAGAGCAGACCGTATTCTTATTAATTTTATCAAAAAAAGAAAAAATGACAAATATTCAGATTTTTAAGGAACTGCATATCCAGGATGAACCACTATTATTAGGAACTGTATGGAATGCCCAAAGTGCTAAAGGATATCAGAAACTGGGCTATAAAGCATTAGCGACCTCCAGTTCTGCAGTAGCCCACAGTTTGGGTTATGAAGATGGAGAGGAAATGAGCTTTGATGAATATTTCTATATTGTGGAAAGAATACTGAAATCGGTAGATGTACCTTTGTCCGTAGACCTGGAGGGTGGGTATGGACATACATCTGATGAGATCGTATCGAATATTTCAAAATTAGCAGCCATTGGTGTTGTAGGTATTAATATCGAAGACAGTGTAATCATTGATGGAAGCAGGAAGTTACTGACCCAAGAACAGCTCTATGAAAAATTGAAGCCGATTATTTCAGAACTGAAAAAGAATACTGTTGAAATTTTTATCAATTTAAGGACAGATCCGTTTTTATTAGGAATAGAAAACCCTGTTGACGAAACCTTACAAAGAATCATAATTTTTGAAGAATTGGGAGTGGATGGAATTTTCGTTCCCTGCATTACCTCTGAAAATGATATTGAAACCATCGTGAATGCCACCGGAATTCCTGTTAATGTAATGTGCATGCCTGAATTACCCGATTTTGCAACATTAAAAAGATTAGGAGTCAAAAGAATTTCTTCTGGTAATTTTTTAAATGATTATATTTATAATTCTTTAGAAGCAGCAGGCCGTGAGGTTCTTCTAAAACAAAGTTTTTTACCAGTTTTTGTGCAGTGATGAAACTTACGGAAGATAGAATGTATCAGGCCTCTCTTGATAAGGATTCCACATTTGAGGGAACTTACTGGATGGCTGTAAAAACGACAGGAATATTCTGCCGGCCAACCTGTACTGCCCGGAAGCCTAAAAGAGAAAATGTAGAATTCTTTTTAAATACAGCAGAAGCCATTCAAAATGGATACAGGCCTTGTAAAATTTGTAAACCGCTTGAAAAATTAAACGAAACCCCATCTTATATCAGGGAATTGCTGAATGAATTGCTGCGTGATGAAACTTTAAAAATTAAAGATGCCGATCTGCTAACGAGAAATATTGAACCTGTAACGGTTCGGCGTTGGTTTTTAAAGAACCATGGGATTACTTTTCAGGCATTTCAGAGAAAGCTGAGGATGAATAAGGCATTTAAAAAAATAAAAGACGGGGAAAGCATCATAGAAACTGTATTAGATTCAGGATACGAAAGCCTGAGCGGATTTAATGAACGTTTTAAAAATATTGTAGGTGTTTCACCGGGAAATATAAAAGGACAGGGAATAATTGATCTTAAAAGAATTGAAACTCCACTGGGAACCATGTTTGCCTGTGCAGTAGAGGAAGGAATCTGTCTGCTTGAATTTACTGACCGGAAAAATATGGACAGGCAATTTATATCACTGTCCAGAGCTTTGCAGGCCGAGATTGTTCAGGGAGAAAATAAACACTTTAAACAGCTGGAAGATGAATTACAGGAATATTTTGAAGGCAAAAGACAGTCCTTTGATGTTCCCCTTTACATAACAGGAACCGAATTCCAGGAAAAGGTATGGCAGCTCCTGCGTGAAATTCCGATGGGGGAGACCAGAACCTACAAACAGCAGTCTGAGTTCTTGGGAAATCCTAAGGCAATACGTGCGGTGGGAACAGCAAACGGCATCAATAAAATTGCGATTCTGATACCCTGCCACAGGGTCATCGGCTCAAACGGAGAGCTGGTGGGTTATGCGGGAGGAATCTGGAGAAAGCAAAAATTATTGGAACTGGAGAAGGCTATTTTGTTTTGATTTTTGTAATTTTAGGCAAAAATTTACACGTGAAAAAGTTACTATTTGCACTATGCATATCAGCTTCGGCTTTAAGTTTTGCGCAGGATTACTCAGTACCGGCAGCAAGTCCGCGTCAGAAGGTAGAACAGCAGTTTTCAATGTCTAAAATTACCATTGATTACGGAAGACCGGGAGTGAAGGGACGTAAGATCTTCGGAGAACTGGTTCCTTACGGACAGGTTTGGAGAGCAGGAGCGAACTCATCTACAAAAATTACATTCGGACAGTCTGTGAATTTCGGTGGGAAAATAGTTCCGGCCGGAACGTACGGTCTGTTTATTGTTCCTACAGAGAAAGAATGGAAAGTGATTCTTAATAAAGATTTCCAGCAGTGGGGTGCTTATACCTACGATCCGAAACAGGATGTGGTAGACGTTACGGTACCTGTAAATAAATTAGTCGATAAGCAGGAATGGTTTGAAATCACGCTAAATCCTACCGATGAGAATTCAGGAAACCTGGTGATCAAATGGGATATGGCTCAGGCGGAAGTGGCTTTAAAACCAGCAAAACCGGATGCCGTAATCAAGATTTCCGATAAACTGAAAGAGATTAAGAAAATAGAATCTGACGCTGCAAAAAGCAAAAGCTAAATAATGAAATTTTCAATACAACCTGTTCTTGAAACAGAGGAATACCAATTAATCCCCTTACAGCAAGGGGATTTTGAGTCTTTATACGAAGTAGCTTCGGATCCCCGGGTCTGGGAGCAGCACCCCAACAAAGACCGTTATAAAAGAGATGTTTTCGAAAGCTTTTTTAAAGGAGCCATGGAAAGTGAAGGAGCATTTAAGATCGTTGAGAAATCATCCGGTGATGTGTTGGGAAGCACCCGCTTTTACAATTTTGATGAAGCTGAAAACCGTATTTTCATAGGATATACATTTTACGGAACGAAATCCTGGGGAAAAGGGATCAATCCTAAAGTGAAGAAAATGATGCTCGATTATATCTTCCAGTTTGTAGATAAAGTGCATTTTCACATTGGAAAAGAGAATTTCCGTTCGCAGATTGCTTTGGAAAGGATTGGCGGGGAGAAAATCGCAGAAGAGGAAGTGGCTTATTACGCGGAGCCCACCAGAACCAATTTCGTCTACGAAATAAAAAAAGAGAATCATTTATGAAAAAATATAAGATCCAGCAATCGCCGTTTGTAGTTCCTACTAAGGACGGAAAACTGATTGAAGAACACTGGGGAAATTCCACAGGGAACTCCAACGTTTCTGTGGCTCATATGGTGGCGCCTCCCAATTGGAGTGAACCGCACCAGACTCCGGAGTTTGACGAATTTACCCTGATTATTTCCGGAAAGAAACAATTTGAAATAGACGGTGAAGTGGTCATTCTTGAAAAAGGACAAAGTATTCTCATAGAAAAAGGAGCAAGAGTACGTTACAGCAATCCTTTTCCGGATGACTGTGAGTATGTTTCCATCTGCCTTCCGGCGTTTTCTATAGATTTGGTGAACAGGGAAGAGGAGGAAGTTTGAGGGTTCTAGTGTTTTAGAGTTTTAGAGAAAAAGCCTGTACAATAAAGCTTTTAAGCCAATTTTAATTGGGCGCGCTCAGGATTATTGTATATTCATGCATTAAAATAATTTATAATTTATCCATATGAAAGCCATTAATTATATTTTAATACTGTTCTTCAGTACCGGATGTTCTGCCCAGCGTTATGAATTAATTAAAGCGATTCATACAACAGATCTTGGAGGAGTAAGAGGGTCCCGATCAGAAAACTTTCAGATCAGCATAAAGAACATTTCAAAAATGGAACCCAGATATTTACTGGTAGGAAGTGTAAAAATACCCCTAAAAAAAGAAAGTAAAAACAATATATTATATCTGCATGGAACCTATCAGCCAGAATCTCCTGATCACATCACCGTAAATGAAGATGGTACAGCAAAAAATTCCGAAAGAAACCACGTTTTTGACCTACAGAGGGCATATCTGGTTTCTGAAAATGTAAAAAACAAAAAATTGGTAAAGCAAAAAATAAACTTTAGCAATAAAAACAATGATCGAAATAATTAAAATTACAGAATTATAAGAATAAAAATCCAAACAATTGCTTTTATTGTTAAAAAATAACATTTAACTCGTAATATTTAAAAAATTCATATTTTTTCATCTAAAAATGAATAGTATATGAATGTAAAATTAATTTTCGGAATAGGGTTCACTATAGCCTCATTGTATTTAAATGCACAGGAAGTGCCAAAAAACACGGGAAGTAAGGGATCAAAAATTAACAAAAAATACCTGAAACACATTCAGGACATCACCAACGCATATCAAAAGAATGTGCAGTTCGCTAAGGAACATAATCAAAAACCACCAGATGAATATTATTTGCAGGATTTCATTGCCACAATGGATCCTGAAACCGGAACCGTTCACAATAAAAATTATATAGATCTTGAAAAAAAGGTCGAAAACGGTAAATTCCGGGCTGGTAAAGGCTTAAAAATATTCAATGGTGCCAACAATGGCCAGGCTAACAAGAATATTACCAATCTCTGGGTAGAAAGAGGCCCTTATGATACCGGAGGAAGAGTAAGGGGCATCATGTTTGACCCTAATGATCCTACTGGTAAAAAAGTGTGGGCAGGCGGTGTTTCCGGAGGATTATGGTACAATAATGATATCACCAATGCCAGTTCTGAATGGACTCTTGTAGACGCATTTTGGTCTAACACCACCGTATCATGCATTACGTCGGATCCTAATAATCCCCAGATTTTTTATGTTGGAACCGGAGAGGTAGAAACGGGAGATTTCAGTGGTCTAGGCATCTGGAAAACAACTAATGGTGGAGCTACATGGCAGCATATATTCAATACGGAGAGCGGATATGCTTCCAATGGAGTAAAAAAGGGAAATTATAATATCCCTGCCATCAAAGTGGTCAATAATAATGGAGTCTCTGAAGTATATGCAGGCGTTGCGGGAACCTATTTTGGAGATGCCGCTACATTCGTAGGGCTAAATGAAGCCGGATTGTACAAATCTACTGACGGGACAAATTTTACCTTAGTGAACAGTCTTCTTACTACCGCTACCAGAGGATATGATATTCAAGATATTGAAGTCGGGGCAGATAATTCCATATGGATTGCCACAAGACGAAGCAGCTTCAGCAATTCTACTTCCGGTGGAAGAATTTTTAAATCTACCGATCATGGGGCCACTTTTAACAACGTTTATAATGTGGGGAACAATAGTGCAAGGGTTATGGTAGAAGTTTCCAGCACCAATCCTTTAAAGGCTTATGCATTAATGCAGGGGGCAACCAGTTCGGAGCCTATTAGAATAGCTAAAACAACAGACGGTGGGACTACATGGATTTCCACTAATACTGCCGGATCAGGGATCACTCTGCCCAATCCTGTAGACACAGGCCAGCCGGATAATGATTTTACGAGAGGTCAGGCATTTTATGATCTGGTCATTGAAACCGATCCGGCTAATGATGACCACGTTTATGTAGGAGGAATAGATTCTTATAAAAGCACAGATGGCGGCGCAACGTGGACCCAGTATACCAAGTGGTCCAATAATAATGTATTGGGTTCTACTAATATTTCGATAGTACATGCAGACCAGCATGCACTGGTTTTTAATCCCAAAAATCCCAACCAGTTCGTAATGGGAAATGATGGGGGTATTTTCTTTGCCCCGGATAAAAATAATCTTGCCAGTACAACTGCTGTGGGAATGAGAAATAAAAGATTTAATGTGACGCAATTCTATCACGGAACTTTAAACCCTTCGGCCTCATCTGCCAATGAAAACATGATTCTCGGTGCTCAGGACAACGGCACGAAAAGGCTTTCAGGGGCTATTTTAGCCAATAACTTCTACAATAGTTCGGAAGTATATGGTGGCGATGGGGCGTATACGGCTTTTGATGATCAGGATAGATATCATATTGCATCGTATGTAAATAATTATCATATTATTTTTAATTCACAGGGATCCTATTATCTTCTGGCTACTGCCGCTCAAAGAGACGCGGGTCAGTTTATAAATCCCCTTGCTGTAGACAGGAATCTGGATATTGCCTATACTAATGCCAATGCATCAAGCTCAACGTCTATTGTATTAAACAGAATAAGCGGTCTTGCCAGTTTACCATTAAGCCTTGTAAGATCCCAGATCACTATTGCAACGGTGGCAGCAGGTGAGTTTGTTACCGATATTTTTGTTTCTCCATATACCACTGCAAGCTCAACCCTTTTCATTGGTTTGTCTTCAGGAAAGCTATACAAGGTGACCAATGCTAATGCAACGCACAGTACTTCGACTATCAATTATAATTTTGGAGGATATATTTCGGATATTAAACTGGGAGCTTCTGAAAATGAGATCATGGTCACTGTTTCCAATTTCAATAAAACAAGTGTATTTTACAGTACAGATGGTGGAACAACCTGGGTTTCCAAAGAGGGAAATCTTCCTGATATTCCCGTAAAAGCTATTTTTATGAATCCTCTGGACAATAATGAGGTTATTCTGGGAACTTATTACGGAGTATGGGGTACTTCTGATTTCCAGGCTTCTTCACCTACCTGGGCTCTCTACTCTGACGGCTTGGGAAAATTTAAAGTTAATCATTTTGATTACCGTCCGTCTGATAAAACCATTTTAGCAGTGACTTACGGAAGAGGGGCTTTCACGACCAAGGTAACCAACCCGGCTTTGTCTACCAGCAATGTCCAGAATAATCTTATGAAAAATCAGGTATATCCTAATCCGACGAGAGGACCGATTCACGTAAAGTTCGAAAATGGAAAAACCGTTGATATTGAAATTTATGATGCTTCCGGCAGACTGGTTATGACAAAAAAGAATATAAAATCCGATGAAGAATTTAATATTGAGATTCTGGGGAAAGGAGATTATGTTTTAAAGGCCCTTCAGAATGGAACCATGATTCACACGGCTGTGATTGTAAGAAAATAATAAATACTTTTTAAAAATAAAGCAGCAAGGTAAGCCCGTCTTATCTTGTTGTTTTTAATATTTATAATTGATGAAAAAAAAATACATATTCGTATTGTCGTTAGGAATGATTGGGTTTGTAAATGCTCAGGAGGATGAAAAAGATATTGACGAAATAGAAATCCATGCAAGAGCAAAAGTTATAAAAGAACGTGAAGAATTTAAAAAGCACGCACAGTCTACAGAAATCATTTCTGAATATGAAATCAACCGTAACAATCCCGCATTTATCGAACAGAGCCTTAGTACTATGGCAGGTGTGCAGGTGGAAAAAAGAACACAGCTGGGCGGTCAGAGAATTGTATTGAGAGGTTATGGAAACGATCAGAAATTTAATAACTGGGGGATCAAAATGTATCTGAATAACATTCCTCTTACCGGTGCAGACGGAGTAACTGTTCTTGATGACGTCAATTTCGGTTTAATCAACCATATAGATGTCATAAAAGGTCCTGCAGCAACATTATACGGTGGCGGTTCAGGAGGTGCTGTAAGGCTGTATATAAAACCGGAAACCCAGGAAGGAACTTCTGTTTCCGAACAATTCAATACCGGATCTTTTGGTCTGTTTCAAAGTTCTACTTCGGCTTCCAGTGTCGGAAAGAATCACGCTTTAACGGCCAATTTCACCCATATTGGCAGTGACGGATACCGTCCTCATGGAAAAAGCATTAAGAACTTCTACAATATTAACGGTGAATTTAAACTGAACCAGAATCAAACCATCACTGTATTGGCTTCTCATGGGAATTCTCTGGAACAGGTGTCCGGGCAGATCTCTTATGAAGATTATTACAACGGCATTGATAATGGAAATTTAGCGTACATCAGAAGAGGGGCAAAGACCAAATTTATTACTTCCAGGGCAGGAGTGGGCCATATCTGGAAAATCAGTGAAGACTTCAGTAACCATACTACCGTGTTTTATACCGGCACTTCGGGTGACCGGATCGCAGCAGGTGCTTATGAAACTTCTTCCGCTTCCAATTATGGTCTCAGGTCTGTTTTTGTATTCAAAAAAGACTGGGAGTATTTCAAAAGCCAGACGGAATTCGGAATTGAAATCCAACAGTCTCATTCTACCATTACCAATTATCGTTTCAAAAGTGTAAAAATAACGGATCCGCCGATCTTAAAACCTGCATATGATGGTTCCTACTTTAAATACGTTAATGATCAGGCTAATTATTTTGCTGTAGAAAAGATTACTTATAAGCCTTGGGATCTGATGTTTTTGGCAGGAGTCAGTATCAATCAGATCAGCTATAACAGAAAAGATCTGTTCGCTATTCCCGGACTATTCTTAATAAACGGCACCAATTTTTATAATAAGGATCTGTCTTTTGATAAAAAATTTAAGGCCGTGGCAACCCCTCATTTTGCATTACAAAAGACATGGAAAAATCAGATTTTTAACCTCAGCTACAGTGAAGGATATAATGCACCGACTTCTGCTACATCTTTTACAACGGGGCTTAATGCAACCAATGATGATCTTATTGCAGAAAAGGCAAAAATGTGGGATTTCAGCATTCAGGGATTGATAGGAAACACTTCTATAGATTATCAGTTCTCATTGTTCAATATTAATATTAAAGACAAGCTGACCCAATTGCGGGGTACAATGAACAATCCGGAACGGACACCTTATTCTTATTGGGCCAATACAGGAGATCAGAAAAATAAAGGCCTTGAAATGAGTGGGGGATACACCTATACACCTAAAAATTCCTTCATAGATAAAATACAACCTTTTATAAGTTATACCTACAGCAATTTTAAGTATTCCAGGTTCAGCACCTATCTGAAGGAGCATGCAATGCCTGCTGCCGTAAACCTTTATGATAACAAAAATGTAGTAGGGGTTCCAAAAACAAAACTGTCGGTAGGAATAGATTTCGATACCAAAATAGGGCTTTATTGGCAGAATACATACAGTTTTATGGGCAGTGTGTACACAGATTTTGCCAATTCAAATAAGGTGAAAAGTTTTGGACTGCTAAACTCCAAAATTGGCTACAAACATACCTTTAATAAATTTGATGTAGATCTATTTGTAATAGGGAATAATTTAACCAATCAGATCAATTATACTTTTCTTTTTTATGGAAACAGTATTAATGATACTGATATGGATAACCAGTATAACAATTCTGCTGTTTATACTGATGTTAATCCAGGTCCAGCCAAAGCTTATTTCTTTACAGGATTTAATGTAAAGTATAATTTTTAAAACTTTGGTAAATTTCCCTTTTTTTCGAATATTAAAAAAAATCAAACATTTAAATGTTTGATTTTTAATTGTATACAGGGTAAACTTAGCATCCACCCGGCATGACCGAAATATTACCAACAAACGTATTTTAGATCTTTCATGCTGAGTTCGGATAGAAAATCTGCGAACAGAAGTTCATGAAGCATATTCCAATTAACTCTAAGTATCTGTCGATTCCAATCATCACATCATCAAATTCCCACATCAGCACATCATCACTTATTTCAAAACCTCTTTCAGGAACATCAGCGTGTGGTTCCATGCTCTTTTTGCCATCACTTCATTATAATCCGGGGATTTCGGGTCTGTAAAGGTATGTTTTGAATGTGCGTAAGTAATGATCTGCCAGTCGGCGTTGCCTTCGTTCATTTCTTTGATGAGGTTATTGTAATCTTCCGGAGTAACGCCTTTATCATCGGCGGGATTTTCAACCAGGATTTTCGTCGCTATAGGTCCGTTTTTTCTGGTCTGATCCTTCCCGATACTTCCGTGAATAGAAACAGCACCCACTACAGGAAGGCTTCCTCTGGCGGATTCAAGTGCGCCCGTTCCTCCAAAACAGTAACCGATGACAGCAATTTTATCAGCGATCGCCCCGTTTTTCTTCAATTGTTCCAAAGCTAAAGAGATGCGTTTCTGGTAGGCATCATAGTTTTGCTTATAATATCCAGATGCTTTACCGGCGGAAGCATTATCGGCCGGGATATTTCCTTCCCCGTAAATATCTGCAATAAAGGCGATGTAGCCTTGCTTTTCCAGTTCTGTGGCGGCTGTTTTAGCCTCATCATCTATTCCTTTCCAGGCAGGAAGGATCAGGACGCCCGGAAGTTTTTTTCCTGCATTGGACGTGACCATCCCATTCAGTTTCTGTGAGCCGTCCTGATAGGCAACGGTTTTAAGTTTTTGTCCGAATACTGTTCCGGTACTTATAAGGCATGCGGTTAATAAAAGGGTACGTATCATATTTTGTTATTTTGTAGGTCATTAAAGGGTTTTGCGGCCAAAAATTAATAACATGTTTTCGTAAGGCTTGCACAGGATCAATAAAAATCCCCAACTAAATTACTGAAAATAAATTAGATGGGGAATTTATTAAGATCAACAGGATGGAAGCAGGAAGCTGGAGGATAGGAGTTACTATTATACCGATTACTTCTCACAGTAATTATCAAAATAACTGATCAAATCTACTGAGAAGATAACAAGAAGATAACAAGGGGTCTGGTATAAGTTTTACAACCTGAATAACTTCCCTCTTCCAGCCTCTGACTTCCTTACCTGATCAGGATCAAGTATCCTGAATTATACAAGTATCTTTATTTTGTTGCAAGATATTTTAATGCTTCGTCGATCACCCGGTCCACGAATGTAGTAGGGCTGTTTTTCATTTGCTGTAATTCTGCATCCGTAGGCGGAGTCAGATAGATGTCAGGTTGTATACCGATTCCTTCAATCACATTTCCGTTGGCATCTTTTGCGGCCATTAACGGCATATAGAACTCAAGAATACCGCCGGCCACCAGATCTCTGGTGCCGCCGTTGAAATCATCAGGCCCGCCGAGTCCTGCCGTGGCGCCCGCGCTGTAATCTCCCATTGAGATCACATGGGCTCCCTGGCTTTTCAGCATTAAAGTGGTCATTTCAGACATACTGGCGCTGCCTTTATCCGTTAAGATAACAGTCGGAATATTTTTAGGAATTCCGAACAGGTGAGGTTTGGTCTGCACAGGAACCCATGGGGTATAATTGTACTGTCCGTTTCCTTCCTTGGTTCTCTGATAATAGGCTATTGCATTTTTGGTAATAAAACGGTCCGAGAAAAAGCGTGCATCCACTACCGCTCCGCCGCCATTGCTTCTTAAATCGATAATGATCTTTTTAATATCTCCGTTACGAAGAGGATTTAAGAACTTTTTATAAAATGGCGCTCTTGATAAAATGCTGTTGGCTGCCGTCTGAAACTGGGGCAGGTTATATCCGTATTTTGCATGCTCATCCATTTTTTGCATAAACCACTGGATATAAGGAAGGGTTTCATTCGTTAATACAGGGGTATATGTTGAGGAAAGGTTATATTTTACAAGGTTATTGGACTGGGTTAACGTTTGCTGCGTCAGAGTTAAAAACTGGTCTGATAATACTTCAGTTCCTTTAAAATTCTTGATTTGTTCATTAAATGATTTGATATCAATAGAATTTGGAAAAGAGTTCCACTGGTTTAAAATATTAACCGTAAAATCTCTTACCTGGTTTCTTGTCGTTACATTGGCGATAGCGTTCAGTTCAGCGCTGCTTTCAATAGCTGCCGGGGTAAGAACCAGGTTATTACCGGGATCAGGGCTAAGGTATTTGTCCAGAAGGTTAATTTTCATAGCAGAAGACAGTCCGAAACTTTTAAAGCTGAAATAATAGACGCCGGGATTCGCTTTTAAATTTCCTGCAAGCAGAAAATTGTTGCTTAAAAGAGCTCCATCCTCAAGCCTGTCCTTCATATAGCCATATTTACTGTCAAAAGGATATGTGTTCGGGCCCTTGGTTTTCATGCCTCCATAAAATGTATAGGTAATGGAAATTCCCGCTTTTGTGTAGGGCATTTTTATTTTTACATTAAAATGGCGGTCAATAATAGGATCTACGATTTCTGTGAAATATTGCCGTGCTTTTTCGGCATCAGCCTGGTAATCCGCATCGGTGGCACCGGAATTTGGGGTGTAAGATTTCAGGGCTTCAAACTTCGGATAATAGACTTTGTAAACGGTGTTCCAGTCCATGCCATCGTTTCTTTTCTGCTCATAAAAGTAATTATAGCGCTGATCCATAACCTTCCAGAAGATTTCGAAAAGATCTGCGTAGGATCTTACGTCACTGCTTGTATATCGGTTGGCTTCAGTAATGGATTCACTTTCTTCAAGACATGAGTTAAATGTTCCTGAAGCTAAAAAAAGCATTAAGCCTAAGGTGATTAATTTCTTTTTCATATGTATTGATTTAGGATTAATTGAATTTATAAGAAGCTCCCACAGATATCATATATGATCGGATGGTTGCTTTTTGATTTTTATCTTCATTATCTTTATTAATGTCCGAAAGCCCATGCTGATAGGAGTATGAGCCATACACATTGAATTTCTTAAAAGAATAACCCACCTGCGCTTTTCCGGTAAGGCCGTACATCCATCGGTTAAGCTGGTTTTCATTTTTCTCAAAGTCATAGGTATCCTGTACTTCCGTGTAGTTGAATGTCCCGTTTTCCTGAAGCTCGCCAAATACAGGATATCTGCCTTTCCTTTTCATGCTGAGCCAGTAATCGGAGTACATTCCACCTTCCACTTTAAGCCATACTCCTGTAGTTTCATATGGATTGTTTAAAATATAGGCCCCCACGGTCAAAGGAATGTTCAGAAAGTTATTGGTGTGCCGGGTATACCATCCTGTGCGGCTTCCGGTTCTTTCAAACTGATAGTTTTTCTGCTGAAGGCCAATGCCGGTAGAAACAAAAAATGTTTTCCATACCATATATTCTCCGGATAAATTGACCCCGAAACCGGGACGGGTGGTATATTTTGAGTCCACAAGATTGGAAAGGTCTGCATGCAGGATGCTGGAGGTATAGCCCCCATCAATACCTACATTAAAGTGATGCTTTTGCGCAAAAATACAGGTGCTGAGCAGGAAAAGTAACAGACTGCCGGTCCGGCATAATTTGTTTTTCATAAGATGAATTTTAAAATTTTGTCAGAGACGAAAATAATGAAAAATACTTATGAATTTATAAGAAAATTATGGTTAATAGGTTGAAATTATTTTATTTATATGATTTTTGTTGGATTTTTTTTATTAAATTTTATAATTTGTTGTAATATTTAAAAATGGAAATACATTTTGAAAAAAAATCTCAATCAGCAGTTAGGTATTTGTAGAATAATATTTAAATGAAAAATTTAATGAATTTTTATGCCCAAATCACTGAGTTCCTGTTCCAGATTGGTATCCGGGTTGATTTTAATGGTAGTAAAACCTAAAGAACGCGCCATTTCAATATTTCTGGGATTGTCATCAATAAATACAGATTCATCTGCCAGTAAATTGTATCTTTCAAGAAGAACGTGCCAGATTTTAGGGTCCGGTTTAATCAGCTTTTCCGTCCCGGAAACTACAATTTTCCCGTTAAAAATCCTGAAGAAATCATAATTTTCCAATGCGTAGGGGAAAGTCTCCTCAGACCAGTTGGTCAGTCCGAACAACTGATACTCTGTTTTTTCCAGACGCCTTAAAATATCCACATTTTGAGGAATATCACTTTTCAGCATCACGGTCCAGTTATCATAATAAGCTCTGAGTTCCTTTTCCCATTCCGGGAATTTTTTCACCTGGATTTCGGTGCCCTCTGCCAGACTTCTGCCGCGGTCCTGCTCTTCGTTCCATTCAGATTGGGCAATATGTTCCAGGAAGTACTCCATTTTTTCATCGTCATTGAAATAATCTTTGAAAAAATACCTCGGGTCCCAATCCATTAATACGCCGCCAAAATCGAAGATGATATTTTTAATTTTCATGTGTCTTTTTAAACTTGTGTAAATTTATTATTTTTCTTTTGTGCCAGGCTCTGAAGCCATAAAAGTTTTCAATTTATTAATCTCTGTTCTTGAGAGAATCAATCTCGCAGATTTTTCAGATGATGCAGATCTTTTTATCATTAAACCCTGTTATATTCAATAGTTTTAACAAAAATAAAAATCAATCTGGCTTCAGCCAAAACATAAAGCAAAGCTCACCTTAATATTCTTAAAACCTTAAACCCTTAATGGTTCAAAATTTCCCCGAATAAAAATCTTTGATTTTTTCCAAAGCTTAGGTGTACTTTATATACAATGTATTTAGCTTTAAAATAACTAAAGTGTTTCAAAAAACTTTTGCATCTTTTGTGGTTAAAAAACTATTCAGGTTTATAAAAAAGATACTGCTCATTTTCATAATAGGCATTAATGTGCTGCAGCCCATTTGTAAGGATAATTTCCTTAGCCCCGATGATGGAATTATACCTTGCCGTCTGTTCAAACGTTTTCTCTGTCAGCTTAATTTGTGGTGCCTTGCATTCAATCAGGATAATGGGCTCTGTTTTCTCCGTCACCAGAAGGTCTATTCTTTTGGTAAGGCCGTTCAGGAGGATCTTTCTTTCAGTAATAAGGGCAGAGGGAGAGTAGGCTTTTACGGTCAGATAATAGTGTACCCAATGCTGCCTCACCCATTCTTCGGGGGTAAGGAGAAGGTAAGTTTTGCGGACTAAGTCATAAATAAAAAACTTATCTTTGTCTTTCTTGAATTTAAAATCAAAAGTTTCCTGAAAATTCAGTTTTGGAAGTTCCATTTATAAGATGAAAGAATTAGATTTAATCCTCAAAAATATTAAAAATAAAGAAGTTTTACCTATTTATTTTTTTCACGGAGAAGAACCTTACTTTATTGATGCGGCTGTAAAAGCCCTTGAACACGACTTTCTGGAGGAAGATGAAAAGGCTTTTAACCAAACCGTGGTGTACGGAAAAGATACTTCCTATCAGGAGATCCTTTCCCTGGCCAGGCAGTTCCCGATGATGGGAGACAAGCAGGTGATCATCGTAAAGGAAGCCCAGGATCTGAAATTCAATGAAGAGGAAAACCGTGTTCTGGAAACCTATGTAGACAATCCGGTTCCCTCTACCGTGCTGGTTTTCGCCCACAAACATAAAAAACTGGACAGCAGGAAAAAAGCCACCAAAGCATTAGACAAAGCCAAAGCCCTATTCCTGAGCGAATCCGTAAGAGATACCAACCTTCCCAAATGGATCGCAGATGAATGTGCACAGCTGAAGATCAAAACAGCTCCTAATATTTCACACCTTCTCGCAGAATACCTTGGAAACGACCTTTCAAGGATCGCCAACGAACTGAATAAACTGAAGATTATCCTTAAAGAAGGGGAAGTACTGGATGGAACAATTGTAGAAAACCATATCGGAATCAGTAAAGAATACAATGTGTTCGAGCTTCAGAAGGCTTTGGGAACGAAAAATGCCAATGCAGCATTTAAGATTGCCCATTTTATGGGTAAAAACCCGAAGAACAATCCTTTTGTGATGATGCTGGCCAATCTTTACAGCTACTTTTCCAATGTCATCATCTACCAGACCATGGCCGGGCAGCCGCCACAGGTGATTGCTTCGCAAATGGGTGTGAATCCTTATTTCATCAAGGACTATGCGGAAAGTGCAAGGCTTTATCCGTTAAAACATGCCACAAGGGTCATTTCTATTCTGAGGGAATTTGATATGAAAGGAAAAGGTCTTGGAGCTGTGAATATGGGTGAGGCGGAGTTGATCAAGGAGATGGTGTACAAGATCATCAATGTAGATAAGATTAAAATGAAAGTGTGATTGAGTGGGAGAGTATTAGAGTGTGAGGGTTTTCAGTAAAGAAATCATATCAGACCTCTTAATGCGGGGCCTGCAGCTTGCACCCCAACTTCATCACTCATTCATCGACAATCCACATATTTCATATTGACAAGTATCATTAAAAATACTTTAATAAAACAGTAAAAATTACGAAATTAGCGGACTGAATAAAAATTCTTTGAACAAGTAAATTTATGGAGCAAAACATTTTAGATTGTGTGATCGTTGGATCCGGACCTTCTGGTTTCACAGCAGCAATTTATGCGGCAAGAGCAGATTTAAAACCTGAACTGTATACAGGTTTGGAACCGGGCGGACAATTAACAACAACTACGGAAGTAGACAACTTTCCGGGATATCCGGCAGGGATTACAGGGCCTGAAATGATGATGGATCTGCAGAAGCAGGCGGAAAGATTCGATACTAAAGTTCATTACGAAATGATCACCAAAGCCGAGTTCTCCAAAGAAAACGGCGGTGTTCACAAATTATACGCAGGAAATAAAGAAATCCTGGCCAAAACCGTAATTATCTCCACCGGAGCTACAGCCAAATATCTGGGCCTGGATGACGAGAAAAAATATGCAGGCGGCGGTGTTTCCGCATGTGCTACCTGCGATGGTTTCTTCTACAGAGGAAAAGACGTAGTGGTAGTAGGAGCAGGAGATACGGCAGCAGAAGAAGCTACTTATCTTGCCAAGCTTACCAAAAAGGTAACTATGCTGGTAAGAAAAGACGTCTTCAGAGCGTCCAAAGCCATGATCCACAGAGTAGAAAACACCCCGAATATTGAAGTGAAGTTCAATCATGAGCTGATCGGTATTGAAGGAGAGAACAGCCTTGTGGAAAGAGCTTTGATCATCAACAATCAGACTCAGGAAAAATCTACCGTTGACGTGGAAGGGATCTTCATCGCCATCGGCCACAAACCAAATACAGATATCTTCGCAGGGCAAATTGACCTTGACGAAAACGGATACATCGTTACGGAAAAAGGATCTACCAGAACCAATCTTCCGGGCGTATTTGCGGCAGGAGATGTTCAGGATCATATCTACAGACAGGCGATTACAGCGGCAGGAAGCGGTTGTATGGCGGCTATGGATGCAGAGAAATACCTTGCTGAATTACATTAAGATCCGGCAGTTTATCATACAGAGCGTACCCTTGGGTGCGCTTTTTTATTTTACGGTAACCCATTTGTCATTGCGAGGGGCGAAGCGACGAAGAAATCTCTTTACACAATTTGGAATTTTAAACCACAAAAGATGTAAAAGTTTTTTTGAAACACTTTAGTTATTTTTAAGTTAAATACCTTGCGCATAAAAGTACACTTAAGCTTTTACAAAATCAAAGATTTTTCTCTTTACATGCTGCAGAATTTTAACCACAAAAGTCACAAAAGTTTTTTGGACACTTTAGTTATTTTAAAGTTAAATACCTTGCGCATAAAAAGTACACCTAAGTTTCAATGAAAATCTTTGATTTTCTGCTTATGTGTTCCATGCATTAAACTTTTGTGACTTTTGTGGTAAAATAAATAAACGCACTCATCTGTGAAAATCTGTGGCATCCGTGGGTTCTGTACAGATTTCGGAGGTTGATAAAATGTCTCCGGGATGTTACGGAGCACCCTTAGCTGTTTCCCAAAGCATCTACAGGTGGTCCGGAAATTCCTCCGGCTGGTTTAAAACTAGTGCCGGCCACTTGCTGAAGTGGTTTTGGGTAGTTTCAAATACCCGTTGGGTAGTTCATGAACTGTCTGCACCCGGTTTGGAACCGGCTGTACCTACTTATTGAAGTGGTTTTACCCCCTTGCCTAAGGGGGTATGGGAGGTTTGGAACCACCTGCGGACACTTGTGAAAATAGCTGCGGGCACTGCGGGACCGGGCACAGGGACTTTTGGGACTATAAAAAGCAAAAACTGCTTCGGTGGGAAGCAGTTAGTTGTATTATAATAATTTGTTTTATAGCCTTATTTACGGGATTTCAGTTTCTCGTTTTCCTTTTTCAGATCGTCTATCTGCTGTTTGAGCAGGGCAATATATTCCTGCTGGTTTTCTAAGATATAATCAGGGATGTTGTAATGAGTATTCATAAACGGCCCTGAATTGGTTGATGAATCATTAAAATTGACTGTATTGCCCGTTTTTCTCTCTTCTTTAATATCTTCTACCTTAACGTCTAAAGCTTTGGCCAGCTTTTCCCACTCATCATCAAAAATTCTCACATCACCGCTTTCTTTACGGCTGTAGTTTGATACATCAGTAGCGATAATATTAGACATATACTCCTGCGTATAGCCTCTTTGTTTTCTTAAAGTTCTTAGCTTTTCCATAGGGTGGGGCGTGTTTTTACAAATATAGAAAAAATGTATACAGCTTGTGTACACTTATTATATAAAGAAATGATTTCTTTTAGAATATATGTAACAAGTAATTACTGCGGAAAATAAATTCTTACATTTGATAATAAGTAATTTTGTAAAACTTATGAATATTAATACACTAGAGTATCAGAGGTCAATAAATAATGAACTTGATACATTCAAAAATAGGGTAAGAAACTTAATTGCGGATGCTAATTGGGGAGAAGATGGCCGCTATAAAGAAGAGAAACTAAAATCAATACTAAAAAGTAAGTTGCCCCTTAACTTATCTGTTGGAACTGGTTTTATCTTAAATTACACCACTCCGACTGAAAGTATAGTATCAAAGCAAATTGACATTTTGGTATACGATAATGATCAACCACCAATCCTTAAAGAAGGAGATTTTGTAATTGTGACACAAAGTTGTGTTAGAGCAATTATTGAAGTGAAGTCAAACATATTATCAAGTCGTACTGATAAAAGAGGCTTATTAAAGATAGTTGAAAATTATAATAGCTCAATTGTAAGATTTCCCAATCTTGCGAGGACAGACAATAATAGGATTTTTAGAGGCTTAATTTCATTTGACTATAAAGGTCCTATTAATTCTTCAATCATTGATGAATCAGTAAGGTTGTCAAGAGGGGTTATTAATCATTTTTCATTAGGAGGAAATATTTTTATTAGACATTGGGTGAATGGCGAGGATTTAGATCCTCCTATTAATGCCGATTGTAGATCAAATTTTTATAATATTTATGGTTTAGAGGAATTGTCTCATGCATATTTTATTTCTAATCTTATTCATATGACTACTAATACTGATCTCTCGGATAGATATTTTATGGACTTTCCAATTGAAGGAAGTAAAGAAACAAAAAGAAATCGAACTATTTGTTTATAAAATTAAATGCCAAAAGTTTAAGCTTTCGAAATTAACATATTACCACTAAAACTCATACTGCATAACCGAAAATTCCAAGGTAGCAGTTGATTAGTTATTCAGCTATACTAAAACAAATTTCTTAAATTTAGCTTCAATCAAAAATCATGGAACAAAAAATCATAAAAATCACTCACGTTACCGGAACCTACACCATTGAAATCCAAAATGGAAAACTCAATGAAATGAAAACCCAGCTGGACAAATGCCTGAATGACGAGCAGGGCGCCATTGTGGTGAAGGGAGAAGACGGAGATCAGTTCGTATATCCGGCAGATCTTTTAAAAAACAGCTTCATTGCTATAGTAGACAGGGAATAGCCGGAACGTGTGGGGAAAATAATTCCCCTGATTTTAAGTCTATTATTAAGCTTTGTTAAAATTTCTTCTATGAAAGTTTTGCAGAACTGTAAAATCGTTTTATATTTGCACCACTGAAAACGACGGTATAGCCGTTATTCAGGAGAGTTGGCAGAGTGGTCGATTGCGGCAGTCTTGAAAACTGTTGACTGTAACAGGTCCGGGGGTTCGAATCCCTCACTCTCCGCAAAAAAATCCTTAGAATCAATGATTTTAAGGATTTTTTATTTCTAAATGCTTCTATGATTTGTCATCTGATTGACTGTAAAATTTTTCTCTTCAAAACTCACTCAAAATATTACCATCTGATATCTCCAACCTCCAAAAAATACGGTTCAATCTTATAAATTGGAACGCGAATCTGTATTTAAGGTTTTTATTATCAGTCAGTTAAATGGTTTTCGTGAAATAGGTTCATATTTATCCTGCGGAACATTTCAGGCTCTTCACAGGTCTAATTTTGCAGGAGAACTTATTAAAAAGAAATACAATGAAAACGCTTCTGATTTTTTCGATGTTGAACAGTTTTTTTCAGCCCGATACCAATAGTAGTACACCCATTACCAAAGAATATCTCAATTATTCTATTATAAAGGATGATAAAACCATTGGTAATATCCGTGTGGAACGCTCTTCGAAAGACGATGTTACCCAATATCTTTTTGAATCCCGGGCTAAAGTTAAAATCCTCTACAATATTGAAATCTACGACAAAATGGATGTCATTTTTAAACAGAATATCCTCCGCCAGGCTAAACTTTACAGGACAATGAACGGAAAGCTAAAAGTGAATAATGCTGCTACCTGGAACGGAAATTCTTACAATCTCTCGGACAAGGATGGCGACAACGGTTCTCTGAAACAATCCATTTTTTGCTCCACGGCAAGTCTGTATTTTAATGAGCCGGGAAATATAAAATCTGTTTTTTCAGAGAAATTCCAAAAAATGATTCCTATTCAGAAGATTGATTCCAGAAAATACAGGATCAGTCTGCCGAACGGAAACACCACAACATACACATACAGCAGCGGAATCTGCACTTTGGTTGAAGCCAGCACGGATTTCGCAAACCTTAAATTTGTCCTTAATACAAGCAGATAAAACCCGCTGATATGTACCATAGCTATGATAAAATTCGTTTTAGTTTAAACTTAAAAAAAGAGTAGGGCAGAAATATTGTTGCCGTTTTTAGTTTTTTCAGATAAAAGCATAAAGTTCCATTAAAACTCTAATGGAACTTTTGCATTTGTGAACTGCTGCATTCATCTTAATCCGTGCTTTTCTCAGAAAATTATTGAGAATATACCTGAGCAGGTTCCACATCCCATA
Organism: Chryseobacterium phocaeense; assembly: GCF_900169075.1. NCBI lineage: Bacteria > Pseudomonadati > Bacteroidota > Flavobacteriia > Flavobacteriales > Weeksellaceae > Chryseobacterium > Chryseobacterium phocaeense. The sequence continues at coordinate 1,136,957 of NZ_LT827015.1, forward strand.
TGTTGTTTTTACGGACTGATATATGGGGTTTTTCCATTGGTTTGTCGTAGAATTACGACAATTTTTCAGATAATATCTAATTCATTTGTCCGTGATTTTATTATGTGATAAATTTCAAAACCAAACTACCGAAAACTTATGAAAAAAAGCCAAATTGACCCAACACCGCTGCTGATAAGCAGTTAAGCCGAGTTTTACAGAATATAAAACTCTTACCGAACCATCTCAAAACACTATAAAGATTCTTGCAAAGGAGGCTAATGCATGAAATCTGTTGTTTTACGAGCAGAATGGTCTCATTGTTCTCAGGAAGAAATTCCGGTCCACATCCACACTACCGAAAAAAAGTATACCATGTTTCAGGAAGAAAAGAATCTGTCCAAGAAGGGACTAGATTCATCTAAAATAGATTTAGCCGGCACTATCGGGGAAGCGGCGAACATCAAAGACTCAAAAAAAGCAGTCTCCCGGATCAAAACCGTAAGTGATACCGCACAGAGCTTTATGAACCAGCCTTTGCTGAAAAATACCCCCACGGTTATCGAAAATAAAGTATGGGCGAAGCAGCCCACTTCAAATATCTTCAACGCCGAAGCCATCCCGGAAAGTGCTATTGCAGGAATAAACAGGGTGGTAAAACTTGAAATTTTCGTTGAAGGGAAACCCATCAGATTTTTCAAGCATTTTAAACTTACCCAAAGTGCTGTCAGGCACCATGAGTTTAACCTCACATTAGCCCACGACACACTGGGAAGCGCAGAAAACCATAACCTGGAAGAAGCGCAGAGCTTTCTGGGGAAAAGGATTACCGTGGTGTTCAAATATAAAGATGTAGAAGACGGCCCGGAAAGAAATTTCGTCGGCGTGATTACCGAAGTGGGATTTGATCAGGATAAAGGAAGCCTGGGAAATATCATTCTCACAGGGTACAGTCCTACCAAGCTGCTGGATTCTGCTCCGCATACCCAAAGCTTTGGAGGAAAGCAGGAAATAAGCCTTAATAATATTGCTGACCACGTGATTAAAGAAGGTCTGGGGGCCAGCAAATTTGATGTAAGGGTAGACGCACAGTACGGAAATGTTTCCTACAGTTCCCAGTATGACGAAACCCATTATAACTATCTCTCAAGAATAGCAGAGGCGTATGGAGAACAGTTTTTCTATGACGGAGAAGTCCTGCACTTCGGAAAACTGCCGCCCCAGCAGAAACCTGTTAAGCTCACTTACGGAAGCAATGTGGCCGATGTAAAGATCAAAATGAAGGCCCAGCATGTGAAACCGTGCTATTATGGCTACAACAGCAGTAAAAACGAAAAGCTGACCACAGGGAATTCAAAGATAAACCATACCTCGGATATTGCCAGACGGGCTTATGAGATTTCAGAAAAGACATTCATTACTCCATCCCTGAGTATAGCCCCTATAAAAGCTTCCAAAGTAATGGATATCGATGCTTCACAAAAAGGAGCTGCAGGCAGTAATTCGGTTGATGTGTTCACAACTTCCGGCACCACTTCTGTTCCTTTTTTATATCCGGGCTGTACCGCAGATATAGAGATGCGTAAGCCGGACAGCAATGAAACTTCCTACTTTACAAAGCTCATGATGACGGAAGTAAGCCACGAGGTAGATGCCCGTGGATATTACACCGGATCTTTTGAAGCCATTGCAGCTGATACGGGATTTATGCCAAGGCCAGAATTTCAGTACCCTAAAGCGGAACCCCAGTTCGGGAAAGTGATTTCCAATACCGATCCGCTAAATCAGGGACGCGTTCAGGTACAGTTCGACTGGCAGAATGGCCCCGATACCACAGAATTTATCCGCGTGATGACTCCCGATGGCGGAAGCAGTGAAAAAGTAAGTAAAAACCGTGGATTCATGGCTATTCCTGAAGTAGATGACCAGATTATGGTCAATTTTGTTCACCAACATCCGGACCGTCCTTTCGTGATGGGCGGAATGTTCCATGGCGGAGCAGGAGGCGGAGGCGGCCAGGGCAATAACATCAAAAGCCTCAGCAGCAAAAGCGGGCATACCGTAAGCCTTGACGATGCAGGCGCTATCACCATAAAAGATAAATCAGGAGGGAATATCATCACCGTGGATGGGACCAATACCATTTCCGCCGTGGCCAGTAAGAAAATATCTCTGGACAACGGAAAATCATCCATTGTAATTGATGATGAAACCATTACCATTCACGCTAAAAATATTCATGTGGTGGGAGATACCATTGTTTCTGTAGGAAGCGGTAAAGCAGGAATAGAACTCAGTTCAGAAGCGAATGTGGCAGCCGTAAGCGGTACCACCGTCACCACCTCCGGAAGCAAGGAAGTCCAGATCACCGGAAAAGAGACAAGCATCAGCGGAAGCAAGGTTTCCATGAACGGAGACGGTGAAACAATTATTACAGGAGGACTGGTAAAACTGAATTCTTAATTATGGACACCTCTTCAATAGCACAGGAATATTATAAACTCAGGGATCTCTGGGCTGCTGCAGAAAAAGATCAGTCCTGGAGGCTGGCGGTCTGGGTAACCCAGTATGCCGATGTAGAAATCATTGATAAATTCATGCAGATCGAGCAATCCCCTGTAGGAGAAGCCAACGATATTTTTTTCCGTTTCGAAACGGAATATAAAGGAGACAGGCAGGTGTTTGAACAACAATTATGGAACGAATTCCTGATGTGGTTTACACCGCATCCGGATAAAGAAAAAGACCTTCACCGGGCCCTTTGGGAAAATAATATGATCAGAGAACAGTTTATTCCCGACAGTCAGCTGCCACCCGATGCCGCCAGCCTGTTCAGCGAACTGGAACGCCTTAAGATGAGCATAACGGATCAGTCCGGACCGTTTTATTTCTGTCTGTATTTTCCTCTGGCCGTGCAGACCCAACAAAATATAGCCCACTGGTTTCAGCAGGTCATAGGAATACTTCCGGATAGCCTGCGTCTGGTGACGATGGATCTTGCAGAGGAAAGACGTATCGAGCTCCAGGGGAAAAAAGATGGTGAGTCTCTGTATCATTATTTAAAGCCAAAGCTGAAAATGGCTGAAGCCATTAAAAATGAAATGTATAAATCCAGTGACAGCTATAATACTGTAGATCCAGATGCCAGGTTCAGAAAGCAGGTCATTGTGGTCATGGATTCTACAACCAAAAAAGTACAAAACCGGACAGATACGGAAGTGAAACGCCTTCTGGATATTACAAAGGAAATCGGGACCATATCCTCTAAAATTGCGGGGCTGCTGGTAGCGTCCCAAGCCTATTTTTCGGTACAGAATACCAAAAAAAGCGAAAAATATACCGATAAAGCCTTAGAAGAATCTTCAAAAGCGATGGCAGAGGATGATGCAACAGGATATCCGGTCTGGAAATCCTGTATGCTCTTAAAAGCAGCGCTGTTGTATGGAAATAAAAACCGGGATGCTGCTTTACTGATTTACCAGGATCTTTCAGAAAAGGCCTCCCAACGGCAGGATGTATATTATATCATGGAGGCCAACAGGCTGATAGCCCATATTTATTACGAAAAAAATAATCTGCAGAAAGCTTTTGAAAATGTATTGTTTTCCCTGGCAGCAGGAGCGTATTTAGAGATCAGCGTAAGAAGACAGTCTACTTTTTTGCATGCAGCCTTTATGGCTCTTTATTTAGGAAAGCAGATCAAAACGGCAGATGAAGTAAACGAAATTAAACTGCAGCTGGCAGATTGGTTAGGAGATGATTGGGAAATCTTATTGGCGCAGGCTGGCGTAGATTCAGCTTCGTTAAAAATGGAACAATCGGTTTGGAAAGAGCAATTATCAAAACTTAAAAACTAGCCTATGTCAGATCTCGTAGGAAAAGTAGTAACCTCACCCGCGCCGCGGAAAGGCTTTGGTGAACTTTTTGGGGAAGCCAAAAACAAATTGGACCATTTACAGAAAGATATGGCCAGTATCTTACCTGCTATGCCGGGAATGCCGGTCGGGAAGTATTTTGACCTGGCCATCGGTATCGATTTCCACGAAACCATATTTCCGCCAATGCCGCTGTTACCCGTACCTCATATCGGGATGGTTTTCGATATTATGAGTGCCATTATGAACGCTATTTCAAGTGTTCTTCCGGAGCCTCCGGCTCCTCCCGCAGATGGTTCCCCGCCACCGACAAGCTTAGCTTCTATCTGTACCGCTATTGTCAACGGGATGAAACCGTCAGTACAGGTTCACGGGCAGTGGGTAGCCAATGCAGGAACCGGAATTCAGCACTTACCCGGAATTTTTCTGCATATTCCGTTTCCTATTGTAAAACCTATCGCAAGTTCCGAAATGTTTTTGGGAAGCTCTACGGTTTTAGCAGACGGCGGGCCGTGCAGTACCCAGTTTCACCTGGCGTTATCCTGCAATTTAATAGGAATTCCGGCCCCTTTCCGTATTACAAAACCCAAACCGAAAGTAGCTTTAATGGCGCCAACCTCCATGCTTCTGATTATAACATCAGCGGGAAAACCCGTACTGGCAGGAGGCCCACCTACCATTGATCTCTTTCAGCTGGCCATGAGCCTGGGATTGAAAGGAATGGGGAAATTATGGAAAAAAGGAGGGGACAAGCTGCAGGATTTCATTCACAGGATTGAGCCTAATAAACCGAAGCTGGCCAAGGTTTTACAGCCTGTAAAATGCCGCTTATTCGGTGAGCCTGTAGATGCTGCTACCGGAAGGGTATATTCTACAAACACAGATATTGAACTTCCGGGACCTATCCCTTTCGTTTGGCAGCGGACCTATTACAGTGATGCTGAAACAAACGGGCCTTTAGGCTACAACTGGCATCACAGCTATAATATGGGCCTTTATGATTTAGGGAATGAATTTGCGTCCTTACGTTTATCAGACGGCCGGGAAACCGTGGTTCCGTTACTTGGTTCCGGTGAAAAATATTTTAACAGGACAGAACAGCTAACCTTTACTAAAGATAAAAAGGGATATCTGCTAACAGACGCTAACAAATTACAATACAGATTCAACGGAGCACGAAATCAGGAGGGCTATAAAATGCTTTCTTCGATAGCTACTCCAGACGGATTTGAAATGGCTTTTGAATACCATTCCAACGGCGATTTAAAATACATAAAAGACAGCACGGGCAGGATCATCAGGATAGAAAATGATTCCGAACACCGCATTACCCGCTTATATACCGTTTCCGGGAACCGCGAGATCACTTATATCCGTTACTGGTATGATGAATCGGGCAATATGGTATACAACAAAGATGTGATAGGGGCAGAAAAGCATTTTCGCTATAATGGTCATTTGCTCGTACAGCTCACCAACCAGACCGGCCAGAATTTCTACTGGGAATATGAAGGCGCAGGCGATGAAGCCAGATGCATACATACCTGGGGTGATGGCGGTATACTGGAATATTTTACAGAATATCATCCCGGGCAAACCATCACGAGAAACAGTCTGGGCTATACCACAGAATACTTTTATGATGACCGTAAGCTGATTTACAAAATAATAGATGAAAACGGCGGAGTTACCCATCAGAAATACAATCAGTGCCAGGAACTTGAACTGATCATAAATGCCGAAGGTTTAACAAAGAAATTCCTGTACACTGAAAACGGCTTATTAAAATCCAGTGAAAACGAAAACAATGGCCAAACTCAATTTCAGTATGATGATGCGTTTAATTTAACCAAATTAACCAGTCCCGGAGGTGCGGAAATAGAGTGGACCTATGATGAATTCAACCGGATCATACAGAAGAAGCTGCCTTCAGGTGAGAAGCTGTATTATCAGTATGAGGACAGGTTCCTGAGAAAAATTACGGATGATAAGAATCGTGCGGTCCATTTTTTTTATGACCAGTCCAATCATCTCATACAGATCATCTATCCCAATGAAACTTACAGCAAATGGGAGTATGATGAAATGGGGAATGTAACGAGTGAGCGTGATCCAAGGGGAAATCTAACCTATTATAAATATGATGATGCCGGAAACGTCATCTATCTAAAAGAACCGGATGGAAACGAGCATTATTTTGAATATGATACCTCTTACAACATCATCCATGCGAAGGACGACCTGCATGATGTACGGTTTAAATATGGCAGCCTGGGTATTTTACTGAGCCGGACACAAAATAGCCGTACCGTGAAATTCGGGTACGATACAGAGCTCCAGCTGAAAAGCATCAGCAATGAAAAAGAAGAAGTATACCGTTTTGCCCTTGATGGAAAAGGAGATGTGATTAACGAATGGGGATTTGACGGGCTGCACCGCCAGTACGAAAGAGATGCCATCGGAAGAGTAAAAAAAGTGATACGGCCTGACAACCGCTGGACAGAATATGATTATGATGGCATCGGAAATGTGATAGCCGAACAGCACAATGACCTTTCATTTGCAGGATATCATTACAATAAAGACGGCCTGTTAACCGGAGCTTTAAACCAGGATATCACGATAAAAATACAGCGCGGAAAGGACGGCCGAATTATTAAAGAACAGCAGGGACAGCACTGGGTGAGTAAAACAGCAGACAAAGAAAATAACTCCTTAGTGACCCGGAGTTCTTTAGGAGCCGATATCACCAGCCAGCACGATCATTTCGGGCAACTGGCACAAATGGAAAGCGGAAGCTGGAAAGCTCAATGGCAATATGATGCCACAGGCCTGGAAATACAACGGGAACTGACCGGAGGCATCAGCCAGATCACGGAGCATGACCAACAGGGAAGGGTAATACGCCGGAGCATCAGCAATCATAATGTTGAGAAAAACCGTACCCGCTATATGTGGGGAACCGCCAACAGGCTGCTGAAGACCGTTAATGAAATTACAGGAGCCAGCGCCAGCTTTAGTTATGATGCCTGGGACAATCTGGTGAGTGGTACCTACCAGAACCGCCAGCAGGTGGAAACCATCTACAAAGCCCCGGATGCTATAGGAAACCTCTTTGAAACACCGGATCATACGGACCGTACCTACGGAGCCGGAGGAAAGCTGCTGAAAGACATCCGCTACAATTACTATTATGATGCAGAAGGAAACCTTATATTTAAAGAGTTCAGGAAAAGCACCCAGGCGGCTGCAGTACCTTCTTCCACGGTAGAGCATAAATACGGAATCAGTCTCATGGGAAGCGGCGTAGGCTGGCAGTATGAATGGAAAGGAAACGGAATGCTTGCTAAGGTGATATTGCCGCAGGGAAGTGAAATTGCTTTCTCATACGATCCGCTGGGACGGCGTATTGCCAAACAGCATAAAAATAAAGTTACCCGCTGGGTATGGGATGGAAATGTCCCTTTACATGAATGGCAGTATGAAGGTGAATTTCCTCCGTCCTTACATATTGATGCCGAAAATAATATAGAAGAAATCCCTGAATCTGCAGAAAATGTAATAACTTGGCTGTACCAGGAGGGAAGCTTTGTGCCATGCGGGAAAACTATTGGAGAAGAACAGTTTAGCATTATCAGCGACTATCTGGGAACCCCAACCCATGCCTATGACAGCAATGGATCTTTAGTCTGGGAAAGGGAGCTGGATATTTACGGAAAGGCTAGAAAAGGGAATAATGATTTTGTACCGTTTCTGTATCAGGGGCAATATGTGGATGCAGAAACAGGGCTTGCTTATAACCGTTTCCGGTATTATGATAATGAAAGTGGAAGCTATATAAGCCAGGACCCGATAGGGCTAAATGGAGGAATGGTTTTGTATGGGTATGTTCATGATACTAACTATTGGGTGGATATATACGGATGGCATGGAAATGAATTAGGTAATATCTCTGATAGTATTTTATATGATATAAAAATCAATGGAACTCAATTTAAATATGGTATTGCCAATGCCAATGCCAACAGGGTAACAAAAACTGATATTTCCGTAATAAGACCGAATGGAAGTGTTACTGTTATTCCGGCGGGGACCCCGACGCGTTTATCATCTCAATTGAGGAAAGCATATTCTAATTATGATGATGTGAAGTTGGATACCCAGTTTCATTCTTCTATCAGTACGGCGGATATGAGAGAAATAGAAAATAGAGCTATACTTGCGCATTTGGATGCTACTGGCAAAATTCCATCGGGTAACAGGGCTCATGCACATCTTGGCCCTCTTGCGGATGATTTTAATGGAGTTCACGATTTGAAAAAAGACTTAAAAATGAAGGACAATAAGGTAAATGTACATCACTAATATTAATAAAATAAATGGAAAAGTTTGAAATAAGAACTATGGTTAAAAAAGAGGAAATAGATACTACTCCTAAAATTTCACATAAGGTAAGGGAATATGTATGGAATTATATCTATGAGAATCTGTTGAAAGGTAAAAAAGTAATGACAGACGAAAAATCCAATTACAGGCTTACTTTCGATCTGAAAAAATTTGATCCTGAAAAGCATAAATTTTTTACAGATTCCCCTTTTAATACTGATGATGATAAGTTTAGACCTGAACCGAAATTCAACAAACAGGGAGATTTAAAATTTGCATTGCTAAGTGTGGTTTCTACAAAACTAGGTGATTCCATAACTCCCCGTTTATATGCTGATCTGATCTATGATGCATTAGGCTCATTTTTGATTCTTATTTCAAAAAAAATTACAAAAGAAGAGTTAGATGAGTTGAAAAAAAGGATGAATTATGAAGAAATAGAAAGTTATCCCTATCCCGCTAGTACGGAAGAAATCAAATTGTTTACTTATTAACAGCAGGCTTAAGATGGAATATAATTTTAATGAACTGCTTCTGCCGGATGATATATTTGAAATAGTTCAGGAAGAAGGGTTTTGGGAAACAGATGAATATGCACCTTTCTTTATTGAAATAAATTTTGTTGAGGGAGATACCGAAGAAGGAGATTTTTTATTTTCGGTTCAGTTTGATCCGGGATCTTCTGAATTTGAACAATCAAATATATTTATTTCATCGAGGGGGTATGAACAGAATGGATACGGATGGGCTGAATTCCTGGCCACGGAGCTTCAAAGATGCAGTCCCCAAACGTTTGAATCTTTAGAATTCGATCCTGAGGCCGAAACCTGCAGCATAGCCACGGTTTCTAAAGATGCATTTCACGTCATGTTAGAATGCCTTCAAAATATTTTCAGAAACATCAGGATAAGCCAAAATTAGGTTGATTTTAAAACATTTGAATCATTATATTTTCGGCGAGGTCGCAGACCTCGCCGAAAATATAATCTACCCCATAATCAACCGTTCAAAAGAAAAATCAGCTTCACGCATTTCCACCTCATTTTTATTCGATGCAAACTGGGCTTCTGAGGCATATACAAACATTTCTTTTTCATAGCTTTCAATAGCATCGTTCAGTGTTTTGTGATTTCCGGCAGTCAGCTGTTCAGATAAAATCAGCGCATCCTTTAATCCGGTATTAACACCCTGGCCGGCAAAAGGAGGCATCATATGAGCAGCATCCCCAACCAATGTGATTGGAAATGGACGGGAACCGTTCCACGACTGTTTCAGCGGAAATTTTCTTGTCGGAAGACACCAGAAATTAGATGTAGAATGAAGTAATACCTTAAAACGGTCATCCCAATCTGTAAATCTGCTTAAAAAAAAATCACGGATAAGAAGCGTATCACGGCATTCCGGAACCTGTATATCATTTGGACTTTCAGGCCTTTTCAAAATAACACCGTAAGTCATAGTACCGTTATTGCAGGGATTTACGACAATTAAATTACCACGATAGGCAGCCATATTAGAGATAAAATAACTAATGGCAGAAGAACTGATCTGCAGATTGCTCATGGCACTCGAAAAACGCAATGAAAAGCATCTTTATCCCCTAAATGTTCAGGATGTGGAAACTAAACAGATCTTTGGCGACAGCCTGTTTAGTTATTTTCTAAATACCAGGAATTATCTTCAAAGAACACACCGGAATAAATCCTAAAAAATACAGCCTGGCGGATCTCAGGAAGAGCACAACCAAATAACCTGAATCTGGAGATATTTCTATTTTTAAGAAATTTTATCATCAGATTTTGAAACCTTTGTCTAAATAGGAATGTCTGTCAGTAACTTCCAGCCTCCATCTTCCATCTTCCAACTCTTAAATAATCAGCTTAAATAATTTCCTGTTAATTTTTCCAAACACTCAATAAAAATCCTTTATTTAACGATAAAACTTGAGTATTTTTGGAGCGCTAAATGCCAAAATAAAATGAAAATTAAAACTCCTCTTTATATGGGGCTCATGATCGGAGCTGCTTCCATTCCTGTTTCCGCACAGACCCCGGCACAGATAAATACTGAAATTGCTAAAGTAGAAGCCGGATTAATGCCAGCCGTTCGTTTTCAGGGTGAACCGTTATGGACCCTAAAATCCAGGATGAAATATTACAATATTCCCGGAGTCAGCATTGCAGTAATCAAAAACTCGAAAGTAATCTGGACTAAGACGTATGGATATGCAGATGTAGAATCCAAAACGCCGGTGAATTCCGAAACATTATTCCAGGCCGCCTCCATGAGTAAGCCGGTAAGTGCGTATGCAGCCTTTAAAGAAGTGGAAGCCGGGAAAATTAATCCCGATGCAGATGTCAACTCCTATCTGAAATCCTGGAAAATTCCTGAAAATGAATTGACAAAAGAAAAAAATGTCAGTCTCAGAAATATACTGAGCCATACCGCAGGCCTCACGGTGAGCGGATTTCCCGGTTATGAAGCCGGAAAACCGATTCCTACATTGGTTCAGGTGCTGAACGGGCAGGCTCCCTCTAATTCTCCCGCAGTTTTTGTAGACAAAACACCCGGAAAATCATTCCGGTACGCCGGAGGAGGGTATTGTGTGATGCAGCAGATACTCATCGATGTGGAAGGAAAAGACTTTACCACCATCATGAAAGACAATGTGCTTACCCCTCTCGGGATGAAAAACAGTACCTTTTCACAGCCTCTGCCTCAGGCACAGGTACAATACGCTGCAACAGCATATAACGAAGAGGGAAAAAGAGTTCCCGGAAGGTATCATACCTATCCCGAGCAGGCAGCCGCAGGTTTATGGACCACAGCCGAAGACCTGGCTAAATTTGTAATTGATGTCCAGAATACCCTGAATGGTAAAAGCTCAGCCATTATTTCACAAAAGACAGCGCAGGAATTTACAACTCCTTATGTTGACACATTCATTGGACAGGGTGTCTTTCTCGAAGACAGGAAAGGACAGGACTATTTTCAGCACGGCGGCTGGAACGAAGGCTTTTCCAGCAGATTCATAGCCGGTAAAACAAGCGGTGATGGAATTGTGGTGTTAACGAATACCAATAAACCGGCTTTTATAGAAGAGCTCATCCGTTCTGTAGCGGAAGTCTATCACTGGACAGGATATAATTCTCCGGCTCCCAAAATAATTCCTTTAAATAAGGAGGATTTTGAAAATATTGGCAGATACGCTAATGAAAATTATGGTCTTTTCAGGATTTACCGTGAAAAAAATAAGCTGATGACGGTGAATAATGCAGAAGACCCTATGGAACTTATAAAAGTAGCAAAAGACCGGTATGCAGTCCGCGAATGGGAATTCCAGCTTTATACCGTGAAAAATGAGAAGACAGGAAAGAAGGAGCTTGTTCAGATTCTTCCCAACGATAAAATCCGGTCGCAGGGAGCATTGTTAAGTGATAACGAAAAAACTCCTCTGGAAATGGTTTTGGATGGGAATTTCGAACAGGGACTGGAAGCCTATAAAAATGCTAAGATCAAAGATAGCAACCACCGTCTTCTTTCCGAGGATTACCTGAACCATGTGGGGTATCTGATGCTTGGAAGAAAAGACTTTACAAAAGCAATTGATGTTTTCCGGGTGAATGTAATGCTGTACCCAAAAAGAGAGAATGTTTACAATGCGCTGGGAGAAGCTTATCTGAAGGCAGGGCAAAAAGATAAGGCCCGCGAAAATTATCAGAAAGTTCTGGAAATAAACCCCAAAAGCGAACATGCGGCAAAGGTTTTAAAAACATTATAAGCAGAGAACTGTCTTCAAATATTGGAGGCAGTTTTCTTTTAATCCTGCCGTGATTGGATAACAATGACCGATTTTTCGGGATTGGAAGCTGTTTTTATAGGTATTGCATACTTTTTTTAATATCAGTTATTGAATAAATTGGCCATTTTTTAAATAAAATGACTGGTATAGTAATATTTTTTTTAAAAATTGATTTATAAGTATATATGTGTGGTATGTGACCATAAAATGATTAAAAAATAAATGTTTTTCGGAATTTTGTAAGTATTTTTGATGTTGCCAAAAATATTTATAAACCTACCAAGACGATTCATTCTATGATCTTAATTGTTGATGATAACGAAAGCAATCTTTATTCACTGAAAAAGCTGCTGGAATCTAAAGATTTCCAGGTAGATACAGCGAATTCCGGAGAAGAGGCACTAGGAAAAGCCATAAAAAATAATTATGCACTGATTATTCTCGATGTGCAGATGCCCGGAATGGATGGGTTTGAAGTGGCTGAAACATTAGCCGATTACAGCAAAACCAAAGAAGTTCCCATTATATTTTTATCGGCCGTCAATACCGAAAAAAAATTCATTACCAGAGGATATGCTTCCGGGGGAAAAGATTATGTCACCAAGCCGGTAGATCCTGAAATTTTACTGTTGAAAGTGAAGACTTTTTACAACCTTCAGGAACAGAACCTGGCTATGAAAAAGACACAGGAGAGCCTGGAACTGGAGGTTAAAGGCAGACGGGAATCCCAGGTGACTATGAAATCCCAGATCGATCATTTTCAATTGATGCTGGAGTCCCTGCCACAGATTGCATTCACGCTTAATGAAGAAGGAAATATAGAATTTGTAAATCAGAAATGGTTCAAATATGCAGATTCAAATCTGGATTTTCCTGAAGTTCACGAGGATGATCTCAATATCAGGGAAGAATTTGAGCGCTGTATGAAAAAAAATAAAGCACTTGAGATGGAAGTCCGGATCAAAAATAAAGACTCCGGAGATTACCGCTATCATCTGTTGCGGATAACCCCTGTGAATGATGAAAACGGCATTAAAAACTGGGTGGGAACCTTTACCGATATTGACGATCAGAAAAAAGTGGAAAAAGAAAAGGATGAATTCCTCAGTATTGCCAGTCATGAGCTGAAAACCCCACTAACGAGTATAAAAGCATATGTTCAGTTACTTGACCGTAAACTAAAACTGGATAAGCAAAGTGCCGAAGCAGGTTTTATGACCAAAGTTCAGGATCAGATCGAAAAACTGAATACCCTTATTACCGATCTGCTGGATGTTTCCAAAATAGAAAACGGAAAACTGAAGATCAGCAAAAAACCGGTCATTCTTGAAAATGTAATCAGCAATGCCGTTGAAACCATTATACAGACTCATGATGAAAACAAAGTGAAGATAGACCGTCACGGAGTAAAACCGGATATTCTTGTTCCTATAGACGAAATCCGTATAGAACAGGTCCTGATCAATTTCCTCACCAATGCCATAAAATATTCCCCTCAGAACAATCAGGTGATTGTTACCACTTTTGTAGATGAAGAAGAGCAGGAAGTAAGAGTCAACGTTACGGACTTCGGAATAGGCATTCCCGACTTCAAGCAGGACGCAGTGTTCCGTAAATTCTACCGTGTGGAAGAATCGTCGCTGCAGTTCCAGGGGATGGGAATCGGGCTGTTTATCTGCTCGGAAATCATCAAGCAGCACCACGGAACCATTGGAGTATCCAGTAAAGTAGACGAAGGCTCTACCTTCTTTTTCACCTTACCTTTAAATTAAACGCATGCCGAAAAATATAATCAGAAACCTGCAGTTTGGAGTTGGTATATCTCTGCTCATCCTTATTGCAAGCTCAGTAGCCTCCTACCTGAGTATCCAGAACCAGATGAATCACAGAGAAAGCGTGGGCAAAAGCAGACGTGCAGTAACGGCGGTAAAAGATGTTCTTGTTGCCCTGCTGGATGCAGAAACCGGAAACAGAGGGTATCAGCTTACCGGAAGAGAGAGCTTTCTGGAACCTTATAACAGGAGTTTAAGTGAATTTTCAAAAGCAATAGAGCGTGCAAAATCCCTAGATATTACAGATAAAAAGCAGCTGGATCGTTTACATGTTCTGGAAAAAAACGTTAATGACAATATTGAAAACCTGAAAAGTTTTGTTCAGAACAGACGGAATGGTCAGGTGATGACTCAGGAGCAGATCCTGTTGAGTAAAAGTTATATGGACAAATGCCGTCAGATCGTCCACGATTTTGTACAGTATGAAGACAGCCAGCTTGAAATTAAAAATAGAGATCTCAACCGCTCATCCGGGACAACCGTTCTGTTTATTGTGATTTCTGCCCTGGCAGCAGTGGTGGTTACCATATTTTTTTACTTTAAGTTAAGAGCAGACCTGATCCGCAGGGATAAACTGGAAAAAGACCTGAGAAATAAAGATCTGGAAATCAGCAGACGGGTAAGCGCTATCCAGCAGATTGCAAACAGAGTGGCCAACGGTGATTACAGCCAGAGGGCAGTGGATCATGCACAGGATGACCTTGGGGACCTGGTAGATTCTTTAAACCATATGACGGATTCTCTGAAGAAATCTTTTGACAAGATCAATAAAAGCGACTGGCGCCAGAAAGGCCTCGCTTTGCTGAATGAATCTTTGGTAGGAAATAAATCCGTAGCGGAAGTTTCCGATAAATCTTTATACCAGCTTATTGAATACGGGAAATGCATCAATGGTGCTATATACCTGTATGATGAAGGAGTATTAAAATTAAGTACAGCGCTAGGCCTTGAAAGTACGATGAAAAAAACTTTCGAGCCGGGAGAAGGTATGGTTGGACAGGTTTTCAGCAGCGAAAAAATACAGGTGTATAACAACCTTAATGAGGATGATTTTGTGGTAAGTTTTGCCAGCAGCAGAATAAAAATAAACGGAATTCTCCTCGTGCCCATCCATGCGGACGGGCACTGCATTGGTGTTTTTGAACTGGGATCTGCTTCAGATTTTGACGAAGACAGGATCGGTTATTTCACTGAATCCAGCAGGAATATCGGAATTGCATTAAATGCAGCAAAAGGACGTGAAAAAGAACAGCAGTTACTCGAAGAAACCCAGGCCCAGTCGGAAGAATTACAGGTACAGCACTCAGAACTGGAAAACCTGAATACCGAACTTGAAGCACAGACCCAAAAGCTTCAGGCCTCCGAAGAAGAGCTGAAAGTGCAGCAGGAAGAGTTGATGCAGGCTAATGCCGAACTGGAAGAACGCTCAAGAATGCTGGAAGAAAGAAACCATCTGATTGCCCAGCGAAACGGCGAGATCCAGAAAAAAGTGGAGGAGCTTGCCTTAAGCACCAAGTATAAATCTGAATTCCTGGCCAATATGTCCCACGAGCTCAGAACCCCATTGAATTCAATCCTTCTTCTGTCAAGATTAATGGCCGAAAACCCGGATGAAAACCTCAATGAAGACCAGATAGAATCAGCAAAAGTGATTCAGAGCTCAGGAAGCAGCCTGCTGACGCTGATTGATGAAATCCTTGATCTTGCTAAAATAGAATCCGGAAAAATGACCCTGGAGTATCAGGATGTTGCGGTGAATGATGTGGTCAGGGATTTGAGAAGCCTCTTTAACCCGATTATGCAGGAAAAACAGATCAGATTTGATATCCATGTAGAGGAAGAGGTGGAAAAATCCATTGAAACGGACAGGCTTCGTGTAGATCAGGTATTGCGTAACCTTTTGTCCAATGCCATTAAATTTACATCAGAAGGAAGCATCAGTTTAAACATTAAAAAAGATTCGGAAAACAAAGATTTCATTGTGTTCAGTGTAAAAGATACAGGAATCGGGATTCCGGAAGAAAAGCAGGCGATTATCTTTGAAGCCTTCCAGCAGGCAGACGGATCTACGCGCCGCAGGTTCGGAGGTACCGGGCTGGGACTTTCCATCAGCCGTGAAATTGCAAGACTGCTCGGAGGAGAATTATCCCTGAAAAGCAAGGTAAATGAAGGAAGCGAATTCAGCCTGACCATTCCTGTAACGGCAGTCCCTGAAGTCATTCAGCCTGAAAATGACCAGCATCTTGTAGAAACCATCCGTGAAGATGTGGAACAGATTCAGAATATTCTGGAAGATGCGGAAACTGTAGTTCCGGTAGAAATTCTTGCCATTCCGGAAGCCGTGGAAGATGACCGGGACGGAATTACCGCGGAAGATAAAGTGATCCTGATTGTGGAAGACGATATTAATTTTGCAAAAGCGCTTCTTAAATATGCCCGCATGAACCAATACAAAGGAGTGGTTGTGGTAAGGGGAGATTACGCCCTGTCTGCAGCGGTTCAGTATCATCCGCAGGCTGTTTTGCTGGACGTTCAGCTTCCGGTGAAAGACGGCTGGCAGGTGATGGATGAGCTTAAATCCAATGCGGCAACCAGACATATTCCGGTTCATATGATGTCTGTACTTCAGGTGGAACGGGAAAGCCTTATGAAAGGAGCTATTGATTTCATTAATAAGCCCATGGCCCTAGATAAAATGACGGATGTATTCAAAAAGATTGAAGACGCCCTTCAAAAATCTCCGCAAAAGGTTTTAATTGTTGAAAATAATGCCAAGCATGCCAGTGCCTTAGCCTATTTCCTGAGTAATTTCAACATTTCCTTATCCGTAGAAAATAATGTGGAAGACAGCGTTAAAGCACTTAAGACACAGGACTGCGTTATTCTGGATATCGGAGCTTCAAAAGGAAACGAATACCAGATCATAGAATCCATTAAAAGCTATGAAGGCCTGGAAAACCTGCCGATCATTATATTTTCAGAGCACAGTTTATCCAAATCTGAAGAGCTGAAGATCAGACAGTATGCAGACTCCATCGTGGTAAAAACCGCTCATTCTTACGAAAGGATTTTAGATGAAGTAGGTTTATTCTTACATTTGGTGGAAGAAAAAAACAACGCTGTGGAAACCGCAAGGAACAAAGTCCTAGGATCTTTAACAGAAGTTTTAAGCGGGAAAAAAATACTTATTACTGATGATGATGTCCGTAATATTTTCTCCCTGACGAAAGCTTTGGAAAAATATAAAGTAGAAGTAGTGGTGGCCATGGACGGAAAACATGCCCTTCAGCAGATTAAAGAGCACAGCGATATAGATGTTATTCTGATGGATATGATGATGCCTGAAATGGATGGCTATGAAACCATCAGGGAGATCAGAAAAATGCCTGTGTTTACAAAACTTCCCATTATTGCCATTACCGCAAAATCCATGATCGGAGACCGCGAAAAATGCATTGTGGCAGGAGCGTCGGATTATATTTCAAAACCTGTAGATATTGACCAGTTGCTTTCTTTACTGAGGGTTTGGCTATACGAAAGTTAAAATGATGAAAAAGAAAATTTTAATTGTGGACGATGATCCGCGTAATATATTTGCTCTGAAGCTTACCCTGAAATCCCGCGGATATCAGATTGAAAGTTGCATCAGCGCCCAGGTAGCTATTAATATTTTAAAAGAACAGGAAATAGATATTGTCCTGATGGATATGATGATGCCTGAAATGGATGGGTATGAAGCCATTAAAATCATAAGAAATACGCCGGGAATAAGCGAAGTTCCTGTTATTGCCGTTACTGCTCAGGCTATGCCTGAAGACCGTCAGAAATGTCTGGATGTGGGAGCTCAGGACTATATTTCAAAGCCTGTGGATGTGGATCAGTTAATGATAGCGATCGAAAAACTTTCCTAGATGTTAGAACCCAGTATCGTAAAAGATGAAGAAGTAGAATACCTGATAAAAGATGTTTATGAGATGTACGGCTATGACTTTTCAGAGTACAGCAGGGCTTCTTTTAAACGCCGGGTCAACAGAATCTGCCTCATCGACAGGTTTACGAGTTTTGCAGAGCTCCGGTATACCATCATCAACGATCCCGAATATCTGAAACGCTTTGTGGAAGAGATCACGGTGAATGTTACGGAAATGTTCCGGGACCCGCTTTTCTTTAAAAAACTCAGGGAGAAAATCCTGCCGCAGCTGGGAACCTATCCGCTGATCAGGATCTGGGTGGCGGGCTGCTCTACAGGTGAAGAAGCCTATTCAATGGCCATATTACTAAAGGAAGCCAACCTGTACCACAAATCTTTGATCTATGGTACAGACCTGAATCCCTCCGTCCTGGAAACTGCAAGATCGGGTGTTTTCCCTTTGCAGCAAATGAAACTTTATTCTGAGAATTATATTTTATCCGGAGGTAAAAAAGACTTCTCGGATTACTATACTGCAAACTATGACAGTGTGAGATTCGATAAAAGCCTGCAGGAAAAACTGATATTATCTACCCATAATCTGGTTTCAGACAGTTCTTTCAACAGTTTCCAGCTGATTATCTGCAGAAATGTCCTGATTTACTTTGACCGGGACCTGCAGGAACGTGTCTTTAAACTTTTCGACAGCAGCCTTGAAAATCTGGGGTATCTCGCTTTAGGTTCGAAAGAAACGCTGAGATTCTCAAAACTGGACAAGGTGTATCATCAGGTTGATGACCAGCGGATCTGGAAAAAAACGGAACATAACTAATACATGATCATGGAAGCAAAAAAAACGGACACCGAATTAGTCGTGATAGGAGGATCTGCGGGAAGCCTGCAGGTGATCCTGGAAATGCTGAAGAAATTAAAAACCGAACTGCATTTTCCCATTGTTCTGGTCGTTCATCGTAAGGCGTCCTCTACTAATATTCTGCAGACCTTACTGCAGCAGTTTGTAGCGATGGAGGTCATAGAAATTGATGACAAAACGGAAATTGAAAACAGCAAAGTCTATATCGTTCCGGCAGATTATCACCTGCTTTTTGAAAATAAAAAAATGATGTCGCTGGATTTTTCAGAGAAGATGAACTATTCAAGACCTTCCATTGATGTCACATTCAATTCTGCAGCTGAGGTTTATGGCGAAAAGCTGGTGGGGATTTTACTTTCCGGCGCCAATGCAGACGGGGTGGAAGGTTTGGGATGCATAAAAAAGAACAAAGGAAAAGTATGGATCCAGGAACCAGGCACCGCTGAGGTAGATTATATGCCCAGACATGCTGTAGAAGAAGTAAGTTATGATCTGATCATCACGCCGGATAACCTGGCAGACCATATCAATCAATTATAAGTAAGAAATAAAGAACAACCCTAAGATTTAATTAATTAGAACTACTATGAGTGCAAAGAAAATTTTGATTTTTGATGATGATACAACTATTTTAGAGGTAATTACCATCATTTTCGAAGAGAATGGTTATCAGGTCGAAATTTCGGAAACGTCTCATGACATACTGGAGAAAGTAGCAAGCTTCCAGCCCGATGTTATCCTGATGGACAACTGGATTCCAAAGATTGGCGGGGTAGAGGCCACCAAACTCTTAAAAAGTCATGAAGAATTCAAGTCCATCCCTGTAATTTATGTAACGGCTAACAACGATATTGTGCGGCTGGCAGAAGAAGCTCAGGCTGATGATTTTGTCGCAAAACCATTCAATCTGGATGATCTTGAAGATAAAGTAGCTAAGTATCTTAAAGATTAACCCGGGTTCAATCGCAATATATTCTAAAAAAATCCTTACGCTTGGTAAGGATTTTTTGTTTGATAGTCATTTAGTTTTTGATCACTTTCCTGGTAAGCACTCCTTTTTCTGTATTGATTTTCAGATAATAAACACCTGAGGCTTCAGAATGAATATCAATCTTAATATGCCCGGAATTATGGTTTTCTTTCCGGATCAATCTTCCTTGAGTGTCATATATTTCAACTGAATTCATTTTAAATTCAGAATCTATCCGGATATCTCCTTTGGTTGGATTGGGATACACTGAAACGGATTCCGGAGCTGATGCAGTTGCATTTTCAACATTGGCCAGAACAGCAGTATTACAGGTATCAGTAACGGTACAATTTGTATATCCATATTGGCTGACAAGCGACTGTATAGCAGAGACCTGACTGGTATCACAGCAGATATACTGAAGATCCGGATGACTGGCAAATGAAGCGGTTTCCTGCTGCCCGTTTTTCAGGTACAGCTTATTTAATATACTCGGAAAATAGATCTGCTCGCTTAAATAATTAGAGAAATACGTATTATCCAGATTTAAGGTTTCCAAATTGTTTAATTGGGAAACGTCCAGAGAAAAAAGATGGTTGCCTACACAGGTGATATTTTTCACAAGAGGGCAGTTCTGAAAACTCAGTTCAGATAAATTGCTGGCAATACACTGTACTTTATCCAGCACCGGACAGTTGGAGAGTTTGTAATATTCGGTATTGATTTCTGCTCTGTAGTCATGATATTTTCCGGAATCTACAATCGTAAGCAGAGGACAGTTTTTAATATCAATAGATTTAACATGAAAACCATAAAGGTTTACAGATTCCAGATGAATGAGCCCGTCAATATTTACTCTTCCTAAAGTACCAAAATGAGAAGTAACAATACCGGAATAATCTCCGTTAAAAGTTTTCAAATTCGTCAGTTTATTGATGCCTGCAGTCGTATTGAATGTTTGATTAGCATCAGTAAGTATTCCTCCCTGGTGAATATAAATATCTCCTATTTCGTTGGCTTCTGCCTGGCTTATTTCTCCATCCTGATTGGTGTCAATACTTGTCGAAACACTGCCGTTCACATTTTTCAGGGTCCAGGTATTGGAAACCGAATCGGTGAAAGGATAAATCAACATATTTTTAAAACTGCTGTCAAATCCCGATAATGCTCCGTTACACATGGCTTGAACCACAGGTCCTGTTGAAGGCAGGACATCATTTTCATTCTTACAGATGGAGGTAAGAGATAGGTTGTTATCCACCTGCAGAGAAAGCAGATGATGATTAAGCCTGTCCTGAAAATCTAATGAAGAAAGCTGGTTATAGCTGCAGTCTAAATTTGAAATATATTTATTTTTGACATCTAAACCTGTAAGCAGGTTATGGCTTAGATTATAGTTATAAAATGTATACGTATTATAAAACTCTCCGTCTCCAATAGGCAGTGCCACATTAGTAAGATTATTGTAAGAACAGTCCAGATCCAGATCCGAAAAACTGCTTATGTCCAAATCTGACAGATTGTTATGGCTGCAGTCTAATTTCTGCAGATACGAAAAACTTGTAATACCCGTCAGGGAAGCGATATTCGCATTAGAAACATTGAGTTCTTTTACGGCTTCCGCTTCTGAAACCTGGATTTCCCCGTCTCCATTGGTGTCGACGGCAAAAAAATTACCGTTGAAATCTTTTGCTATGGTATTTCCGGAAGAGGAAGAAAGAAGTTTTGCTTTAAAGTTTGTATCCGTAATAGGGGCAACCTGAGCATTCATTCCCAGCGATACAGCCAGGAAGACGAAAAATAATGGTGTTTTCATTTTTTGTGTTTTCTTGAGGACAAATCTAAAAATTTGTAATCAGAAAAAAAATACTCAACTAGTAAATGTTAATGTTTTACGAGTAAGTGTTTAGTTTTGGAATATGTTTGAAGGAAATCACTGTAATAATGATAATAATTTCACGTTTAAATTATTCTTCTGATAGTCGGCTGACTTAATTCTTCATAATGCTCTATTCTTTCCTGAAGATTTTCCGCAGTATATTTCCCAGTGTTGATTTCAGTCATCATGGCAGATAAAAACAATTTAAGCTGCGGATGAGATAAAATTTTATAGCTGAAAGTAGGGGCAATAATGGTCTTTTTAGACACAATATTTTGTGCAAAAGTATATTCACCTTCCAGATCCATACTGAAACCAAACTGGTTGGTTATACCTGCGGACAGGTACCGGTGGATCAGGTCCATATTTTGTAACATATTTTCCATCTGGTGTATTTTTATGATATACAATAATATTCATGCCATACTTTCTGTTTTATTTGTTTTTTTTAATTGATAATCAGTAAGAAAAAAGCTGCGATTCGTTTCAAAATAAATATTACCTTGTTGTTTATTAAAATCACAGGCTTTGGCCTGCATTCAATCTTCTTATGTTAACAGATATTATTGCTAAACACCTCACCGTAATTTTCTGCGGAATCAATCCCGGATTAAAATCTGCTGAAGACGGACATCATTTTTCAGGACGCAGCAACCGCTTTTGGAAAGTCCTGCACCAGGCCGGTTTTACCCCTTATCAGATAGCAGCTGTGGACGACAGGACTCTTTTGAATTTCGGATATGGCCTCACCACCGCAGTCGCGAGACCCACCTCGCGTGCCGATGAGCTCTCAAAGGATGAGTTCGATGATGCCCTGGAGCTTTTTAAAATAAAAATTACGGAATTCCAGCCCCGGTATATTGTATTTCTCGGCAAGGCTGCTTATCAGGCCTTTTCCGGGAAAAAACAGATCTCGTGGGGAAAACAGCCTGAGGATTTTTGCGGTTCTGCAGTGTGGGTATTGCCCAATACCAGCGGTTTAAACCGTGGTTTCACATTAGATGCGTTGGTGGAATCCTATAAAGTATTTTAAACTGAGATTCATAAATAACAGGAGAAAATATAGTCTCATTCTGAAACAGCACTGATTGTTTTTTATTGATGTAATAGCCAGGTAATAGGTAATTTTTTGGAAGAAAAGAACAGAATACACAAATTTACCGGGAAAAAACACAATGGAAAATAATGATTTTAATTTCCCGGGCATGACAAAGAAAGAACTGCTGCTCAAAATGGGAGATGAGTTCAATTTTTACCCGGATAATATCTGGATCTACTTATACAAAATCGGATTTTTTGGAAGGAAGACATATCTTGTTATTACGTTCGAAAATAACATTTGCGTAAAGGTTCAGACAAAAAAGACGTACGGAAAGATCGACAGGTCCAGATTGTAATATAAATTTGTTCTGACCTGCAGACAAACATGTAGGATAAAAGTCTTCAAATTGAATATTTGAAGACTTTTAGATTTTATTCCATCCTAATCCCACCTGGTTTTGGTAGAAACGGCGTATTTTCCGGATCCTGTAAAAAAGAAACTTAAACCACATAGCATATAGATCACCAGGAGTTCCAAAGCCCAGCCGCCAAATTCATTAAGCTTGAATATATTTCCAGTTTGCGCAAGGATAATAGCCGTAAAACAGTTAGCTGCAAAGGCCAGCCCTGCCAATCTGATCCTGAATCCCAGAATGATCATCACAGGAGCAATAATTTCACCTATAAATACACCATAGGCAAGGAAGGGCGGAAGTCCCTGCTGTGCCATCATCTGTTCGATAAACCCGATGCCGTGGATGATTTTGCTGATGCCATACACCAGCATGGGAAATCCTATAGCTATTCTGGTGATAAAAATTCCTAAGTCATTGTTCTTGTTCATTGTTTTATTATTTAAAAGTTATATTTCACGAATGCCCCGATATTTTCAAGGGTCTTTTCTGCATTGTTGAACTGGTCGAAATTGGAAGCAATACCATACATCATTTTGTCTTGTTTTACTCCTAATCTGATGAATTGCAGACCTCTCGGATAGCCGCTGTTATCTATATTTCCGATCGCCAGCACACTGAAATATCCCTGAAGATTTTCTTTCAGCAGAGGGGTATATTCAAATGAGATCGATTGTTCCAGGGAAAATCCCTTCTGGTAAGTAGTTCCGATAGAGTAGGAAAGCGAATACGAAGTCCCGGTCATGCGGTATTGCGCATACAGACTGAAAAATGCACCCGGGTTTTTCATTCCGAAAGCACCATTCACATTGAATTTTTTCGAAAAACTATAGGACAGGGTATTCCTGATAAAGAAAATATTGTCCTTGTCCCGGGTGTATTCCGTATCAAATAAAGTAAGGTTATTGATCTTCAGCCGCTCATTAAGCTGATAGTTGATGTTGTGCATATACGTATAGGAACGGTGTCCCAGAACAACATCGGGAGTGTAGGAAACCTTCTGGGCTTCCAGTGTGGAAAGTGCTGTTAAAAAAGCCAGTGCCGCTGCATGTTTTGCCTTCATAATTCTACTCGTTTGAATTTCTGTGAGCAAAATTATTCAGGTCAGAACGGAATCAACTTAAGAAATCTTAAGAAACGTCGGAGAGGTGTTTTTTTCTTAAATAACTCAGGTATTCAACGGTAATTCCCAGGTAGGAAGCAATCATAAACTGAGGAAAGCGTTGCTCGATATTCCGGTAAGCTGAAATGAAATTCCTGTATTTGGTATAGGCATCAACCCTTGAGTGCTCAAAAGTTCTTTCCTGCAGGGTAACGTACGCATGCTGCATTTTAAGTCGCCAGAAATCAGAAATAGCGGGAACTTCTTTGTAAAGCAGCTCCAGGTTTTCTTTGCTGATCTGGATCACCGTAGTTTCTTCATTGGCCTGAATAAACATCCGTGACGGCTGCCCGCTCAGATAGCTGTACAGATCATTCACCCACCAGTTTTCAATGCCGAGTTGAGTTGTGTTTTCCTTTCCTTTTTCATCAAGAGAATAAGCGTAAAGGCTGCCTTTCGCGATGAAACGCATATGTTTTGAAACCTGTCCCTCGCTCAGCAGAAAGTCTTTTTTCTTCAGCGGTATGACTTCTAATGCAGGAACAATGATTTCAATATCTGCATCACTCAACGCAATGATTTCTCTGAAATGGTTTATCAACTGTGAAAATACTGGATCCATAATAAAATAAAGGTCTGCAAAGATAAGGAAACCTGGAGATACGGACTGAACAGCTACAGAAAAACGCTGTTATAGGAATAATGGTTAAGAAAGTAAAATATAGTATTTTTATACTTCAGAAATACAGCATGTTTACGAAGCTAAGAACCCATATTGAGAAAATTGTCCCGTTGAATGATGAGGAATTTGAACATATTTCATCCTTTTTCACCTGGAAAAAATATAAAAAACATCAGTTCCTGATTCAGGAAGGGGAATGGGTCCACTATAATTATTTTGTGATCAAGGGCCTGTTAAAACTGGTCTATACCGATGATACGGCAAAAGAGCATATTGTGGGATTTGCAATGGAAGACTGGTGGGAAACTGATTTTCAGGCATATTATCTGGAGACCAAAGCCTCCATGTCCCTGGAATGTGTGGAAGATACAGAAGTGCTGTGTCTCCGCCTTGAAGATTACAGAAAACTGTGTGAAGCATTTCCAAAACTGGAACATTTCTTTCTTGAAAAAGCCTATATGGGATTTATTTCCGCCCAGCAGCGGATTATCTCTTCCATGACCGTTGGGATCAAAGAACGGTACGAACAGCTGGTTGAAAAATATCCCTCGCTGGTCCAGCGTGTTCCCAAATCTCTTCTTGCAGCCTATCTTGGGGTTTCCAGAGAAACATTAAGCCGCTTATCTTCTTAAACAGTGATTTCCATCACTTCATAATCGTGACCCCTGTCACACGGATTTCTTACATTGATGAGCGAATTTTGTACCATACATTTAAAACAAAATTCAATGAGTACATTAGAAAAAAGAACAGTAAATCCATGGAAATGGCAGGAAGAAAGAAGTTATTCGCAGGCTGTGGAAGTGAAGAACGTATTTGCAACTCTGTACGTCTCCGGTCAGGCCGCTATTGATCCGGACGGAACATCAAGTGATAAGGACATGAAATCCCAGCTGGAACAGGCTATAGCCAATCTGGAAGAAGTCATCAGCACGGCAGGTTATGAGTGCAGCGGGATCGTCAGATTAAATATTTATACCACTTCTACGAAAGAACTCTGGCCTCATTTTCCAATCCTTCAGGAATGGATTGCCAAGCATAAAATTGAGCAGGCAGTAACCATGCTGGAAGTAACCGGTTTATTCGAAACTTTAAAAGTAGAGCTGGAAGCCACGGTTGTGAAATAATCTGAATTTGGCTTAAGGGGTTGATAGTTTAGGAGTGAGATAGTGAGATAGTTTATAGTTGCTGGTTTTCGGTTGCTGGCTCACTGCTATTTGCCGGTTCCTGATAATTTAGCTGAGAAGTTAGCAACCGGGAGATAATATCCTGCATCTTGGCTTTTGGCTCCTGATTCTTATAATTGAAAATTCATCATTAACATCTTCTAATCTCACCCTCAATCTTAGCCTTAACCTAAAATCTCATGTCTGTTACCCGGCATCTCATCCTGTTTCCTTATTTTTGCGGAAACTCCATAACTCATGAAGAATGTCCTAAGCTGGATATTGATTACATTTCTTACGGTTTCCCTTCTGAACAATTGTTTCAGCAACAGTGTTCAGAAGGTAACCCGCGAGAAAGCTTCGTTCCTTGCCGAACTGAGGAAATTATATTCTTCCGGAGATTCTTCACAATGGCCAAAACCGGTTCTGGATCCTGAAGCCAGACCTTATTTTTCCGAAATAGGGCATCTTCCGGACATTCAGTATCCCGCAGACAATCCTTATTCTGAAGATAAAGCAGCGTTGGGGAAAATACTCTTTTTTGATCCCAGGCTTTCCCAGTCCAACCAGATTGCCTGTGCTTCGTGCCACGACCCGGAGTTGGGCTGGTGTGATAACCGTACTTTCTCCTTTGGTCACGACAGGCAGCTGGGGACCAGAAATGCCATGAGCATCCTGAATGTAGCCTATGCACGGTCTTTATTTTGGGATGGTCGAGCCGCATCTCTTGAAGACCAGTCGGAAATGCCGATCCGCGATGTAAGGGAAATGAATGGGCATATTGACCTCGCCGCCGGGAAAATCGCAAAGATCAAAGGCTATGAAATATTGTTTGAAAAAGCGTTTGGAGATAAAAAAGTTTCAAAAGATAGGATTTCCAAAGCGATAGCTGCCTTTGAAAGAACCATAAAAAGCGGAACGACTAAATTTGATCAGTTTATTGACGGAAAAACAGATGCCTATACCGATGATGAATTGATGGGGCTGCATCTTTTCCGGACCAAAGCACAATGCATGAACTGCCACAGCTCCGGATACTTCTCCAATAATCGTTTTGAAAATATAGGAACTTCATTATTAGGCTCCAAAGAAGAAGATCTCGGCCGTTATCTGGTTAGCGGAAAAGCTGAAGATGCCGGAAGCTTCAGGGTGCCGGGCCTTCGGGAAGTCTCAAGGACAGGGCCGTGGATGCACAACGGTTCTATGACCACCCTTGCAGAAGTGATTCAATTTTATAGCAGGGGAAATCCGGAACATTCGCAGAAAAGATCAACTGTTCATAACGGAATGACACTGACTTCTGAAAAATCCGGATTCGTAAGGCTCCTGGATCTTACAGATGAAGAAATTTCTCAGCTGGAAGCATTTCTGAGAACTTTATCCTCCAAACCGGAAAGAGTACCTCCTCCGGCGCTGCCACAATAAATTTGTTGTCTTATCCCTGATTATTAATGACAAATCTGTTTTGAATGTAAAGCTTTTTCGCTACATTTATCTGTCAACAATCACCAATAATGATCAACTTATGAATATTCAGCTTTTTTCGAAAAACGCTTTGGTAGGTGCAGCTACCCAGGGAATAGGTGCTGGAATAGCTCTGGAACTGGCGAAATGCGGAGCCAATGTTACCCTAATGGCCAGAAATGAAGAGAAACTTAAACATATGATGGCTTCCCTGCCCGTCATCAGCCCGGATCAGAAACATCAGTATCTGGTGGCGGATTTTTCTGATTTTGAAGCTTATAAAAAGATGATCTCCCATTACTTTACCCATCATTCCATAGATATTCTGGTCAATAATACCAATGGACCGGAGCCGGGATTAGCACTGGAGAAAGAGGTGAATGATTATCAGAAAGCATTTGATCTCCTTTTTAAAACCGTCTGCGAGACTACACTTCTGGCCTTACCTCACATGATCCGACAGAAATACGGCCGGATCATCAATGTTTCTTCATTGTCTGTGAAAGAACCGATTGGTAACCTGTCGCTTTCCAATTCCATCCGTTCAGCCGTGATTGCATGGGCAAAGACCTTATCGATTGAAGTAGCAAAACATCAGGTGACGATCAATAATATCTTAACTGGATATTTCGATACGGAAAGGATTCAGAACCTGATCCGCCACGAATCTCAACAGACAGGGAAATCCAAAGAAGAAATCCGAAAGGGAAGAGAAAATAAAATTCCAATGAAGAGATTGGGAAGAACTGAAGAATATGGTCATCTGGCTGCTTTCCTGGCTTCGGAATATTCATCTTATCTTACCGGAACAAGTATTCCTTTGGATGGGGGATTGAATAATACTTATTAAATTATCTCTCGCAGATTATGCAGATTCTGCAGATGCTTGCGCTTATAAATTTGCATAAATCTCTGCGAATAGAAAATTTCATGTAATAATTCCCCATGGCGGGTTGTCTTACTATGTATTGAAATTACATAGTATATGAAAAACTGGTCTTTTAAAAAGTGGAATACCGTTTTAGGATGGATAATGTTCACAATTGCATTGATAACCTACGGTTCCACCATGGAACATTATCTCAGTTTCTGGGATTGTGGCGAGTACATTTCCTCTGCCGTAAAACTGGAGGTAACGCATGCTCCCGGAGCGGCCTTATTTCAGATCGTGGGTGCTGTGGCAGCCATCTTTGCTTTAGGAAATGCAGAAAATTATGCTATTGTGATTAATGCAATGTCTTCAGTTTTCAGTGCATTTACCATTTTATTCCTGTTCTGGACGATCACTCATTTTGTAAGAAGACTTTTAAACAAGGATTTTGACGAAATCACGAAACACAAGGAAATTTCAATTCTTTTCGCTGGAGCGGTGGGCGCATTATGTTTTACCTTCTCGGATACGTTCTGGTTTTCAGCAGTGGAAGGAGAGGTGTATTCCATGGCTTCAATGTTCATTGCTTTATTAGTCTGGCTAATCACCAAATGGGAAAACGAATACCTGGCAAAGGACAGTGAAAGATGGATTATCCTTATTTTCTTTGTATTAGGACTTTCAGTGGGAGTGCACATGATGTGTATGCTTGCCGTTCCGGCGGTATGTCTGGTATATTACGCAAGAAACTATAAATTCACCTGGAAAAACTTTATCTGGGCGAATGCCATTACCCTGGGCATTCTTATCATGGTGTTCAAAATTATCTTCCCATTGATTATGACGATGTTCGGAAGACTGGAAATATTCTTTGTGAACGGTCTTGGACTTCCTTTCCACTCAGGAACCATTGCAGCCTTTATTCTCATGGTCGTAATTTCTTATGTGATGATTAAATATGCCGGAAAAACTAAAAAATCTGTTTTTCAGACGGTTGCTTTGTCAGTGGTGTATATGGTGATTGGTTTTTCATGCTGGATGGTAATTCCTGTGAGAGCCAACGCGAATCCTCCGATGAACCTTAACGATCCGGATACCGCCATCGGAATGCTGGATTACTATAACAGGGAGCAATATGGTGATTGGCCTACGATATACGGACAAAACTATACCGCTTTCCTTGATGCGAACGGAATTGAAAAAAATGAAGATGGAAGTCTCAAAACCCAGAAAACAGGCGAGACCTACGAAAAAGATGAAAAAACCGGAACCTACCGAAAAACCGGTGACCGTTTCAATTATGTCTTCAGTAAATCCCAGATCAGCTTAATGCCGAGGATGTTTAATCAGGATAAAGATGTGATGGCGAACTATATTTCCATGTACGGAGCCCCCGATTTTACCTTCAATTATGACAATGAAGATGTGGCAGATAATCCGCAGGCGAAGCAGATTTTTGATGAACTGAGAACAAAATATGAAGATAAATCCATTACAGCAGCAGATTATTTAAAGGTGAAGCCTTACAACCTGATCAATGTTCAGAAGCCTTCATTGGCCCAGAATATGGATTATTTCATCACGTTCCAGAACGGGTATTATTTTGTAAGATACCTGATGTGGAATTTCGTGGGAAGACAGAATGATCTTGAAGGAAAAATGGAAAATACAAGAGGAAACTGGATCTCCGGGATTTCTTTTATAGATAACGCATTGCTTGGAAACCAGGATAAGATTCCTGCAAAATTCCAGAATGAAAGCACGGTGAAATTCTTCTTTTTACCATTAATTTTAGGACTTATTGGTTTTTTTTTCCAGTTAAACAGAGATTTTGGAAGATTCTATGCTTTACTTTCTCTATTTGTTTTAGCCAGTGTAGGGATTATTTTCTATACCGGTGTCAAGCCGTTTGAAGTGAGGGAAAGAGATTATGCGATGGTAGGTTCGTTCTATGCTTTTGCCATCTGGATCGGACTTGGAGCCGGCGCTATTTTATGGTTTATTCAGTCTAAAGTTAAATCCAACGGAGCGAACATCGCTTTAGGCGTTATTTTGTTGGGAGTACCTTTTATGATGGGTTTCCAGAATTATGTACCTCATGACCGCAGCAAAAAGTCTGCGGCGCGGGATTACGCCTTTTCATTCCTTAAATCCTTACCAAAAGATGATATTATTTTTATCTATGGAGATAACGATACATTTCCGGTTTGGGCCATCCAGGAGACGGAAAGATTCAGGGATGATGTAAAAACCGTCAATTTTACCCTTTTGGCTACTCCGTGGTATATTGATCAGGTCAGGCGGAAAACCTACAACGCAACCGGTATTCCTACCCAGCTCACTCATGAAGATTATAGGGACGGAGTAAATGATGTTGTGTATATCATGACCAAAGAAGACTGGGAAAATATTTTTTCTAAACTGAAAGAACAGGGTGTTCCTGATACGGAATTCAGGGAGTTCAGAAAATATCTTACGCAGGATTCCCTGACATTGAAGGAAGCCATTAATTTCCTTAAATTTAAATCTCCAGAAAAAGATGAGCTGTTAAAAATGTATTTCGGAGAAGAAAAATATGAAGAATACAATATTCTGCCCGTGAACAAATTCATTCTTCCGGTGAATAAAGAAAATGCACTAAAAGCAGGAATCATTACCCGGGCAGACCTTCCGAATGTAGTGAACCAAATTATGATCACCTACAAAGGAAATTCCTTGTATAAAAATAACCTGATGATGCTGGATATGCTTGCCAATTTCGACTGGAAACGTCCTGTCAACTTCTCATCAGGCGGAGTTTACGACAGCGAAAATATTTTCTATCTGGATGAATATCTGCAATTTGAAGGGTTCAGTTACAAGCTGGTTCCTATCCATACCAAACAAGGCTTAGATGGTGATATGGGTAGAGTAGATTCCAATTCTTTATACCATATAGTGAAAAACTTCAGATGGGGAAATTTCAAAGATCTGAGTATTCATTATGATGAAGCAGCTACTTCAAATATCATGAGCTACAGAATGACTGTTGGGAGGGCAGCTTCAGCACTGGTTATGAACGGACAGAAAGAGAAAGCATTGGAGATCCTGGATCTTGCCTCAAAAGAAATTCCGGCTCAGAAATACAATGACCCGCGCTCCTTAAGTGCTATGGTTACAGGATACATTATGGCGGGTCAGGAGCAAAAAGGTCTTCAGCTCGCAGAAATGCTGAAAAAAGAAATTTTTAACGAGTACGATTATTATCTGAGCTTATCTCCCGGCTTCCAGCAACAGTCGGTGAGGCAGATGAGGATGAAACCGATGGAATATTCCTTCGTAGTTTCCGCCGTTACAGATGCTTATAAAAAGCTTGGTCAAAATGGAAAAGCCTACAGCTATCTGGTGAAATCCATTGAACCGATCGATAAAAAATTCAATATCTTCATTAAAGAGCTTCAGCAGATGGGTGCGGTAAAAGCAAGGGACGAATCTGAAAATGTACAGATGATCACGCCATTCTACCAGTATTTATTTGATGTGATGCAGCCTTTTGATTCTACTTATGCTAAAAAGAAAGAAGATCAGATCACCAGGGCGATGATGAAAGTGACTCAGTAGTTTTTTTGCGGTTCCGATTTTCCCTGTGGGTTCTGATGATCGTTAAAAATCCGGTAATTGTAAGTTTTTTGAATGCCAGAGTAAAGATTTTGGAGTAATAATTAGCTTTAATTATGCGGAAATTGACCTAAAAATGAAGATTATTTCACATGTTTAGATGGTTTTACGATGTTTTATTAAGCGAAATTTTTGTATTGTTTTTGTTATCCTGATCGGGTAAATTTTCTTTTGAAATAATGGTTACTCCCCGGTCTGTGGCTTAATTGAAGGGATTTGCGAGGCTTAGGGTTTCATAAATCTGCCTGTATCAGATACTTTAATTGGTTTGGGATAAATGAAAATCTTCCCATTTTTGTGATTTTTTTGTTTTATATGTAAAATATTTTTTTATTTTTGTCTTGCAATTAAAATAATTAACAACCATGAAAAAATTAACGAAACTTAAGTTTGATAAGAAAGTTATCAACGAGTTAACGAAAGTAGAGCAGAGCTCTATCAAAGGAGGTGCAGCAGGCATGGAACAGGAAGTAGGTGTTTCTAAAGATTTTGATACTCCTACATTTAACGACAAGTGTTTTGACGGAGGATCTACAACTTTCAAAAAAGCTTGTACTTGGTGTGGTTTCTTCCACAGTACCAAGTGGTAAAAAATAGCTAACTATTTGCTGCAGATGATTTGTTTTAAGTAACAAATCATCTGTATTTTTATATGGCTATACCATCGGAAACTTTTAGCTGTTCATTTTATGAAAATCAAATTTTTTTTGGGAATTCTGATTTCGGTTGTAATCGGGATCTGGTTTTTCAGTAAAAAAAATACACCGCAGGAGCCTGTTGTCCTTTTCTACAATGCCACCGGAAATCTCCTGAAAGATTCTGTATCAGAAAGGGATAGGACACTTCTGGAATTGTGTAAAGTATGGGGTGTCCTGAAATATCATGCTGCAGAAGATGATATCCCGCCATCTTTTGATGAAGTTCTGGTAAAAGATTATGAAAATCTTACGAAAGGAAATGCAGACCTTAATGCTTTAATTTCAGAAAAGCTTAGCAAAAATCCTGATGATAAAGAATTGGCTTCTTCCTATATAGGTTTTCTGCCTGATAAAAGCTGGCTTGAAACTTCGGAAATCATTACTGCCGAGAACAAAAAAAAACTAATCAGCTATATTATAAATTCTTACAGGAATTCTGATGACAGACAGGTAAAAGCAGAACAAAACGGGGAGCTGAACTTTGAGGATGATTCCTTATGGTATGATGAAGCAAAAACAACCCCTGCAAAACGTTTTCTTTCCTTATGTAAACTTTGGAATATAGTCCGGTATTATTATCCTTACTTCAATGATATTTCAAGCACATGGAATGATGTTTTCCTGGAAATGCTGCCTTTGTTTGTTAATGCAAAAAATCAGCAGGAATACGATACGGCTGTCCGGATTTTCGGATCAAAACTAAAAGACAGTCATGTTGCCGTTAAAATGGGAGATACTGATGAGTATGACGGTAAATATGTAGGAAATGCAATTTTAAAAACGGTTGACGGAAGAACTTTTGTAACCGGTTTTATTGTAAACTCTGTTCAAAGCAGTCTGCGGAAAGGCGATGAAGTTTTGCAGATAGATGGAAAACCTGTTAATTCAATTCAGGAAAGTTTAAAAAAAATAAATTCCGGATCCAATGAAACCGTTCTGATGCGGGATATGAACAGGCTCCTGCTGCTTTCCAAAAAGAAAACTGCATTGCTTGAGGTGGCCAGACAGGGTAGGATTATTCAGATTCAGGAACATTTAACCGATATCAATACAGCTAGAAAAGTCGAAGAAAAAGAATATAAAAGCAAGGCCGGAAAGGCGGTGTCAAAACTAATCGGAAAAAATATTGGATACATAAAGATCAGTGATATTTTCTCCGGCAACTTCAGGGTTTCCTATGAGAAAATCCGCAATAGCAAAGCAATAATTTTTGACCTGCGTGCCTATCCCAATGAAATTGCGGTAGATTTTCTGAAGTATTTCGATACAAGAGCATTTCAGACCATGAACTTGTACAGGGGAGATGCTACCTATCCGGGAATGATGAGGACCATAGAAAATGAAATGCATATTCCTGAACCTAAAAAAGATGCTTATACAGGACCTGTTGTTCTTTTAACCAATGAATATACCCAAAGCCAGGGCGAAAGTATGCTTCTCGCTATGAAATCAATTAAAAATTCAGTTACTTTAGGGGACTATACTGCGGGAACCAATGGAAATGTGATGATTGTTACCCTGCCGGGAAAGATGAAGATCAGGATGAGCGGAATCGGTGTTTTGCTGCCGGATTATACTGCGACCCAGAGAACCGGGATCAGACCTGATATTCTGGTAAAGGAAAACATATCGTCTGTCATGAGAGGAGAGGATATTCAGCTGAAAGAGGCTATTAATTATATCAACAAAAAACTATGAAAACCCAACGCATTATTATGCTACTTTTAATAAGTTTCGTCACCGTAAACTTATTGATGTATTTAGACTATGAGACCGTTTCACTTTTAGAAATATACAGGAACTCCGAATCCATGATGGAAGTAGCTTTCGGAACCCTGATTCTGTTTATTGTGTTATTGGTATTTTACTATATTTTTTATCTGATCAGAAAAAAAACGAAAGATGGAAGAAATGCTGGATGAAATTAAAAACCTGATCGGAGCCTGTGAAAAAGAGGTCAAAGAAGATATTGTAGATCTTGGAATTTTTACCGGATATCCCGGACTGGCTTTATATTATTTTGAAAAATATAATCTGTTCAATGACAGTGAGGCATTTGAAAAATTTGAATATTATCTTGATCAATCGCTCAACGGGCTTCAGGAAGACAAGGTGTTCTCGCTGTGCTCAGGCTCTGTAGGCATCTATTACCTGATCTTTTACCTTACCAAAAACAAGTATTTTGAAGAGCCTGTAGAAGAATCATTCGGAGAATTCCCTGAGTATGCTGATGATCTGCTGGAATACTATGCAGGAAAAAAGAATTTTGATTATCTGCATGGTTTTATGGGAGTTCTTTTCCTGTGCCTGGAGCTGTATTCCTACAGTGAAAATGATAATTTTAAACAGAAAATAAAAGACAGGATCATCACGGTTGTCCATCTCCTGAAATCTTTATCGGTTCCGGTGGATGATGATAAAACAGCCTGGATCTCAAAAGGACTGTACAGTAAAGTGGAAGGCTTCTCATTTGGTTTCGCGCATGGAATTCCCAGTATTATAAGCCTGCTCAGTAACGTGTATGCAGCAGGAATTGAAAGAGAAACCATTAAAAAAATGCTGGATCAGTCCTATAACTTCCTCAGATCCGTACAGGGAGATTATGACGGATCAAGCTTCCCGAATTTTATTACCGTAAGAAACGGAGAACGCATTGCGACCGATAGCAGCCGCCTGGCGTGGTGTTATGGAGATCTCAGTGTGGGCATCGCGATGATGCATTACGGCAAAGCACTGGGAAATGAAGAAAGCATTGCTGAAGCTGAAAAAATACTGGTGAAAACCACCGAAAGAGAATATGGGAAAACAGGGGTTGTAGATGTATTTTTATGTCATGGAAGTTCAGGCCTGATCATGATGTATAACTATCTGTACAGAGTTACAGGAAATCCGGCCTACAAGAAAGCAACTGATTTCTGGACTCAGGATACATTAACAATTGGTAACCGTCCGGAAACCGGCATGAGAACCTGGCTGGGCAGCGAAGGCTGGATAGAGCAGGATACTATTCTGGAAGGCCGTACCGGGCTTTTGCTTCAGCTTTATGCCCTTACCCATGAACACTATAAAAACCCTTTAGAAAAACTATTTTTACTAGACCATGAACATTGAATTTATAGATAAAATGATCCTCAGGACGCCCATTGGTTCGATTGATGATCTTAAACCTATCCGTAACATTAAAGATATCTCTACAGACGGACTAGCATTTTTGAAAACTACTTTTACAGGGCATTTCAGGTTAGCTCTTTTATATGCTACGAAAAACTTATTCGAGGAAATTACGGAAGTTATAAAAACCGGAAATCTTTCTGAAAAATTATTGTTTAGCTATATCAAATATTATGTACGGTACTGCTCCAGATCTACGCCGTTCGGGCTGTTTTCCACCTATGGGGTCTGTGATCTTAAAGAAGGCTCCGAAAAATACGCTGTGGAGCTTCAGGATAGTGAGATACGCATGAGAATTAGCCTGAGTTATATCTATGAATTAAGCAGAGAGATCAGCAGTTGCAAAAATCTATGGAAATACAGCTTTTTATATCCCAACCAGACGGCTTTTCAGGTCGCCGGTAACATACGCTATAATGAGCTGTATATTAAACCTTATTCAATGAATTACAGGTTGTCGTCCGTTGAAACGAACGATGTTCTGGAATATATTTTTACAGAAAGCAAAGATGGAATTTATTTTGATGACTTGTCAGCAAAGCTTCAGCAGGAAGGCTATGAAAGTGAAGAAGTAGAAGAATATCTGTATGAACTGGTTGAAAACAATGTTTTGCTGATGGATATTTTTCCGTCACCGGCTACCAATAATTATGTCGAAGCATTCATAGAAAAATTAAAAAGGATAAAAGACAATGATGAGGTTATTTCTGTTAAAGGAGAAGAAATGACTGTTATCCAGATTATTGAAAAAATATCAAAGCTTCAGGATGATCTGAAAACGGTGATCAAAGAATCTGAGGCCGGATCATCAGAAAAACTGGAAAATTTACTTCTGAATGAAATGCAAAATGTGGATGTGACCAGTTTCAGAGATGGAACAGCGGAAATTGGCAACAAAGTTTTTCACAATGTCAAAAATACGCTTCTTTCCCTTTCTTATCTGAACTCCAGACGGAAGGAAAAAGATCCTACGCTGTCTGATTTTATTACTGAATTTAAAAACAAGTATGGAGAATCTGAATTGCCGTTTCTCCATGTAATTGATCCCGAACTGGGAATTTTTACAGACCGGGTAAGCAGTATATCAACCCCTTTTCTGGACGGGATTCTTTTCCAGACCGGAAGCGGAAGAGATTATAAATTCACCGAAGTAGATGAGTATCTGTTCAGTAAATATCAGAACGCGCTGCAGTTTGGAAAAACAGAAGTAGTCCTGACCAAGGAAGAATGCTTAAAATTCAAACCTTCCTTTTCAAGGGTTTTCAGCCAGACTTTAAACTGTAATATGACGCTGTTCAATGATGAGAAGGATCATACCACAGTAGCTCTGCATGGGGCATTCGGATCAAGCGCAGTCAACAATATGGGGCGGTTTACCCACGGCTCGGAAAAACTGCAGAAGCTTGCGGAAAAAATTGTAGAAATTGAATATTCCAATCTCCATGAATCTGTAGAATATGCCGAAATTGTAGATTTACCCAGCTTAAGACACGGAAATCTTGTGGTAAGGGAAAACTATCTGAAAGACGAAATTCTGATTAATATTCCTGCCCCGTCAGATACCAAAAAAAATACGATTAAGCTTTCTGATATCACCATTTCTGTACGCAGCGATGAAGTGATATTAAGAAATAAAAAGACCGGAAAAATCATTGTTCCGCGTCTAAGCAATTCCCATAATTTCCAGCTGCAGAACCTGTCGCATATTTACAGGTTTTTATCACTGATCCAGGTGCAGTGGGACTGCTCAATCAGCTTTTCATGGGGATTCATTGATTCATTTGCAAAATTTACACCCCGTGTGAAAATTGAAAAAGTGATCGTTAAAGAAGCAGCATGGAACCTGAACCAGACCGATCTTACCTTCTTAAAGGCAAAAGATGAAAATCTATGGTCTGAATTTAAAAAGTTTAAAGAAGAATGGAAAATTCCGGACAGCGTTTACCTTGTTGAAGGGGATAATAAACTGCTTTTTGATCTCTCTTCCGAAGTTTATGTCCGCCTTCTGGTTTCCATGATCTCGAAGAAAGTTAAAATAACGCTGGTAGAGGATTTGGTTAAAGAAAAGACCAATGTCCGGAATATGAGCCGGAAACCTTACTATTCTGAACTGATTGTCCCTGTTGTGATCCAGGACGAAATTCAGAATTTTCAGTTTAAAGATTTTTCAGAGAGCCGCTCAAAGTTATCGCCTCTCTCCGAATGTTTGTATATGAATATTTACACCGGGGAACAGCAGATGGATTCTCTCATCAGGAATGAGCTTTTTGAACTGAACGGTACATTATTTGAAAAAAATCTGATCCGTAATTTTTTCTTTATCCGCTACAACGAAAACGGAAACCATCTCAGGCTCAGGTATTTCCTGGCGGATTTTAACAGTTATAATGATTTGTTTTTCCATATCAGGGAGGCTATAGGGAAATATGTTGAACAGGATATCATCAAAGCATTTGAGATCACTACCTATCAGAGAGAGCTTGAAAGGTACGATTACGCCGGAATTGAGTTTACGGAAACCTATTTCGGAAAAGAAAGCACAATGATGATGCTTCTTCTCAGAGAGCTTGATGAAACAGGATTTGAAGAACGGTGGCTTGCCGGAATTGTTTTTATCGATAAACTGCTGGATAAATTTGCCTATACACTGGAAGGCAAAATGGAATTGTTTGCCCGCTTCAGCAGCCAGTTTAATCAGGAGTTTAATTCCAATAAAGCACTCACAAAAGTAGTGGCCGCTAAATATAAAACCAGCGAACAGATGATTCATGACTCCATAGGATTGAAAAACAGTAAATTAGAAAATGTGTATAATCTCTTTGATTCTTTCCTGAACTCTTTTTCCCTGGAGAATCTCCTGAACGAAAAAGAAATAGGGGAGCGGGATGGCTATGTAGGAAGCCTGATCCATATGTTCTTTAACAGATTACTGGTTTCCCAGCATAGAAAGCAGGAACTGGTCATTTATAATTTCATGCTGAAGTTTTATAAAACTCAGATGAATAAGACGGTAAAAGAAATATCTGTATTATAAATCATTGAAAATAGTAAAAAAGCCGCGCCGGATCGAAGATCCGGCGCGGCTTTTTTACAGCCTGTAGATTTTGCTAAAGAAGCTCATTCGCATTCATATACATTTTTATATTGCCTTCGATTTTCTGTTTTTCCAAATTCTTCTCTACCTCAGTAAATCCGATTTTCTTGTACAGTTGATAGGCCTTTTCATTTTTGTGTGCCACCTCAAGGAAAATACCGGTTCCGTTGAATCTTTTATGTGCTTCACGAATAGCAGCCCGGATCAGATCAAACCCCATATTCCTGCCTTGAAATTCCCTTTTGATATACATCTGGTAAATATTTCCGTGTGTATTGTCATCCTTTACAAAGCTGCAGATTCCTACGAGATCGGTATCGGCAAAGGCTCCCATAACAAATCTGTCATAGGTTTGATTTTCAATATCAGTTTCCAGCCTGAATTTTTCAATTCTCAGAGATTCCTGATAACTGGCACCAAAGGCTTCAGGAAATTTTTCAAGACTTTCCAGCCGGATCATTCTGTAGTTTTTACTCTCATGCGGTAAAAGTATGCGGTAACTGATATTCATTTAAATGGAATTTATTATTTTTATTTTTCGTTGCATGTCCTAAATATGTGAAAATATTTTTTAAATAAAATTATTCCTTTTAATAAAAGACAAATTATTTACTTTTTTAATTAAGAAAATTAATAAGAATCTTTCTAATTATCTTTTTGTTTTTATATTATTTATTCATTTTAAAGCGTAAATTTGTGTATATTTATAACGAAAAATTAGCAAATTTGTAAAATATATTCAATATTTACCTGTTGGCCTGGTTGAATTTTGTACCCTCCAAAAGAATAATATACCGGTAAAATAACTGACAAATATATATGAACAGCATCTTATTATGAAAAAGTTGGTAATCCGTACAATACGGGTGATTATATTATTTCTTGTTATTTCATGCAGCCGGACTTCTCCTTATGAACATACTGAAGATTTTGATGTGCCTCTACTGAAAAAGAATCATGTGATGAATTCGTCAGGTGATTTTGAAGCTCTTGTTAAGCTTAACGGAGAATACTTTAAAAAAGCGGGAAAATTAGATTACGAAGGAGGTAAAGGCTTGTGTTTTCTCAATGTTGCGAATGCCAATTCTACGGAAGGAAACTATAAAAGAGCACAAAGTCTTTTAAACAAAGCTGGAGAACATCTTAAGAAGAGGGAGAACAATTTTCACCATGCAAAATTTTATGACGGCTATGCAGATTATTATTCACACCTTAAACAATACGATAAAGCCATTGCCTACAGCGATTCTGCACTGTATTCTTTGAAAAAAACACCCGGTTTAAAACTTAAAAAAGAACTTTTACCCAGAGTTTATATTAACAGGGGAACCTACTTCGCGTGGAAAGGATGGTTGGGGACCTCTTTGAAATGTTTTCAGAAGGGGAATCAACTGGAAAATTCGGCATACTCCAATTGTATGGTTGCTCAATATTATCTCTACACCCAAAAACTGGATTCAGCGGGTGAGTATGCCTTACGTGCAGAAAGAATGATTAACCAAACGACAACTGATATTGAAAAGCAGTGGGTATACTATACGATTGGGTATTATTACAATCAGATCAACCAATACGATAAAGCTGAGAAAATGCTGAATAAAGTGTTGGAAATGAGTGCGAAGACACGGTCTGTTTATTCATTTCATATAAAAGAGGTCTATAATGCCCTGGCAGATGTTTATAAAAAGAAAAACAACAAGGAAAAAGCCTATTTCTACCTGAAAAAATACCTTGAAGAAGACAGCCGGCTGAATGAAGCGCGTTTTTCAGCGATTAACAAGACAACAGATGATTTTATCCTGGAATCTAAAAAAGAACATGGAAAACGTGAAAATGAGCTGTGGACTATCATCATTTTATCCGTAATTATCTTTGCAGTATCCGGGGTATTGATCTGGAAGAATATAAAACATCAGCAACTTAAGAAAATAAGTTTAAAAACTGAAACAGAAACCCTTAAGAGTCAGGTGCACGAAAAGAAGCTTCAGGAAGTTATTGAATTGGCCAGAAACAATGATTCCTCATTCCTGATGAAATTTAAAGAACTCTATCCAGGTTTTATCAGCAGGCTGCTGGCCATCAATCCGGATTTTGAAAATTCCGAGCTGGCCTTCTGTGCATTGCTGAAACTGCATTTTACCTCCAAGGAAATTGCAGATTATACTTTTGTACAGCACAAATCTATCCAGCAGAAAAAATACAGACTGAGGAAAAAACTTCAGCTGGAAGGAGATCAGGATATTTATGAATTTCTCGATAATTTAGGAAAACTTACCGACGAACAAAATTGAAAGAGTAAATTTTACGTTTTAGGAATAGATTTTGAAAGCTCTACCGGTATTCAGAAACACTTATAATTAATATTAGAAACGGACATGATACGCTGTTTTATTTTTGCTTTGCTCTTTTTTTTGACCTCTTGCAGTAAGGATTTTCATAATCAGTATGAAAAGGATTTTGATAGTCCACTGCTTACGCAAAATGAAAAGCTGCGTCTTTCCGGTAATTATGACGCGCTTATACGGCTTAATAAAAACTATTATCAAAAAGCGGATAAGTTAGACTATGATGAAGGTAAAGCGCTGTGTTATATTAATTTAGCTAATATTTATGTTTCGCTGGAAAACTACCCGAAGGCACAGGTTCTTTTTAATAAGGCCGATAAGATTCTTCAAAATTCAAAAAGTAACGCTCACAGGGCTAAATTTTGTGCAGACTACGGCTATTTTCAATTTGTCCTTAGGCGCCGTGACCAGGCCTTCCAATATAACCGTTTGGGGTTGGAATACATAAAAAGTGTGCCGGAATCTCAGTTTCGGAATGATATACTCTTTAGAATTTATTACAGACGTGCAGATTATCTTTATTGGAAAAAAGAATATTTTCCTGCTATTGAATATTTTCGGATGGCAGGAAAACTGGATAGCACAGGACGGATAGATTGTGCTATAGGAGACGTATACCTGTATGGATTGAAAGAAATGGATTCTGCCCGCATCTATCTCTCCCGGATTGCAGAGAAATCGAACAGGGAAGGAAGGATAGACGGAGTGGCCTTAAATGCCAATACTGTTTTGGGAGAATATTATATGATCAACCATCAATATCCCGAGGCTGAAAAATACTTTAATAAAGCGTTGGAAATCAATGATAAAACAAAATTTATCTTTGCCCAGTATACCAAATATATTTACACCGATCTCAAATCCCTCTACGAACAGATGGGAAATAAGGAAAAAGCACTTTTCTATCTGCAGGCGTATACGTATGAAAAGAACAAATCTGATACGGCACTTTTCAAAGCGATTAATAACGACGTGGAGAAATTTATTTCAGATGTGGAAAAAGATTCCAGAAGCCACAGGAATAAGGTTTTGTTATTGTGCAGTGCTGCGGTAGTGCTTCTTTTTCTACTGGGGATTTATGTATGGAATATCAGTACACGCCTTAAACAGAAAAAGAAACTTCTTAGAGATGAGGCC
This sequence comes from Chryseobacterium phocaeense, assembly GCF_900169075.1. Lineage (NCBI taxonomy): Bacteria > Pseudomonadati > Bacteroidota > Flavobacteriia > Flavobacteriales > Weeksellaceae > Chryseobacterium > Chryseobacterium phocaeense. Next base: position 1,179,305 of record NZ_LT827015.1, read on the forward strand.
GAGAAACTGAAAAACCAGATCCATGACACCAGCCAGGAAAAGGTGATAGAGCTGGCAAAAAAGAATGATCCTTCCTTTTTGCAGATCTTTAAAAAAGCCTATCCGGGTTTCATTGAGAAGGTTCTGGAGATTAATCCTGATCTTGAAAACACTGACCTGGTTTTTTGTGCGATGCTAAAACTTCATTTTACATCCAAAGAAATCGCCGGTTATACTTTTGTACAGCCCAGATCTGTCCAGCAGAAAAAATACAGATTGAGAAAAAAACTGAACATCCCTACAGAAACAGATATCTATCAGTTTTTTGACAATTTTACCTGACCGGCAGCATGCTCCGTTTTTATTTTTCACCTGCTTCTCTGTAATCGTTTCCGGAAATAAAAAAAACTGCCTGATTATACCAGACAGCTCTCGAAATATTTTTTTTCATCAATACTGAAAACCTATTTCATCACTTGATGTTTGTAGTTTCAAATTTGCGTTTTTTATTACAAAACACGAAAAAATATTATACTACACACGTACTACACTATGATTTTTTTAAACTTTTTGTTAGTTTGTAGTTAATTTTTACGTGTGAACAAAATCAGCTTATCTTATTGAATTTTAGAGATATATTATTGATTTGTGTGCGGATTACTGCAGTTCCAGCTTCTATTTAGAAAATTAAACAGACTCAGGTAATCAGTCTTTCCATTTTTTTAACATTGAAAAAAATATTCTTTAGGTAGTACACAAGTAGCATGTTACTTTTTGGCTGCAATTTTTAGATTTCAGAATTTTGAAGTGGATGATTTGTTCAAATGATCGTCGTGAGTAAAAAAATTAGATTGAGCTGCCCGGTATTGCCGGGTGGCTTTTTAGTACCCCGAATAAAGGACATGTTAAATCCTCGAATAATCTTGAAAGTGAGCATTAAATGAGTATAAAAAATATCACTGTAAATGGGAATTATGTTAAATGAATTCACATTGGTTCTGTTTTTAATTTGTTGATTTTTAAATCATTAAAGCATTGAAGTATCTGAGTAGTATGTGGTTTTATATGACTTTTAATAGAGTAATAATAGTTTTGTCTTTGTAAGCGGATCTGTATTTTTAATGCATTCATGATAAACAAAACAGTAGAATGATGAATTTTTATTTGTGTTGTGCTGAATTTCATGTGAATTGATAAAAAGTTCCCGTTTCTTAAGTTACACTAAATAAGTTGAACGAACTATAATATACTATCTGTTTTATGAAAAAAAGAATTTTATTAGTGGGCGTTTTGGCCGCAGGATTTACATCTGTTTACGGTCAGCGCTGGGAGCCGGCCAGACAGAGAACTTCTGAAATCAGAAAGAATGTGGAGATTAAGCAGGCATACAATGTGGATATTACATCGCTTAGAAATCTTCTGAAAGACGCGGTAGAAACCGGAAAAGGAGCAAAGCCTGTAATTATTTCCTTACCGACTGCCGAAGGGAAAATTGAAAAATTTGCAGTCTACAGTAATCCTGTCATGGAAAAATCTCTGGCAGACAGATATCAGCTGGGTTCCTATGTAGGTGCAGGAATAGATGATCCTTCCAAATATGTAAGGTTCAGTACTTCTCCTACAGATATGCAGTCTATGATTATTAAAGATGGCGTATTTCAGTTTATAGAGCCTATCTCTGCAGATAAAAAGACTTATGGGGTTTTCTATAAAACAAAAAAAACCGTCGGGGAGCATGGTTTTGAATGTGGTACAGGGGAAAGAGATTTAAAAGACATAAAACTTCTGGAAGAGAACGGAAAAAAAAATCTTTCTAATGTAGGTATTACCAGCAGACCTGCCAGTACAAAATACAGAACATACAGATTGGCCATATCCGTAACAGGTGAATATACACAGTTTCACGGAGGCACACCGGCCGGGGCACTTACTGCCATAAATAATACCATGAGCCGTGTGAATGGAATCTATGAAAAAGATTTTGGAATTCATTTAACCGTTCAGGACTTACCGGCAATCATTTATACCAATGCTGCTACTGATCCCTATTCAGATTCCGGGCCGGGTGTAGATGATTACTTGTGGAGTAGTGAACTGGCAACTAATTTAAGCACCAATGTGGGAAGTGGATTATTTGACATCGGCCACTTGTTCGGAGCTTCAGGAGGAGGCGGTATGGCAGGATGCATAGGATGTGTGTGCAGTGACGATACTGCGCTGGACGGTGACGGAATTCCTTCCAATTACAAAGGCGCGGGATTTACTTCTCCTGCAGACGATGTGCCACAGGGAGATTCATTCGATATAGATTATGTTGCTCATGAAATGGGACATCAGTTTGGTGGAAACCATACCTTTTCACATAATTCTGAAAACAGCATGGCAAATGTTGAGCCGGGCGGAGGAACTACGATCATGGCTTACGCAGGAATTACCCACGATAATGTACAGATGGTAAGTAACCCTTATTTCCATTACAAAAGTATTGACCAGATCATGACCAATATGGAAGGGAAAGCAGGGTGCGGAGTTGCCGTAGATATTACCAACAATACAGCACCGGTTATTTCTCCGCTTACTGCTTATACAATTCCGAAAGGAACAGCTTATTACCTGGATGCAACAGCAGTGGATGCCGAAGGAGATGCTGTAAAATACACATGGGAGCAGAATAATTCTGTAAACACGCAGGCAACGATTTCCGGAGACAGTGGCTGGGGCTACAATACCCAAGGGGCTTTAGCCAGATCTTTTACAGGCACAGCCGCAGGAAGAAGATATTTCCCTAAAATGGAAACAGTAATGAACGGTTCTCTGACGAACAAACAAGACTGGGAAACTGTTTCTTATATTCCTAGAGCACTCAATTACGCACTAACCGTAAGGGATGAGAATGCGCAGCGTCCCATGCACTCTTCGGCGGAAATTGCACTTACTGTAGGAAACGATGGGCCATTCAAATTTAATGGACTTACAACTGCAACCGTTTTGTATAATAATGCATCCAACACCATCAGCTGGGATCCTGCCAATACCAATGCAGCCCCATATAATGTAACCAATGTAAAAATTGATTATACAGCTGACAACGGAACAACATGGACAGATCTTGCAGCTTCTGTACCTAATACAGGAAGTTATGCAGTTCAGATGCCTGCAAGTCTTACCGGTGCCGTTAAGCTTAGAATATCTGCATTAGGAAATGTGTTTTATGCAGTGTCACCCGCCATAACAGTAGGAACAGCTCCAACTTCTGCAGGAGCACCTACAGGAGTTTCTTCCATCGATAAGGAAATTTTCAAAACAACTGCCAGAATATCTTGGAACAGTGTACCAGGAGCAAATACCTATTCAGTAAATTACAGAAAACAAGGTGAAACGAACTGGCAAAATGTTTCAAGCCCTACAAATTCTATCGTACTGACCAATCTTGAAGATGAGAAGAATTATGAAGTAAGGGTAGCAGCTGTAGTAAATAGCGTAACCGGAGATTTCTCAGCAGATTATGCCTTCAAAACCAAAGGCTTATTGACTGGAGTAGATTATTGCATACTGAATTCAGGAAAATCAGATTATGCAGCGGTAAGAAGTATTAAAGTTGCTAATGTTGATTATCAGGATGCTACGTTCAGGTCTTATAAAGATCTGAGTACAGATCTTACCAAAACGATCAATCTGACTAAAGGTACAGCATACACCGCGGAAACAAGTATTCTTTCATCTCCGGGATATGGAGGAAGGTCTGTTAATGCATCTGTATGGATTGATTATAACAGAAACGGAGTATTTGAAACTTCAGAAAAAGTAGGGCAGGTAGCAGGTGGATTTCAAAATGGTCCTTCCGTTATCACCGGGTTAAACATTCCCTTTACGGTACCCGCTACAGCCTATGCAGGAGATAAACTGCTGCGAATGAGAATCGTTGTCAAAAATGGAACCGGAGCATTAGCTAATATTTGTGGTTCAATTGCAGGAGGCGGCATTATGGATCTTCCTGTAAGAATCACAAGTGCATTGGCTGTAAACGAAGTGAACAATACAAAATCAGAACTCTCCATTTATCCGAATCCTGCTGATACCTATGTAGAAGTGAAGAACATCAAAGGAAAAGCAGATTACAAAATCTACAGTGCAGATGGAAGGCTGGCTCAGGAAGGAAAACTGGATGGGCAAAGAATAAATGTAGCAGCATTGGTAAAAGGAGTGTATGTGATCTCAGTAACAAGTGAGACCGATACGTTCAGCACCAAGCTGATCAAAAAATAAAAGTGAGATGCTTATTAATGAAAGGCAGGTGATTGGTCTGTCCTGAATAAAAGCGAAATTTCATGGTACCTTTTGTAACGAAAGAGTCCGGTATTCCGGACTCTTTCTATTTTTATACGTTCTTAATCAATCGGTTCCCAAAGTTGGATTTTGTTTCCTTCAAGATCAAGAATGTGAATGAATTTCCCGTAATCATACGTTTCAATGCTGTCTACAATCGTTACATTTTCCTTTTTCAGTTCTTCTACAAGTGCTTCCAGATTATCTACCCTGTAGTTGATCATAAAATCCTTCTCAGAAGGTTCGAAGTATTTTGTGGTCTCGGAAAAAGGGGCCCACTGGGTCAGTCCTTTTTTAGAAGGATCTTCACTTTCACGCCATTCAAAGCTGGTGCCGTAAGGGCTTGTTTCAAGGCCCAGATGGGTTTTATACCATTCATTCATAGCGCCCGGATCTTTTGATTTGAAAAGGATACCTCCGATTCCTGTTACTTTTTTCATGTCTATTTTTTTAATCGTTAGAATATAGGATAATGGAAATTTGATTTTTATTTCCTACTGTTTTCAAATATATGTAAAACTTTTTCATCAGACTCTTCTTTTGATTTTAAATTATTAATGACCTGTATACCATAATACAAATTGAAAAGCTATTGATTTACAGGGTTGTAAAAGATCCTGTTCAGATAGATGAAAAAAGTATTTGGGGGTAATTTCCTGAAATGCTTACATTTGGACCTAACCAGATCATTTATGAAAAAAAATATACTAACCCTTTTCGGTTGCATGGGAATATTTCTGTCCGTCTTTTTGGCCGGAAGCTGTTCAAAAGAAGAAAAAAAACAGGAACCTGTACAGAAAAATATCTCACCAACGACTGCCGTAAACGTGCCTGAGTCCGCCGGAAACTTTATTGAAACTAAAAAAGACGTAACAGATTTTGTTCCGGAAGGCTATACTATTTTTGAGAAAAAGTTTGGAAATCTGAACAAAGACGGCACAGAAGACTGTATGCTCATCATCAAAAAAGTAGATCCGGCGAATATCGTGACCGATGAACATCGCGGAAAGCTGGATATGAACCGCCGCGGCCTCATTATTTTATTTAAGAAAAACGACGGCTATGAACTTGCCTCCAAAAACTACAGCTGTTTCTCTTCAGAAAACGAAGAAGGAGGGGTCTACTATGCCCCGGAACTGGATGTTTATGCTGAGAAAGAAAAGCTCTATATTCATTATGCCCATGGCAGATATGGCTACTGGACCTACACTTTCAGGTATGGAAATTCAGATTTTGAGCTGATAGGCTATGATGGCAGTTCAAATTCAGGTCCAAGGGTAAACAGCGCCACCAGTATCAATTTTTTAACAGGAAAACGGCTTGACAGGACAAACGTTAATGAAGGGGCAGAAGGCGGTGATGAAGTATATGAAGATACCTGGAAAAAAGAGAAACCTACAAAGCTGATGACCCTTTCAGAGATCAAAGATTTTGACGAGCTGGATTTTTTGGAAGACTAATCTGATTTATGAGATTAAAAAGATGATTATAAGATTCCCGCAGATCAGGCTGATTATGCAGATTTTAAAATTGAAAACAAAGAGATTAAGCCTGCTTAATCGAACCAATTGAAAATTGATTCCCTCTTTGCTATCTTGAAATATACATTAATATTAACCTTCGTTATAAAACTTATTGTACTTGTGAACTGATTCTCACTTGTAACTCCAAACGGAGTTTAAAATAAATAATCCTTAGACCAATGGGTAACTCATGGTAATTTATAGTTAAAAAGATCTGCGGAAATCCGTGTAGATATGTGGTGAAAAAAATCTGCTTTATTTACAAAATATGCGCGATGTTTTTACTTATTCTTTTGTCTTGAAACAAAAGAATCAAAAATTCAAGACTGGGAAACTTCCGCTAAAAATAAATCCTGTTCTCTAAAAATTCTAAAACTTGCGCGGATTCTCTATTTGTTCTTCGGTTCAATATCAGTTTCGCGCTTCGGGCAGTAGAATTTTCTTAACGTTCACAGGATCTATTTTCTTAACGCTCCATTTTCCTATGTCGGTTTCATGCGGTTGTAAAAAATCAATTTTTTGCAAAAAAATCTGCTTTATCTGCAAAATCTGCGTGATATTTTTCTAATAAATAATTTTTGTTTGATTACGTCGAATCTTTGATTTCAGGACAAAAGAATTTTCAAATATTTTTTTTAACCACAGATTTTCTGATTGTGTACGATCAAATTAAGTTTCACACTTTAAGAAATTCACTTACAAGTAAAATTCACAACTGGCCATTCACTTTCTAAAGCCGTACACTCATACCCTGAACTTCCTCTGCGGAAAAGCCATAGATCTGCGGAGTTTTCACATCTAAAAGATTCAGGTAAATATATAATTCGGCTCTGTGGTGGATCTCATGTTCTGTCATCGCTCGGAGCCATTTCCAAACAGTAATTTCATGGCCGGGAGGAGTCAGGCACTTGCCTTTGAGGTCTTCATCGGATAGTCCGCGGATAATCTCAATTGTTTGCCTGTGCATTTCATTAAAGAAGGCCATCACATTCTCATAGCCGTCTGCCAGCTCTTTTCCACAGCCCTGATATGCACTTTTTCTTCCCGAAATGGTTTCTCCGTACATATACCTTTCTATTGCAGCAATATGTCTGATCTGATCACCGATGGTGAATTTTCCGGGTTTATAAGAGAAGTCAAGATGCTCAGCCGGAACTACTTCAAGAAGCCGCAGTGTTCTTGCCCGTATTTTTTCATAATAATCAATAAATGAGGCCGCAGATGTTATTTCCATACGATCAGTTTTTAAAGAGGAAAATTATCGAAAATACCTGGACAGACAAAGAATTCAGGCATTATTTTCTGTTAAATTCTAGTGGCTGCTGAAAAACTCCAGCATATTTTCCAGTGCCGTTTCAGAATGCATCCTTTCCCCGTTTTCCAGCGATTCCTTTGTAGCTTCGGCTGCTCTTTTCCGCATTTCAGTTTCATAATGACGGATCGCTTCATGTAAACTGCTGAATTGATTAGAGGTAAGACATTTACTAAGTTCCAGCGCATCAAGCAGGGCCATATTGGCGCCTTCCCCGGCAAAAGGAGGCATTACATGGGCTGCATCTCCAAGCAAGGTGAGATTAGGTTTCGTTTCCCAGGTCTGATCTAAAGGCATAGAATAGATCGGTCGTGGAATGAAAGGAACTGCAGCATTTTCAAACAGTTCAGACCATACAGGATTCCATTCCGAATATTCTGTTTTAAACCATTCGGTCATCCTGGTGGAATCTGAGAAATCAAGACCGCTTTCTGCTGCCCAGTTTTCATCCGTTCTGAAGCTTGCATAGAAGCCCAGGTCGCCGCCTCCTTTTTGACCTAAAAGAAGATTTTTGCTGTTCCCGAAAGCCATGATTTTCCCGTCTTTTATCAGTTTCTTAATATGAGGAGCATTGTTTCCGGCATCGTATACATTGCCTTCAAGCATTAAAATTCCCGAGTAGATGGGTTTGATATCCGTAAGGTATGGCCTGATTTTAGAATTGGCCCCATCAGCCGCAATCACAATATCTGCATAAACGGAAGTCCCGTTTTTAAAATTCAGCAGCCACCCTTGATTTTGAGGTTGCATTGAAATAAAGTGACTGTCCCATACTACCGTTTCGGGTCGTAAAGAATCAAGGAGCATATTCCTGAGCGGGCCGCGGTCTATTTCCGGGCGGAAGTATTCATTACCGAAATCTTCGTCAGGTTTTGTTTCGTGATCGGTAAATAGTATTTCTGCATGTTCATTCACGATCAGCATTTTATCCGCTCCCGGGCGATACTGTACTCTGAACTCTGTCATAAGATCCGCTTCACGGATGGCATCCAGTCCGGAACCTTCATGCATATCAAGGGGAGAACCCTGCACCCTGGCGTATTGGTTAAGATCTCTTTCATAAACTTTTACATCGGCGTTTTTAAGCTGTAAAAGTCTGGCAAGCATCAATCCCCCGGGACCGCCGCCAACTATGGCAATTGATTTATTATCTGTTAACATTGTATTGTATTTACTGAGGCAAAGTTATTTCTGCTTCAGCACGGATAATAGTATAAATCGGTCATTTTTATTTTGAGATAATTCTTTTGGGGCAACCCCGGAAAATTTTCTGATCTCTTTAATGAAATGGGTCTGGTCTGCAAAATTAAGTTCAGGAAACAATTTACCTTCTGCAATATGTTCCAGAGAGGCCCGGAAACGTAAAATGGTACAATAGGCTTTTAAAGAAAGTCCCAGACGCTGATTGAAGTAGCGGTTAATTTGTCTGCTGCTCCAGCCTGTTTTTTCTGAAAGTTCCTTCACGCTCATCTCACCGTTTGACGAGTAGATCAGATCGAAAAGCTTCAACTTTCTTTCATCAGTTTTTTCAGGCAGAAGTTCAGCGATCTTTTCGGAAACTTTTTGTTGAAATGTTTTCAGGTTTTCAAGATCATCAGGGGTAATATTCCAGAAATCATCAGGAAGATTTTTACCGCTATTGAGGAGGTCTGCAATAGAAGTGTGTAGAATATATTCAACAGCAAGCGGTCTGAAGCTTACGGCAAAAGCAATAGTCTGGGGTGGAATATTTCTCTGTTCAGGTGACGTTTCCAGTCCAATGAGAAAAACGCTGAAAGAATCTTCCGAACCGGACCGCATAAAAAACAGATCAACCCTTCCGTCCGGCATGATGACCACTTCTTTAGGTTCATCTGTAGGATTGTGAAACATGCCGATATTTTCTACAAAACTATTCAGCAGCGGATTGGGTTTAATAAATGTACAATAGAATTCGTCGTTCATGATGCAGTCAGAAGCTTTATTTCAAAAAATTAAATTACAAAAAATCAGAACCGGATGCAAGGATGAAAAAGTGATTAGTTTTAATCGAATTTCACGTATATCTTTATTTTGTGAATAATTTAAATTCAATTCTTGGAAAATTTGTAAATAACTTATAATTTAGATTCAAATCCTGGGCTTCTCTATGATTTTAATCTTAAGTCAGCGGAATTAACCCATCCCAAAAGAAATAAAGTAAGATAATAAATCAATATTTCAATCGGATTATAAATATTTACACTGGAAATTATTTTAGCTTTACCATAAGAAGTGAGCAGCGGCTATGAAATTAAAATTGGGAATTCTGGATCAGTCACCAACCATTAAGGGAGGAACCTCATTACAGGCGTTGAAGAACAGTATCGATCTTGCGGTGTTTGCTGATGAAGTAGGTTTTCACAGCGTAGTTTATTCCGAGCACCATGGAGTGGAGGCCTATGGAAGTTCAAGCCCTGAAATTCTTGCAGCTGTGGTGCTAAGTAAGACCAGCCGCATCAAAGTTGGAACCGGAGGGATTATGATGAAGAATTATTCGGCCTACAAAATCGCAGAATGGACAAAAATGCTGGGAAGCCTTTATCCTGAACGTTTTATTCTGGGATTGGGAAAAGCACCAGGCGGATTAAAAGATGCTGTATCCGCACTGAATAACCACCGGCCCGTTATTTTATCCAGTCAGGAAGCCAAACTTGAAGAGATCATTCAATATATAAAAGAAGAAAAGGGTATTTATGAAGATCTCATTGCTCAGCCTGTAACTCTAGATCATTTCCCGGAAATACTTTGGTTGGGTTCGGGAGTTCAGTCTGCAAAAGAAGCGGCCAGGCATGGTGTGGGATATTCCTATGCGGATTTCATGAGAAACGAACAGGGTAAAGAAAGGACCGAAACCTACCTAAATGAATTTGACAAAACCCGATACAGCCCCGTTCCTTCATTACAGCTGGCAGTTGCTGTATCAGTGGCGGAAACTCTGGAAACAGCCGAACTTAATGCCTATGGAATGGCCTATCAGTTTCTGCAGGCAAGGCATATTCAGGCACCGGAAGCGCTTTTGCCGGCAGAAATTATTCAGGAGAGAATAAAGGTAAATGAGGATGAAGAAGAGTTTTTTAAGATCCTGGATCACATTATCATTGATACGCCAGATAATATTTCGCAGAGGCTGCAGGAAAAGGCTGAGCTTTACAATACGGATGAACTGCTCATTCTCTGTAATATGTATAATGAATCGGACCGCATAAATACCTATAAAAGTATTATATTGGCTCATTAATAAACAACACCTTTTCCATGAGCTATAATATCCAGCTTTTCAGTATTCAGACTAAAGAAAAAGAACAGGCGGCCGATGACGACAGCTTTTTTGACCGTGAAGAAAACCTTGTTCCACTTACAGAAGAACAGATTTCCGGATTAAAGGAACGCTTGTTAAAATATAAATATGAACTGGTACATCAGGACAATTCAGGAATGCATTTCAACCATCCTGATGAAGATTTCGGAAAAGCACTGCTTACTGCAAACGGTTTGTATTTCAATGCCAGCCTTACAGAAAGCTCTATTTTTGAGGTAGGGATGACCGCTTCTGAATTTACCGATACCGGAGAGTTTGCTAAATATGATCCGCAAAATGAGGGCTGGGAAGAATTCTGATCCCAATACATATTGGATCTCTTTTTACATCCTTAGCTAGACGTGAATTCAGGAAAAGAAAACAATGAGCTGGAATTATTGGCAGGTGCTGTCCTGGCATTCGGACAAAACTCCGGCAACCCGGAAAATTTATAACGAAATAAAAAACTTATTGTTATCAAAATAAGTATTGAATAAAAACAGGATGCAGTGACTCAACTGCATCCTGTTTTGGGTTAATTTTTTCAATGATGTAAAAAATGCTGTCTTTCGAACAGGGTTTCTTCTGTTTCCCGGTGATCCGGATCATCTACACAGCAGTCCACTGGGCAGACTGTTTTGCATTGGGGCTCTTCATGGAATCCTTTACACTCCGTACACTTGCCGGGTACAATATAATAAACATCATCCGAATAAGCCTGCTGATAGGCATCTGCATCCACTTCCGAACCATCCGGGAAAGTTACTCTCCCTGAAAGTCTGGTCTTATCCTGCCATCGCCAGTCGATAGCCCCTTCATAAATTGCTGAATTGGGACATTCCGGTTCACAGGCACCACAGTTGATACAGGCATCCGTTATTGTAATTGCCATAAGGTTGGATTTTAAGGTTTTAAAAAAGGGGATTCTTTCGACAGCTTACCGTCTGGAGAAATCCCCTGTCTAAACATAAACTTAAATGAAAAAAACAGCCGGTTTCAGGAATTGATAGGCTCAAAACCCAAAACAGTCTTTATATTTTGTAATCAATTCGGTGCAATTTCTATGGAAAGGCCGTCCATGGCTCCGGTTAGCTGAATCTGGCATGCCAGCCTGCTGGAAGAATTTGTTGTAAACAGCTCGGATAAGAGCGCTTCTTCAATATCTCCTTTCTCAGGCAGGGCCGAGCTCTCACTTAAAATATAGCAGTGGCAGGTTGCGCACATGGCCATTCCGCCGCACATAGCTTCCATAGGCAGTTCATAGGCTTTACAGAGATCTTTAAGGCTGAGGCCCATATCCAGGGGGCATATCAGATGATGAACATTTCCATCCTGATCCTTTACTGTAATGGTAATTTCCTCCTTCATTGTCATTGTTTTATGGTGGTTTGTTTTTCTGGTTTGTTTGACAGGATTTCATGCTGTCCTTTGCTAAATCGTCCCTTCGGGACTCTCCCTAAGTTTAAATGTACTCTCAGAACGCCAGGGAGCTGTGTCTTAATACTATGATTATTCTACCTTTTCTATCTTTCTGGAGACCGCAATACTGATGAGTTTATTAAACTTATCTGAGTAGAGTGAAGATATTTTTGCCGGATCTTCAGGATCAAATAAGCCGGTCCGGATCACAGGTACACTGAAAGGAAGCGGCCACGCCCGTAGTGATTTTGCAATGACATCCATCGCGTTGATCCCCTGTACAGCCTGCAGGCCATCTGCCCAGCAGACCAATCCCACCTTTTTATCCGTGAGATAAGGGTGGTAGTAGCCGGCTGTAACCTCAAGCCAATCCAGGCAGTTTTTCATCACTCCGGGAATGCTGCCGTGATAAAGCGGGGCAAGCCAGAAATGAATATCTGCATCCAGAAAAAGCTGGGTCATACGTTCTACAGCCAAAGGAGTTTTGGTAAGCGTTACATCAAAAAGAGGGATTCCGGAATCTGCAAGGGTGAAAATTTCAGGTTGGATCCCCATTTGCTTAAGTTCCTCCATGAAATATTGAGAAATCCTGCCGGATGTAGATTCAGATCTTCTTTCCAGGGAGCCGTTAAATATAATTGCTTTCATAGTTTTCTAAGTTTTAAAAATGACTTTCGGCATACCGATTTCCCCGTACATCAGGCTTTTAACCCAGGGTTTCAGAAGTCCGGCAGCCAGCAAATAAAGGGAGGGATCATGATCTGCCCGTGCCCGGACCACTACTTTCTGATTTTTATAGGATTTCATATCGGCATACATAAGACGGCGTTTCCAGAGATCAAGCAGGATGGTTTCAGCATTATTTAAATCTGCATAAACCACGTAGGGAAATAATTTCTCCATTAAGATCATAAAAGCCCACGGAGGAATAATGGCATCCGTAGAGCAGATGATCCCTACAGCTTTTTCGTTGTATACAGAAAAGTCCACGGCAGCAATTGATTCTTTGAACTCCTTTTCCTTTACGATCATTCCCATAAAAAGATGGTCTTTGATGTCCAGTTCTACAATTTCTATTGTAGGTTTATAGTGTAAAAGATCAAAGGCGATAATTCCTGAAGCTTCAGCTTTATTGATGAAGGTTTTCTGTTCCATAATTCATTTTGATCAATAAAATTTATCTGATTTTTGAAAGGGCTTCTTCATATTTTCTTTCAACCGCTGACCAGTCCAGAACCGACCAGAATGAATCCAGATAATCTGCTCTTTTATTCTGATAGGCTAAATAATAGGCGTGTTCCCAGACATCTATTCCAAGGATAGGAAATCCTCTGTTCGCAGACTGGATATCCATCATTGGGTTATCCTGATTAGGAGTGGAAGTAATCGCCAATGATCCGCTGAATTTTACAAACAGCCACACCCATCCGGAACCGAACTGTCCCAGTCCTGCTTTTTTCATTTCAGCTTTAAGGTTTTCAAGGCTTTCAAAACCTGAATTAATGGCTTCTGCCAGTTTTCCTTCCGGGTTTAATTTAGGCTGGGGAGAAAGAATTTCCCAGAACAGAGAGTGGTTGTAGTGTCCTCCGCCATTGTTTCGTACAGCGGGACTGTATTCACTGATTCTTTGCAGTATGGAATCCAGATCGGTGGAAGTTTCTTCAGATGCTTTTAAGGCTGCATTGAGATTGTCCACATACGCCTGATGATGACGCTGATGATGAATGGTCATAGTTTCTTTGTCAATGAATGGTTCCAGTGCATCGTAGGCATATGAGAGCTGAGGTAAGTTGAATGTGTTCATTATTTTATTTTTTTGATTAATGTGTGTCAAAGGTAACAATATATTTTAATAAAACAACTAATTGGTTGTTTTATAGTTTTATGATGTTTAATTGTAATTAATTGATTTGTATTGTATTAATGCTAACTATTGCAAATAATAGAAAATGACTATATTTGTAGTAGGAAAATAAAACAACTAAAATATTGTCAAATGAAGAAGCCTGCAACAGACCGCATTCTGATGTTTTTAAAAATGAGAGGAGAAGCTACCTCCCTTTTAATCTCCCGGGAACTTGCCATTACCAAGGAAGGAGCGCGGAAACATCTGTTGAATCTTGCTGAAGAGGGCTTCATTAAATCGATAACGAAAAGTGAAGGAGTCGGAAGGCCCTCTACCTATTATATACTGACCGAAAAAGGGTTGTCGCAGTTTCCGGATTCCCATGCAGATATTACGGTACAGATTCTTCGCTCCGTTAAAAATCTTTTGGGCGAAAATGCCCTGGATCTGCTGATTAATGACCGCGAAAAAAATACATACGAACGCTATGAAAAAGCTCTGGCAAAAGCGGAATCTCTGGAACAGCGTCTGGATGTTCTGGTAAAAGTCCGAACTGAAGAAGGCTATATGGCAGAATGGAAAAAAGAAGGGGAAGACTATTTCCTGATAGAAAACCACTGTCCTATTTGCGCTGCTGCTACAGAATGCCAGGGATTCTGCCGTGCAGAACTCTCAAATTTTCAAAACCTGATCGGGAAAAGCCATCAGGTGGAGCGGGTCAATCATATTCTTTCGGGGGGGCAGAGGTGTGTGTATAAAATCAGTTGATTTTTTTATAAAAGATTAAAAGATTAAATAGATTGAATGATTAAATCAATCACCTAAAATTCAATAGGTATGGGCTTTAGCAAGCCTTACAAAAGATAATCCATTCATCCGGCTTTAACCAAAACCTAAATTATTTCCAAAGTAATTCTGATACGGAATTTCATCAGTTCAGGCACTAAGCAATTCAAGCTATTATTCTTTCTTTCATTTTTAAAGAAAAAGTTTAAAGAAAAATATATAGCCAACTATATAGTTCGCTTTATATTTATATATTTGTATTCAAAATATATTGATAAATGGATCATGACTTCATAAAAGAGCTTGGCTACAAAGCTCTGGACAGCAGATTAAAGAGAATAAGCGACCGGATGTCGCATGACGTAAGGAAATTCTACAAAGAACAGAATATAGATGTGGAGCCCAACTGGTACCTTGTATTCATGTTGCTTCAGAAAAACACGGAAATGGCCATTGTAGATATTGCTGAACCTTTGGGCTATTCCCATCCTTCTGTGGTGGCCATAGTAAAGAAAATGGCAGATAAAAAATATCTGCATATCAAAAAGGACAGCATTGATAAGCGGAAACAGCTGGTTTCCCTTACTGAAAAAGCCCTGAAAATGCTTCCCCAGCTGGAACAGGTCTGGGACAGCTGTGAAAAAGCAATCTTACAGGTACTTTCTGATGATCTGGGAATTCTTACGTATCTGGACAGTATAGATTCCCGTCTGAAAAATGAATCTTTTCACGACAGGTTTAAAAAACAATACTTAAAAAATAAATAATATGAAAACACTTATTCTTCTGGCTGCATTGCTTTTTTCCGGCTTTACGGTTTCCGCGGCTGAAACTAAAATTATGATCAGGGCTAAAGCGAGAGATGCCAAATTCATCGGAAGTTCACTGGGCGGCGCTCATATTATTGTCCGGAACAAATTGAATCAACAAATATTGGCAGAGGGAAATACTACCGGAAGCACCGGAAATACAGATCTGATTATGAAAACCACGAGAACACGGGAAACCTCCATTACAGATCCTCAGACAGCAGGTTTTCTGGCTACTATAGATATTGATGAGCCCACATTCGTGAGCATAGAAGTGCTCTCACCATTAAACAACAGACAGGCGCAGGCCGCCGTAAGCACAGAATTATGGCTGCTTCCCGGAAAACATATTCTGGGTGACGGAATCATTCTGGAAATACCCGGATTTATCATCGATATTCTGAAACCAAGAACCCATCAATATATTGCATTGAGCAGCATCAAAGGAAAACCTTTTCTGTTTCAGGCGAATGTTGTCATGATGTGCGGATGTGTCGTTGATAAAGGCGGAATCTGGAATTCCGACGAAATGGAAGTGAAGGGAATTCTTAAAAAAGACGGGAAATTTATCAGAAATGTTCAGATGTCACTGGTCTCTGCCAACCTTTTTGAAGGAAGCGATCTCATCAATACGCCAGGGAATTATGAACTGACTTTGTATGCATACCATGAAAAATCCGGCAACACAGGAGTAGATAAAGTGAATTATGTAGTATATGAATAAGGAACCTGCCTAATAATTCGTTAAAATTTCCATCAGCATCAGGATCGATACCAGTTTTTTAGAAGACTGGTATTCCGGGTTCAGCTGCTCGCGTATTTCCCCTAAAGCTTTACTTAATTTATTGCTCACCGTTTTATGGCTGATGCCCAGTGCTTCCGCTGTTTCATGCACAGACATATTCCTCCTGATTCTCATATCATACACACTCTGCTCCGTTGACGGAAGCTGTGAAACTACCTCATCAATTAAAGTCAGCAGGGTAGAGATCTCATTTTCTTCAAGAATTTCAAAATATTCCGAATCCGATATTTCCAGCTCGCCTTCCGGGTCAAACTCATCAATACTGACGGTAGAAGGCGTCTTTTTTGAACTGTTATAATGATCAATAATCCTGTAATGAAGATACCGGAGCAGGTAGCCTTTTGCACTTCCTGATTCATCTGTCTGTATGGCGTCCGTATCTTCCAGGACCTTTATCCAAAGGTTCTGCAGCAGTTCTTCAGACATTTCCTTGTCCCTGGTCCTCATGAAAACAAAACGGTACAAACTATCCCAATACTGCTCGTAGAACAGCATGAATGCAGGGCGGTCACCTGATTTTATTTTCTTTAATATCGTGTGGTCTGTAAGCTTCATATCGTGGGTACAAAATTACCTAAAGGAAAATTAACTTTTTGTGAACTTTGGGGATTCTAAGATTAATTATTTCTGAAAAAAATCCCATAAATGTGAATCAAATGTTGAGAAATATCTGAAATACGTTAAAATTATTAACCAACTGGTTTTAATGTGAATACAATGTTAAGAACACGCTGGGGAAGTTTTTCATTTTCACAGTCTTATAGATAGAAGTATCTGTGAATACATGAAATATTTTATGAAAAGCAAAAAAAATAAGAATACTGCAGCTTTCGTTTTTAAGCTCTGGCAAAGGGAAGTCTCCGGAGAAAAAATCTCAGAAAAAGAAAATGAAATTTTAAACCAGTGGAAAATCCGCACGGAAAAAAATCTCGACAGGGTACATATGAAAGAATCCAGAGAAAGAGTTTTATCTGCCCTGGAATTATATTTTATCAAGCCGGTAAAAGAGGCTCCTGTTTATCCACTGAAAAAATATTTTTTTGCAGCAGCCATCATACTTCTGTTATCAGTAGGAGGAATTCTTACCTATACCACATTCTTTAAGCCGGATACCTATACATCTGATTCAGGAAACCGGAAAGTATATCTGGCGGATGGCTCTGTGGTAACCTTACTGAAAGGTGCGGAGCTTACGGTTGATAAATCATTTCCCGCTTCCACCAGGATTGTTAATTTGAAAGGAGATGCTGTATTTTCCGTAGCCAAATCAAAAAAGCACCCTTTCATAGTACATGCTGATGGTTTCAGCACCAGAGTTCTTGGAACCGTGTTCAAAATCTCTCAGTCCGGAAAAGACAAGTCGGTCCAGCTGTACGAAGGGAAAGTTGCTGTTTCCTATGCCGGAACACCGGTTTCTTACCTGAAGCCTAATCAGAAATGGACCAATTTCGGGGTAGCACACACGGCAGCCGTCATATCGCTTAATCCTGAAAAAAATAGTACTGGACAAAAAACTGAACTGCTGTCCCTAAGCTTCAGTGATGTTTCATTCAGAGAAGTGGCGGAAATAATGCAGCAACATTATAAAATTAAAATCATGTATCCGAAAGAAAGCGCAGAAAAGAGAATCACCGCAGATTTTACCGGTGGAACAGCTGATGAGAATATGGAGGCGCTGGCATTTATCCTCGGACTTGAAGTACATAAAGAAAACCATATTTACACCTTAAAAAAATAAAAATTACCCTACAAAATTACCCTTTAAAAAAATAAAACTTTTAATCAAAGAGAAATTGTACATATGAAAAGATTGAAATGCGGTCTTACCGTTGCAGCAGTATTTTTTACGGTAGCAGCCGAAGCACAGGAATTGGTCCAGAAAGTATCATTTTCTGTTCCGGCCAGCAGGCCTCTCATTGAGGTTCTGGAAGATTTTGCCGGAAAAACGGGAATGCGGCTGGCCTACTCCAAAACGGATATCAGAGAGCTGAAGGTGAAAGGGGTAAAATGTGAAAATACTACGGTTAATAACTGTCTTAAAGATATTACCAGCGGGCTTCCGGTAGCATTTCGCCTCCGCGGGGATCTTATTTCAATAAAATATGAAGGAACAGGAATCTCTGTGTCAGGACAGGGAAGGATCTCAGGAAAGATCGTGGATGAAGTGGGAAATCCGGTGGCTGGAGCGGAAGTAACCATCGCTAAGAGAACCATTATAACAGATAACAACGGTGATTTTGCGGCAGATCTTCCTTCGGGAATCTATACGCTTACCGTAAAAGCTTCAAAATACAGCCCGCTGCGGGTAGAAAAACTTTCAATCATTACCAATGAAACCAATACGGTATCATTTGCGATGAAGCAGGCCCCGGAAAAAATAACGGATATCCGGGAAGTTGTGATTACCGGTACCAGAAAAGCAGATACCCAGGCCGGACTTCTTGCCCAGCAGAAAAAAGCGGCCCAGATGAGTGACGGAATCTCCGCAGAACAGATTGCAAAAACCCCGGATAACGATGTGGGGGGCACCCTGAAAAGAGTAACGGGAATTACAACGATTGATAATAAATATGTAGTGGTACGTTCCATGGGAGAACGCTGGAATACCGCAGCAATGGACGGAATCAACCTTCCGAGTACGGAAGCCTACAACCAGAACTTTTCATTTGATATTATCCCGACCGCAATGGTGGAAAGTATTGTGGTGAGCAAAACGGCAACCCCGGATATGAATGCCAGCTTTGCAGGTGGCTATGTGGAAGTGAGAACCAAAGATATTCCCAATGAAAATTTTACGACGGTAAGTGTGGGAACTTCCTATAATGACCAGTCGGCGTTCAAAGAATTCCTTACCCGCAAGCGTGGAAAATATGATTATTTCGGGTATGATGACGGTACGAGGGATTTCCCTAAAGGTCTTGAACCGACGGACTGGAATAATCCTTTGTTTTTTGAACAGTCCAGAAGATTCAGCAATGATAATTTCAGCACCTACAGCACAACTGGTGATATGGGATCCAATATACAGGTGGCGTTAGGAAGAACATTTGCCCTGAAAAATAATAACAAATGGGGATTTGCCGGTGCATTTACGGTAAGAAATGAGCAGAATATGCTGGATATAGACCATACGGGAAGGGGAAACTGGCTGGATACCACAGCACCTTATGATCCCAACTGGGAGGCCAACGGAACAAGACCTATTGTATTTTATAATTTCAAAAACAAAGGAGCTTCATACAATTATAACTCTACCGTAGCCGGAATGCTGAATTTCGGATTACAGCTGGGAAAAAGCAGAATATCCTTCCGTAATTCCTACACCCATATCTACGATAATACGCTGACCAGGGTAACCGGATGGAATGAATATACCGGAGGAAGCGGAATGGCAGCTAATGCAGAAGCATCCTATAATTATTTTTACAACGGAATTATTCCGAATAACAATCCTGCACAGATCAAGGATCTGGACAAACCTTATACCGACAATACCAATTATCCTATTTACCAGACGCTTTTGCAAAACAAGCTGGAAGGAAGTCACAAAATAGGAAATGCAGAAATCAACTGGTTTGCCGCAAGAACAGGCGTGAAATCTGATACCAAAGACTATACGCAGTATCTGACCCAATATGATTTCATAGGAAACGAGATTATGGCCTATCATATTGTATACAATTCGGCATCTAACTTTTACAGAGGATACATCGCCAATGAAGAAACAGATTACAATTACGGAGCCTCCTTGAAATGGAATCTGGATAAAGGAAACTTTAAAAATGATATAAAGGCCGGTTACGCCGGAGTGATCAAAAACAATACGAACCAGCAGGAAAAGTTCTTTTTAAGAGTGGATGAAAACAGGAATGTTCCGAATATAGAAAAAGGTTATATCACCATGTACGGTGCCTTGTCTCAATGGTTTGACGGTTCCAGATATGCTCCGGGAGGAATAGGCTGGCAGACCAGACCCTTGTACAGGAATGACAAGTATGAAGGAAAAGTAACCCAAAATGCCTATTACGTGATGTTTGATAACCGCTGGAAAAATAAACTCAGGTTGGTTTGGGGTGTTCGTGCAGAATATTTTAAATATGATCTTATTTCGCAGCAGATGGATCTTTCAGACAACCAGACGGTTAAAAAGGAACCGATCTATGATAAACCATGGCAGTGGATGCCATCCGTAAATTTTACGTACAGCCCAACGAATAAGATCAATGTAAGGCTGGCGTATAACAAAACGGTGATCCGTCCTCAGTTTAATGAAAGAACAGGACTGCCTTATTTTGATCCGGTTGCCAACGGTTTGATTTACAATACGGAAATGACCTCTTCGGTCGTGAATAATTATGATTTCAAATTTGAATGGTTTCCGGGGCTTGGTGAAATATTCTCCGCCGGACTTTATTACAAGGATATTGACAGACCCATTGAGCGGGAAGGCCGTCTTTCCAATGAAGGGAATCTTTTCCTGTACAATGGAAACTCTAAAAATGCAAAGCTGAAAGGGCTAGAAGTGGAAGTCCGTAAAAACCTCGGATTTATTGCTCATGAAACTTTTCTAGAAAAGCTTTTTGTAAGCGGAAACTTCACCTATAACACCACCAAGGTCATTGCTTTCAAAGATCAATACAAAACAGGAGATAACGGGGAAACCTATGAAGTGGAAAGACCGCTGTACGGACAGACTCCTTATGCCTACAATTTAGGAATCACTTATGACGGAAGCCGTTTCGGGGCCAGCTTTTTATACAATGCCAAGGGTGACCAGTACATTACGGTAGGGTATGATTATAACGGCGAGGAGATACAGAGGCCTTATGCTGTAGCTGATGCCCAGCTTTCCTATAAATTTTTAAAAGACAGGAATCTGGAGGTGAAATTGAATGTCAGAAACCTTTTCAACAGGGTAAAGGAGTTTTATAACAATTTCAATTCCTATTCGGTTCCTAATGGATCCGGAGGAAGTAACATCTCAACAGACAGGGAGGCATGGAAGCTTCTGCCCGGGGCTACGGATAAGTATGACAAAGACATTGATAAAATCACATTCAGAGCTTATAGCGGAAGGATATTCGGTTTAAGCGTGAATTATACATTTTAAAAGACATTATAAAAATAGAAGAAAAGAGCTCACTGATGCAATGTACAGGTTTCGGAATCCTGAAGACGAGCCGGATCAATACTGATGAAGCGCACACCAGTACCGGATCAGAGAAAAACCGGACGCCGTTGTTTTTTCCCGGACAATAGCGGATAAGCAGGGAACACCGGCAGGACAGCACCTCATGGAATGCCGGATGAAACCAAAACCAAATCGCAGGAATATAGAGGCGGATATTCCTAAATATTAAAAAATCCGGTTATAAAAAGAACATCACCGGGTCTACTAAAAATTATAACAATGAAAAAACTAACTTTAATTGCTGCTGCAGCTTTATCTCTTACTGCTTGTCAAAATGATCATTTAGCGGATTCTTCCACTCCGTTTGAAATGCAGTCTGCTTCTGCTGAATATATTACTGCTTCTGCGCTTCCGGTAACTTCTGTAAGCGGAGATATCACTACAAACACTACATGGAGTGGTGTAGTTGAGATCAACGGTATCGTTACAGTAAAGAACGGGGCTAAATTAACGATCCAGCCTGGAACTTTCATCAAAGCAAAACCTAATACTACCAATACCCCTACAGGAGTTCTTGTAATCTCTAAAACGGGTACTATCGATGCTACAGGTACTGCTACACAGCCGATCATTTTTACAAGTTATAAACTGTTGGATGGAGATGAAAATACAACAGCTGCTCCTGGTGACTTTGGAGGGGTAATCATGTTAGGTGATGCTCCGGCAAACACGCCTGATACTAAAACTATCGAAGGATTAACAGGTTCTGACTTCTATTACGGAGGTAGCAATGCTTCTCACAACGGGGGTATCATGAAATATGTTCGTATTGAATTTGCAGGATTCGACCTTTTGGCACCTAACTCTGGAAATGAAATCAACGGTCTTACTTTAGGAGCTGTAGGAAGCGGAACTACTTTGGACCACATCCAGGTTTCTTACGGTAAGGATGATTCTTTCGAATTCTTCGGAGGAACTGTTAATGCTTCTAACCTTGTTTCTTTCGCTCCGGATGATGATAACTTCGATTTTGACAACGGATATACCGGAACTATCACTTGTGCTCTTGCTTTAGCTGATAACAATTCTACACACAGTTTTAGTGGTGGTGTTTCTGATACCAACGGTATCGAATTGGATAACAACTCTACAGGTACATCTACACCGCTTATCACAAACCCGGTGATCAATAATCTTACCATCGTAGGATCACGTACTAATGTGTTGTTTCCTACATCAAATCCTTCAGGGCCTATATATGAGAATGGTATCCACATCAGAAGAGCTGGTAAATTAACATTAAGCAATGCTGTAGTAACAGGATATCCTGTAGGAATCAAAGTAGAAGGTACAGGTTCTGAACTGTCTTCAGCCTCTACTTTAAGCAGCATCAATGTACATGGATTCACAACTTCTGTTACAGGTACAGGAACTGCGGGAATCCCTGCTGCTAACCTTCTTACAGGAAGCACTGCTTCAGCTTGGGGAATGACTCAGCCATTCTTCAACGTAGGACCATGGAACGTAGCTCCTAGAAATTGTGGAGACTTCCAGGGAACTTGGACAAAATATAACTTCTCTATTGTAGAATAATTTTAAATGCAGGGGAAGCTTCCCATGTCTTTCCCTGCTTTTTTTAAATCTCTAATAATCTGTATTATGAAAAAATTATTTTTATTATCTGTTGTATTGCTTTCACAGGCTGCTGCAGCCCAGGCTTTGGTATGGAGCAATTCTTTTGAGACATCTGCCGATCTTCAGGGATGGACTTTCCATGACCTGAATAATAACGGAAACGGTTGGGTTCAGGGGCAAAACATCTATTTTAACGGAACAAATGCCCTTACTTATGGTACTGCAGGAGTTCTGAGATATTCAGTAAGCCTTGTTCCAACAGGGAATGCCGCCGGTTTTGCCAGTGAAAACGACTGGATTATTTCTCCGCCGATTGATCTGCAGGGAGCATCCGGTACCATCAGCTTAGCAGCGTATATCGGAAGACAGAGAACTACTCATTTCAACATCGGGCGTGATTTGTTTATTTATGTAAGCACCCCTTCGAAGCCGGTCCCTACATTGGCTGATTTTCAGGCTATGACTGTAGATTCTGGCGGAAATGACATTCCAAGCCCTTACAGCGTCATTGCCGGAACTGTAGCTAACCCTTTTCCTAATGACCTGACTCAGTTTAACGAAAGTATTGTTGACCTTTCAGCTTTTGCGGGTAAAAAGATCTATATCGGAATGTGGTCTAACAGAAAACCAAGCGGTAATAACCTTCAGAATATCAATATTGATGAAATGGCTATTTACGCTTCCACTTTCCTGGGAACTAAAGACACTAAGAAGAAAGAAAATTTAACGAAAATAGGAGAAAATCCGGTAAAGGAATTCCTTCAGCTGCAATTAAATCCAGAATTTAAAGCTAATGCCACTACGATCACCATTTATAATATGGCCGGGCAGAAAGTCCTTTCAGCTCCGTACAGCAGATCTGTTAATGTAGCAGCATTGCAGGCTGGAATGTATATGGCTGAGGTTTCTGATGAAAAAACTACGGAAAAACTGAAGTTTATTAAAAAATAATCATTCGGTTTGTCCATCATCCTTCAGAATATTCTGCAGGAATTGACTTGAGAATTTAGCAGGTCAGAAGAGGTTGACGCTTCCCCGCTAAACCCTTTGACCATCAACATATCCAACTTAGTTTTTATAATTATTTTATTGTCCCGTACCTGTAACGGGCGGGACAATATTTCTGAGTTTGATTTTTAATTTAAAATTTTATAAATGAAGAAGTTCATTGCACTCGTTTTTTTTACATTACTTGTTTCCTGTTCAGATAACAGCGTGATGCAGCCGATTGATAAATCACAGAAGCCTGCTGATATTACGGTTAAGGGATATTCAAAACCGGATGTGATTCAGCTGAGACTGAACGGAACTCCGGTATCCATTGAAGGAAATACTTCTTATACCGATAAAATAGAAACGAAACTTGAATTTGTCCTGGATGAAGGAGAAACGGACAGACTCGGGATCTATAATCATCAAACAGGTACCGAAATTGCCCATTACAATATCAGCTACGACAATATCAGCGAGTATAAAACCCTCAATTTCTTCAATCTTCCGGGAATTTTTCTTCAGGCCTCTGCCGTAAAGCCACAGGTGAATCTTGGAAAAGTAGGATTCGAATTTATTTTCCCGAATCTTGGAGAGTATTCAGGAACCACACTTTCCGGGGTGAAAGGAATTCTGAGAAGAGAAAATGGAATAGTACTGGCAGAATTCGATCATATAGAAAAGAAAAGTTTTACTGCGGTAAAAATCTACAATTATTTCAGCAATACAGCGCCCGTCTATCTGGAACTGTACAAGCCGGATAGCACTACGCCTTATACCGGATCTGAGATCATTAAAGTGAAGATAAAACAGGATATGGGTGCCAACCTTATCGTTCTTCAGGAGAAACTGGAAAACGGCGTTTTCACGGTTAAAGGGGATATTGATGTAGCAGATTATCTGTAATCGCAATTAGGTGTATGAAGAAATATTTTAATTTTTCGCTGCTGCTTGCTGCTGTTTTTATTTTCATCTTGTCATGCAACCGTAATGATGATGAGGTGCCGCGTTTCCCGGATGGCAGCAGGGAATCTGTAAACCTGTGGGTACAGGACAGCATGAAAAGGTATTACTACTGGGCGGACCAGATGCCTGCCAAACCGGATTACCATCTGCCGGTGAAGGATTTCTTTAAAAGCCTTTTATCTTCCCAGGACAGGTTTTCATTTGCCGTAGACACCCAGGACCCTTCTTCTTACCCACGTTCGGTGCGGAATATGTACGGTTTTGATTATGCCGTGATCCAGCTGGCCAACGGAAGTGTTGTAACCACCGTTAAACTGGTCATGAAAAACTCTCCTGCCTTTAATTCAGGGCTGGAAAGAGGAATGATGATTACAAAGATTAATGGTAAAGCAATCACCGCAGCGAATGCAGAAGCCCTGACCTCTTCAATCAAAGATCAGACGGTTATAGAATTAACCGTTGGGAAATGGGAAAATGACCATATTGCACAGGAGAAAAACATCACGGTGTATTACGGATATTCTTTTGAACAGCCCCTGGAATCCAAAATATTTGAAAAGAACGGGAAAAAGACAGGATATCTTTACATCTACGATTTCCCGGACGGCATGACGCAGGCCCTGAATCAGAAATTTGCAGACTTCAAAGCAGCCGGAATTCAGGATCTCATTATTGATATCCGCTACAATTATGGTGGCTCAGTGGCTTCAGCTGCGGCATTGTGTTCACTGATCCCTTCCGGAATTTCCTCAGCTTCACCATTTATTATTTACAAAGGCAATAAAAACGGAGGTGAGGTTAAACGGACCTTTGCGGAACAGATTCAATATGATCCGGCAGCTCTTGATTTCAATACGCTTCGTGCGAATGCCCTGGGCTTGAATAAAGTTTACATCCTGACCTCGAACAGTACGGCATCCGCATCGGAAATAGTGATCAATAATCTTAAACCGTATATGCAGGTCCTCCAGGTTGGAGATGCTACTCTTGGTAAAGATATGGCCGGGTTCATGGTGGAAGACAAGAGAAAGCCCAAAAAGATTTCATGGCAGCTTCATCCGGTTATTTATAAGGTATTCAATGCCAATGGGGAAGGGGCATACAGTACGGGGATTTCCCCGCAGATTGCCGTCAGTGAATATGCTTCGCTGCCGTTGCTTCCTTTGGGAGATTCAGAAGAAACCCTGATTTCATCTGCCCTGAACAAAATTTATTTAAAATCAAAAGGTGATAATGCTTTGGACAAAAAGGTTAAGATTTTATTTCAGAGTGATACGCCTTCTGCAGCCATCGGAAAGTGAACCTCTTTTTAAAATATAATATATAAACCCAACAACCATGCAGGGAATAGAACCTAAATTTCACAGCAGCCTTACCGACCGTATGGATTATTACCGCGATCTTCTCAAGAAAACGGCTGGGGATCCTCATATTTTGCCTTCTGATATGATTTCCAGGATCTCGGAACTGAGCGAACTCTATGAAGATTATCTGGCGCAGAAAAAACAGCTGGAAAGAAGCATAAAAAATTACCGGCAATATCATGACGATCTGCGTAAACAGCTGACTTTACAGGTGAAGGAATTAAGAAGAAAACAGCGGCAAAAATGATCTTACGGATTTTTAGCTTTTAATCAAAAAAATCCACTTTATCTGCAAAATCTTAGAGAATCTTTATGACTGGTATTTTATCACGCAGATAAGGCAGATTGATGCTGATACACTATAAATATGAGCAATGGCTTGATATTTTAAGAGTTAATTCATACATTTATCAGCTTAGTTCACAGGTGAGAAATGTATGGGTCTTAATGGATTAGATTTTTCAGGTTATTTAGATATATTCTGGCAGTTTTCATGGCTGCAGTGGGCGATATTCAGTTTGCTGTCGAATATTCTTTTGTTCCTGTTTTCAATAGGCCTTTTTGCTTTCATTGAAAAGACATGTCCCAAACCACAGCTTCAGGAACAAAGCCATCCTGTCACCGGATCAGATTTTTATCTAAGCCTTCTCACCATTATCTGCAATAGTTTTGTTATGCTTTTAGGGGCTTTTTTATGGAAAACAGGCTGGATCAGTCTTGATGGTAATCAGTCTGTGACCTCAGTGCTTCTCGAAACGCTTGCCTTAATCCTTCTGATGGATCTGCTGATGTACTTTTTTCATTATGCAGCTCATCTGCCCTTTGTGTACAAAATGCTCCATGGAAGACATCATGAGCATGTAAGTACCAATTTTCTAAGCCTTTTTGTACTTCACCCTTTTGAAACGATAGGTTTCGGAGTCATGATCCTGGCCCTATTGATCTGCTATGACTTTTCTATAGCGTCCATTAGCCTTTATTTAATGATCAATCTCATCTGGGGAACCATAGGTCATCTCAACAGGGAATTTTTCCCGGCCTCGTTTGATCGGCTTTTTGTAGGAACCACGAGATTTCACAATCAGCATCATGTAACGGAAAATAAAAACTTTGGCTTTTATACTTCTATCTGGGACAGGATTTTTGGAACGTATCTTTAGTAAATACGGATAACATTTTCTAATCTATTCATTTTTTATTTCATCGCAGTTTGTTGATTTAAATTTTTTATTGACTACTGGAAAATATTTATGTATTTCAGTTGATGATTTTTTATACGTCATCTTCTGTCGCTTTGCCTTTATATCTTTGTTTTACAGAAATCAAATAGGCAGAAAAAGACACCGGTAAGTGATCTTTTCTGTGTTAAATCTCATTAAAGAGACTTGTGGTGTGTTAAAAAAAGTTAAATTTACCACGAAATAATAAAAACTAACCTTAAACTAAAACATAAGCAGATGAAGAAATTCTATGTTGGTGCATATACTTTATGCACGCTTGTTGGGCTGTCTGCCCAGGAAGTATTGTGGCAGAAAGATATCAAATCTTCTACCCAGGATTTTTTAAGCCAGGTAACCACAACTATTGATCAGCAGTATCTGATAACCGGAAGTTCTATTCAGACAGGTTCCCTTCGAGAGCCTCAGGGAACAGGAAAGCAGAATAATGGTTACGATTTTCATTTAGTAAAACTCAATCAACAGGGTGAGCAGGTCTGGGAAAAATATTTCTCCGGACAAAACCACGATTATCTTTCCGCTTCTGTAGCAACTCAGGAAGGAGGATTCCTGATTGCAGGAACTTCTTACTCTGGAAAAGGTCTGGATAAAAAAGAAGATTCCAAAGGAGGAGCGGATATCTGGCTGATCAGACTGAATGAATTTGGAGATGAATTATGGCAGAAAACTTTAGGATCAGCATCTGATGAGGAAGCAAGATCGGTTATTCAGACTACAGATTTTGGATTTTTTGTCGCTGGTAATGTACAGAACTCTTCAAAAGGTTACGGATCAAAAGATGTTTTGATTGTAAAGCTTGATAAGGACGGTAAAATTGTGTCAGAATCCGTATTTGGAGGAAAAGGATTGGATGAAGTAGAGAAAATAATTCCAACCAGAGATGGCGGTGCTTTGTTGGGGATCTATTCCAGAAGTAATGCTGTACAAAGTAAAATGTCTAATGTACAAAGTACAGGCAGCACCAATACACCCGACACCCGACATTTTACCTCTGTACAAAAATCTTCAGATAACTTCGGTGAAGGCGATTACTGGATTGTAAAACTTGATAAATCCGGAAAAACAGAATGGGAAAAGAACTTTGGAGGAAAAGGAGATGATCATCTGAGAACACTGGCTTTAACATCAGCAGGATATTTAATCGCTGGAGAATCCAGATCCGAACGATCAGGGAATAAATCGGTTGGAATTGAAGAGGGAACGGACCTGTGGCTGATTTCCTTAAATGAAAGAGGTGAAGAGATCTGGCAGAAATCTTACAATTTTGGGAACCGTGATATTCTGATGGGAGCGAGCGTGCTTCATTCCGCAGATGATAAGTCTTCTAAAGGAATTCTTTTAGGCGGTTATACCCAGGCTGAAGTAAGGATTGAGGCAGAGGATGAAACCTTCTGGATGCTGTATCTGGATCAGGAGGGTAATGAACAATGGAGAAAACATGTAAAAGGAGAATCCAGAAAAAGAGAAGAGAGACTTTCGGATATAAAACTGAACAGGGATGGCTCAATTATTCTTGCAGGAACCAGTGCAGAGGAATTAGGAAAAGAAAACTGGAAAATTGTGAAGCTGGGAGACAGTCAGATCAATAAGCTGATTGAAAAGCAGGATATTAAAATCTATCCGAATCCGGTTTCAGAGTATGCTTATGTGGAAATAGGTTTCGAATTCAAAGAGGCTGATATTTTATTGTATGATATGGGCGGAAGACAGCTTCAGAGCTTGAAGACTAAGAATAAGGTGACGAAAATAAATACACAGAATTTGGTTCAGGGGGCATATCTGGTGACGATAAAGACGGATACGAATAAAACGGCGAATGCTAAACTGATTAAAAAATAAAACACATGAGACACTATAAATACTTTTTTTTACTGCTATTTTCCATTCATAATATCCACGCTCAGCTATCTCAGGGAGAAGGGAAAAGTTATGTAGGGAATATTAACGAAATGTTTTCGGCTGCGCCAACTTCCAATAACCTAATGAAGTTTGAAGAAGTTCCGGTTAGCCATTATACAGGGATTCCTGATATTAATATTCCATTAATTGCTATTCCGACTACTAATAAAAATGTTAAAATTGATGTACAATTAAGATACCATCCCCTGAATGCCAAGCCAGAGGATCGATCAGGAGAAACAGGCTTAGGCTGGAGTTTGATTGCAGGAGGAACAATAACCAGAACCGTAAGAGGTGGTGGGCCGGATGAGAAAACCAGAACTGTTGCTTTTTCTTCCCCGCCTAAGGTTAAATTTGGTATTTACAACCATTTTTACAACCCAACTTATAAAATAATCAATAATGATTTTACATTTAATTTTAATGACTATACATTTGATGCAGGAATAGGGAAATTTGATACGGAATATGATCTCTATCAGTATAATTTTTCAGGTTATTCAGGAAGATTTTATGTTGTTAAAAAACCAGATAATACATATGTAGTTGAAAAATTAGATAAAAACAATCTAAAAATATCATGCGGACAAATTGATTCATATGGTGCCATTCAATCATTTGTTATTGTGGATGATAAAGGAATAAAATACTTATTTGACGCTAAAGAAAAATCACAAAAAGACATCAGTACGGTGAAAATCGGGATAAGAACAGGGGTTGGTGATTTAATACCTACCGTGGATATCGGAGATTATTTCACATCATTTCATCTGGTAAAAATCAATGATCAGAATGATATGAATCTGGTAGAATTTAACTACGATATTTTATCATTCGTTAAGTTTAAAGAAACACCTACCATAACGAGAAGGCTTGCAAGCAATGTATACTATACTGACAATACAGGTCAAAACCAGAATACGGATGGAAGTCTTCCGGGTTCATTTGAAAGTCAGACGGTTTACAACACTTCTCAGACCAGATTGCTGACCAGCATTAATGTCGCCGGAAAAGGTATAATTAGTCTGAATTACGAGAAAGGCAGGCAGGATTCCAACTATTTAGAACCGGTTGAACTTTATAAATTGAAGTCGGTTCAGTCCAATATGATAGGACAAAATTCGTCTCAGTATGTCGAAAAATATGTTCTGGATTACGACTACTCCAATGTCAATTTTCAAGCATTAAACGGGGTGGAAGAACTTAAAAAAATGTTGCTTAAAAAAGTGACCAGAACTACATCTGGTAACCAAAATTCCGAATATCTGTTGGATTATAATACGAACTCGTCAGTTTTGAAAAAAGATGATTGGGGTTATTACATGATGGCAGGTGGTTTAAGCCTTAATCCTGTTATAACAACCGATGTTATCAAATCCATCACATATCCTACAAAAGGAAAAGTAGTTTTCAATTTTGATGAAAATGAATTCAGTTATAATCCCACAGAATACGAAACCATGATTCCGGTAACGGGATATAATACAACTAATGATTATGAATTTAGTATTAACTTTGGACAGTTCAGTAATCTTTATAAACAGGAATTTTTTTCTATTCAGTCTGCACAAACTGTTAATCTCAATCTTTTGCTGGGAAATTTGATTTATTATAACTGGAAATTTCAGATTTTCAAAAAAAATGCAGATAACACTTTTACGCCGGCAGTTTATACTTTCCAGTATTCTGCCCAGACCTGTAACAAGCCTCAGCCACCAGCATGTCCCAACCTGAATCCTAATCCAAACGGAGAGATTATCTCAGAATTTAATCCGGGTGTTTATTTAGAACCGGGAGTTTATTATGCCTCATTAAGCGGTGATTTTGGTTTTTCTACTCCAGGAAATACGTTTGATACTTTTGTTGCTCATACTTCTGAACCGTTATACGTTGACATGAAAGCTTACAAAGGAGGAGGAATAAGGATTAAGGATATAGCCTATTACGATAGTAATTCATCCAATGCATTTGCTAAGAAATATGTTTATGATTATAAAAATATTGATGATTCACAAAGAAGCAGCGGTGCTTTAGTATTTCCACGACCGCTTTTCAAATTATCAGAAAGCTATTCATTTCAAAATACAATTAACAATCCTACCATATTGTACAGTGCGCAGTTTGCTATCACAACAGACTATAATATCCTTCCGGTACAGAAAACCCAGGGTGGTGATGTTGGGTATAAGTATGTTACTGTTGAGCAGGTTGATGGAAATAATATTAAAAAAGGGAGAACTGAATATAAATTCAGATCGCCAATTGATTATCCGAATGAAGGAACTGTTATTGTCTCACTTCAACCTATTCCTATTCCTAATCAGGATTATCTGAGAGGCCAGCTTATAGCTGAGAAAAAATATGATTCTTCTAATCATCTGATCAGTGAAACTGTTAACACTTATATAAGTACATCATATGAGAAAAACGACGGGGTAAAACTGAAAGATATGTATGCAAATAATATGATAGCAGAAATGTTTTCTTATCAGGGATGTCAGGACCTTTTAAATCATGGCGCAGTGAGCTGTGCCCTGACAAGCCCGTATAAGAATTTTGAAAAATTTGGAATTACTTTACCTACACAGAAAGTTGAAACCTCCTATTTCTACCAAAATGGAGTACAGAGTTTAGTGTCTGCAACCACTAATACGGTTTATAACACCTTAGATTATCCTACGTCAGTCATACAAAGTTTTTCAGACGGAGTAAGTAATACGGTAAATTATCAATATGCACATGAAAAAAATAATACAAGATTGATCAATGCCAATATGATAGGCATTCCACTGGAAACGGAGAACAAAAAGAATAATAAGGTAATTAGTAAGGTAGGAAACGCTTTACAATGATATCAGCCATTATCTTCCTACTTCTTTGAGTTCAACTGATTTAACCGGTAGTCTTGCAACCGAAGTTACTTATGACCGATATGATAATAAGGGTAATTTACTACAGTATACAACAAAGGATGGGATTGCTGTATCGATCATATGGGGATATAATCAGACCCAGCCTATAGTCAAAATAGAAGGTGTTACTTATAATCAGGCTTTAGCCCTTCAGGGAGTAGCCAATCTTATTACTAAATCGAATGAGGATATTGATATCAGTACACAGGATACTTTCATCTCTGCATTGGATAGTTTCCGCACAAATAATAACAGATTTTCCATGACTACCTACACTTATGATCCTTTAATCGGGGTAACCAGCATTACTCCGCCGTCCGGGATCAGAGAGGTATATGTGTATGACACTGCCAATCGACTGAAAGAAGTAAAGCAGCTGGATAAAGATGCAGCAGGAAATCCGGTATACAAAATCGTTAAAGAATACAAATACAACTACAAAAACTAAACACAGATATGAAAAAACTCATCATCCCCATCGGACTGCTGCTGATAGCTCATTCAGCTCATGCCCAGCTTACCCAGGGAGAAAACTATATTCAGTCCAAAACTTACCTGGACTACAATGGAACAACGCCTACCAAAACCTCAGAAACCGTTCAGTACTTAGATGGATTAGGCAGACCCAAACAGGTTGTTAATGTGAAAGCCTCCCCCAAAGGAAGAGATGTCGTTAATCACATAGAATATGATGGATTCGGAAGACAGGTATTAGATTTTTTACCTGTTCCACAGGCAGGAACCATGAACGGAGGAATTGTACCTTCTTCACTGGCTAATGCCAATCAACCCGATATTTATGGCTCTGAGAAAATCTATGCAGAAAAAGTATTCGAAAACTCGCCTTTAGACAGAGTTTTAGAGCAGAAACAAGTGGGAAATGCATGGAACACTAAACCCGTCAAATTTAGCTACAATGCTGTTACCGTAGCAGACCGAGTTAAAAAGTTCACCACTGTGACCACCTGGGAAAACGGTGCCACCCAATCTGTTTTGGGTGAAAACTGGCTGTATACTGACGGGCAGCTTTATAAAAATTCTGTGAAAGATGAAGACGGTAATGAAACGGTAGAATTCAAAAATGGTCAGGGACAGCTTATCCTGGCCAGGAAAGTAATTGCTGCTGATGAATATGCAGATACTTATTATGTGTATAATGAATATAATCAGCTGGCGTTTGTTATTCCGCCATTAGCCAGTATCCGCGGTGATATTGCCACCAATACCTTAAAGCATGATGAACTGTGCTACCAATACCACTATGACGGCAGAAACCGCTTGGTAGAAAAGAAACTTCCGGGTAAAGGCTGGGAATCTATGGTGTATGACAAGCAGGACAGGCTGGTAGCAACCCAGGATGCCGAGCTGCGAAAAAAAGGCCAATGGATGTACACTAAATATGATCAGTTTTCAAGAGTGATCATGACCGGAATATCTCAGGCTATGGGAAGCTCTCAGGTGGTGGGAATCTCCCGGTTAGAAGAACAGAATTATGCAGACACCAAGGGCAGCAATAATGAGATCCGGCTACCTTCTGTTTCTGTGAACTACAGCGGAATGGACGTTTATTATTCTGTCAGCTCCGGTTATCCTCAATATGATAAAGTATATAATTTTCTGAGTCTTACTTATTATAATACCTATCCGGCGGGATCACCGGCCGTTCCATCCCAGATCCTGGGAACTGATGTTTTACAGGAAAATGCTCAAAATTCTACGATAAGTACAAAAGGGATGCTTACTGCCAGTTATGTAAAAAATACCGACGCCAGTGATTATGGATGGACCAGAAACTACACGTGGTATGATATCAAAGGTCGTGCGATAGGAACCCATTCCGTTAATCATTTGGGAGGTTATACCAAGACAGAATCTAAACTGGATTTTTCAGGAACTCCACAAACTGTTGTTACCAAACATAAAAGGCTGGATACAGAAACGGAAAGAGTAATTACTGAAAACTTTACTTATGATCATCAAAACAGGCTTCTTGTCCATAAACATAAAATAGACAGCAATCCTGAGGAAATTCTGGCTCAAAATACCTACAATGAACTTTCCCAGCTAGAATCCAAGAAAGTAGGTGGAATAACATTAGGGTCTGCACTTCAGACCGTAGATTACAAATACAATATCAGAGGCTGGATGACTCAGATTAATGATCCCGCTAATTTAGGAACAGATCTTTTCGGATATAAGATTAAGTATAATCAAGTAGAAGGATTGGAAAACCCCAACATTGATTATATGGATTTAAAAGTAAAACCGAAATACAATGGTAATATTGCAGAAATAGATTGGAAGACCTCAACTGCACCTAATGATAATCTTAGAAGGTATGGATATGTCTATGATAATTTAAACCGATTAACTGCAGGTTTTTATCAGCAGAATAATAACCCTTCTGCAAAGGAATACTTTGAGAAAATAAATTACGATCTTAATGGAAATATTTCAAGATTGCAAAGATCTGCCGGTTTATTGACAGGCAGTACTATTGCGCTCTTAATAGATAATCTCAAATATGATTATACTGGAAACAGGCTTACAAAAGTTACCGAAGAACAGATAGGAAACAACAGTGGGTATCCGTATTTTGCGAATCATAATAACATAACTTATGATGATAATGGAAATATGATCTCTCACAAGGATAAGGGAATTACTGATATACAGTATAACTTTCTGAATTTAGCTAACAAATTTAGTTACTCTTATGGTAATTATTCCTATAAATATAGAGCTGATGGAGTTAAGATAGAAAAAGAATCATATTTTATAATTCCGAACGAAACATACCGGGTTCATTATATTGATACATTTCAATATTCTGATTACAATGATAATAAAACTTTTGGTCTTGATTTTATTCCGACCTCAGAAGGTTATTTTAGTTTTAGAAATAATCAGTATATTTACAATTATACAGATCATTTAGGAAATGTAAGACTAAGCTATAATTTAAATAAGGAAACATCCCATTTAAATATTACGGAAGAAAATAATTATTATCCTTTTGGTTTAAAGCATGAAGGATATAACAATCTTACCGGAGGGCTTGTGCCATACCAATATAAGTACAACGGCAAAGAATTGCAGGAGACAGGAATGTATGATTATGGCGCAA
Organism: Chryseobacterium phocaeense; assembly: GCF_900169075.1. NCBI lineage: Bacteria > Pseudomonadati > Bacteroidota > Flavobacteriia > Flavobacteriales > Weeksellaceae > Chryseobacterium > Chryseobacterium phocaeense. The sequence goes on from NZ_LT827015.1 coordinate 1,214,691, forward strand.
GAATGTACATGCCGGATCTGGGAAGATGGAGTGTGGTGGATCCGCTGGCGGAGAAGATGACAAGACATAGCCCATATAATTATGCTTTTAATAATCCGATACGTTTTATTGATCCGGATGGTAGAATGGCTATAGAAAATGATGATGAGTTTAGAGTTGATCCAAGCGGTAAAATTACACAAGTTGAAAAAGCGGGAGAAGATGTCATCGTAATGGTGGATAAAAAAGGTAATGAAACAGGAGTAAGAGTAAATATTGGAGAAAACGCAGAATTAGCACAAGGTAATGGAAGAACACAAGCTCTAGTTGTTAACGATCAAGAAAAAGGGCACGAAGCATTCAAAGCTATAGCAGATCATTCTAAGGTTGAATATGCTAAGATAGAATATACTGATGCATCAGCAAATGAAAAGACAATGCTTTTTACAAACGGCGAAAGAAATGAAGTGCAGGCTTCTGATGTAGGAAAAGCTCTTGAAAATGCAGGTAATGTAGTAACTACTATTGATCATTCTCATAAGTTTGGACTACCAACACCATCTTCATATAACAGAAGTAGTCAGTTAGTTGAAACCTCTAAGGTAGGAGATGCAGCAGGTGCTACAAATTATCCTGTAAATTCACAAGGGCAGCCTATTAATAGACACGTATATGTTCCAAATTCAGGAGGAACGGCGTATAAATATGATAATGTCAAATATGAAAAAGTTGAAAATTACTAGATTAATAATAACTATACTTTTTTTTGTTTCTTGTTCATCTCAGGTTAAGCAGAATGAAGGTACAGAAATCTTTTCATTAATTAATAATTATAAATTTGAATTTGTTAATATGACAGGAGAACCCCCTTTTGCTGTTGTAATAAATAAACAAAATTCAAATGTTAAAATAATGGATATTTCTAAAAATTCAGCTTTAGAATATTTAAATAATGGTAAATTAAAAGAAAAGGTAGGATTATACTCTAATATTATATGTTTTTATGATAAAGATGTTTTAACTAGCAAGTCTTTGTTTAAAAATATTCCTAAAAGAATAAAAAATGATGCTAAAAAAGGAGTAATACTTTCTTTTGACAATAAAAAACTTGAAATACGACGAGATTTTATAGAATGGCAACCAGAATTAGAAATTATTTACTACGGAGATTTAAATAAAAAAAGTATAAATAAAAATCCTCATTTATCAAATTTAGAACCAGAAATATTAAAATAAAAAGAAATGCTATGCAAAGTCTCCCGACTGTGAGCTAATAAAAACAAACCCTCGTAACTTACGAGGGTTTTGTGTTAAAAAAGCTTTGTTTTATTAGTTTTAAAATTTGTTGCTACAGAATGCTTTTATAGTTTTTATAGAAAATAGCTATATTTAAATACAGAGACCATCTTGGAATGCCAAGTTAAGTCCCCAAAAAAAAGTAGGTCTTCATCATCATTTTGGTTTGAATGAAAATGAAAATAGTTAAAATCAACAAAAGATTTTTTAATCACTTTTCCGTATTGATAATCACAAATAGCCATAATAAATTAATATATGATAACAGAGATAGAACAACAAACAATGGACATCGATTGGTTTTTAACCGATGGTGAATATATTGGGTTTATGGCTTCTGGTGGTGGGAAGCTGCCCGGTTCAGTGGCTGAATCTGAAGAAAATCGTCAAGTATTAGCCCATTATTTTAGAAACTTGCCTGAAACATCAGAAGTAATAATCAATCCGGAATTAGATAATATATTGGGTTCGGAAGTTAATGATAGGTATTTAGAAGATTATGTATTGATGGCAAAAAAAGGTCTGTATTCTTTTGATAAAGCTTGCCCTGTTCAGTTTTTAGATTCTCGGTATCATTTAGTTGCTAGCCCAAAACATCCATTGAAATTGAAAAACTTGCCAAAAAATATATTGGAGATCATTGTTAAAACTCAGTACAGCAAAAAGCTTATGGAAATTCAGGGAATTAACATATCAGAAATTGATTACAACAAACAAATTGAATTTTAGATTTTGTACCACAGCTCCATCGTAGAATATACATAAATGATGAGTATTGAATTGCAAAAAGCCAAAGATTTAGTAGATAATGAACAATATGAACTAGCCATTATTTCTTTAGAAAATTTGAATGAATTATCTTGGAAGGAAGAGCAGTATAGGTTGCTGTTTTTAGCATATTCCTTGTATATGGTAAAAAAATATAATCTAGCCATTGATACAGCTGATAAATTATTACTTATGAACAACAATAATGAATATGCGTCTCAAATAAAATATTTATCTTGTTGTGGACTAGAAGATTATGATAATGCTTTGAATGAAATCATCAATTTTTTATCTTATAATGCAACTAATCTTTATAAAGTAACATTGGAAGAATTATTAACTGATATAAAAGAAGGGTTTATTAATGAAGAAACTACCGTTTATAAGATACAAGAGCTGGCATTAAGAAATAATGTTAGCCTTTAGAAATTGATAATACCAAAGTGCCAGGCTTACCTGCAGAACAATTAAAAGATAAAAAGGCTTTTTGAAGATTTTGAATTAATTAAGCGGATCATTATGAAAAACTACATCTTATTATTCATCTTATTTTCTTGTTGTGAGAATAGAACAAGAAACAAAAGCGAAATCGTTGGATCTGATAAAGAGATTGCACTTATTCTTGCTGAAAGAAAATGGAACGAAGTTTATGGTAAATCTCAAATTAGTGGGCAAAAACCATTCGTTGCGGAAAAGAAAAACGACAGTATCTGGATTGTGCATGGAACATTTCCTAAATCAGTAGCAATAGGAGGTGTTGCCTATGCTGAAATAAATGTAAAAACCAAAGAAGTGATTGAATATACGCATGGAAAATAGTTGTATGGCCTCTGCAAAAAAAAATTTAAAGTATTGACGATGATTTTGATAGTTAAAAGAACCTTTATATTAAACTTAAGAAAGAAAATAGTCATAGCCGGATCCATAAGTAATTGGGCTGAAAAGGGAATTGATCAATCTAATTTTATAGTGATCAATGATAATGTACAACTTCCTGTACAGGATATTAACGAGGTTCTTATCGGGAAGCAGTCTTATATAGCTTTTACTTTTGATTTAGATACCGTAAATGAAGATTTGATACAAGATATTCTTGAGCTTAATGAAGAACAGAAGTTGAGAATAGTATAATCAATTTAAAAAAATCATCATTCATTAATCTTGACATTAAATAATAGAAGCCTCCCGATGATTGAGAATCCTGGAATGAGGCAGCTGTTGATCAAAGAAACCCGTTAAATAAACAAAAAAAACCTCAGGACAAAATTCCGGAGGTTTTTGATATCAAAGATTAAAAATTCCGGAATAAATCACAAAAGCGAAGCTCCCTTCATATTCTTAAACTCTTATGTTCTTTTAATGGTTAAAAACTATTTTCCTTTCACAGCATTCATCTGATCTTTTATTCTTTCCTCAATCACTCTCCAGTCATAAAAATGGAAAACCCTTCCATTGCTCATTGCGGCAAATACACCATTTGGAAACTGAGGTCCCAGATTCACATTCGTTACCTCCGAGCCGTCGCTTTCACTGGTAGAAACCGGTATCTCTGCAATTTTTCCTTTCGCAGGATTTTCTCTGAGGTATACATTAAACGTATCTTTTTGCTGGTTTGAAACCAGAATATAGCCGGTCTGCGATGAAGTAGGATAGATAGAAATTCCTTCCACATCAGATTTAAAATCATCTTTACCGAAAACCAGAAGCTCCTCATTTCCTTTCGCCGGATCTGCATAATACTGATGCACCCCGAACTGCTCATCAGAATAATAAATATAACCCGCTTCATCATCTACTGCAATACTTTCAATCTCTTTCAGACCGCTGTATTTTCCGAACTTACGAACAACTTCACCGGTGATTTTTCCATCTTTCTCAGAAAGCTTATACTGCCACAGATAACCGTCAGCCGGGCCGGATTTCCTTCCCACGATGGCATGAATTTCCCCGCTTCCAGGATTTCTATACATGGAAATTCCCATCGGGCCGCGTTCCGTTTCACCGTCGAATACAGAAAATGAACCCACTTCTTTCAGGTCTGGAAGGCTGTAAAGCTTTACCATATTCGTTTCCCTTTCCGTAATGGCTGCAATGTCCGTTTTCTTTCCGTTCAGCATAAAGCCGTACTCCAGGTCTACATTGTTGGGGCGTTTCAGTCCTGTAACTTTGTTGACGATCTTTCCACTCAGGTCGAAGGCGTACAGACCTCCGTCCGTGTCTTTGTCAGTCCCGATAACGATGCTTTTTGAAGCATCTTCAGGATGGATCCAGATCGCAGGATCATCAGTGTCATGCATCACTGTTTCAGTAATGACGGTTGGCTTTAATGTTTTTCCTAAGTGTTGTGCCGTGCAGCTTACCACAAAAGGAAGCACTGCAGCGGTTATAATCAATGGTAATTTTTTCATGCGTTTAAAAATCAAATTTCAATCCCAGCGTAAATCTCGGTCTGTAATATTCCACCTGTGCGGTTCTGCTCTGAATACCCTGGTAATACCGTAACGGTTGGTTGGTTAAATTATTGGCTTCCGCAAAAACTCTCAGGTGGCTCGTAACCTTATACGAAGCATTCGCATCAAGGAAAACCTGTTTGTCGTAATAACGATCCTCAAACGAATTTCCACCCAGTTCATCAATATAATGAGACGCATAATTCATAGAAACCCTGGCCGAAAAACGTTTGTTTTCCCATGAAAGAGATCCGTTGAACATATGCGGAGCCGCTCCGGGAAGCCCTACATCCGTTCTTTCAACGCCATCCTCATTCGTAATTCCTTTCGCCTTTGATTTGGTGTAGGTATAATTCACATACACGCCAAGTCCTTTCCAGAAAGCCCCCGGAATAAAATCAAGCTTGCGTTGAAGGGCCACTTCAAAACCGTAAATATCTACATTATCGCCATTTCGCTGTTGCGTAAACTGCCAGTTGCTTTCTCCGGCCGGAATAGGATTGGACTGTCCCGCAAAATCATTGGCAAAATCTCCCGCTGTATAGCTTCTTCTAGAATAGGTATAAATAAAATCCTTAAGATTTTTATAAAAGACGCCTCCCGAAAGAATCCCCACGGATTTAAAATATTTCTCCGCCATAAAATCGAAATTATAAGCATAGGTTGCTTTCAAATCAGGATTTCCGGCCGCAATGGTTTCATCTGCTGAAATTACACTCAGGTATGGAACCAGTGAATAGTAATTCGGGCGGGCGAGAGCGGTTGTAAACGCAGCACGCAAAATAAGATCCTGTACCGGAACATATTTGAAGGATAGATTCGGTAAGATATTCGTATACGTATTCGTACGGTTCAGTTTTCCTGCAAGATCTTCCTCATCCAGCACATAATTTCCGGTATAATCTATTTTTGTAGTCTCAAAACGGGCTCCGACAATCATCGAGAATTTATCACTGAAATCCTGATCCCATCTCAGGTATCCGGCGTAGATATTCTCTTTAGCCGTATAGTTGCTGGAAAGAAACTCTTCCGGTTTCAATTCCCCGTTAAACAGATTAGGATTAAAAAGATCCAGATGTCCAAGATAAGAAGGATCCACAAAAGTTCCCGGAACGTAATTACCTGGCTGAAAATTATGACCGTCAAAATGAACCGTAGGAACGGACAGGAGGCTTCCCATATCATTCAATGGTTCAAAGGCATAATAATCATTATTCCGCTCTTTTTCCTTTAAACGGAGACGCAGACCCGCACGCAGCCTTCCTTTCTGATCCTCAATCACAGAAAACGGAAAACGGACATTCACTTTTGCCCCGAATTCTTTTTCCTGCGTAAAGCTGTTGGCATCCGAAAGATCACTTAATTCATAAACCCCTAAATTATCAGCAGACAGGGGAGTGATCATCGGTCTTCGCGGATCGCTGAGATCTGAAGAGAAATTCATTTCGCCGTTCTCAAACTCTATATAACGTTCATGCGGTTTCTTTTCACTGGCGGTGGCATAGTTCATAGACCAGTCAAGATCTATTTTGGAACCCAGGAGATGTTCTCCCCTTAAAGCATAGTTCTGTACCTTCTGACGTTCAAGACGCGTATTGTCATTATCTGAATCACCGCCTTTATTTTGTCTCGTGATGCTTCCTTTCCAGCCTGTGATTTCCGTTTCCTCATCATTGTAGACCGGTTTTATTTTGTAACCTAATGCAAACCTGTTTTCCTTATCCGTCCTGAAATTATACATGGCGGAAGCATAGATTTTGTTTTTTGAATTGAATTCATAATCCATATTCAGGTCAAAACTGTGGCGGATACGGTGCTCATTATAGTAACGGATGCCCATTTTGCTGATGTAAGCCGTTTGTGCAGCATCTTCTGCAAGGCTCCATATCGGTTCGATATTATCAGATCCGAAATTATTATTGTTGTAGGAAAAACTGAAGACAGCTCCTAATTTCTTGTTTAAAAAACGGTTTCCATATACAAATCCTGCGGTATAATTTCCTTTTTCACGGATCGGGTTAAAACCTCCCGCCAATGTGGCTGAAATTCGCTGTCCGTTCGGGGAAGCCCTGGTGATCAGGTTTACAGAACCACCGATGGCATCGGCATCCATATCTGGAGTAAGGGTTTTATTAACCTCAATTGTAGAGATCATGTCAGAAGGAATCAGGTCCATCTGTACATTCCGGTTATCGCCTTCCGCTGAAGGAATCCGGTCCCCGTTTAAGGTCACAGAATTAAGGTTGGGAGCCAGACCTCTGATAATCAGGTTTCTGGCTTCTCCCTGGTCGTTTTGTATCGTAATTCCCGGAACACGCTTTAAGGCATCCCCAATATTGGCATCCGGAAAACGCCCGATCTGGTCGGAGGAAATCACATTGGTAATATTGGCATTGCTTTTCTGTTTATTTAAGGCTCTTGCCTGGTTTTTCAGTGTAGATCCGCTGACAACCACTTCGGCAATGGCGGTTTCTTTTCGGATAAAAATAATATTCTGCCGGGTATTCTTGTCAGATTCTACGGTGACCTGGTATTCATTGGTTCCATAGCCCAGATAATCTACGGTCATGGTATAATTTCCCGGAGGAACATTCAGGAACACAAAATTTCCATGATCGTCCGAAGTAGTATAGATATTCCCCGGTGCAAGGCTGATCTTAGCGCCTGGCAGGGATAATCTGGAATCATCGTTTATATTTCCGGAAAGAGTACCGGTTTGTGCATAAAAGAATATGGAAGCACAAAATAAAACAGAGGTAAAAATTTTCTTCACTGTACAGTATATTAAAGATGAACAAAATTAAACGTCTGTTTGGGCAATGGCTTGAAATCTACATTACGATTGCTTTAAGGATTTGTGAACAGTTAAACATACTGGAATCTGAATTATTTTACCGGAATCTCATGGTATTTTTTGTAATTTGTAAAAAAACAAAACTCTCATGAAAAAATGCAGTTTGTATCTTCCGCTGTTCATATTTATTTTTTCATGCAGTGAAAGTAAAAAAGATAAGTGGAAAAAAGCTGATGATACCATCCGATCCATTGAACAAATGCCGGATAAGCTTACGGTGTACGATACTATTTATACAAGGAATATGGAAGATAATACCCAACTTATTACCAACCTGAAAGCGGAACTAGAAAGGAGCGGTTTTAGTTTTGAGTCTCAAAAACCGGGTAGAATGTCCTATAATAATTGTGAAGAAAACAGCATCAAAATAGTTGAAGGTAATGGGATCAGAAAATATTTTGCAAAAAGCAGTAAGCCGGAAAAGGGAACTAAAGATTTTTACCCTGATTTCGTTATTTGGGTCTATGAATTTCCTTCACAGAAAGAAGCGGAAAGAAATTTTAAGGAACTGAATAAAGCATTATATTCCAAAGGAAGTCATTGTAACGGGAAAGCTCCCGAAAAGCTGGTGATTAATGGTAATGAAGTGTATCACTTATCAACCCGCGCAGAAATGTTCAGAACCTATACGGAAAAATATGGTGAAATGGTAAAAAATGATCGATAGGTGATCTTGAATATTCCAATCAAAATATAGGATTTCAGCCTAAATTGAAATGGCTGCTACCGTTATTTTTGCACTTGCAGATGGAAATTACTATTAATAAGTTGAAAAATAAATTGATGTTACAAACAGAACATAATCTGTCAGATCAGTTTTTTGTGATCACCGGCGGTCCCGGTGCCGGTAAAACCACGCTGCTGAATGAGCTGGAAAGGAGTGGTTTTTTGACAGTTGATGAAGATGCAAGAAAAATCATCAAAGAACAGCTCATGATCAATGGTGACGGGCTTCCCTGGCAGAACAAGGAATATTATGCCCGGCTGATGTTTGAGGCTTCCGTGCATACCTATCAAAAAATCAAAGATAAAGCAGCCACCGGAATAGTTTTCTTTGACCGCGGACTGCCTGATACCATTTGTTACATGAATATGGAAAATATTCCGGTTTCAAAGGAAAAAGAAGAAAAGATCCGGGAAGTTATCTATAACAGAAATGTATTTATCCTTCCGCCATGGAAAGAGATTTATGAAAATGATACAGAACGGAAACAGGATTGGAATGAAGCAGTATTTACTTTTCAGGAAATGAAGAAAACCTACCTCAGATATGGATACGAAGTTATTGAAGTCCCAAAAGGTAGTGTGCAGAACAGATGTACATTCGTACTGAAAAATATCAACCGGTTAAAAAATTGATAAAATGAATGAACTATTTTCAAACCAGATCCTTGAATTGGCTGAAAAAGATCTTTCAGTACGGGAAAAGCTGGCTTCGGAGGGCCAACTTTCAGGCGGATATCATCCTGAAATGGAGCAGGTTCATAAAGAAAATGCAGCTCAGCTCAGGGAAATCATTGAAAAAATAGGATTTCCTACCATTTCAAAAGTAGGAGCGGAAGCCAGCGATGCTGCATGGCTCATTATTCAGCATTCAATCGGCGAACCGGAATTTATGAAATGGTGCTGCCAGCTAATGATCGAAAACAGTGATGATATCAAGCCGTCCAATATCGCCTATCTGCATGACCGGATTCAGTTTTTCCAGGGGGAACCGCAACGGTATGGAACGCAGATGATGGCAGATGGACTCCCGTATCCGGTTGAAAATAAAAACAGATTGAACGCAGAACGGCGTAAAGTAAATCTTATGCCTTTTTCGCAGGAAAAAATCAATGCGATTCCTGATCCTGAAAATATCCCGGAAATAGACAGAAAAGATGCTGATTATACCGCATGGAGAATAAAAACAGGATGGCTCCCTGATTTTGAGTGATGATTTAATTTCCGAAAAATTCACCATTTATATATCCGTCATTTTATGCATATTTGTATAAAAACAAACCAATGATCTTAAAAATTATCAATGCCATACTCATCTTTGCCGCCGTTTTTATGGGAATTAAGCAGGGACTGGCGATGTTTACAGGAAAGCCTGAAATGGCTGCCTTACTTGGAAAATGGGGGTTCGACAAGACTGGGCTGATGATCAGCGGGGCCATAACGATGATAGCCGCTGTAATGATCTTATTCCCTAAAACATTTGTCTGGGGAAATTTTCTCATGGCCGCAGGCATATTGCTGATCATATGCTTTCACCTCCAGGACCGGGATTTTAAAGGCGTAATGATTGAACTGCCGTTTTTGCTTCTCAACCTGCTCATTATTTTTCTACAGCATCCTTTAAAACAATAAGTATGAAAAAACATCTTCTACTCACAGCCGTATTATGCCTGTCATGTATGGCATGCGGCCAGAAAACCCCTGAAAAAGGCACTCAAAAGACAAATACAACACAAAGACAAAAGAATATGGACCTATCAAAAATAACAGATGAAACCGTAAGAAATGCTGTACAGGCGTTGCAGGATGGTAACCAGAGCTGGTATAGCTTTTTTACAGACAATCCGGCAATGACAGACGATGGTAATACCGTAGATTTTAAATCTTTCTTTGCCAATGCCCTTGGAAAAGAAAAATTTCTCACCATTGACAGGGTGGGAGATGATGGAAAAGAAATTTATGGAAACTTTCAGGTAGGGAAGTGGGGCACATTTCCGGTATTTTTCCGCTTCCACAAAAATAATGAAGGAAAATTTGCCCGATTGGATATAGGCCAGGCAAAATAAGCGGGATTCTTTGGATCTTATTCTGTTCCAGGCTTTTCAAAGTCCCTTTTCAACTGTAAATTCCTGATGAGCAAAAACCGGTTCATGCAGCATTTAAATGTTTTTTAATCATGGGCTGAAAAAATATTTTGTCAGTTTCAAAAAACTTTATATATTTGCACCACTGAAAACGACGGTACAGCCGTTATTCAGGAGAGTTGGCAGAGTGGTCGATTGCGGCAGTCTTGAAAACTGTTGACTGTAACAGGTCCGGGGGTTCGAATCCCTCACTCTCCGCTGATTATAAGAAAAGCCTACTGATTACCAGTAGGCTTTTTTTATCATATTATCCTTTCTTTATTTCATTCTGTAAATTTATCCTTCTTGAAATTATTAAATGTATTCACACGGAGAATTTCAGTTACCGAAAAGAAAGTCCTCTTAATACTTCAAATATTAGTTATTTATTCTGCTTCCATTGCCTGTATTTTTCCGGGATCATCGGGGTGCCCTTTGGAAAATAAGTCCCGTTAAAGTCAAAATAAAAAAAGCTTCCGCTTTGGGCATGTCTTATCTGAAGAAGAGCTTTTAAGTTTTTTGAAGTACTGATGTACCGGTAATCAAACTTGTCATTGCCCAGGACAGGAGTGGAGTTCTTCTGAGTGTTTACCAATATGAGCTGACCGGGCTGATTATCAGAAGGGATCAGGCTGAATTCCTGGTTCAAAACCACTGTTTTTTGATCTGATCTGATTATCTGATTCTTTAAGCTGGGAGGTTCCATCATTCCTCCTCTGAATTGGATCTCCGTTTTGAACAGCCTGGAAACAGAAGCCTGGCGATAAGGACTATCGCCTATTTTCTTAAAATTAAGATCATAGAGTTCCACAGTTTTATCGGATTGCGGGATACCATATTGCTGGCCAAATTCGCGTTGTCTGGCCGTTTCGTCTCCCAGGGCAAATCCAATAAGGGTAGGAGGAGCATCTTTGTTGGTGCGGAATAACAGATCAAAGCTTTTGAAAGAAGGCAGACCTTTTACCGGGGAAAAATTCCGGTTAACATCAAGAATATCATAGGTGTTGTCATTCTTTAATGCCCAGATAAACTGCTTATCATTTAAAAACTCATTATCCCATGAATGAGCATTAGGCTCTATTTTAAGATAATGTTCTTTAAGCATAATAACAGGCTTTCCGGCGGCGAATAATGCAGAACTTCCTTCGAGTTTGAAATGATAATAGTTGTCATTTCCTATTTTTAAAGGACCGCAGTCGGTATCCAGTTTTCCGGATAGGATTTCTTTTCCGGATAAGGCATCCATCACAAAATCCGAGTCTTCATTTTTATTGATGATATAAGCCTGAAAATCACCTGCCAGGTAATAATTTCCAAAATCATTTAAATAGCCCGGTTCCTTGTATTCAGTTCCTGATACATTCATGATACCGGTTTCACCACCAAACTTAAAAGGTACATATTGAGGATGATGCTGGGCATGCATAGTTACAAAAAGAAAAAAGGCATAAAAGGAAAAGAAATATTTCATTTTGGATTTATATTTTGAACCTCAGTAGATTATTGAGGTGTATGGTTCAAATGTACGTAAATCCCGGTAAATGGAATAGTTTTTATTGTCTTAAAGCACAAGTAGGCTGTGGTTCATGGTATAAGCTATCAGCTCGGCTGAAGTTTTGGTATTCGTTTTTTTCCTCAGGTTACGTTTATGATTTTCTACTGTATGGTAAGACAGGAAAAGTTTCCTGGCAATCTCCCGGTATTATCTCGGGGACAAAGTTATTAGCTTAGATCATTAAAACATATAGCAGATATCTGTCATTTTTTGTTATTTCCAATAATTGGAGCTTAATTAAAGCAGGATTTATTTGTTATTATTGATGCGAATTAGTCTGTTTATGCATGTTAAATATTCAACAATTGGTGAAAAAATGTGAATTTCATAATTTTGTTTTTAGTAACAGTGCAATGGATTAGGTATTGTTCAGAGAAGCACTTATCTCTGAAATACCGGATATTTCTTTTTCCAGTGAAAATAATAAAATCCCTGGAATCAAAGATTCCAGGGATTTTATTATTGAATTAATGGTAGTGTTAACTCAATATCTCGCATGGCGCTATACAAATCACCCAGGGACATCTTTTTATCCCCGGAGGCGGGCAGCATGCTTCGGAGCAGCTTAGTGCTCCGCCGTTAATACTCTTTAGCTGGTCTCTTGAAATTTTTTTGTAATTTTTCATAATAAAGTAATTTGGTTAAACTTCAGATTTAAGGTTGGTTTCCGCCTCCGCATCCATCATAGGGCATGCATTGCCATTTACCACCGATTAAGCAGATCTGGCCACCAGGGCAGTTAATCCCCCCTTTAATGGTTTTCAATTCCTCTCTTTTGATTTTTTTTAAATTTTTCATAAAAATTAAGTTTGGTTGTATTCGAAATTAATCAAATTTTATTAAATGGATAAATTATTCCAAAATATATTTTATGAACAGGTGTCAGTATTGGAAAAACAGAGATTCCGGAACATGTTCTTTTAGTAAATATGATTAGCAGGAGAATTTAAAGTTATCTGTTATTGTATATCTGTATAAATATTTCCGGTGCTGGAAAAATGAAATAAACAAAGAAAAAGACAGATAGAATTTTTGGATTCAAAGGATTTCTATTAATGATAAATAAATTATGTAAATAATTTTCTATCTGTAAATGAAAAATGATCTATTTTTAAATGGTATTTTTAAATAATATTCATTTTGTTTTAAAAATTAATATAAAATTCACCTGACATGAATACAATTTTACAGTATTCTGAGAATCTGTTCTGTTTTATGCCTAACTTTATAGGTGTATAAAGTCAATTTTAAAGTTTTTGTAAGCATTTTGATGAAAAGATAAATTTAATGACTTGCTTTTTATCAGACATTTACTGGCATAACAAGACAAAAATTACTTTAACTTTGCGAATTGAATGGGAGACTGCAATTCCCGGATTTCCGGGTATTCTGTGTACCGTTAAAAACTAAAAACCGGAGAGACTTAAATAATCAGAAAATTAATTTATTTGACAGACCCTTATGAAAGATAAATTCTTGGATTTTAAATGGAGAAAAATCGTTCATTATTCATTGATCATATGTATTTTATTGATACAGGTCATTATTGCTGTATTTTTTTATAATGAATTTGTCAATGAAAAGAAACTGAATTTTATTAAAAAGCAACTGGAGGAAAGCCGGGTGCTGGGCGATCTCACTGATGATTCCAGGACGGATTTTATGGAAGCCCAGAAGTACCTTCAGAAATATATGGTCAGCCAGGATGATAAGGATCTGAAATTATACTTCGAATCCCTCAAAAAGCTTAAAGGGAACTTTGACAAAATAGACAGCTACGAAAAGCTCAGCCCGAAGCTGAGAAATACCCTTATTCAGCGTAAAAAAGATACCCTTCAGGTTAACAAGCTGAAAACATTAATAGATTCAGCCTCTCAGCTTTCTGCCAGTAAGGCTCCCAAAATCGAGCAGCAGCCTTATGAGCCGAAAAAGTTTAAGAATAACTTCGAAAACATGGATATACAAACCCGTACCTTTACGGATACCATCAAAAAGAAAGGGTTTATGGGGCGTCTGAGAGATGCCATATCCGGTAAGGTGAATGTACAGAAAGAAAGCACGGTCATCACATTAACCAATAATAAAACGATAGACATTTCCAATGTAAAATCTGAAATGGATAATGCCATAAAATCGATGGACAAACATTATGCTGAAGAAGTAAAAAAGGTTCAGAAGAATGCGGAGAGGAATGCTGAAAAGAATCAGCGGGATAATGCCCATTTTTATGGTAATTTCAGTAAGCTTTTGGTATACAGCAACGGACTGATCAATGTGTATGAAAATGCCATTAAAGATTTTAAATCGCAGCTGGAAAAAGAATACAACGAGCAGAATTCAAATAATAATAAAATCAGAACCAACCTGGTATTAGGATTAATGATTCTGATGTTCATTGTCTCCATCCTTATTATGTATTTAACGAGGCTGGCCTTTATTTATGAGCGTAGATTGAATGCAGCCAATAACGAGATCAAAAAGAGTCTTAATTTCAAGAACAGGATTCTCGGAATGCTGAGCCACGAGCTGATGTCTCCCCTGAAGATTGTCAATATTTTTATTGATAAGATCAACAGGACCACGAAAGATGAAGCAATAAAAGATTATCTGAAATCGATAAAATTCACCAACAGTACTTTACTCATCCAATCTAACCAGATTCTGGATTACACAAAAAACCAGGAAGCCCCGAAAAAGCTGATTAATTTTGTCTTTAACCTTAAAGATGAGCTTCATTCCATTGTAACTGCCATTACACCTTATATAGAAACCAGGAATAATAAATTAGTGGTTACAGACAAAATTCCTGCAGATGCTATTGTGAATGCAGACAAAATAAAGATCAACCAGGTATTCATGAATATCCTGGGAAATGCGAATAAGTTCACAGAAAACGGACAGATCATTCTTAGCATGCATACAGAGCCTGCCGGTGAAAATATGATCTCCCTGATCACCACAGTAAGTGATACCGGTATTGGCATTTCGGAATCGGACCTGAAGAATATTTTTGAACCGTATTACCAGGGAACAGCTTCAGATAAAATGGATAATTTCGGAGCCGGTTTAGGGCTTAATTTATGTAAAGAGATTATAGAACTTTTCGATGGAGAAATAAACGTTGACAGCGAGCAGTACAAGGGAACAAAAGTAACATTCAGAATCAATTTAAATATCAATAGCAATGGAGGAGCCAACTGAAAATAAAGAGATCATATTTCTTTTAGCAGATGATCACAGTATCGTGCGTCAGGGAATGGAAATTCTTATAGATGAGGTTCTTCCTGATGCTGTGGTTTACCAGACCTCTTCCTTGCAGCAGATCATTGGAATGGTACAGGAGAAAGGAGTAGAAGTAGCAATCATTGATGCTCATTTCCCGGATGGAAACAGCCTGAACACGGTATCACAGCTGAAAAATGAACATCCGGATATTAAAATCCTTATTTTCAGCGGTCTTGAAGAAGAACTCCATGCCCTTAAATTTATTAAGGCCGGAGCCAACGGCTATCTGAGCAAATTAAGCGAAGAGGAAGATGTCAGACAGGCAATTTCAGATATAGTTAACAAGGGAGAGTATTTTTCTGAAGTGGTCAGGAAATTACTGGTGGAACTTGTTTATAATCCGAATCTCATCAATCCTCTCAGTAGCTTAACTGCCAGGGAATTACAGATTGCCAGCATGTATGCAGAAGGACATGGGAACCTCGAAATTGCCAATGCGCTGGATATCAAGCAGAACACCGTAAGCACTATCAAGAAAAATATTTTTAATAAACTGAAAATAGATAATATTGTTGAGCTGATCGAACTGTTCAATACCCACCACAAACTCTAGGATTTCTAAAGCCTTGCTTTATTTTTTTCATTCTGGAAATGCACATTCGATAAACATCTATTCTTTTCTCGATATATATCGATGCCTTTTATGAGGCACGTGATCTTCGAATGTCGTTACTTTGTACCAGTAAAATTAACCAAGCGAAAGAGTAAGGATCGGTTGAAATTTCTTCTAGTTTTTTCAAATTTGATGCAAAGTGGTTAATCGTTACGATTCTAAAAACATAAACTAGTGATGAAATTAATATAGTGTATGCATAACCTTAGAACAGACTTCTTGAAAACCTTATAAAAAAACACAAACTATATAAAGAAGTTAATTGGCCTTTAGGTTATTTAATACAGAAAAAAAGGAGGCTCCCCGCCTCCTTTTTTGTTTTAACAGCAATCCGACGGGTATACTGATAACAATTATTGAATCATTTCTTTTCTTAAAAATAAAATGGACGTGAGTCTGATTCTTTCCTAAGGATGGATTACCACAGGGGTTCCACCGCAAAAGGAATCACAAAGTTCATACGGAGCAGGTCCCATCGGTTCATCGGTCTGTGCCTGGTAATATCCCAGACAGCAGTTGTAGCACGTGGAAAATTCGGCACTTCCCCAGCTATCGCAGGCTCCTGCGGCAACTCCTCCGTTAATACTCTTTAGCTTTGATCTGTCTAAAGCTTGCGCACCATTGGCATTTAATTTTAATTTGAGATTTTTCATTGTAAGGGTTTTAGTCACTCAAATATAATAATTAATTTCAATATCTGGTGAAAAATTATATTTTAATATGCTGGATTATAATAAGTTAATGTGTATTTTTAGACTTATTTTCCGGAAACCTGCTTCAGCTCGATCAGCTGGATAGGTTCAGCCATCAGCTCGTTCATTTGCCCGGCAAAATTTTTAAAATGTGGAGTTTGGATATGGTATTCAAATGCAGCCTTATCCTGAAACGCTTCATGCATATAAAAAGTACCTGTATTATTTTTGTCCTCGAAAAGAATGTAATAAAGACATCCCGTCTCACTGCGTGTAGGATTGATAAGTTGTAACAGAGCTTCTTGTAAGGCCGCTCTCTTTCCTTCTTTAGCTTTTAAAACAGCAATGGATATAAATTGTTCGTTGTTCATTGTATTTTGATTTTATTTTAATCTGAGTTTGTAATAAGACATTTCTGTTTTTTAAGGTTGTCAGGAAGTTTGAAGGCTGAAGAGGGAAGTTGTTGAGGCCTGAAAACAGAACTTTATAGCAACTTTACTAATTTTTAAAACCAGATTGATCAAATTCCATGACTAATGTTTACTATAAATAACTGGTATTAACTTCCAGCCTCCCTCTGCCAGCTTCCAGCCACTTAATCTGAAATTTTTTACCCCGACTCAGGCAATTTTAATCACCTCTTATATTGGCCGGTGCAGCCGTTAAAACTGATATTAAAGTTTAATCCTGTAAATAAAATAAGGCGGCTGTCCTTTATCTTTCTCTCCGGAAAAAGCAGGTGTACTATTCAGTTGATTCACCGAAATATACAGGTATCCGTCTTCGGAAATAACTACATTATCCGGCCATTTTAATCTTCCGTCTTTAACCACTTCACTCAGCTGGCCGTTAGCATCCAGCTTACTGATGCTGTGGCCCCCAAGATTGGTTATATAGTGATTGCCGTTCTTATCCGTTGCCACACCGTCACTTACAGGTTTGTCTCCGGACTTCTGTATAGAATTGCCGATGGTTTGATCATCCGCGTTTTCCCGGAAAAGCCTTGCAGGAACCTGATACCAGGCCGTACCGTTCATCGCTCCGAAGAAAATGGTTTCCCTGTCGTCCGATAGGGTAATAGGATTAATACCCACCCGTGAAGGCTTTCCTCCAAAATCGATTACCTCTCCGTCAATAATCATATCCACATCTTCAGACTGTAAAGTGCTGTGGCCGCTGAACCTTCGTGCTTTTTTGGTCTTAAGATTTAAAGCGATAATACCGGGATTGGCAATATCAGCGAGATAGGCCCAGCCATTTTTTTCGTCAATGGCTACATCCTGTACAAAACTTCCCTTAGGAGCTATATCGGAAGGGAGCTCGATTTTTTCTGCAATCTTATTTTTCTTCAGATCAATAGACCATAAGCGGGTTATTCCCAGTTCCAACCCCATATCGATCATCCAGAGACGGTTTTTCTTATCCACAAGAATGCCCAGTGGAGTATCAAATGCATCATGGCTTGCTTTCCCTCCGTTTTTCTGCAGTTTTACCGATGGAAAAGGAACGGGCTTTCCATTGATAATTTCTACCAGCTGCTGCCTGGGAGATCCCAGAGGATGAATCGTTGTGAAGACACGTCCATCTTTACTTATCGCAACATTTCCCGGCCTCATGCTATCAAACTGTGCTACTGTTTCAAGTGGATTTTCCTGCTGTTTAAGATAGCCGGCAGTTCCGTCTGTCCAGTCTTTACGGACCGGAGTGAAAAAGTCGAGATCTTCGGTACCGTCTTCCAGGCAGAAAAACTCATGGGTAACATTAGCGGGGATAATCAGCACACCGCCTGCTTTTACAATATATTCTTTATTGTTCATTAAAACCCTCACACTGCCTTTCGTAATATAGGTTACCTGTTCATTGGGATGCTGATGGGGTGGAACATGGGCTCCTTTGTCCATTTTCCAGAATGCGAAAGTGCTTTCTGACCCGGAAACCCATTTGCGCTGCAAGCCCGTTCCTACCTGCTCCCAGGTTCCTTTACTGAAGTCAGTTTGAAGTATTTTCTGCTGGGCCGGCATCATTCCGAAAGAAAATAGGGCTAATGATAAAAGAATTGTTTTTTTCGTCTTCATATATAAATAGTTGTTTGAATACATTTCTAATATTGTGCTTTTGATCCGGATGATTCCCAGTTTCGCCGGTATCCCTCATTATGGCTGTCCGGCAGCTGAACCTCAAATACATTTTTTTCATCAAGCTGCACTGTAATTTTTGAAGCTGAAAAAATTCCGTCTATCAAATGGCCGCCTGTCTTTCTGTCTTTGGATAAAAAATGAAAATGAAAGGGTGACAGATCCATTCCGCCAACATATCCGGGACTGTAAAATCCTACGAACGTTCCTGAGACAGCCTGCTTTTTATAGATCGGTCGTGTTTTCATAAAAACAGCAATGCCGGTGGTATCTTTTGCATCTACCTTCACGGCACCTCCCAAAATCAGGCTGCTGAATTCCGCTTCAATTTTTATAGCATAGAAACGGTTACGGGAAGGGAGAGCAGCCAGGATCTTCTGCTGGAGATCTTCTACATTTTTTATATTATCAAGCACAACGGACTGATCTTTTCTGAAAAAGGTAAATGAACCGAAAGGAATCTTTCTGTCTTCATCGGCTTCCTGTACGGTTCCGTCAGTGGCAACACGGTAGATTTTACCATCCAGTGCGATAAGTTCACCATCCAGGAAGTTATAGGTACCCAGCCCGAAATTGCCTTTGGTTTTTAACTCTTTTACTGTCAGGTCACCGGTGTATACTCCGTTTCTCAGGGCATCCATAGTGGAGTAATGGGAGATTTTATCCGCTTTCTGGGCAGTTAATGAACCCGAAATTAAGGAGATCAGGCTGATGTATAATAAACGCTTTATCATGAGTTTTAAATTTATCTGTCGAAGCAAAATTATACTGATTTTGAGCAAATTATTGGTAGATAATTTCTATGTTTTTGTATATTTTTGCTGTAGAAAATAAAATCATTTTGTGTATGAACAGAGATGTATTGTACCAGCCTTACAGCATTCATTGCGAAACACTGGATACTTTTCCGGAAAAAGAGAGCAGGAAAAATTTCTTTGAACTGGTTTTTATTTTATCGGGAACGGGCCGTCATTGTATCAATAAACACAGTTTCGACTATTCGGGTAATCATATGTTTCTGCTGACACCCCAGGATTGCAGCCAGTTCTGGATTGATACCACCACAAGATTTTTCTTTTTGAAGTTCACCAATATTTATTTAAAGGACAGCAGCATTTCAAAGGAAAACATTCAGCGTTTAGAATACATTATGGAAAATGCCAATCATAAACCTGGATGTATTCTGAAAAACCAGAGCGATCAAACCTTGGTCCGGCCCATTGTAGAAGCGCTGATCAGGGAGGCCGTCAATAAAGATGTATACCACAGCGATATCACGGCTCAATTGGTCAATACCCTGATTGTGGTTGTTGCCCGGAATATCGCCAAATATCTTCCTCAGAACATCGATGAAACTTCAGAATCACGTATTATCAGTATTCTGAATTACATCCAGAGCAATATCTACGAGCCGGAAATGATCCGGACCGAAGTCATTAGCAAAACGTTTGGGTTCTCGGAAAATTATCTCGGCAAATATTTCAAAAAACACACCGGAGAAACCCTGCAGTCTTATATCAATAACTATAAAACCACTTTAATTGAGCACCGCCTGAAATACAGTGACAGGAGAATTACTGAAATTGCTGATGAGCTTGGTTTTACAGATGAAAGCCACCTCAATAAATTCTTCAAAGCCAAACGGGGAGAAAGCCCAAAAGCATTCAGACTGCAATTTGTACAGCAGTAACAGAGATCCGTAAAAAACCTGATGTGTTTCAATATTTTGGATGTCTTTTTTACGGGGAGCTAATAAAAAAAGCTTTCTATCAGAGGGGTTTAGGAATAAATACATAATTTCGCGGCATGAGAATGTTTTTTTATGCATGGTTATGCGTTCCTCTTTCACTTTTCTCACAGACAAAGGCAAAGGTAGTTGGAATTTCAGATGGAGACACCATTACGGTCTTATTGGACGGAAATGTACAGAAAAAGCTGCGGCTGGCAGAAGTAGACTGTCCGGAAAACCGTCAGCCATTTGGAAAAAATGCCAAACAATTCACTTCAGACCAGGTATTTTCAAGACAGATTACGTTTGTAGAAACCAATAAAGACCGGTACGGGCGTTCAGTGGCAAAAGTATATTATGACAATGGGAAATATCTTTCTGCAGAAATCATCAAAGCCGGATATGGCTGGTGGTACTATTCGTATTCAAAGGATGCTGATCTTGGAGCAATGCAGAATAAGGCAAAAGCAAAAAAAGTAGGGTTATGGGTGGATAAAAATGCCGTTTCTCCATGGGATTTCCGCAAAGAACAAAGAGAAAAAGCGAAAAGAAAACGTCTTCAAAAACAGGCCGAACTGCATTTCCGGAAAGCTTAGCGAAAGTTCCTACTGATCTTGGTTTAATTGAAATCTAAAAATAAGAAACCGCTGTAAAATACAACGGTTTCTTTATAATAACATGTTAAGTTAAGAATGGGTTTTCAGCACTCCGTAATTGGATGCTATGGGTTCCTTTCCAAAAAGGCATGAAAAAATGTTCTGGAACTCGTGGATATATTTACATCTGATGGAGTTGCCATAAATTTTCAGCCCTTCCAGGATCTTCTTCGAACTTAAGTCAAAATCATACTTTATAAATGTTTCAGGTCTTTCGTACCTGATGATTTCCGGCGAAACATGAGTTCTCAGAAATCCGAATTTTTCAAGCCATTCTTCCGTAATCTGGATAGGTTTGATAGCTTCTGCCGGAACAGCAATGCTGTGAATGGCGTTTTCAATCTTTACCAGGTAATCATGATTTGTGCCCTGGAAGATTTCAGTGATGGTGTACGTTTGTTTTTTGTATTCAACTAAGTTTTTAATTTTAAGATCTGCTGCATTCATAATATTGTGAGTTTAGAAAGGTGTGTGTAGATATCTCCACTGCAAATAGTATGCCTCACATGGCAGTGAGATTGCTTTATTTTTGAATGTTTCGTTATTTTTTACATTTATAATGGCCTGAATGTTAAAATATTACTATTATTCCTTAAATTTTGTGAAAATAAGAGGTGGAATATGTGGTATATGTGTGGTATGTTTTTTCTGTTTAAGAATCCGGATGTCTACAAGTCTTTGTTTTTTAAAGCAAGAACAAAGGAAATTCCGACAGAAACTAACAGAACCACAATAAATATATTCCACGAAAATGCATGAAGGACATATCCGGTACCACTTCCCAGAATGCTGGAACCAAAATAATAAAACAGCCAGTAAATGGAAGTGGCAGAAGATTTTCCGTGTCTGGCATGAAGGGCAGTCATCTGGCTCGCCATGGTATGGGCAGCAAAAAATGCCAGAGTAAACAATCCAAGGCCTGAAATAAGCACATACATATTTTCCGACAACAAGAATAAGGTACCCAGAAGCATAAAAAGAACTGAACCTTTAAGGATAAAATTACGGCTGAACTTTTGAGAAAGCCTGCTCGTGATCATCGTTCCGAATACCCCGAAAATATACATTAAAAAAATAAAGGCGATCACAAAATGGCTTAAGGAGAACGGCGGGTCTTCCAGCCTGAAGGTTAAATAATTGTAAACACTTACAAAAGCACCCATCAGAAGGGCCGCTGTAAAGTAGAGCCGCAGCATATAGGCATCCGTAAGAAACCTTTTCATTTGTTTTACTTTGAGGGAATAATCCGTTTTTTGCGGATTAAAAAATCTGGATTCCGGAAACAGCTTCCAGAATACAAGACCCAGCAGAAGACTTTCTATTCCTATAATCAGTACAGCATTACGCCATCCGAATTCACCGGCAAGAATAGTCGCCAGTATTCTTCCGCCCATTCCGCCGATGGTATTTCCGCTTAGGTAAGTGCTGATGGCCAGTGCCACTACGGAAATATGAACTTCCTCAGTAAGATAAGCCAAAGCAACGGCTGATACACCGGACACGACAAACCCCTTTAAAACTCCGGTTGCGATCAGCAGATCAAGACTCGGTATCCATGCTGAGATCATGGTGAGAACAGCAGATAACACCAATGAAAACGTCATCAGGCCTTTTCTTGAATAGCTGTCCGCCTTAAAAGCAAAAAACAGAAGGCCTAAAGCCATTCCTATGGTAGAAGAGGAGACGAGAAGTGAGCTGTCTCCGGCTGTTGTTTTAAAATAATCTGCTACAGTAGGCAGCATGGGCTGAAAAAGATAGAGCTGTGCAAATACTGAAAGTCCCGAAAAGAAAATACAAAGTTTTATATACCGGAAACGAGGGCTTCCTTTTTCTGCTTTTTCAGATTGATCCATGATTTTGTTACAATTAAAAACCACCGGGTTTTTATAGAAATTAATGTCCTGTAAAGTTCATGATATTTTTTCAATCCTGAAAACGCCTGGATCAATCAGGTATATGGATAAAACCGATCAGAGCTATAGTATAGGACCGGATTTCTGTATTGATTTCCGGTCCCGGTTTTCAGCAGAATCGGACTCTAATGCATCATTTCATGAACTTTGATAAGTTCGGCGATATTACTGACATTAAGTTTTTTAAAGATCCTTTTTTTATAGGTACTTACAGTAGACATCCGGATATTCAGCTTATTGGCGATCTCCAAATTTCCGGTTCCGCTGGCAAGCAGATGGAAGATCTCATGCTCTCTTGCAGACAGCTTTTCTTCCGGGTTGCGTTGTTTATTCTGAATGAGAAGGCCTACCAGTTCACTTGGATAGTAATAGCCTTTCTCAACGACAGATTTTACAGCTCCCCGTATTTCTTCTTCGCTGCTTTGTTTACTAAGATATCCTTCGGCACCTTCACGGATGTACTGTATGGCAACATCCTTATCGTGTCCTGAAAATACAAGGATTTTCAGATCTTCCTGAATGTTTTTAAGTTCCGGAATCATTTTTTTGTATTGGGTTCCCGGCATATCGATATCCAGAAGAAGAAGGTCATAAGGCTGGGCGGCCAGATGACTCTTGACCTGCTCATAATTTTCGGCAAAATCTATGGCCAGCTCAGGATAAGCAGACTCCAACACCAGAGCGGTTCCCGCCCGTACTACATAATGATCATCAGCGATTAAGATTCTTTCATTCATAAAAATTTGGTTTTAATTGAGAGTTTTCGTCGATAATCTAACGGGAATCAGTTTGAAAAATAATCTTTTCAACGGATAATTCCGTATTCATATCGGAGGTTATTATATTTAGTTTTTTTATTTTTTTTAAACTTCAGGGATGGCCTGCTTTATATGGATATTTCTATTTTATCAGATCAGAATAAGACATATTGATCCTTAACAACGGCTTTGCAGTTTCCTGCGGAAGTCCTTTGTCAATAGTATTCCACGTGAAAGTTTTACGCTGTCTGTACATGTACGGAAACAAAATACAGAAAACGGGTTCAGGCCTTCATCCATACAAAAAATGATCTATGTTTCCTGCTTGATTAGGGCAGGGATGTGTTAATAATAATCATTGTACAGGTCGAAGTTTTTTTAAGCGGAGGGAATTCCAGAGCAATTTTTTTTCATGAAATATTTTGTGTTTTGGGCTTTGTCATTAAACAAATTTGGAATGAGCTGTAAAATTAGTGATTTTATGCACATAAAATATCATTGAAAATCATTTTTGACAGAGATTTTATCTGCATACCACGTAGGGATAGCAGGAAATGGTGATTTTATTTCATTTTATTGTGAAATATTTAGCTAAAAATCTGATTTCTTCTTTATTTTGAAAATAAAAAACCTCCCAAAAAAGGGAGGCGAATAAAAATTGACTGTATATTGAATAAGAATTCAATCATTATTTATTGTTTTCAAGCCATTTCAGCCTGCGCAGATCAGGAAGATGTTTCACTTTGAAATGCTCGAAAACAGCTGTAAATCCGTTTCCGTCCGGGCATGCGGCCATTAAACCTACCATAACTGGTGTATTGTCCTGCAGATGGGCATTACGCATCATTATGTAGTTTTTATCATCAAAAGAATAAAATATTTCCACA
The DNA here is from genome assembly GCF_900169075.1 of Chryseobacterium phocaeense. Taxonomy (NCBI): domain Bacteria; kingdom Pseudomonadati; phylum Bacteroidota; class Flavobacteriia; order Flavobacteriales; family Weeksellaceae; genus Chryseobacterium; species Chryseobacterium phocaeense. Next base: position 1,239,107 of record NZ_LT827015.1, read on the forward strand.
GCATCCAGTCTTCTGATGGCTTTGATCCAAACCTCAGAAGGTGTTTTGTCCAGAGTGATGACACTCCAATCGCTGGTTCCGTGGGTAACTACAGTACTGAGGTTGTATTTCCCGTCCACGAATTCGATACCGGCTTTTATATAATTTTCTTTGTCTGTCCGTAGCATAAGCCCCATCTGGTCAAACCTGGCTTTATACTGTCCGCTGATCTTTACTTTTGCCTCAAACTCTCCTCCGTAGGTTGCATAATAAAAAGGAGCGTCATCTACCGTAAATCCATAATGCGAAATTCTCCAGTAGTCACTTTGAGGAGTCACAGTCATTGATAAACTGTTATTTTTAATCTCCCATTTTTCAGGCTCATTGAACCAGCTCATCTTTTCCAGGGTCTGTGCAAAGACTTGCTGGGCCGTGAAAAACATGCATACACTTAAAATCAATCTTTTCATCCTCTTTAGCTGGGCGTAAATTATTATTTTAGCAAAAGTAAAATTAAACCCATATTCTGCCAATACTGATAAATAACCATTTATGGAGATCATAGACAAACTGAACAGTCGTCTTCTTGACAGGGCAGCCGTGAAATGTGAGCTCGATACTGAAGTGTATAAACTCCGGGCATTGATCTATATGCAGATGGAAGGCGCAATAGCTGTTTTAAGTGATATGCAGGCGGATAAAAGCTATGTGTATAAATCTGCAGCGGCACTTGAACTGGGGTTGACTATGGAAGATAATCCTGCCGAGATTAATTCTATCTGGGAAGAAGAGATTATTAAAAAAATACATCCGGAGGACCGTCTGAAAAAATACATCCACGAGCTAAGATTTTATGAACTTATGGAGTCTATGGACGCAGAGGTCCGTGCAGAATACGGTGTTCTTTCAAAAATCAGGATGAAAGATAAAAATGACCGGTACAGGCTGGTGAAGCACCGGATGTTTTATATCTATTCCCCGGATAATGGAAAACTTAGATTTGCCCTTTGCCTTTATCATATTGCAATCGATCAGTCCCAGCCCCTGATTCCCGATTTCATGACTATTAACACTGCTAAAGGACAGATCGTAGCAAAAGACAAACTGGATTATAAAACCATCCTTTCCAAAAGAGAACTTCAGGTGCTGAAATATGTAGGTGAAGGCTATGCCAGTAAAGAAATTGCAGAATTTTTATCCATAAGCATCAATACCGTAAGCAGACACCGCCAGAATATTCTTGAAAAGCTGAATGTGAAGAATTCCGTGCAGGCATTCAAAGACAGTTTTTATTAATTTCTACCGGATATTTCCTGAACATCCGAAAAGTTCACCGTGTTTTTTTTATTCTTATCTTTAAATTTATAGATTAAATTTCTACTATAAACCAATGATGATAATGAAAAGAAGCAAAGAAATTACCGGACAGTATTTTGATTTTCTTGAAAAGCACATCCGGGATGTGCTTTCCGGAGTGACCCCTGAATTTATGGAACTCAATGAAATTGCAGGTCAACTTGCGATTTCCCACACGCATCTTACCGATACCATAAAAAAAGAGAAAGGGAAGCATCCATGTTATTTTTATGACGAAAAAATTATCCACGAAGCTAAAACGATGATAAGAGATTCCGAACTTTCTATTGCGGAAATTGCAAGAATTTTCACTTATGATCCCTCTAATTTTTCCAAGTTTTTTAAGAAAATGACTGGGATTACTCCCGGGGAATTCAGGAAAAGCAACAGGGAGACAGTATAAAACACTTAACATATTCATGTTTTTTTAGAGAAAGACACTATCCTGGGAATTTTTTTCTATTTAAAAATTTAAGAAAAGTTTCAGTTGTAAAAAATAATATTTTAGTAATGAGGCAATTGTAAAAACATTTGTCTTTTTTTGTGATTTATTTAGAAATAGAGATTTATTACTGTCTTTTTTTTGTTAATTTTAGGTTCAGATAAAAACTAATTAATTATCAAAACGGGTGATTGGAGGTATTGATAGGTAAAATAATTTGATTAAAAGATTATAAGACAAAGCGTATTATTTAAAAGGCCATATTTTAAATACCATAGATTTTGCAAGCTTTAAATAATTATATATTTGTTTCTTCAAACAACTAAACACTAACAACTAATATTAACAACTAACACTAACAGAACATTAAGGATGAGTATTGATTTTACAACAGCAACATTTAAAGATTTTGAGAACATTCCGGATTATGATATTGCTCAGAGAGCAGATTATTTTTATGAATTTCTTGATCACATGAAGTCCAGGGGACACATGAATTACAGACTAAAAAATACTTCAGGAAGTAATGCAACATTAAATATAGATATTGCCAACCAGAATAATGAGTATGTAAGCTTTGTTTCCAGCGATTATCTCGGTTTTACACAGCATCCTAAAGTAAAGCAGGCGGCCATCGAAGGAATAGAGAAATACGGAACGGGTACAGGAGCATCACCCCTTATCGGCGGATATTTTGATTATCATAGCGCGATAGAAAAAAAGATCGCTGAATTTTTTGGAAGAAAGGAAGAGGAAGTGATCTTGTTCACTACCGGTTATGCCGCTAACAGTGCTACTTTACAGATCCTTATGCAGAAAGAGGATATTGCTATTTTAGACATGGGAGTGCATGCCAGTGTACATGAAGGATGTGCTTTTACCAATAAAAAAACATTTCCGCACAATAATTTGGAAGCTTTGGAACATATTTTGAAGGTATGTGAAAATACGTACCGTACAAAGCTTGTTATAGTAGATGGAGTTTATTCCCAGGAAGGGGATGTCTCGCGCGCTAAAGAAATATATGCTCTTGTAAAAAAATACAATGCCTATCTCATGGTAGATGACGCCCATGGCGTTGGGGTCATGGGAAAAACCGGAAGAGGAGCCCTTGAGGACGACGGTTTACTGGATAAGGTAGATTTTATAACAGGAACGTCCAGCAAGACTTTCGGTAACCTTGGGGGATACGTAATTGCTAATAAGAAAATAGCATCATTCCTGAAGTTCCAGTCGAGACAGCATATTTTCTCAGTAACAGCCCCTCCTTCTTCCTTCGGAATTTTAAAAGCCATTGATTTGATTGATGAAGAACCGTTCTGGATGGAGAAATTGTGGGATAACATCAATTATTTCAAAACAGGGCTTAATGATTTAGGGTTAGATACCGGAATTACCTGTTCAGCAATTATTCCCGTGAAAATAGGAGATCAGAACAAGATGTGGGATATTGGCAGAATATTGCTTGAAGCAGGGGTGTATACCAATCCTATTATGTATCCTGCCGTAGCCAGAAAAGATGCGCGCATCAGAATGACTGTAACAGCCCGACACGAAAAAGAACATCTAGACAAAACACTGAATGTCTTTGATGATATTAATAAAAAATTGCATATTGCAAAAAAATAATAAATTATGCCCAGAAAAGTAGTGCAAGGCCCCATCAGGGACAAAGAAAAAACAAAGCAAAAGCTGCTTGTAGCAGTTGGAAAAATTTTAAGAGTGAAAGGATACTCAGGTCTGAAAGTAAGTAAGATTGCAGCGGTAGCCGGTTTCGACAAAAAGCTTATTTATGAGTACTTTGGAAGTACGGATAAGCTTATTGACGAATATATCAAGTCTCAGGATTACTGGAGTAAATTCAGCCCGGATATCGAAGAAGAAGTACAGGTTGGAAAAGGTAAGGAGGCTTTAACTCAAGGGATTCTGATGCAGTTTGAAAGTCTTAAGAAAAATAAGGAACTGCAGAAAATTATTCTTTGGGAGCTTTCTGAAAGCAAGCCGATACTTAAAAATATCCTTAAGCAAAGAGAAGATGTTGCTGCTAATTTATTTGAAAATGTAACAGATCCTTATTTCGGGGAAAATGCTACTAATGTAAGAGCCATGCTGGCTTTAATTGCGGCAGGTGTTTATTATCTGAACTTATTTCCTGCATATAACGGAACCGAATTCTGTGGGATTGATATGAGAACAGAAGAAGGAAGAGGTGAGGTTCAAAAAGTGATCGTAGAGATTATAGACCACTACTACAAAACCAAAAAAGCAAAAGATTGATCGTTAAAAGTTTTCCAATTTTACCAAAAGTAAGTTTTTGTGCATAATTTGAAAACTTTTAATTTTCAGATTAAAACTATATTTCTTATTTTTGACCAATGGAAAATTTTATCGTATCTGCAAGAAAATACCGCCCCCAGCAGTTTGACACTGTCGTAGGGCAATCTCACATTACAGATACTTTAGAACATGCCATTGGAGAAAACCAGTTGGCTCAGGCCTTACTTTTCTGTGGTCCGCGGGGTGTGGGTAAAACTACATGTGCCAGAATTCTGGCCAGAAAGATCAATGAAAAGGACGGCTCTGTTTCAGAAGACGGCTTCGCCTATAACATCTATGAACTGGATGCGGCGTCCAACAACTCTGTGGATGACATCAGGGAACTGATAGATCAGGTCCGCTTTGCGCCTCAGGTAGGTAAATATAAAGTTTATATTATCGATGAGGTGCACATGCTGTCTTCTGCAGCCTTCAATGCTTTCCTTAAAACACTTGAGGAGCCCCCTGCCCACGCTATTTTTATTCTCGCAACTACAGAGAAGCACAAGATTATCCCTACCATTTTATCAAGATGTCAGATTTATGATTTCAAGAGAATCACCATTGAAGATATTCAGGGACATCTCAGAAACATCGCCCAGAAGGAGAGTATCCGGTATGAAGATGATGCTTTATATCTCATTGCCCAGAAAGCGGATGGCGCCTTAAGAGATGCACTTTCTATTTTCGACAGGCTTTCCACATTTTCCCAGAAAAACATTACACTGGCCAAAGCTGCTGAAGTACTCAATATCCTTGACTATGATCAGTATCTTAACATTGTAGACCTGGCCAAAGAAAACAAAATTCCGGAAGTGCTTTTTGCCTTCAATGAAATTGTTAAAAAAGGCTTTGATCCCCATATTTTTATAGCAGGTTTAGGAAATCATTTCAGGGACCTCATGATGGCACAGAACCCCGGAACCATAGAGCTTATAGAAGTAGGGGAGAAGACCAAGGTGAAATTTGTAGAGCAAAGTCAGAAATGGAATGCCCAGCAGCTGATCGACGGAATTGAGATCTGTAATCATGCGGATATCAATTATAAAAATTCCAAGAATCCAAGACTTACAGTAGAAATTGCATTGATGCAGCTGTCTTCCCTGACAGCTAATCCAGGCGATACTAAAAAAAAAAGTTCCTGATATTAGCACCGTTTCTCAGTGAAAAGCAGGAAGTGAAAATTCCTGAAAAAGCTCCGGAGAAAAAAGAGGTTATTAAGGAAGTTCCTACACAGCAGGCTGAAACCATCCAGGAAGTCTCTGTAAAAACCACCAAACCTTTATCAAGACAAGGAATCTCTTCAGGGTTCAGCATTAACTCTTTTCTGAATAAAGAAGAGAAAGAGGTAAAAGAAGAAATGGTAGCTGTAAAAACAGAAAATCTTCCCAAAAATCATTTTACTGAAACAGACCTGCAGATGGAATGGAATCTGATGCTGAAGCAGCTTCGGAACAAAAATACTTTCATTTTCAATGCAGTGAAAACTTTCAAGCTGATCAAAGCAGGGGAGAATGTCATTAAGGTTTTATACCCTTCAGATTCTGCCAAAGTTGAATTTGACAAAATAGCCGGAGAATTTTTTAATCATTTCAGAACCAAAGTTCACAATCATGCTATTGAGATAGATTATCAGAGAGATTTTGATAACCTCAAAATTGAAGTGATGACCAAAAGAAAAATCTTTGAAAAATTCATGGAGAGAAATCCGCTTCTGAAAGATCTGGATGATCTGATGAAGTTTGATCTGACCTGATTTTTTGTATTGATCATAATTTTTTTTTGTCAGATTAAGTTTTTTTATATCTTTGTCAAAGATTTTTGTTAAAATTAGATTTTTGACAAAAGCAAATCAGATTAAAACTAAACAACAGAAGTTTCAGAATCCAGTGGAAAAATCGTTTATCCCATCTCTGTCTCAGTTTGTACCCGCTAATTTCTTTAGCGGTTATTTTAGTTTTTCTGCTTTCTATTATAGAAATTTCAGAACGTATTACCGATTTTATTGGTATTACTAACTGAATTTCTTTCCAAAAAATACTGGAGAAGTAAAGTCCTTTTATTTTCCTGATTCCTTTAAACAATTTTGAACGGCATTTTTTGAAAAGAATTATAAAAATAAATTTTATAATGAAAGGACTATTGCTGTTATCTTAAAAATAAAAAAAAACAATAAATTTAAAAATATGAATTTAAAAGATGTAAAAAACGAGTGGATCAACGAGCTTTCACAGCCATTAATGATCGTGGGACCATGCAGTGCGGAAAGTGAGGCTCAGATGCTTGAAACCGCTAAAAGAATAAGGGAAACCAATGCACAGGTTCCTATCTTCCGTGCAGGAATCTGGAAGCCCCGCACCAAGCCGAATGGCTTTGAAGGAGTAGGTGTAATTGGTTTGAACTGGCTTAAGAAAGTAAAAGAAGAATACGGATTCAAGACAGCTACAGAGGTAGCGAATGCCCACCACGTATTTGCAGCTCTGGAAGCTGATGTGGATGTTCTTTGGATTGGGGCCCGTTCTACGGTAAATCCTTTTACCGTTCAGGAAATTGCCATGGCTTTGAGAGGAACAAATAAGCCGGTATTTGTGAAAAATCCTGTAAATCCGGATCTGGCTTTATGGATTGGAGCTTTGGAAAGACTTTTAGGACAGGATATTAAAAACCTTGGGGTGATCCACAGAGGATTTTCAACATACCAGAAAACAAAATACAGAAATAACCCGAACTGGCAGATCGCTCTTGATTTCAAAAGCCAGTTTCCCAATATTCCGATGCTGATAGATCCTTCTCACATCTGTGGAAACAGGACAGGTCTTGCAGATGTTACCCAGGAAGCATTGAACGTAGGATACCAGGGAGCCATTATTGAAACCCACTGTAATCCGGATGAAGCATGGAGCGATGCATCTCAGCAGATCACACCGGAAGTATTGGCAGAACTGATCGGAAACTTAAAGGTAAGAAATTCAGGTCTTGCAGGTTTTGATAACGAGATGGGAAGACACAGAACCCTGATCTCCGATCTTGACTTTCAGCTGATTGAACTTCTTTCCCAAAGAATGAAGATCTCCGAAAAGATCGGTAAGCTTAAAAAAGAGAATGATATTGCTATTTTCCAGCCTGAAAGATGGAAAGTAATTACAGAATACGCCACGCAGAAAGCCAGGGAAACAGGAATGTCTCAGGAATTTATTGAGAAGGTTTTCAAAGCAATCCACGAAGAATCTATTGAAGTACAGAATAGTATTATGATTAATAGATAGACTGAAGGAGTTTAAATATCAGGGTGCGGAATCACTATAAGTTCCGGATCCGTGTAAATAACAGGGCTTAGGGCATCTGGATTAAAGGAAAATATATGATTTGTTTTCAAGTATATCCGGAACCCTAAGCCCTAATTCCTTATATTTGCATCCATATTATCTATGAAAGGAAAAATCATAAAATCTACAGGCAGCTGGTATCAGGTCATGGAATTCGAAACAGACAAAATTTTCGAAGCCAGGATTCGTGGTAAATTCAAACTGATTAAAACAAGGCTTACCAATCCGCTTGCTGTAGGAGATTTTGTGGAATTTCAGCTCGAAACCGACGGTATTGCCTGGATCACCAAAATAGATCCACGTACCAACTATCTGATCAGAAAATCGGTTAACCTTTCAAAAGAGGCCCATATTATTGCTTCCAATATAGATCTGGCGTGTTTTATTTTTACGCTGAAACATCCGGAAACCTCACTGGGCTTCCTTGACCGGTTTCTGGCATGCTGCGAGGCTTATAATATCAAACCTCTTATTCTGTTTAATAAGATTGATGTTCTGAATGATGAAGAAATAGAATTGGTAAAAGATATCGAATTTCTTTATCAGGAAATAGGGTATGACACGCTGGAAATATCATCGTATTCCAAACTCAATTTCGATGAGCTTCAGGAAATTCTAAAAGATAAAACATCTGTGTTTTTTGGTCATTCAGGGTGTGGAAAGTCTACATTAGTGAATGCTTTGCAGCCCGGCCTGAATTTAAAAACTTCTGAAATTTCGGATTCCCATTTAAAAGGAAAGCATACCACTACCTTTGCCCAGATGCATTTCTGGGATTTTGGCGGAAACGTCATCGATACCCCCGGTGTCCGTGAGTTTGCAATGATTGACATTGAAAAAGAGGAAGTCCAGCATTATTTCCCGGAGATTTTCAAAAAGAGGGAAGAGTGCAAGTTTCACAACTGTCTTCACATCAACGAACCCAAATGTGCTGTCCTGGCTTTACTTGAAACCGGAGAAATTCAGCATTCCCGTTATGCTACCTATGTAAAGCTGATGGAAGAAGCGGAAGAAGCTTCCCAGAAATAAACTACCTGCAACCAAAACTTTTATCTTTACTTTGATTACATGAGTTAATCTGAGAATATCTGCCTGTTTATTTTTACAAAAAGATGCCGGGCTCCATAAAGGATATTCCGGATTTACAATAATTCTACTTTTACGGTCATTAATTCTGCCAAAAATGGCAGTATTCTCTCATCAATTTTTTTCTTAATACAAAAGACGAAAAAAATATCAAAAAATTAATATTATCTCATTGATTGAAATAGAAGCAATAATGTATTAATATGCTTTTATTGGGTTTCAAAAATTATCAAATCCTCAATAATAAAGTTGATTTTTTGTCAATAAAAAACCCAGCCGAAGCTGGGTAAAAACTAATAACCATGAAAACTCAAATTAAACATGAGAATCGTAATAGAATTAACAATTACTGTGCCAAAGTTTTTTCGCCATTTCTTAATAAAAGTTATTTTTATGTTAAAAAAAATTTAAAATAAAAATCAAAGATATTTTTTGTAATTTTGCGCCATTAAAAAAATATACATTTATGTCTAACATTACATTCACTATGATTAAGCCTGATGCAGTTGCAGACGGACATATCGGTGCTATATTAGGAAAGATCGCAGAAGGAGGTTTTAAAATCAAAGCTTTAAAATTAACTCAACTTACGGTAGCTGATGCTAAAAAATTCTATGAAGTACACGCTGAAAGACCATTTTACGGTGAGCTGGTAGACTTCATGAGTTCAGGTCCTATTGTTGCTGCTGTTTTGGAAAAAGATAATGCGGTAGAAGACTTCAGAACATTGATCGGTGCTACAAACCCTGCAGAAGCAGCAGAAGGTACCATCAGAAAGATGTTTGCAAGAAGTATTGGTGAAAATGCTGTTCACGGTTCGGATTCCAACGAGAATGCGCTTATCGAAGCTCAGTTCCATTTTTCAGGAAGAGAGATTTTCTAAGAAAAACTACCTTGAAATATAAAAGCCAGAGATTTTTCTCTGGTTTTTTTGTGCCATATTGTCTGATCATGTGGTGTTTATAGATTGTTTTCCACAGCGTTCACCTTTTCTCTGTGCAGTTCGAGAGGCTTGTCCAGCAATACAGCAATTACTGTCATGTTTTTGTCAAGTCTGTCTTTCGGAAGGTCAATATATATAATCCCGGGTGTATCGCTCCAGTATAGTTTGCTGTATATACTGTGACTAATGATAGATCCGTCACCCACCACCCTGGTTCTCGCAATATTATTTTTTATTCCTTTTAAAGCTACCGGGCCGGTTGGTGTGCCTTCTACAAAAAGATAAAGCGTCTGTCTGTCTTTGGAAAGAGCACTCATTCCGGAATAATGTCCTTCAGGAAGACCTTTGCCTGTGTCATAAAGTGCTTCAGCATGCCGGCTGATCCATTGAAGGGTTTCCGGATTTGTTTTTGCCGTCTTAGGAATCTTCATGGCCTGTCCGTCGCCTGTAATTCCTGATCGATCCAGCAGGTTGTTTCCATTGTGAAGCGCATCTGCAAGGTCATAAGCTGCTGTTTTTGAATTCTTATTTTCCAGAATGTTATTGAGGGAGGACGAATTGTGCTTAAAATTGGCCACGAAAACAGGAGAGTCTTTGAAAACCAATTCTACTGTGGTCACATCCTGGTCGAATTTAATACCTGACAGGTCTATCGTCATTGTGGTTTCATGGTCAAAAGAAAAATTTACCCCGACATTTTCATCACCTATAATTTTCACAGCATCAGGCCGGGTCAGGAGACCATGGACCTTAACGAAATCTTTAGCTTCTTCAATGTAAAGGAAGACCGATTTCTTTGTTTCTGAAACAGCTGACTTTCCTTTATAATTTTCAAAGGGAATGCCATGGCTGGTTCCATAAATAGCCCTTTTGTTTTTTGAGGTCCACCTTCCAAGGTTTTTTAACATTTCAACCTGCCTTTCATCAATAGTTCCATCAGATTTAGGCGCGATACCGAGAAGCAGATTTCCTCCCATACTGATGATATCTGCCAGCGTTCTGATAATCATATTCGGAGTCTTATAATGGTGGTCGTAAGGCTGATATCCCCATGAATCATTCATCGTATAGCAAAGTTCCCAATACCGGCTCTGCGGCCTTACTACAGGTATTCCCTGTTCGGGAGTCTCATAATCGCCGTGATGGTTAAGCCTTGAATTGATAATAATATCAGGATTATTTTTTTTAAGGAGGCTTAAAGTCTGAGGAGCCTGCCACTCTTCAGAAGTGTGTTCCCAGTCACCATCGAACCATAAGAGATCAGGCTGATACTGAGAAGAAAGCTCTGCTAATTGGGTCTGATAATATTGAACGAACCGGTTCCAGCGTTCCGGATCATTTTTTATGTCATACCGCTTTTTTGTACGGGTATTGATATCGTAATACGGGTGACTCCAGTCAGGAAGGGAAAAGTATAGCCCTGTTTTCAGCCCTGTTTTTTTAAGGCTAGTAACAAAAGGTGTAAGCACATCTTTTTTAGCGGAGGAATGCTGTGGAATGGTGACAGCCTTTTCAGCTTTTGAATTCCATAACGAAACTCCGTCGTGATGCTTGGCGGTTATGACGGTGTATTGAGCACCGGATTCCTTAATTAATTGAGTCCATTGGTCCGGTTGGTATGCTGAAGCGTAAAAACCGTTCAGCTGCTTCATATAATTTTCATGGTTGATATAATTGTTAAAGAAAGCCCAGGACTCGGAAATACCATCCACGGAGTAAATTCCCCAGTGAATAAAGATTCCCAGCTTAGCATTTTTAAACCATTCCATTTTTTTGGGTTCTTCCGGTTTTATTTGTGCATGAATATGGGATGCAGACAGTATTAATCCTAAGAAAACGGCTTTGTTTAACCTGTTTTTCATTGTTTAATTTATTTTGATGTTAAATATAAATAAACAAGAGCTAATTTTTTTGAATTCTATGTTGAATCTTATAGTTATTGTTAAAAATATTAATAATAACTTTTGTATTTTAAAATGTTTTATATGGAAATATTGTATTTTTAGCAGGATCATAAATGGAATACTTCTTGTAAGTTCCATGAAAAGAAATGTTATGAAAATTCCAGCATTAGTAATGGCCAGCCTGCTGGCGGTAAGCGTATCGGCGCAGACCACAAAACCTGTAAAAAAAGTGAAAAAGCCGGTTAAGAAAGTAAAAAAGGCAGAGCCTGTAAAGACAAAAGAAACTGCCCAGACTAAATTTGTTCCTAAAAAAGATACCATTCTCGGCCATGGGGGAGGCTGTCCTGCCTGTGGAATGGGATAAAATATGAAAAAGCCATTGTTAGGACTTTCTATGATGCCGGAACCGGATTTCGTTTCCGCCATCCTTCCCATCCTTCAGGATCATTCCGTAGATGTACTGGAATGGTCTTTTGATACGCTCTATGATTTGGAAGAATCTGAATGGCTTTCCGGGCTTCTGGATTTCTATGCGGAGAACAACAGGCTTCTGGGGCATGGTGTTTATTACTCTCTTTTTGATGCCAGGTGGACAGAAAGGCAGGAAATCTGGCTTGAAAAATTAAAAAAAGAGGTTCAGCACAGAAACTACAACCATATTACGGAACATTTCGGTTTCATGAATACCGAAAATTTTCATCAGGGTGTTCCTTTGCCCGTTCCGCTTCACCCCAAAACCCTGCAGATAGGAAAAGACAGGCTCCTGAGGCTTCAGGACGCTGTAGAAATCCCGGTTGGCATAGAGAATCTTGCCTTCTCATTCTCTGTGAATGATGTAAAAGAGCAGGGAGAATTCCTTGACAAGCTTATAGAAGATATTGACGGATTTCTTATTCTTGATCTTCATAATATCTACTGCCAGTCCTGTAATTTTGAAACAGATATGTTAGAAATAATCAGGATGTATCCTTTGGAAAAAGTGAAGGAAATTCATCTGTCCGGAGGAAGCTGGCAGGAAAGTGCATATGGAAAAAAGCCTGTAAGAAGGGATACCCATGATGAGCGTATTCCGGAGGACATATTAAACATATTGCCGGAAGTTTTATCCTTGTGCCCAAATCTTGACTATATCATTATTGAAAGGCTGGGCCATACTTTGAAAACAGAAGCTGAACAAAGGATTTTCTTCGATGATTTTGAAAGAGTAAAAAAAATTATCAGTAAAGCCGGCTATCCTTCAGGTCAAAATAAGATATGGCGTAAAAAGAAAATAAGAGAGCATTCGGAACCTGTTGAAGATCATCTCTTGTATGATGAACAGACGAAGCTTACCCAACTGCTTTTTAACGGGACTGACACCCATTCTATAAAAGATCAGGATTTTTATTATTTCAAACCTGAAAATTGGGATGAAGAAATGATCATTACTGCCCAGAAGATCATCAAAAAATGGAATCCCTACTAGGTTTTCTTGCGATATATCACAAATCAAAATATATGAAAATGACAACGGTACTTTTACTTATTACGGCCGTGCTTACGGCTTTGATCGCCGGGCTTTTTTATGCCTATTCATGCTCTGTCGTCCTGGGACTGGGTAAACTTTCAGATACGGAATATTTAAAATCCATGCAGAGCATTAACCGGGAAATTCTCAATCCAGTTTTTTTTCTGAGTTTTATGGGAACAGCCGTATTACTGCCGGTAACGACTTTCCTATTCAGAGGAGAGCAGCCTGCATTTCTTTTTCTCCTGCTAGCATCACTGGCTTATCTGATCGGAGTTTTTGGGGTTACAATGGCTGGAAATGTTCCTCTAAACAATATGCTTGATCAATTTGATATCAGTGGGGCGACTGCGGAAGCAGTTAAGCAGATGCGCGACCGTTTTGAGAGCCGCTGGAATCTTCTGAATAACGTCAGAACCGTATTTTCCGTGATCAGTATTGCTCTGGTGACCTGTGCATGTATCTGGAACAGGTATCAGCCGGAATAGTTTTACGGAATACGTATAAATACCTAATGCTTAAATTCAGTATTTCTACGGATGCATTATATATGATTTTATTTGGAATTTTACATCAGTAATAGCACAGGGAATCTTAAGCATTAAAGTCTTACGACACAAAAACTAATAACCACAAAGCTCAAATTCCGCAAGAAAAGGCAGTCTCCCAAGGGCTGTCTTTGTTTTTTTGAGGAAGTTTCCAAAAATAGTGCAATAGCTCACTGCAAAAGAGTGTTTTTCCTGATGTTTCATTGGCCGGATAGTTCAATCTTTGTCCTATCAAATTATTAAAATTAAAACCAATGAGAAATTTAGAAGTTTTTAGAGTCCTAAGATCATTATCTTTTAAAAGCCTGTGTGTATTACTTATTCTGAACTCAATATTTCTGGCAACAAGCTGCAGTAAAGATGATGACGAGTCTATTCCGGAGCCTATCATGTATGCAGAAGAAAATCCATTAACTAAGTATCATGAAAGTACCGGATTTACCACGGTAAGCAATTTTATCAATGCCGGAAACTATGAATTCGGTCTTGTATTTTCCCCGAATGTAAAAGGAAAGATCAATGCCATTACTGTGAAGCTGCCGGATGCCAACCCTAATTTGAAAGTTACAATCTGGGATTATACAGCAAAAACGGTATTGAGAACGGAAATAGTCAATATAGCTGCATCCAATACTTTACTGACGAAAGCAATTGAAGCGTTCCCCCTGGAAAAAGATAAGAAATATATGATTACCATGAATTCAAATGACTGGTACAAAAAGAATAAACCCGACAACAGCAATGCAACCTATCCGATCACTGCAGGAAATATTAAATTTTTGGAATACCGGTGGGTTGGAGCTTCTTCCCAAACTTTTCCAACGAATGTTTCTCTGGATTATAACGGGGGTGACCTGAGCTTTAATTTTCAGCAAACAGACTAATAACCATATTTTTTTCAACAGAAAAGGCAGCCGGATAAGCTGCCTTTTCGTATGAGTGTATTTAAAAATCTTTAGATCTTAAGAAGCTCGATGGTTCTTTCCGGATTTTCAGCAGAGAAAACTGCATTTCCGGCTACAAGAACGTCTGCTCCGGCTTCGAAAAGTTTGGAGGCATTATCAAGGTTCACCCCGCCGTCAATTTCGATAAGTGCCGTTGAGCTATTGCTCAGAATAAGGTCTTTGGTTTCTGCAATCTTTTTGTAGGTGTTCTCAATGAATTTCTGTCCCCCGAATCCAGGGTTTACGCTCATTAAAAGAACAAGATCTACATCAGCAATAATATCTTCAAGCATTAATACCGGAGTGGAAGGGTTTAGTACAACCCCTGCTTTTGCACCCCTGCTCTGAATATGATGAATGGTTCTGTGAAGGTGTGTACATGCCTCATAATGCACAGAAATCAGATCTGCACCATGATTGATGAATTCGTCCACATACAGATCCGGTTCTACAATCATCAAATGTACGTCAACAAATTTTTTGGCATGCTGCTGAACAGTCTTCATCACAGGAAAACCAAATGAAATGTTGGGTACAAACCTCCCGTCCATCACATCAATGTGGAACCAGTCTGCCTGGGAGTTGTTCAGCATTTCAATGTCTCTTTGCAGGTTCCCGAAGTCTGCGGATAAAAGGGATGGAGCAATAAGCTTCGTTTTCATTTTTACTTTTTATACTTTCTTTAGATTTATTGAGATATCAGATGTGAGATATCAGATGTCAGACTTTTACAAAAAATGAATAAACCAATTGCCTAAAACAATAAACATAATCATTTCAGTCTGATACCTGATGTCTTCTGTCTGACAATCTTTTAATGATACTTCAGTTTCATCTCCGGCTTAATCTTCAGAACTGTTTCGTAAATCAGTTTGATCACATTACCCACGTCTTCTTTAGATACCATTTCTACTGTAGTGTGCATATAGCGCAAAGGTAAGGAAATTAAAGCACTTGGTACCCCGCCGTTGGAGTGGGCAAAAGCATCGGTATCTGTTCCTGTGGCTCTGCTGGCAGCCGCTCTCTGGAAAGGAATTTTTTTGGATTTTGCCGTATCAATGATCAGCTCTCTTATCGTATGATGGATACTTGGTGCAAAGAAAACCACAGGTCCGTCACCACATTTCTGGTCGCCTTCTTTTTTCTTTTCGATCATAGGAGTGGTGGTATCGTGGGTAACATCTGTTACGATTGCGATATTAGGCTTGATGGTGTCTGCGATCATATCCGCACCGTAAAGACCCACTTCTTCCTGTACGGAATTGGTAATATACAACCCGAAAGGAATCGTTTTTTTGTTCTCCTTTAAAAGTCTGGCTACTTCAGCGATCATAAATCCTCCGATCCTGTTGTCTAATGCCCTGCAGACAAAATACCGGTTATTCATTTCAAAGAATTCATCAGGATAAGTGATCATACATCCTACGTAGATTCCCATTTCCTCTACTTCTTTCTTGGAAACAGCACCGCAGTCGATGAAGATGTTTTCAATTTTCGGAGTAGGTTCATTCTGATTGGTTCTGGTATGGATAGCCGGCCATCCGAATACGCCTTTTACAATCCCGTTTTCACCGTGGATATGAACCACTTTTGAAGGAGCAATCGTCTGATCGGATCCTCCGTTTCTGATGACATAGATCAATCCGTCATCAGTAATATAATTTACGTACCATGAAATTTCATCGGCATGGGCTTCAATCACTACTTTAAATTCGGCCTCGGGATTAATTATGCCATAGCATGTTCCATAATGATCCACTTCTATTTTGTCTACATAAGGTCTGATGTAATCCATCCAGATTTCCTGGCCTTTATGCTCGTAACCTGTTGGAGAAGAAGTGTTTAAATATTTTTCTAAAAATTTCAAAGATTTCTTTTCAAATTTCATAAAAGGGAATGATTTTTGCGTGTAATTTTTGTTGTTATAAGTGTAAAAATAATGAATTTTAGTAAGATTGTCTGCCTTTTCATCTTCTTTTTTGGAGTCAGTGTTTTTGGTCAGAAGGATTCTATTGTTGCAAAGCCCCTCAATCAGTATCCCCCTGAATCTTTAAAAACCGATGAGTTCGGAAATAAGTACTACTATGATGAACGTCAAAAGATAAAAGTCTATGAAATAAACGGCGAGCCTGTAGTAGTGCTGGATGAGCTGGTGCTGGTTAATAAACCGCGGTTCAATAATCAGCTGGACAAAAATTACTATTATTTCCTTAATAAAAAGCTGAACAGGGTTTATCCTCTTTTTGTCACTGCACTTCAGCAGTACAGAGATATCCAGGCTGACATGACTGATATGGACAGCAAAGCCAAAAGAAAATTTGTAAGAGAAAGACAGAATATGCTGGCCGATCAATATGAAAAGCAGCTAAGGGATCTTACCACCACTGAGGGACAGGTTTTTGCAAAGCTTATGAACAGGGCTACCGGAAAAAATGTGTATGAGATCATAAAAGAAATGAGAGGCGGATGGAGTGCTTTCTGGTGGAATGTAAAAGGAAAAATGGCAGATATAGATCTGAAAGACCAATACAATCCCCACAAGAACAGAACGGATGAGTTTATAGAATCTCTGCTGCAGTCCAACTGGAATTCCGGGTACCTGCAGCCGTATCCGGGAGCCGGTGATTTTAAAGCAAGAAAATAAATATAAAATTCCTGTAAGCAGTTACAGGAATTTTTCTTTTAATTTATCGAAGACAATCTGATCTACAGGCAGCGGAAAAGGATTATCCGGCCTGTCGATTTCAATCCATTCTATTTTCTCAATGCATGGATCAAGGATAAGGAAATCTTCTTCGGTAGTGATTTTTACGATATAATATATGGTAAGAAGCTGTTCATTTTCTCTGAAACGCGAAACTAGGAAGTTTTCCTGCGTATAAAAATGTTCTACCACTTCAATTTTTACATTCAGCTCTTCGTCAAATTCGCGGTGGAGACATTCCAGAAGTCCTTCACCGAGTTCCAGCCCTCCGCCCGGAAATTTCATTAAAGGTTCACCGGCATATTCCTCAAACAGGGTCAGTACTTTTTTATCTTTTACTGCGCATGCATACACCCTGACGTTGATCTTATCAATCATATGTAATATTTTGTACAGCTAAAATAAGGAAATATGTGGAAAGGGGAAAGGGGAAAAAAGGCAAAAAGGCT
Source organism: Chryseobacterium phocaeense (assembly GCF_900169075.1). Classification (NCBI taxonomy): domain Bacteria; kingdom Pseudomonadati; phylum Bacteroidota; class Flavobacteriia; order Flavobacteriales; family Weeksellaceae; genus Chryseobacterium; species Chryseobacterium phocaeense. The sequence goes on from NZ_LT827015.1 coordinate 1,256,611, forward strand.
AAATTGCGAAAAGGCGAATAAGCAAAAAGGAATTGCAGAGGATATAAGCAAAGAAAGCTGAGAAGGCAAAGGAAGCAAATAAGGTAGTGTAGCTTTAGAGTAATATAGGTGTAAATTTGCAAATTTATTTATTTGCTCTGTTATTTATATGCTTCATTCTTCCACTCATTTGATCGGATTCATTTTCCTCGCCTTCTTTGCCTTCTCAGCTTTCTTTGCTTTCTTCGCCTTTTCGCAATTTAGCCTTTTTGCCCTTTCGCCTCACATTACTGCTTCACCGCATTAATCATCTCCCTTTTCCCTGGAGGGCCCTGCAGTTTCTTCACATTGAAATTAAGTTCCTGAAGGATTCTCCGGACACTGCCTTTGGAAGAGTAGGTTGTTAATAATCCGTTAACGGACATTTTGTCGGAAACCAATTCAAAGAGTGGCTTTTCCCACAGGTCCGGCTGTACCCTGGCACCGAAACAGTCATAATAAACAAGGTTGATTTTAGGTAAGTCTATGTCTTTCAGGTCAAAAAAGTCACATTCGATCTTTTTTAAGTTAAAGCCTTTAATAATTTCTGATGATGTACCCCAATCTGCCTGATGAATTTTTTGATAAATATTTTTGAATTCCGGGTTATCAAAATGCTCAAAGTAGGCAAGATCATTAATTTCGGATTCATTTATCGGGTATTTTTCCAGAGAAAAGTAATTGATGACATGATTTTTGTCAGTTTTTAAATATTCATTAATTGTTACCAAAACATTCAAACCTGTTCCAAAACCGAGTTCTAAAATATTAATTTCGTAATCATTTATTTGATTTAGTCCGTTTTTGATAAACACGTGTTCAGCTTCCTGAAGCGCTCCATGGTGAGAATGATAGTTTTCATTTAAATCATTGATAAACAATGTTTTACTTCCGTCATTTGTGGTCTTGATCTCCCTTTTCATCCTATTTTTTTGTCAAATTTACTCTAAAATTTTTATATTTAGAAAATTATGTTAAATTTGTAGAACATCGTAAAAATTTTAAAAAATGATAATTCAAAAAACGGAGAACTCCAGACTTTCGGACTTTGATCCGAACAATTTTTCATTTGGAAGTACTTTTATAGACCATATGGTAATATGTGAGTACGAAAATGGAAAATGGGGTGATGTTAAATTGGTTCCTTATGGCCCGATTCCTTTTACACCAGCTATGATGGGCGTAAACTACGGACAGGCTTGTTTTGAAGGTATGAAAGCTTATAAAGACAAAGACGGGCAGGTTTTCCTTTTCAGGCCAGAAAAGAATTTTGAACGTATCAATAAATCAGCAGCGCGTCTGGCTATGCCTGAAGTGACTGAGGAAATGTTTTTGGACGGATTAAAGGCATTGGTAGATTTAGACAGAAACTGGATTCCGCAGGGAGAAGGAATGTCTTTATATATCAGACCACTGATTTTTGCTACGGAGGAAGCTCTGAAAGCAAGAGTGGCTAATAAATATATGTTCGCAATCGTTGCGACACCAGCGAAAAGCTATTATTCAGAACCGGTTTCTGTAAAAATTTCAGATCATTATTCAAGAGCAGCCAACGGAGGAGTAGGTTCTGCAAAAGCAGCAGGAAACTATGCCGCTTCTTTCTATCCTACCCAGCTTGCCATTGAAGAAGGATATGAGCAGATCATCTGGACGGATGATGCTACCCACGAATATTTTGAGGAAAGCGGAACTATGAACGTATTTGTAAGAATTAACGATACGATTTACACGCCGCCTACATCTGAAAAAATCCTTGACGGAGTAACCAGAGACAGCTTCATCCAGCTTGCCAGAAAAAGAGGAATTGAAGTGAAAATAGAGCCTGTAGCAGTGAAGACTGTGATTGAAGCTCAGAAAAACGGAACACTGAAAGAAGTTTGGGGAGTAGGAACTGCTGTAGTAACTACGGTATTCCAGGCTTTAGGATATGAAGGTGTGAAACTGGCCCTTCCAAAATTATCCGATGAAGAAAGCTACGCTGCGATTCTTAAAAAGGATCTAGTAGATCTTCAGACCAACCTTAGCGAAGATCCGTTCGGATGGAGAGTGATGGTTGAAAAAGATGTTTTGGAGACTGTTTAATTTAGACATTATTTGATTCAATAACAGGCCGGCGGAAATTTATTCTGCCGGTTTTTTTATTTTCTCGCCAAATATTGGTAATTTTTCAGAAAATTTAAAATATATGCAATTCGTGAAGTTTAAATTACCGCTTGGTTTGCTTTCTCTTATCAGTGTTTTAGCTGTATCTTCATGCACGAAAGATGATGATTCAGACCTGGTGGTGAGTGACTCTGCTGTCATCACCGTAGAAAATGTTATTGAAAGTAAGCCGCTGACACAATTCGGGACTTTTGAAAATTCAGGATCTACCCCTGTTCTTGAACCGGGTGAATCTGCTTCTTTCTCATTTTATGCCGGAAAAGGTCAGGCGGTAAGCTTTGCAGCGATGTACGCAAACAGCAACGATTTGTTTTTTGCTCCCGTCAATCCGGGAATAAAACTTTATCAGACTAACGGTGATCCTGTGACAGGTGATGTTTCTTCGCAAATCAGGCTTTGGGATAACGGGACTCGTAAAAATACCGGTGCTCATCCAGGGGAAGCAGAATCTCCTGTGCTAAATGTCACGGAAATATCGTTGCCAACTCCTGCACCACAATTGCTTAAAGCAGAACTCACCCACGAAGGCGGAACCAAATTTACCTTAAAACTTACCAATACTTCAGGAGGTACAGCCAATGAAACGCCTATCAGCGCGGGAGTTTGGGCGGTTTCCCACAGTTCGGGAAGCACCATTTTAAAGGAAGATCCTATTTTTACCCCCGGAAAGCCATCAGCCAACGGATTGACAGATCTTGCGGAAACCGGTAAAACAACTCCTTTAACCCAGTATCTGACAGGAATTACAGGTCCAAATTCTTCTTTTTCACCTGTCCTTGTCGTAATTTATAATGGAATTGATAATCCGATCTTTAAAATCGGTGAAAACGACCGTGAACAGGGCTTAAAAGAACTTGCCCAGCAGGGAAATCCTGATATCCTGGCGGCCTCTCTTAAAACAAAACCGGGGATAAAGCAGGTATACGTTCTTAAAGATCCTTCAGCCGGTTCACTGAAACCCAGAATCAATGGAAACAACGGAGGAAAAGCCTCACAGAATATAATGGCCGGTAAAGGAGACCGCATCGCGCTGGTAACGATGTATGGTGAATCCAATGACTGGTTTGTAGCTTCTACAAATAATGGAGTAGACGGGGCAACAAGAGGAGATATTTCTTCCATTATGGCACTTTATGATCATGGAACTCTGCAAAGTTCTTTTCCGGGAGCGCATTTAGGATCGGAGCCGGCTGAGGCTGAAAGCCAGCCAGTACAGCAGCTTGCCAACCCTAATCAGTTCAATACACTGCCGTCACTTCCACAGATGATCAAAGTGACCATTCAGTAGTATTTCAATATTAAAGTATATAATCACCTCTGTACGGGGTGATTTTTTGTTTGAATGGTTTAATTTTTTAACCACAAAAGATGCAAAAGTTTTTTCTTAACACTTTAGTTATTTAAGTTTAAAGCCTAATGTAGAAGAAGTACACATAAGTTTTTAGAAAAATCAAAGATTTGTATGCTCAATACATCTAATCTGCGTAATCTGCGAAATCTGCGGAAGAAAAAATTTTAACCACAAAAGGTGCAAAAGTTTTTTTAACACTTTAGTTATTTTTAAGTTTAATGCTTAATGTAGGAGAAGTCCACATAAGTTTTTAGAAAAATTAAAGATTTTGTACTCCATGCATTAAAATCTGCGCCATCTGCGAAATCTGCGGGAGAAAAGATTTTAACCACAAAAGGTACAAAAGTTTTTTTAACACTTTAGTAATTTTTAAGTTTAAAGCATAATGTAAAAGAAGTACACATAAGTTTTTATAAAATCTTAGATTTATGCCCAATAATCTGTGCCATCTGCGAAATCTGCGGGAATTTTTTAAAATATGCAAATCCATTTCAAGCAAAGCTCAGCTTAATCATCTTAAAACCTTAAAGAAAACCTTAATGGTTCAATTTTATCATATCAAACAAAATCTGCGATTTTTATAGTCGAATTTCTGTAGTTTATATAAATTTAAACGCTTCAAAAACTTTTACAGTTAAGAAATTTAATCATTAAATCTCCGATAATCCCATCCCCGGGAAATACTTCATCATTTTCTCCGAAATTTTTTAAAACCGATGAAACAATATTTCCCCGAAATGCGTATTTTCGCAAAAGTTTATGAAAAAATTACTCTTCATATCAGCAGTAAGTCTGTTAAGCTGTAACCGGAATGCACCTACAGCGCATCCTCCCGTTGGGGGAGTGCTGAGTCAGAAAGACCTGGATGTGTCGAAGGAAAGAATGAGGAACCTGAATACCATAGAACGCGGCCAGATCCAGGATTGGATCAATGGGCAGTCTGTGAAGTATTATCCTACGCAGCTTAATTACTGGGTAACTGTTGAAGGTTTTGATAAGCGGGAAAGAAGGGCAGATGACACATCTATTTCTTATGCTTACGATCTGTATGATTTTGATGAAACCAAGATCTATGATCAGCCTATTGAAAGAAGAGATGCCAGATTCGGGCATTTTGATGAACTGAAAGCGGTAGAGAATGCTTTGCGTTTTATGCATGATGGAGAGGAAGTAACGCTTTTGGTGCCTTCTTCACTGGCCTATGGAACCTTTGGAGACGAAAAGAATATAGACAACGATATCCCATTAATCATAAAATTAAAAGCTCTATAAATAATGAAATTGTTTAACAAGAATATAATTCTGGCAGCGGCAAGTATTTCGCTGATGAGTTGTACCCCAATCTATAAAAAAATGAACGTAGACAAAGAAACTTACGAAGGTCTTAATGACGGACTTTATGCAAATCTTCAGACTTCTAAAGGAAACCTGATCGTGCAGTTCGAAGACAAAAAAGCACCGGTAACTGTAGCCAACTTTATTGGTCTTGCAGAAGGGAAAATAGATAACAAAGCTAAAGCGAAAGGAGTTCCTTACTATGACGGAACTATTTTCCACAGAGTGATCAAAGATTTCATGATCCAGGGAGGAGACCCTCAGGGAACAGGAGCGGGAGATCCGGGATATAAATTCGAGGACGAGAAAAACGACCTTAAACATACAGGAAAAGGAATCCTTTCTATGGCGAATTCAGGACCTAATACCAACGGTTCCCAGTTCTTCATTACTGAGGTAGCTACGCCTTGGTTAGACGGAAGACACACCATCTTCGGAAAAGTGGTAAAAGGAAACGATGTGATCGATGCGATTGCCAATGTGGAGAAAGGAGCTCAGGACAAGCCTAAAACAGATATCGTTTTGCAAAAAGTTTCTGTATTCAGCAAAGGAGATGCTTACAAAAACTACGATCCGGCAAAAACCTTCACTGAAGGAAAGGCTAAGATCGCAGAAAACAACAAAGCTTATATCGCTAAAGAAGAAGCAGAAAGAAAGAAGAAGGAAGAGGAGTTTAAAGCTAACCAGGAAAAAATGGTTGAGAGCGCTAAAGCCGGAATGCAGAAGACTGAATCCGGATTATACTACAAAATCACCAAAACTGCAGCAGCCGGAAAAGCTCCTAAAGCAGGTGACAATGTATCTGTACACTATGCGGGTAAATTGATCGACGGTACAGAATTCGATTCTTCATTCAAAAGAAATGAGCCGATTGAAATTCCTATTGGAATGGGAAGAGTAATCAAAGGATGGGATGAAGGGATCCTGTTGCTTAAAGAAGGTGAAACCGCTACTTTATTGATCCCGCCGGCAATGGCTTACGGAGAAAGAGGAGCAGGAGGTGTTATTCCACCAAATGCATGGTTGATCTTCGATGTTGAGCTTGTAAAAGTACAGTAATTGAAAATTTTATAATATAAAAGCCGTCCGTGAGGATGGCTTTTTTGTTATAATACATATCGAAAGTTAATAGAACTAATGAATCTAACAAATCTGAATAAATATTAATGTAAATTCCCTATTTTCGTGTAAATTATCCCCATGAAAAAAATCCTTTATTCTTTTCTTATTCTTTCCACAACAATCCTTTCCGCCCAGGGAAAGAAGTTCTTCAAAGGCGGGGAAGTGCAGCTGCAGAATCCGGTGGAAAAAATCAATATGAGGTTCGCGAACGACCTGCCTTTTGTACAGGTCAGCATCAATGGGAAATCCTATAATTTTTTATTTGATACGGGAGCTCCAACAGTAATTTCTACCGCGGTTTATAATGAATTGGGGTTGGAGAAAAAGCATACAAGCGCTGTAAAGGATTCACAAAAAAATAAACATGATCAGATTTTTACAGTGCTGCCGGAAATGACCGTTGACAAAGCAGTTTTCAAAGATGTGGGTGTAGTGGTGATGGATTTCAGTGTTTCGGAGCTGAGCTGTTTTAAAATAGACGGCATCCTTGGAGCGAATCAGATGGCGAAACTGGTGTGGAAAGTCAATTATTCTGAAAATTCATTGGAAGCATCCCAGGATCTTGCTCAGTTTAATCCTGCCGATTATGATATTGTTATTCCATTCAGTCCAAGGGCACAGAAAACACCTATTATAGAAACTGATCTGCAGGGTAAAAAAATCGATCTGACTTTTGATACAGGATTTTCAGGAAGATTAAAGATCACCGATAAATCCTATGATGTTCAAAAAGCATTAAAAAGGATAGAAGTTTACGGAACGAATTCTGTCGGGGCTTATGGAGCAGGGAAGCCGGCACCAGGCTATATTTTCAGAGCAGAAACACTGTCAGTAGGAAATAAAAAATTTTTCAATGAGATTGTTGCAACAGGAAATGCAAGTCTTATCGGAAACGATTTCTTCAAAAACTTTATTTTCATCCTCGACTGGTCGGGCAACAAGATTTATATGAAACAAATCAAAAACGAGCCTGCCAAGCTGGAATCTTTCGGTTTCGGATATCGTTTTATAGAATCCAAACCAACGGTTGCTTTTGTATTCCGGGAAGAAAACTTTCCACTGAAGGTTGGAGATTCCATTATCAGCATCAATGATGTCAATCTGGAAAATCTGGATCAGGGCGGTGCCTGTCATTATTTCTTAAACAGGGTTGAGAACAAACAGAATGATATTAATGTAAAGATCAGGAGAGGTGGAAAGGAGATGGAAGTGAAACTTGAGAAGAAAGAGTTTTTGGGAGTGTAGTTTGGGTTTGAGAGTAAGAGTGTATGAGTGTTTTAGAGTTTTAGGGTTTGAGATTTTTAAATTTTCGGAGTAAAAAATCTCTGATTTTTTCTAAAAACTTAAGTGTACTTCTTTTGCATCTTGTATTAAACTTAAAAATAACTAAAGTGTTAAAAAACTTTTGTGCCTTTTGTGGTTTTAAAAATAACTCTCCCAGATTTTACAGATTAAGCAGATTTCTTCCATACGAATCTATACCTTGGTTTAAAATGAAGCATAAAAAACCCGCTCAATCTATTTGAACGGGTTTTCTTTATTTAGGAGAAATAAAAGTTATATATTTCTTGATTTCTTCCTCATATCGGAAGAATTCATATTTCCGGCAAGGGAACTGATAAACACAATTCCAAAGCCAAGATAAGCCGCAAATGCGGTAAGGTATACAATTAAGCTGTTAAAACTTGGGTTTGAGGTATAAATAAAATATACCAGCACAGAAAAAACAGCAAAACTCAACAGGAGCATCAGGCTCCAGATGTTCATTTTTGCGGCATCTTCATTTCTCTTAAAAATCATTTCAAAAAAGGCTCTCATCATAAATCACTTTTTAAGGGTTATACATCTGTTTTCCGATCTTCAATAGAACGGTCCGGAATTATTTTCCGTTATCAATTAATGGTTCATAGGTCATAGTTACAACTGGCTAAGGTTATGAACTTATGAACAATTATTAGTCTTAGTTAAAGGAGCTTTAAGCTTCCCTACAAATTTTTTATTAAAAACAGTATTGAACCCCGGAAAGGGATTCATGAGCTTTATGACACCGTACACAATAATCATCGTAAATGGAATTAATAATGATAAGGGACATTATTTCTTCCTTTGCATACGGTATCTAAAGAAAAAGGATCATATAAAAATATGATAAATAGCCTTTATCCGGCCCAGCGGAAACTGAAAATTCCGCGGTAACCTTTCCTCATCGTCTGTGTTTAAATAATTTTTTTTTCAATGTTTTACCTTGCGAATTTCATGCCAAAGTGAGTTTTTTAAAGTATTTTTATAACTATGTAACTTTAAGTTCGCATAAAAACTGAATAATGAATGACGCGTGAAACACTACATAATAATATCGAAAACCTTACTTTGAGGCTTATAAAACTGGCTGATGATTACTGCTGGAATACAATTTCCAGTAACCTGACTTTCATTGTTTCAGATTTTAATGAGTTTGGAAGTGATCCTTTTAAAATTAGACAGATCAGAAATAAAGTAAACAAATCTAAAAAACCACAGTCTTTAAAAACAGCCATTGAAGTTATGATCCAGGAATATGATGATCTTTATGACATCAATCTTTATATTTTTAAGGCTTTGAAGAACGAAACGATTATTGAGATCCAATATTACAGAAGATCAAATATGGATCATGATTATTTTCAGGTCATAAAAGATGATCCAACGATATACCATGCTAAAATAGCACATCCTAAATACAGACTAGAAGGTGAAAAGTTTGATGTTAACTGGGAGTCAGGAGGATGGAGACATCTTTGGAACAGTGTAATTTATGAGTATAGATACCGAAAAATAATGAGAGGATTTAAAAGGAATTAAAAAGAATGGTATGTTTTTTTACCACAAAAGAAACAAAAGTTTTAATACATTGAGCACTTTAATTTCAAAAGTTACAAGTTTGAAAACAGAAAGAACACATAAGCTGAAAATCAAAGATTTTCATAAAACTTAGGTGTACTTTTTATGTGCAAGATATTTAACTTGAAAATAACTAAAGGGGTAAAAAACTTTTGTGACTTTTGTGGTGAAAAGTTTTGAAACATTAAGAAGAGTTAAGGAGATAAGGAGAGTTAAGGGAAAATCTAAAGATTTTTTAAGCTGTGCGCCTTAAAGCAAAGCTCAACCTTAATTCTTAAAACCTTAACCAGAATCTTAATGGTTAAAAAAATTAAAAATCTTTCCGTTAAAAAGTCTGTAATTGAAAGATCTTACCAGTTCTTATCAATCATATAAATAAGCTGTGTCATAGTAGTGGCCCCCAGCAAAAGCTCTCTTCTGTTCACTTTTTCAAAAGTATCTTCTTCCGTGTGGTGGATATCAAAATAACGCTGTGAATCCGGAACAAGTTCAGCAGTAGGAACGCCCATATCATGAAGCGGGTAAATATCCGTCCCCGAATACCGGCCTTCAAAGTTGTAAACGCCGTATGGGAAGAATAATCCAGCCCAGCTTTTGATCTGATTTCTTTTGGCATCATCCATCTCTAATGCAATTCCTCGGGGAGTAAATCCTCCCGCATCAGATTCTATCGCAAAAAGATGCTTTTCATTCTTGTCTTTGGCTGTTTTTCCGTATTGGATGCCGCCTTTCACGCCGTTTTCTTCATTGGCGAAACAGACAATCCTGATCGTATGATTATTTTTAATACCTAACTTTTTAAACGTTCTCAATACTTCAATACTTTGTACAATTCCGGCCCCGTCGTCATGGGCACCTTCGCCTACATCCCATGAATCCAGGTGTCCTCCGGTTACAATGACACTCTGGTCTTTTTTTCCGGTAATTTCACCTATGACGGAATGCGTAAGCTTTTCACCTTTCATTCCACAGTTGGAATTCAGTTTTGCAGTTACTTTCTGTGCTTTCAGAAGGGCTTCCAGTTCATCAGCGGTGGTATTTCCAATGGCTACTGCGGGAATCTTTGAAACTTTATCCTCGTAACGCATGGCCCCTGTATGAGGGACATCATCAAATGCAGAAGACAGGGATCTGATAATGGCAAATTTACCGCCTTTTTTAGCCGTTAATGAAGCGGCAGTTACCCTGTATTTGGCTGCGTCGCCATAACCTCTGAATGTTTCTACAAACGTCTGGCTGAAAGGATAATTAAAGAATACGATCTTGTCTTTTACCTGTTCGGCCGTAAGCTGGTCATATTCTGCCATTGATTTAACCATAATGATTTCACCGGAAACATCTTTTCCGCCGGTTCCCTCAGAATTTCCGAGAGACAGCATTTTGAGGTTCTTCCATTTACCATCAGCTGTTTTGATCTGTAGAGATTCTTTTCCTCTGGTCCATACCGGAACCATCACTTCCTGCAGCCATACTTTATCGGCTCCGGCATCTCGAAGCTTCTGCTCCACCCATTTTACCGATTTTTCATAAGCCGGCGATCCGCTGAGACGATGGCCGATGTTTTTAGTTAACTCTTTAAGGTCTGTATAACCTTTCCCGTTGTTCAGAATTTCTGTGGAAATCTTGCTGAACTGTATAGAATCTTCTTTGGACTGGCCAAATACAGCCATTCCAAAGACTAATAATGAAGTTCCAAGTATCTTTTTCATAGTTTACCAGTTTTTGTCGATCATAAAAATAAGTTGGGTCATGGCAACAGCACCCAAAAGAAGCTCCCTTTTGTTCACTTTATCGAAAGTATCCTGTTCAGAGTGGTGATAATCAAAATACCTCTGAGTGTCCACCACCAGTTCAGCCAAAGGAATATCCAGCTTTTTCAGGGGAGAAATATCCTGGATAGCTTCAGTCTGGTCAAAATCATAAACCCCGTATGGAAGGAAATAATTCTTCCATGCAAAGATCTGCTTTCGTCTTTGTGGAGACATATCTAGGGAAAATCCTCTTGGTGAATATCCTCCCGCATCTGTACCCAAAGCAAAAACATGTTTTTCATCCCTTTTTTTCACATAGGCTGCATACATTTCGCGTCCTTGTCCTCCATTTTCGCTGTTGGCATAAAAGACAACCCTTATGGTATGATTATTTTCAATGCCAAGTGCTTTGAATGTTCTTAAAACTTCTATGCACTGTGCAATACCGGTTCCGTCATCAATAGCGCCTTCCCCGAAATCCCACGAGTCTAGCTGGGCTCCTAAAACAATCACTTTAGCATCTTTTTTACCCTGAATTTCGGCAATAATATTGGGATTAGTGGTGTCGCCTTTAGACTGTGCGGTCATATTTATTTTGGCGGTAACCTTTTGATTTTTCAGTGTTTTTTCCAATTCATCAGCGGATCTTACACCAATGGACAGGGCAGGAATTCTTACCTTGTCATCAGGTTCGTAATACACCATTTTTGCATGCGGTGTATCATCCGTTGCTGTGGTTAAAGATCTTATAATTAAAGCTTTTGCTCCTGTTTTTGCAATTACGGAAGCAGAAATTAATTTAGATTTTGCGGTGATTAAATAAGAATCATTGGTATTGATTATTTTCGGATCCATCGGAACATTTACGAAAACGATTTTACCTTTCAATTGTCCTACGGACATGGCATTAAGCTCAGAAGTGGAATTGATTAAAACAATTTCCCCGGTAAGATCTTTCCCGCCTGTTCCTTCAGAATTCCCGAAAGAAAGCATTCTGATGTTTTTCCAGTCTCCATTTCCTGTTTTGATCTCCAGAGATTCTTTACCTCTTATCCATACCGGCGCTTTAGCTTCCATTCTCCAGATCATTTCTATACCGATGGATTTGAGCTTTTTTTCTGCCCATTCCACCGCTTTTATATAGCCGGATGTGCCGCTGAAGCGTGGTCCTATGCCTTTGGTGAGTTCACCTAGATTGTCATACGCTGTGCCATGGGTCATGATCTCGTCTGAGATGTTTTTGAATTCATCCTGGTAATTAAACTTGGCAGTGGTTGCCTTTTTTGCAGGTTTTTTCTGCGGTTTTTTTTGAGAAAATAAAAATCCACTCAAAAAGAGTGGAAGTATAATGAATAATTTTTTCATTTTTTATTTACCTTTCTTTTTCCAATGATAAAAGTAGGAAAAAATTAGGGATTTACTAAGGTTTCATATCGTACATTAACAGTGCTGTAACCAATTTTGGCTCAATAAAGGTGCATTTTGGCGGCATGCTCAGTTTAAGGTCCGAAATTTTGATCATATCATTAAAACTTACCGGATAAATTCCGAAGCCAACCTTGCCCTCGCCCTTGTCTACATCCTCTTTCAGTTGATTAATTCCCTGAATATTGGAAGTTCCTTTTACGTAGGAAATCTTTTCGGAACTGTCTGAATTTTCTATTTTCAGGATATTTTTAAAAATGTACTTGTCCAGAAGATGATGATCCAGATTATCAAGTGACATTTCTTTTGAACGCAGATCATGCTTTACGTGAAGCGAGTAGAATTTTCCATCCAGATACATAGAAATATGGAACTTCTGGGAAGGGAAATAAGAAGCTTCCCCTTTTTCATGGATCAGGAAATACTGTTCGAGTTCCTTTAAGAATTCTTCACTTGAAAGCCCGTTAAGGTCCGTTAAGATCCTGTTGTAATCATGAATTTTGATCGACTGGTTGGATACGATGAAACTGTATACAAAATTATAGGCTTCCGTACCGTTATGCCTTTTGTTTTTTTCTTTGTGGCGCTTTGCATTCAGGGCAGTGGAGCCTATCCTGTGGTGGCCGTCCGCAATGTAGAAAGAATCAATCTGGTCAATTACTTCTTTAAATTGCTGAAGTTTTAAACGGTTGTCTATCCTCCATATTTTATGTCTGATCCCTTTGGAATCCGTATGATTGAAGATAGGAACGTTTTTTTCCTCGTGGTTCATCAGAAGCTCAATCTTGGAGTTGGAAGGGTAGGTAAGCAGTACTGGTTCTGCCTGCAGGCTTACTTTTTCCAGATAATGAGCCAGTTTTTCTTTTTTCTGAGGAATGGTGCTTTCATGCCTCTTGATTTTTCCGCTCCAGAAATCCTCGATGCTTGCCAGTCCCAGAAGTCCTCTGAAAACCTGTTTGTTGGGGTAGATCTGCTCATAAAGATAATACGCTGAACTGTCCTGGACCAGTTTTTTTTCATCCAGAAGTTCTTCAAACGTTGAACGGATCTTTCTTAAATTCCGGTCAATATCTTTGGATTTACTTACAACATAGGGTTTAATCATATTAATGTAAGTATTTTCAACTTGAGCTTTCTCTGCAATTTCCTCCTGGGTAAAATTATCCAGAGGATGGGTAGGGAAAGTGCTCTCAAAGTCTTTATGAGGTCTTACTCCGCGAAAAGGTTTAAAAACAGGCATATTTTATCTTATGGTTTCTTTTTTTAGCTTAATAATTTGTTCTGCAAGTTCTGCACCGATTTTTTCCTGTGCATCTACCGTATTTCCTCCTACATGAGGGGAAAGGGATAATGCAGGATTCATCAGTAAAGGAAGCTCAGGGGTAGGTTCGTTTTCAAACACATCCAGTGCGGCTCCCGCTACTTTTTCGGATTCAATGAAATCAATAAGGCTTACTTCGTTGATCACTCCTCCTCTTGCAGTATTCACAATGTAGACTCCGTCTTTCATTTTTTCAAACTGAGGCGTGTCTATGATATATTCATTCGTTTTTGGCGTATTGATGCTGATGAAATCTGTGTCTTTAAGGAAAGCGTCCATATCATTGGTGGAGCTGATCTCAAAATTCAGGCTCTGCCCGTCGAAAAAGTCCAGGGTAAGAACTTTTGTTTTCGGGTTTTTCGTGAGTACTTTGATTTTCATTCCTAATGAGATTCCTATTTTTACCACTTCCTGTCCAATACTTCCAAAACCGATTACTCCGAGTGTTTTTCCGGAAAGTTCATAGGCTTTGCTGAATGACTTCTTCATCGCATCGAAGTGGGTGTCTCCTTCCAGCGGCATCAGTCGGTTCGATTCATGAAGGAATCTTGCCAGCGCAAAAAAATGTCCGAAAACAAGTTCTGCCACTGATTTTGAAGAGGCTGTAGGCGTATTGATCACCTTGATGCCTTTGCTTTTAGCATAATCCACGTCAATATTGTCCATTCCAATACCGCCGCGTCCGATGATTTTCAGACCCGGGCATGCGTCAATCATGTCCTGTCTTACCTTCGTTGCGCTTCTTACCAAAAGGATCTCCACGTTATTTTCATTAATAAAATTAATAACGTGATCCTGTGCCACTCTGTTGGGCAGGACTTCAAATCCTGCTTCCGTAAGGGCCAGTTCTCCTGTTTTTGAGATTCCGTCGTTTGCTAAAACTTTCATGTGTAATGGTGATTTAAAGATTGAAAAATTGAGCTATTTAAAAATTTTAAATCGGGTCGCAAATTAATAAAATTAAATGAACTGTTCTCAATCTTTCAATCTTTCGATTTTTTATGTTTAAATTATTTGATTGACTTCATAACATCCACCAGAATCTGCACACTTTCAATTGGTAATGCATTGTAAAGACTGGCTCTGTATCCGCCAAGACTTCTGTGTCCGTTCAGTCCGCTGATTCCCGCAGCTTTCCATGCATTGTCAAATTCCTCTTTTTTGCTTTCGTCTGTCAGTTTGAAAGAGACATTCATTAAGGAACGGTCTTCTTTTACGCAGAACGTTTCAAATAAAGCGTTGCTGTCGATCTCATCATATAAAAGTTGTGCTTTCGCCTTATTTCTTGCTTCAGCAGCTGCAATTCCGCCGTTCTTTTCAAGATACTGCAGCGTAAGAAGAGATGCATATACCGGGAAAACCGGAGGCGTATTGTACATGGATTCCTTTGAAATATGCTGGGAATAATCCAAAATAGACAGCATATTTTCTCTTCCTGTTTTGCCCAGGATTTCTTTTTTTATAACAACCAGCGTTACTCCGGCAGGTCCCATATTTTTCTGGGCTCCGGCATAGATCAGGTCAAATTTGGAAAAATCCAGCTGTCTTGAGAAAATATCCGAGCTCATGTCACACACCAACAGGGTATCTACTTCAGGAAAAGATTTCATCTGGGTTCCGTAGATGGTATTGTTTGAGGTGCAGTGGAAATAATCATATTCTGAACCTACTGTATAATCTTTAGGAATGAAAGAATAGTTTTCTTCTTTGGAAGATCCTACCACATCTACCGTTCCCAGTTTTTTTGCTTCTTTAATGGCTCCTGCAGCCCATGTACCTGTGTCCGTGTAAGCTGCTTTACCGTCTACTTTCAGCAGGTTGTAAGGAACCATGGCAAACTGCAGGCTGGCACCGCCTCCTAAATAAAGTACTTCATAATCATCTCCAAGGTTCATCAGCCTTTTCACAATGGCACGGGCTTCGTCCATTACAGCAACGAAATCCTTGCTTCTGTGGGATATTTCAAGAAGAGACAATCCAATGCCGTTGAAATCTAAAATAGCTTCTGCTGATTTTTCAAATACCTCCTGAGGTAGGATGCATGGCCCTGCGCTGAAGTTGTGCTTTTTGCTCATATTTTTACTTTTTTTGGTTGTGCAAGAATTTTTACGGACTTGCGGTTTTATTATGGATATTTTACTAGATTTTTCTGAGATTTTTGGTTAAAAAAACCGTCTCAACTTACTGAGACGGAGTTTTTTATCATTCACCGTGTAAGAACGCTTTTTTATTAAGCAGCGCTTCATCAGATTCTACATGGTCTTCATCAGGAACACAGCAGTCTACCGGGCAGACAGCTGCACACTGAGGTTCTTCATGGAATCCTTTACACTCGGTACATTTATCAGTTACAATGAAATATACATCATCACTCACAGGTTCCTGCGGCGAATCTGCATCTACAGTAAGTCCTGACGGCATAGTCACGGTACCGGACAGAGCGGTACCTTCAGAAGCTTTCCAATCTACGGCCCCTTCATATATTGCATTATTCGGACATTCCGGTTCGCAGGCCCCGCAATTAATGCATTCATCAGTTATTTTAATAGCCATCGCTAATTTTTTTTAAATTTGCACAAAATTACAAAATATTCCCCAATTTAAAAGTAATTATGAATACCGAAAATCAAGTTTTAGGACTTATTAAATTAAGCGCATATATAAAAGAGTTTTTAGCAAAGGATCAGGAGGCTTATAATGAGAATGATACTGAGTTTGAATTATTACTGAAAAGATCAGAAATAGAGAATCCATGGTTTACCCTTGACAATCAGAAATTTGCCCTGAAAGAATGGACACAGCTGCTTACCGAAGAAAATTTAAATAACTGGTTAAGAAATTATTCAGTCGCTAAAGTATCAAAAAAAGTAGGATTGATCCTCGCCGGGAACATTCCACTGGTAGGATTTCATGATGTGATATCTGTTGTTTTAAGTGGTCATATTCCGTTGATCAAGCTATCATCAAAGGATAAATATATGGTTCCGTTCTTATTGAAAAAATGGAACGATTTTTCTGGTGGTTCCGTTCAGTTCGAACTGGTGGAGAAACTGGAGAACTTTGATGCTGTAATTGCTACAGGAAGTAACAATACAGCCAGATACCTTGAGTATTATTTTAAAGATCATTTAAGCATTATCCGTAAAAACAGAACTTCTGTTGCCGTATTGAAAGGAGATGAAACCAATGAAGAACTTCAGCTACTGGCGGAAGATATTTTCAGGTATTTCGGGCTTGGATGCAGGAATGTGACGAGGATTTTTATTCCGGAAGATTTTGTGATCGACAGACTTTTTGAAAACTTCCTGGGATTCCAGGATATTATCAATCATAATAAATACGCCAACAATTATGATTACAACAGGGCGGTTTATCTTCTGAACCTGGACAAGTTCTGGGATAATAATTTTGTGATGCTTAAAGAGGATGAAAAATTGTTCAGCCCGCTTTCCGTGATTAATTTCAGCAGATATTCATCGTTGGATGATGTTAAAAGTTTTATTACGGAAAATGAAGAAAATATTCAGTGTGTTGTTGCTAGAAATACGCTGGGACTGGATTCCGTAGCATTCGGTGAAGCGCAACATCCCTCTTTGGATACATATGCAGATAACGTAGATACGATGAAGTTTTTAGAAGTGGTCTGATTTTCGTACCTTAACTCACTTGTTTCACCAAATAAAAAATAGCATCATGAAAAAAATATGTCTGGGACTTATTATTCTTTTTTCACAGCTGGCTTTTGCCCAGAAAGTGACAGGATTAAAAGTTGAAAAAGCTCAAAAGGAAATTCCAGCACAGCTGACTAAAGAAAAGATCAGTCTCTACAATGATAATTTCCTTAAGTTCGTCGAAGCGCTTAAAGTTTCGGACCGTCCGGCTGTTGATGCCCTGTTGTCCGATAAAGTAAAGGAAATCGTTACCGATGATATTCTGAAAAAAGTGAAGGAGGGTTTTGATATCAATAAAAAGCTCGAAATTTTAAAAACAGGTTACCATAAACTGATGGATGGTTCCAGTCTTCCGAGTATCAATTACAAATATGCAGGCGACGCCTCTTCCAAAGAGGTGATTATGGCTGTATTTGAGGAAGATGGAAAGATCCTTGGGGTAATGCCTGCGAAAAAGACAAAATAATTTATTAAAAAACATATTAACTATGATGACAGATGCGTTGGTTGCCCATTCTTCAGATTTGGAGAAAGCGGCGTTTTACAGGAAGACTTACCTGCATGTTGCTCTATCGATCCTGGCTTTTATCGGGGTTGAAACTATTTTATTAAAAACCGTACCGGTAGAAATCATTGCGATGATGTTCCAGCAGAAATATACCTGGCTGCTGATTATCGGTGTTTTCTGGCTGGCTTCCATGCTGGCTTCGAAATGGTCGCTTTCACAAAGCAGAACTACCCAGTATTTCGGATTAGGATTTTATATTATCCTGGAAGCGGTAATTTTTATGCCTATGATTTACATTGCTGCGGGAATGCAGGGCGGCGGAAATATTATTTTTCAGGCAGCGATGCTTACCATTGCTATGTTTGCAGGGCTTTCTGCCGTAGCTTTTACCTCGAAGAGAGATTTTTCATTCTTAAGAAATATTATCATTATCGGAGGTTTTCTTTCCATCGGGCTGATTGTGGCAGGTGCTATTTTCGGATTCAATCTTGGACTTTGGTTCTCGGTAGGAATGGTGCTTCTGGCTTCCGCAAGCATCCTTTATGAAACCAGTAAACTTAAAGATGTCTACACGACAGGGCAGTATGTAGGTGCTTCTTTGCAGCTTTTTGCTTCTATTATGCTGTTGTTCTGGTACATTCTTAGGATTTTGATGAGCAGAAGAAGTTAAATAGTAATGGGTTAGGCGAAGAAAGCTGAGAAAGCAAAGGAAGCTCATTAGCAAATTTGCCTTTAGCTTTTTAGCCTCATACAAAAGATAACAGTCCCGGTGATCTATTCACCGGGATTTTTTTTGTAATTTGGGAAACATCTTAATCATGAACTTAGTATGGAAACAAAATTCGAAGGTGGCGTTAATATTGCCATAAAAATTCCTAAAAATAAATATGAACAGACAGTTACTTTTTACCGGGATGTCTTAAAGCTGCCGGTAGAAGAAAAACCGATTGATAACCCGACGGTCTCAAGAACACATGAAGTGAAATTCGGCGGGAATACCGTCTGGTTAGATTGTGTGGATAATTATACCCATTCGGAAACCTGGCTGGAATTAACTGTTCCTGATGTACCCGATGCCATTTCTCATCTTAAAGAGCATCAGGTGGAAACCTGTGATGAGTTTGAAAAACTTCCCGATAATATGCACTGGATTACAGATCCTGCGGGAACGGTTTTTATAGTGAAACAGAAGGATTAGTTAAACACAAATATCACAAATGCTTTCACAAATACCGCTATTGAAGGCCTGAATTATTCGTGTTATTTGTATGGAAATTAGTGCTATTAGTGTTTTAGAAAACGGAAAGAAGAAATAATTCCTCAATCTCTTAATTTTCCCAAATCTCTTAATCCAAAAAATCCCGATGATCATCACCTGGATTTTATGGTTATCTTCACTCAAATTTTTGAATGATTCAATACAAGATTATTTGTCAATAGATCCTAAAACCTTTTGCGCGAAAGAGTTTAAAGCATCCTTTTCACTCATTCCGTTCTGAACATTCGCGTGTACTTCAAGAGCACCACAGATATTGGTGATCAGTTCTCCGGCTACATTCAGGTCTTCTTCCGTTGTTCCTCTGAACTCGCTGAAGCTTTCAAGAACTTCCAGTGTTTTTTCAAGGTTTTCAGGCGTCTGGTTCTGATAAAACTGTCTGATTACGGGTAACTTCATTTATGATAATTCATTAAAAAGGTTAATTAAACTTTCAGCCTGGTTGCTTTGTACCTGATTCACCAACTGACCGTTTTTAAAAACTGCAAAAGTGGGAAGGTTGTCAACCGTTGCTAGCTTTCTGCTTTCAGGAAGTTTCTCGGCATCCACATACAAAAACGGAATTTCTTCGTTCTCGGATGCTAATTTTTTGAATTTTGGCTTCATGATTCTGCAGTTTCCGCACCATGTTGCGCCATACTGAACAACTACTTTTTCATTGTCGTTCACAATATTCTGTAACGTATCTTCTGTTAATTCTGTGTACATGTTGTTGATGTGTTAATGTGTTGATTTGGAGATGTGTTGATGAGCAAATTTGCAAATAAACCAATTTGCTTTTAAGGAATGAGATAATTTGAAATGACCACAAATGTTTCATCAGCAAATTATCTCATTACCTCATTAGCACATTATATTAGTTCTTAGCCAGGTATTCTGCTGTAGAAGTTCTGTCTGCTTTCATTGCATCTTTTCCTTCTTCCCAGTTGGCAGGACATACTTCACCGTGCTTCTGAACGTGAGTGTAAGCGTCAATTAATCTTAAATATTCTTTTACATTTCTTCCAAGAGGCATATCGTTTACAGACTCGTGGAAAATTTTTCCGGTTTCGTCAATCAGATAGGTGGCTCTGTACGTCACGTTAGAACCTGTGAAAGTTTCCTCTCCTTCTTCATTGTATTCGAAATCCTGGTCTACAATTCCTAGGATGTTCGCCAGTTGTCTGTGCGTGTCAGCTAAAAGCGGATAAGTTACTCCTTCAATACCTCCGTTTTCTTTTGCGGTGTTCAGCCATGCGAAGTGTACTTCGTTGGTATCACAAGAAGCACCGATTACTTTAGTGTTTCTTTTTTCGAATTCACCTAAGGCATCCTGGAAAGCGTGAAGTTCCGTAGGGCACACAAAAGTGAAATCTTTCGGATACCAGAACAGGATAATTTTTTGTTGGTTGGAAGTAGCTTCTTCAAGAATGTTGATTCTAAGATCATCACCCATTTCAGACATTGCATCGATGGTTACATTTGGGAATTTTTTTCCTACTAAAGACATAATTTTTCTGTTTTTATATTTAAATTTTTCTAGTGCAAATATATAAATATTTCATCTATCGAACAAATGAATATTGATAAATAAAATCTATAATTGTTTTTAATGGATTGAAAGGAAAAAGCCCTGAAATCAGAGCTTTTTTGTTTACTTTATCCTTTTTTTTATTAAGTTTAAATTCAATTTATGAATTGAAAGGGGCCAATGTATCTTTAATTCTTTTCATGGCTTCTCTAAGATCTTCTTCGGAAGCTGCATAAGAGAACCTGATGCATTCCGGGCTGCCGAAAGAAACACCGCCCACAGAGCCTACATGAGCTTGTTCCAGAAGAAACATGGCGAAGTCATCAGAATCCTTAATTTCCATACCATTCAGTGTTTTTCCGATGTAATAGGAAATATCCGGGAAGAAATAAAAAGCTGCCTTTGGAAGAACCACCTTAAATCCTGGAATCTCTTTCATCAGGTCATACACCAGGTCTCTTCTTTTCTGGAAAGCATCGATCATGTATTTGTATTCCGAAGGATCTGTTTTTAAAGCAGTAATAGAAGCTCTCTGCGCCATGGTATTGGCTCCGCTGGTCATTTGTCCCTGGATTTTTTCACATGCTTTGGCCAGCCATTCCGGACAGGCAGAATACCCGATTCTCCATCCTGTCATGGCAAATGCCTTGGACATTCCGTTGATCACCGCAGTCTGCTCGTATACTTCAGGAAACTGGGCAATAGAGGTGGTTTTGGTTTCGTAATTGATGAATTCGTAGATCTCATCAGAAATCACTGTTACATGCGGATATTTAGCGATAACCTTTGCCATGGATTTAAGCTCATCATACGTGTAATATCCGCCT
Source organism: Chryseobacterium phocaeense (assembly GCF_900169075.1). NCBI lineage: Bacteria > Pseudomonadati > Bacteroidota > Flavobacteriia > Flavobacteriales > Weeksellaceae > Chryseobacterium > Chryseobacterium phocaeense. Next base: position 1,277,769 of record NZ_LT827015.1, read on the forward strand.
GAAGGGTTACATGGTGAGCTGAAAAGAACAGCTTTGGTTTTATCCGTAATGGCTTCTTCCAGCTGTTCCGCAGTTATTTTAAAATCTGTAACATAAGACGTTGGAAGCATTACGGATGTTCCGCCCATCATTTTTACCATTTCATCGTAGCTTACCCAATAAGGAGCCGGAAGCAGCACTTCGTCACCATCATTTACCACAGATGCCAGCACATTTAAAATAGCCTGTTTTGCACCGTTTGAGACACAGATCTGCGAAGGTTTATAATCAAGGTTGTTGTCTCTTTTTAATTTATAGGCTACCGCTTCACGCAGTTCAAGAAACCCGGGAACAGGAGAGTAGTGGCTGTAATTCTGGTTAATCGCATCAAAAGCGGCCTGTTTGATATTATCAGGGACATCAAAATCCGGTTCGCCAAGAGTAAGGCTGATTACGTCAATGCCGGCGGCCTTCATCTCTCTTGCTTTATTTGACATTACGAAAGTCTGGGAGTAACCTAACCTCTTTACTCTATCTGAAAGTTTATCCATATGATGTTTTTTGATTTTAAACAAATATATAATAAAAACGTCTCGCCGGGAAATAAAATGGGGCTATAAAAGAAGATTTTTGTCAGTTTTTAATTTTACGGCCAGATTTGGAAACCTTTGACTGCGGCCGGTTAATCACAGTATTTAAAATATAAGACATACATGTACAGACTCCTGTTTTTGTTAGTGATTCCCCTTGTTTCTGTCCGGAATTTTAAGCTTTCCTGAGAAATTGTAGTATATAGTTCATATCTCCAGAAATAACCGGGAAAAAGACAGTGTTCAAACCTTTTGTTTTGTATATTTAAACGATCTTATAATTGATGCTATGAAATATTCCCTTCTTTTCCTGCTCGTTCCTTTTGCAGGTTTTTCACAGTCAAATCCAAAAGATAATGAAATAAAGAAATATGTTTCTGAGGTGAGCGCAGATTCCTTAAAATCCTATGTTGCTAAGCTGGTAGGTTTCAATACCAGACATACTTTAAGCTCAGTGGATGACCCAAAACAGGGAATAGGGGCGGCGAGAAACTGGGTATTGGGGAAATTTAAGGAATATGCAGTGAATTCCGGAGGAAGGATGGATGTATATCTCCAGCAGGAAGATATTCAGCCGGATGGAAAACGGGTGGATCAGGTAACCAATCTTGGAAATCCGATTGCCTTTCTGAAAGGAACTGATCCCAATGATAAAAGGATTTTTCTGATCGGTGCCCATCTGGATTCCCGGGTTAGCGATGTGATGAACAGGACTTCGGCTGCACCTGGTGCCAATGATGACGGCAGCGGAGTAGGTGCGGTACTTGAAGCCGCCAGAATTCTCAGCAGATCTTCTTTTCCGGCGTCTGTTGTTTTTGTGACTTTTTCAGGCGAGGAACAGTCGCTGCTGGGATCCAGACTTCTTGCCGGCCATGCAAAGAAAGAAAACTGGCAGCTGGAAGCCGTCCTGAGTAATGATATGATTGGAAATTCTAAGGCAGGGGAAACAGGAGAGATCAATAACCGGACGCTCAGGGTATTCAGTGAAGGACTGCCGTATGCAGATCTGGATAAAAAAGCGATGAACTTAAGAAATCTGGGTCTGGAAAACGACAGCGAATCCAGGCAGCTGGCCAGATACATTAAAGAAACAGCAGAGCAGTATGTAAAGGGACTGGAAGTAAAACTGATCTACAGAAACGACAGATTCCTGCGTGGCGGAGATCACTCTAGCTTTGTAACAGAAGGTTTCCCTGCTGTAAGACTCACCGAATATTATGAGAACTATGACCAGCAGCATCAGGATATCCGGTTGGAAAACGGAAAACAGTATGGAGATCTTCCGGAATTTATAGATTACAGTTATCTGAAGAGGAATGTGGCTGCCAATTTAGCCGTTCTGGCAAGTCTTGCTAAAGCGGCTCCAAAACCTGAACATGTAGAAATGAAAGTGAAGGAACTGACCAATTCCACGACACTGCAGTGGGAGAAACCAAAATCAGGGATAGTAGCCGGATATTATGTTCTGGTCAGGGAAACAGACAGTCCGGTTTGGCAGAAGAAAATATTTACAAAGGAACTTTCCATTAAAATTCCACTTTCAAAAGACAATTATATTTTTGCGGTGCAGACGGTTAATCAAAGTGGTAACTTAAGTGTTCCTGTTATTCCCGGAATTGCCCGGTAATTTATTAAAAATCTGGTTTTTATTGATTTTAATGTTTCAAAAATATCCGCAATCATCTGTGAAAATCTGAGAAATCTGTGGTTTAAAAATATTAACCACAAAAGTCACAAAAGTTTTTAACACTTTAGTTTTTTAAGATGAATAAAATAATGATTTAAAGTACACTTAAGCTTTGGAAAAAATCAGAGATTTATTCATAATCCTTAATCTGCCTGATCTGTTTTATCTGCTGGATGAAAAATTAAACGATTAAGATGTAATTTAAATTCTTAAGAATATTAAGTTTGTAAAGCGCAAGACTTTAAATCTTTATCTCCCTCAATCTTCTTGATGTTTCAAAAATATCCACAATCATCTGTGAAAATCTGAGAAATCTGTGGTTTGAAAATTTTAACCACAAAAGTCACAAAAGTTTTTAACACTTTAGTTTTTTTAAGATGAATAAAATAATGATTTAAAGTGCACTTAAGCTTTGGAAAAAATCAGAGATTTATTCATAATCCTTAATCTGCCTGATCTGTTTTATCTGCTGGATGAAAAATTAAACGATTAAGATGTAATTTAAATTTTTAAGAATATTAAGCTTGTAAAGCGCAAGACTTTAAATCTTTATCTCCTTCAATCTTCTTGATGTTTCAAAAATATCCACAATCATCTGTGAAAATCTGAGAAATCTGTGGTTTGAAAATATTAACCACAAAAGTCACAAAAGTTTTTAACACTTTAGTTTTTTAAGATGAATAAAATAATGATTTAAAGTACACTTAAGCTTTGGAAAAAATCAGAGATTTATTCATGATCCTTAATCTGCTCTATCCGCTTGATCTGCGAGAGATAAATGTTATCCCTAATGGTTTAAAAATAAATCACAGCCTCACCATACCGGATGCCGGATTTGAATACAAGAGAAATAAAACTTATTTTTGCTCATTATAATAATTCATATGGCAGCATCGTTACTATTAAAATACTTTCCGGATCTTACAGAGACGCAGATTACCCAGTTTACCCAATTGGAAAAACTGTACAATGAATGGAATGAAAAAATCAATGTGATCTCGAGAAAAGATATGGAATCGCTGTATGAAAAGCACGTATTGCATTCCCTTGGAATTGCAAAAGTGATGGAATTTGCTCCCGGTACCAAAGTGCTCGATATCGGAACGGGAGGTGGTTTTCCCGGAATTCCTTTAGCGATTTTGTTTCCTGAAACGGAATTTACCTTAGTAGATTCAATCGGGAAGAAAATCACGGTAGTAAAAGCAGTCGCAGAAGGAATCGGGCTGAAAAACTTAACCGCTGTTCACGGAAGAGCGGAAAAAGTGGAAGAAAAATTCCATTTTGTGGTGAGCCGTGCAGTAACTCAAATGCCTGAATTCCTGAGATGGCTGAAAGGAAAATTTGAAAAAGAACAATTGAATCCCAAACATAACGGAGTTTTATATTTAAAAGGCGGCGACCTTGCGGAAGAGCTGGCCGGAATTAAGTGTGAAATCTTCAACCTTAAAAACTATTTTGATGAAGAATTTTTTGATACTAAAAAAGTGATTTATGTATCAAAAGGTAATTTCAATTCTTAATTTTTCAGAATTGTGTAACAATTTTTATTGAATTTATACTAATAATCGGTAAATTTAAGGTTATGAAAAAACTTTTAAATATTGGATTTTCTGTATTGTTTTTAGGCATGGTTTCAGTCTCCTGTGAAGATGATGATTATGAAACCATACAATCCATTGGGAAGATCAGGATCGACAGTGTAAAGATCATGCAGGATACCATGGATGTACACACCATACAGAGCATTAAGACTTATTCTACCTATTCGTCCCAATGTGAAGGGTTTTACGGATATGATTATATTCATGACAGCGAACTTGAAAGATCTGTTACCGCTTACAAATATACCATTGAAGGACCTTGTGCGCAGGGTTCTCATGTAGGCACAAGCCAGATCAATTTCAGCCCGCGCCAGACCGGAAAATATACATTTAGATTCTGGAATGGAGGCAGCAGCTGGATCACCAAAACCATCGTAGTAGAATAAGAATGAAACTGATTTCACTTTGCTTTTTTCTGGTTTCCCATGTTCTTTTGGGGCAGAAAATAGCCTGGCAGGAAGACCGTAAGCTGGTTTGGGATGATTTTAAAAGTCCTGTAAGCCGGAAAAGTAATCCCGATGTGGCTGCTTATACCCATTGCGGCTGGGAATATTCTGTAGTGAAATCTACCAATCCGAAGTCACCCGTTAAAATTGAGATCACTGCTATTTTTAATGTAGACAAATCTTGGAAAGATGTAAAGAAAATGAATGATTATATTCTGCTGCACGAGCAAAAGCACTTTGATATTGCAGAATTGTTCGCCAGGAAATTCAGGAAAGAAGTCGCGGAAAATATCAAAACTTCCGGTGATTATGATAAAAAATTTAAAACAGTTTACAGCAAAATATCCAACGACTACAAAAATTTTCAGATGTCCTATGATAAAATAACAGAACATGGGATGAATAAAGAAAAGCAGGCAGAATACAACGCCTTTATTACTGAAGAACTGGACAACTTAAAAAGCTACAAAGCCTCTTGAAATTTCTCAACAAGATCATCCATGAGCTCATGGCTCAGAACCCGGATCTCTCGGTGTTCAATATTGTTCTGCCCGGAAAGCGTCCCATTGTATTCATCAGGCAGATCCTGGAGGAAAACAATTATTCCGGATTTCTTCCCAATTTTTTCACCGTAGAGGAACTCATTGACAGGATTGCAGATAAGCAACCTGTTCAGGGGATCTCGCTATGGCTTTTTGCCTTCGATGTCTACCGGAGCCTTGGCCTTATTCCAAAAGATGACTTTGCGGACTTTTTAAAGTGGTTTCCTACGCTGCAGAAAGACTGGGATGATATCCTGAAGTTCTCCGAAAGTGACGAAGCAGTTCTGCAGTACATGTTTGATGAAGAAAGGATCAAAGAATGGGCGCAGGATCTGGGAGAAGATGATGACGTTCCCCGTAAGAAATTCCTTAATTTCTGGCAGAATATGAATATTTTTCTTCCGGCTTTAAAGAAAAAACTGCAGGAAAAAAACTGGGCTACTTCTGGAATGATTCATGAAACAGCTAAAGCCAAAATCGTTGATTTTGCCCAAAATACCTCTGAGCATTTCGTTTTTTGCGGTTTCAATGCTTTTACTCCGGTAGAAGAGAAGCTGGTGAGAAGTCTGCTGCGTACGAATAAAGCGCAGTGTTTTTTCCAGGCAGACCGCTATTATTTTGATGACGAAAGACAGGAAGCAGGAAAATTCCTCAGAAACCATAGAACATGGAAAGAGTTTGATGACAACAGGGCTTTCCAGTGGATAGAAGATGATTTTAACCAGCCTAAAAATATAAAAGTTTACGAAGTTTCCGGAAATGTAACGCAGACCAAAGTACTGCCTGAGATATTTAAAGAAATTGAAAATAAAACCTATTCCAATACGGCAGTGGTACTGCTGGATGAAAATCTTCTGCCTGCGAGTTTAGATGTAATGTATGAGGTTGATAACCTGAATATTACAATGGGTTTCCCCCTGAAGAATCTCTCTTTTTCCAATGCGGTTAAGCAGCTTTTTTACCTGCAGAAACAGCTTGAAAAAAACAAATCTTCTTATTACTATCGTGATATTTTCCCGATCCTTGAAGAACTTCCCAAATCCGTTGAGGATGAATTGATTATCAGTAATTTCAGAACCAAAGTAGAGGAGAGGAATATCGTTTATATATCAAAAAAGTTTCTGGATGAGCTTCTGAGCGGGCTTTCCTATTACGGGCTTCTGAAAAAGGCCGATCATACAGGAGTGTATCTGGATATGCTTATTGAATTCTGCCGGCAGATCAAATGGCTGGAAATAGATGATATTCAGTATGAAAATGTCTCCCATTTCGAAAGCGCATTCAGGATCATTAAAAACCAGCTCAGTCCTTATGATTTTGAGATCAAAATGGAAACGCTGGAAATCCTGATCAACCAGCATGTGAATTCCGAAAGTATTGATTTTCAGGGTGAGCCTTTGCGTGGTCTGCAGATTATGGGACTCCTGGAAACACGTCTTCTTAATTTTGAAAATGTCGTTATGCTTTCCGTAAACGAAGGGAAACTTCCGTTGGGAAATTCTCAGAATACCTATATTCCGTTTGATATCAGAAGGTATTTTGATATGCATACTTTCCTGGAAAACGACAGTATTTATGCCTATCACTTTTACAGGCTGATACAGGATGCCCGGAATGTGCATCTGCTGTATAATGCGCTCAGTTCCGGTGTGAATACAGGGGAGAAAAGCCGGTTTATCACCCAGATCGAAATGGAAAGTTCCCACAGTATAGAGCATCTCATTATTGAAAATTCTTCCGAACCTATTGCTTCGCAGCCTATAGAAATTCTAAAGACTCCCATCGTACTGGAAAGGCTTCAGAAGTGGAAAGAAAAAGTGTCGGCTTCGCATCTTACCAGCTACCTTTATAACCCCATTGATTTTTATCTTTCCAAGATACTGAACACTTCGGAAACGGATGAAATAGAAGAGGAATTATCGGTTAAAAATTATGGAAACCTGGTTCATTATTCACTTCAAGAAGTTTATGAAATACTTAAAGGTAAAATTTTAAAGGAAAAGGATTTACGGGATTCTATTAAAGGTATAGATCACTATATAAATGTAGCCATTGAAAAGCTGAAACACCAGCCTGAATTCTATGAAAAAGGAATGAACTATATCCACAGGGCCATTGCAAAAAAAGTGATAGAAAACATTTTGAATCACGATCTTGAGCTGGTCAGAAGCGGCAACAGTTTAGAGATTTTAGACATAGAAAAAAGATTTGAAAATGTAGATTTTTATCTTGATGCAGATGATAAAATTTCCTTCTTTGGATTTATTGACAGGATAGACCGGCTTAACGGAACTTTACGGATCATTGATTATAAGACAGCAAAAATCAAAAATCTTACCGTGAAAATAGACGAAGACAACGTCGCTGAATATTTCCACAACAGTGAACGAAAACAAGCCCTGCAGCTCTGCATCTACCATTACGTGGTACAGAATCTCCCGGAGTTCTGGGGGTTTCCTATCGAGACCGGAATATGGAGCTTTGCGGAAGCTAAAAAAGGAGTAGTTTCCCTGCAGTTTGACAAAGGAAATATTGATACTGCCATGCAGTCTGTGAAAAACCTGATCCTTGAAATCCTGAATCCTGACCTGAGTTTTATCGAGACAGTCAAGTCTTATTCAAATTAAAAAAAGATAAAATCCTTGCGCCTTTTTGCATTAATTTTTTAATGACCTTTTGCGTCTTTGCGTTTAAAACAATATAAGCATGGAAATCTTAATGTTAAGACAGTCCATCGTAGAGTTCTGGTATAAAACAGACAAAAAAGACTGCCCCTTTTGAGACAGCCTTCCATTTGAAATGAAGAAATATATTAATGAAGTCGCTATAATTTTACTTTTTTATTGATTGTTTTTCCATCGCCTGTTACCATTCGAACTACATAAACTCCTGATTCTAAATTGTTTGATTTGAATTCGGACCTGTTAATCTCCTGCTGAAGAATCAATGCCCCCGAAATACTATAAATGCTGACCGTTTTAATCCCTTTTTCAGCTCTTGCATTGATCTGACGGTTCTCTGCAAATATTTCAGCTTTGCCGGCTGACGAATTTCCTGTCAGCGTTTTCTTGAATTGCAGGTTATAGAATTGAGTAATAATTTCAAAGGTATTGTTTTGATTGTCAATATCTTTCAGGTCTATTCCGTTGTCTCGGTTATATTGTTCCCTAGAGACCGTTTTCAAAAGGTTTTTATTTTCATCAAAAATATGAACTGCGAGTAATTCATCCTGAGGAATTTTCAATTTTAAAATACCATTGATTTCAGACTGTATAATCTCATTTTCAGAAACTTCGGCAGGCGTATTCTTTATAAATGGAATCAGTTTCTGTTCATTGTTTTCCTGTACTTTTAAAAGATAGACCCCGTCTTTTAGTGCAGATAAATTTTGCTCTGTCCCGGATTTACTCACCGCTTTTTCCTTATTGAAATCTGTGATTCCAATAAGCTCAAGATTACCAAGGTCAGGCTTTAGCTGAGAAGAATAGGCCAGATCAGCGGCTCCTGGTTGGGGATTTTCCTGTTGTTTAGAACTTAGTACTGCCCACTGGTTCAGCAGACCTCCGCTTCTGAGGGTATTGAATTTCGCATTAGAGGCCAGGGTGAAAGGAAGAATTCCGCCTACATGCCCCAAAGGTCCCCAATAAAATGAATCCAGCTTATATTTGTTCAGATCCCACCATGCATAATATCCACGCTGCGTATCAATGGTTTTTGATGTATTTTCAGGCGGAATCGCCAGATCTACTGTAGAATGTCCCAATGTCATTGGAGTTTTATTATACCAGTCATAGACATCTTTTGGTTTCATGCATCTTCTGAGATTATTGTTCGGGTTATTGGTCACATCATTAATGAAATTCTGAGTAAAGAGTTGTCTCCAGATCACCGGTCCCCAAAGCAGCCCTCCGTTGTCCTGAACCACATGATAATTGTATTTATCCAGATATGCCGGAGAGATCACTTCGGAAATGCTGTTGTTGTACGTCTTAAAGCCTGTATTGTTGCAGGTGTGGAGAACATTGGCAAGGAAAGAGGTGAACGGATAAAAATCTTTTTCCAGGACCCCTTTGTTTAATGTAACGCCTGAAAAATCATAAGGGCCGTCTCCCATATAAGCGTATTTGAATTTCAGATTGGTAGGATTAGAAGTATTCAGGGTTTTTAAGGTGGCCATTGCGGCATGTGCGCCTTGTGAATAACCTGCGAGGAAATATTCATCGTATCGTTTTACACCTTTTTGAGCGAGGACTTTATTGGCAGCTGTAACAAAATCTATGGTCGCACCAGCCTCTGTGGCGGTGTCTACATAAGGGTGAACCCCGTCTCCGCTACCCATCCCTACATAGTCAGGAGCCATCAGGATATAACCGTTCAGTGCATAGGAGAGTTCCACCACAAATCCGGCGGTCAGCGTTCCTTTCAGGTTTGATGGAACATTATCCCTGCTGTCAGTAGTTCCGTGGTCAGACACCACAGTAGACAGCTTAAAATTAACATTGGGATACATCAGGAGTCCTGTAGCCTTTACCAGAACATTTTTTTCATTCTTTGTGTAGTATGTAATTTTATATCCTTTAAGGCCCACATTGAAGCCATTAAGGTAGCTGGCGAAATCAGGGGCGTCTTGATCCCCAAGATTATTGGCAATAAAATTAATAACACCCTGAGGCGTCAGATCCAGTTTTTGCTCAACGCTGACAAGATCTCCCGCCTGCTGGGCAAAGAAGAACGGTGCTGTTAAACCTAATAAAAGTGTGGATAATTTTCTCATATACATATTTTTTGTTGAGATTAAGTTATTATTTTTTAATAAAATAATTAAAATATTAATACATCAATAATTATTCACTGAATATAAGTTCCCTGCAAAGTGAGTAAAATAAAGAGTCCGGCCGAAGGCCGGACTCTCCTAATGAATATGTTCTTATACACATTAAGGAAAACATAAAATAAATTTTTTTAACCATTAAGAAGTGTTAAGCTTTTAAGAATATTAAGGAGCGCGCAGGTTGAGAAGGCTATACTTAAAAAAATCTGTAGATTTTTTCTTAACTATTCTTACCTCCTTAATCAATCTTAATGTTTTAAGAAGCATCTTGCCGGGCGGAATTTGACAAAATTTCATGTCTATAGCACATTAAAAAAAGACTGTCTCTAAGAGGCAGTCTTTTTTGTGTATTTTTCAGCTTTATCTAGAATGCGTTGATTCCGGTAATATCCAGACCGGTGATCAGCAAATGCACATCATGTGTACCTTCGTACGTAATCACGGATTCAAGGTTGGCTGCGTGTCTCATCATCGGGAATTCACCCATGATTCCCATACCGCCAAGGATTTGTCTCGACTCTCTTGCAATATCAATAGCCATTTTCACATTGTTGCGTTTTGCCATTGAGATCTGTGCAGGACTTGCTTTGTGGTCATTTTTAAGATTTCCTAACTGAAGGCATAATAACTGAGCCTTTGTAATTTCAGTTAAGAATTCAGCTAGTTTTTTCTGTTGAAGCTGGTAAGAGCCGATTGGCTTCCCAAACTGTTTTCTTTCTTTGGAATACTGAACAGCGGTACAGTAACAGTCGATAGCAGCACCGATTACACCCCATGAAATTCCGTATCTCGCTGAGTTAAGACAAGATAAAGGACCTTTTAATCCTGTTACTCCCGGAAGTAAATTTTCTTTAGGAACCTTCACATCGTTGAAGACCAGTTCTCCTGTTTTGGAAGCTCTTAAGCTCCATTTATTATGGGTTTCAGGTGTGGTAAAACCTTCCATTCCTCTTTCTACGATCAACCCTTGTATTTTTCCTTCTTCATTTTTAGCCCAAACTACGGCAATATCGCATAAAGGAGAGTTCGTGATCCACATTTTGGCACCGTTCAGAAGGTAATGGTCACCCATATCTTTGAAATAGGTTTCCATAGAACTTGGATCAGAACCATGGTTAGGCTCTGTCAATCCAAAAGAACCAATCATTTCTCCTGAAGCAAGGTGGGGAAGATATTTTTTCTTTTGCTCCTCAGAACCAAATTCATTGATCGGGAACATCACCAGTGAGCTCTGTACCGAAGCAGCAGAACGTACTGCAGAATCTCCTCTTTCCAATTCTTGCATAATCAAACCGTAAGAAATCTGATCCAATCCTGAACCGCCATACTCAACCGGGATGTAAGGGCCTAAAGCTCCGATTTTCCCTAATTCCTTCATTAGGTTGGGAATGTCCGTATGGTTTTGTGCGGCCTGATCAATCTGCGGCATTACAAAACTTTCCACCCAATCTCTCACCGATTGACGGATAAGTTTGTGTTCTTCAGTAAGTAAAGCATCAATTCCGTAGTAGTCTGGAATGCTTGTAAGAGGATAATATGACATGATATTTTTGATTTGCCTAAAAGTAAGACTTTTCGTGTGGCTGGAAAAATTTTTTTTAAAATCTTTATTGTTCCTGATTTTCAGTAAGATTAATCACGTTTTGCAAAATTCAACGGAATACAGCGTATTAAGATTCCTCATCATTGGAGATAGGATACTGGTTGGCAGCATTATGCACCTTGCTTTTGAATTTGTACAGATATGGAGCCTTGTTGGCAGATCCGTCATAAAGCTTTTCAAGTCTGTCAAGGATATTTAAACTTAATATTTTCCGCTGGAAATTATTCCTTCTGAATTTCTGTCCCAAAATAGTTTCATAAAGGGACTGAAGGTCTTTCATTGTGAATTTTTCAGGAAGAAGGTTGCTGGCTGCTACCTCGGTATTGATATTCATCCGAAGGTATTCAAGGCCGGTTTCTATAATCCTGTCATGGTCAAATGCCATTTTGGGTAATTTATTGACTTCAAACCATTCACAGCTTTCATTAAATGCATCCGGAAAAGTATTGGCAATAGAAAAATCGATAAGGCTGCAGTATCCTACCGTGATAAACCGCTGGAAAATCCAGTGATCTTTAGGAACTTCAATGCCTTTATTCTTGAGAAGAATCTGGTGTACATTATTCTCTGTACGGTCTATTCTTCCAAAGGTATGAAACTGCTTAAGAAACAGATCTTTAAGGTGCGTTCGCTCATGCAAAACCCTGGCGGCGGCTTCACGAAGATCCTCATCATTGAAAACAAAACCTCCCGGAAGAGACCAGAGGTCCAGATCATGATATTTTAAAAGAAGAACCTTCAAAATATTATTGTGAAAACCAAATATGGTGCAGTCAACAGATACATGTGCTACAAAATCTTTTGTATCAATAAGCTCCTGAAGGGTTTCTTTGTTTTTGGTGTCTTTGATTTTCATGGCAGTAAAAATAAAATTATTTTCTATAATTTCTTTGCTGCAAGTCTAAAATATACCAAACTTACTGTAAAAAGCACTGAAACAGCAAGTAATATGTATAATGGATAGTAATTTAAAAGCTGCCTTCCAAACAGTACAGCCATAATAATTGAGCTTACTGAACTTCCCAGTGACGAGAAAATAACGATCAGGGAAGTAAACAGGTTAATTTTTTCTTTGTCAATCTTTGCAATCATTTTGGAATTGATAACAGGATAAAGCGGTGATAGAAAAAGCCCAACCACAGGAAACAGAAAGAGTATGACAGACGAATTAACCGAGTCAAAATACTGGACTCCCAGAATAATCAGGAGCAGGGCAATGATTAAAGAAATGCATAAAACATAATATTTTGACAATGAAAATCTGTGGATGATATTGGCAGTGGCAGTTCTGCCGGCATAAGAAAAAAGCGCCAGGAAGGAAGTGGCCTGCAGGGCAAAAAATGAATTGACATTCAAGTGATTTTTATAAAACGAAGGGAGCCATGAATTAAAGCTCTGCTCCACAAAGACAATAAAGAAAATGACCGCAAGAAATGCGACGGTTGCAGGGCTGACAAATACAGAAAGTTCAGAAATAATGCTTTTACTTTCTGTTTTTTTTGTTTCAGAAATATTCAGCCGGGTAAACAGATAAATGGTGATCATACAAAGTACCGATATAGACAGGAACCCGAATTTCCAGAATTCTGAATATGCGCTAGAAATCAGCCATCCGAAGCCTGTATTCACCACAAAAATGCCCACCATAAATGAAGCTTCCACGCTGTTCATCATTTTGGCAAGAGATTTTTCATCCGAAATATTGTTCCTGATAATTCCGAAAACACAAATTTTGCCCACCGCAAAACAGGTCCCGATAATAGCAAACCATACCTTATAAAACCAGAAATCTTCCACAAACGGCAGCAGGCAGGAGCAGATTCCTACAATGACAAGAGCAGAAACCAACGCTCTTTTTGTTCCGGTTTTGCCAATGAAATTCACTGCGAAAAGTGAAATAAATGCAATGGGAAGATCTTTGAATGATTCTAAAAAGCCTAACTTTTCGTAGGTGATTTTTGCTTCTGAAAGTTGAAGAATCACAATGCCCATACAGTTTAAAACCATAGAGAAAATAAGAAAGGTCAGTTTTAAAGGAAGGGAGATCCGGGAAGGCTTGACGGTCATTTTGGGGATTTTTTATATTGATTTTTTAAGATAAATTTAAGAAATATGAAGCGAATAAGAGGCTTTAAGGGCCCAAAAATAAACGAAAAATTAAAATATTTATGAATATAATGTTAATTAATTAAAAAAAAATATATTTTTATTGTCTCAATTTGAGAATTAAAAAACTAACTGTATATGAATATAAGAATATCTAGAAGTCTGGGAATGGTTGCTGTCCTGTATTTTACAGCCAACTTCAACGCACAGACCACGGTAAAAGACACCGTTCCGAAAGAGAATAAAATTGAAGAGGTTATCGTGATCGGTTATGGTACACAGAAAAAAAGTAATGTAACCGGAGCTATTGCAAGCATTAAAGCGAGTGATATCGAAAACATCCCAGCCGGTAAACCCGAACAGGTATTACAGGGAAGGGCAGCAGGGGTTTCCGTTGTGACGAATTCCGGACAGCCCGGAGCCGCAGCTACCGTACGGGTGCGGGGAATCACCAGTTTCGGGGCAGGAAGTAACAGCCCTTTATGGGTAGTGGATGGTATTGTAGTAGATAATATCGGATGGCTGAACCAGTCGGATATAGAAAGCATCGAAGTACTGAAGGATGGTGCATCATCTGCAATTTATGGGGTTTCTGCCGCAAAAGGTGTAATTCTGGTGACGACAAAAAAAGGGAAAAAAGGAAAACTCAGCCTTTCTTATAACGGGTTTTACGGTTTTTCCAATACCTCTAAAAAATTGGATCTTTTAGATGCTACCCAATATGCAAACATCATTAATGAAGGTTTTGTCAATGATGGCGGAGCACCGAGATATACCAATCCTGCTTCATTAGGAAAAGGAACCAACTGGCAGGATGCCATCTTCGGAACCGGTGAAAAGTCTTCTCATGAAGTGAGCATTACAGGCGGTAATGAAAAGTCAACTTACTATACCTCGTTTGGATATTTTGACCAGACAGGTATTGTAATGAGCGATATTTCCTACTACAAAAGAATCAACGCCAGATTTAATTCAACCCATAAGGTAACAGATTTTTTAACCATCGGACAAACCTTTGCTTACACAAGAGTGAAATCCCAGGGGATCAGTGCCAATGAGGAATTCGGAGGTCCGCTGGCTTCAGCAGTTAACTTAGATCCTACGACTCCGGTAGTGGTTACAGACTGGTCCATGGTAGATCCGAGTGGCTATACCAACCCATACATCATTCGTGATGAGAATGGCAACCCGTATGGAATTTCCCGTTACGTTAACCAGGAAATGACCAATCCGCAAGCCTTCAAGTATATACAGCAGGGGAATCACAACTGGTCTGATGATTTTGTAGGAAGCGTTTTTGCTGAACTTAAACTTCTTAAGCATTTCACTTTTAAGACAAGTTTAAATGGGAAGAAATCCTACTGGGGCAGCCGTACCTTTACCCCTAAATATTATTTAAGTCCTAATTTTAGCAATACCAGCTTCAACAGTCTGAATAAGGTGGACGAAAATAAATTCGAGTGGAGTATGGAAAACACATTAACCTATCAGAATAAATTCGGAGATCATAATTTAAATATATTAGTGGGTCAGGGTGTGTACCGGTATAATATTGCAGGAGGAGCCAGTCTAACCTATACCAATTTGCCTGTTGATAACTGGCAGGATGCATCATTTAATTTTACAATCCCACAGGATGACATCACCGCTACTGGATGGGATGGTGTTCAGACCCGTAAAGCATCTTATTTCGGTAGAATTATATATGATTATGCCGATAAATATTTATTTACGGGAACCATTCGTAGAGATGGTTCATCAAAATTTGCCACGAATAAACATTGGGGAACTTTCCCTTCTCTATCTTTAGGATGGAATGTTCACAAAGAAGATTTCTGGCCTCAGAATAAAGTAATTAATAATTTGAAGCTGAGAGGGGGGTACGGAGTTTTAGGAAATGATGAGATGGCGAATTTTCAATTTGCAAGTTTCATGGCTTCCGGGAGCAATTATACCACTGCAGGTAATAACATCATCATTGGTTATGCGCCAAGCACACTGGAAAATCCGAGTCTGAAATGGGAACAGACCAGCCAGCTGAATATCGCTGCAGATTTTAAACTTTTCAATAACTTCACTTTTACGGCAGACTGGTATAAGAAGAAAACATCGGATATCTTAAGACAGGTGAATATCCCGGGTTATGTAGGGGTTCCTAATTTGCCTTGGGCAAACGTAGGGGATATGGAAAGTTCAGGACTGGAACTTGAACTGGGCTACAAAAAGAACTGGGAAGATTTCTCCATATCCGTTAATGGAAACTTTTCCACGGTTAAAAATAAAGTGTTACGACTGGAAGATGATATAGATTATTTCAACCTTGCTTCTTTCCAGACGATGGGAGCCATTTCCAGAGTGGCAGTCGGGCAGCCGTACGGATCTTTTTACGGATATACGTATAGTGGAGTGTTCCAGAATCAGGCACAGGTTGATGCTTATACCAATGCTAATGGAATCAAGCTGTTGCCTAATGCAAAGCCGGGGGATTTTATCTGGCAGGACAATAACGGCGACGGTAAAATTGATGACAATGATAAAGTAAATCTGGGAAGCTCTATTCCGAAATATACTTTTGGTTTGACTGTCAATTTAAATTATAAGAATTTTGATTTTATGGTGTTTGCGCAGGGGCACGGTGGAAATAAAATTTTCCAGGGGTTAAGAAGACTGGATATGCTGGATGCCAACTATCAGACGAGAGTGCTGGATCGCTGGACCGGAGAAGGCTCTACCAATGAGAACCCAAGAATTACAAGAAACGACCCGAACCATAACTATTCCTGGATGTCAAATCACTATCTTCAGAAAGGAGATTATGTCCGTTTGAAAATTATCCAGTTAGGGTACACGCTTCCTCAGGATGTTACCAACCGGTTCGGAATGAGCAAAGTAAGACTATACGTAACGGGAGAGAATGTATTTACTTTCACAAAATATACGGGCTATGATCCGGAAATTTCAGGAAGAAACAATTCCGAGCAGGACATTATAGGGGTTGACAGAGCTTACTATCCGCAGGCCAGAACATTTTTGTTAGGGGCTAATATCCAATTTTAATAATGAACAAAATGAAAAATAAGAGTTTTTTATATAAAGGCCTTGCCGTAACACTGCTTACAGGCCTGAGCTTTAGCAGTATTTCCTGTAATGATTCCTATCTGGATGATGTAAAGAATTCAGGAAATTTTAATACCGATCTGTATTTTCAGAATGAGCAGCAGTCTTTCAGTGCATTGGTTTCTGTATATGATATTTTAAGGAAATATTCCGGAGGATTCGAGAATACGGTTACCTTTTTCAATGCAGGATCTGATGATTTCTTTTCTGGTGGCGGAAATTCCAATGACGGAGCCGGAATTCAGGGGCTGAATAATTATACTATTAATCCCAATACCATGCCTGCAAGTTACTGGAAGGACTTTTATCAGGGGATTGCACGTGCCAACCTGGTCATAGAAAGAGTACCTGGGGCTACCATGGGCGAAGATGTTAAAAAAAGATTTATTGCCGAGGCAAAGGTACTCCGCTCGCTGTATTATTTCGAGCTGGTAAGAATGTTTGGAAATATTCCGATCGTGCTCAAAACCATTCAGTTTGGTGAAGATTACTGGAATATACCGCAGGCAAAACCGACTGATGTATATGCACAGATAGAAAATGATATGGTGGCGGCTATTCCTGATCTGATGATGACGGCCAGCGGGAATGACAGAGGCAGAATTACGCAGGGAACGGCAAGGGCAATACTTGGTAAAATTTATCTTTATGATAAAAAAATGCCTCAGGCTGCAGCACAGTTTGCCGAAGTAAATGGGACACCCGGAGGAACCAGCCAATATGGCTACAAACTGGTAGCCAACTATGCAGACCTCTTTAAAGTAGGACCTGAAACGGCGGATCCATATAAATTCTCAACAGAATCCATCCTGGAAGTGATGCATACCAACAAAGGAAACTCCGACTGGGGATTCTGGGGACAGGGGAAAGACGAAGGAAACTCCATTAATGTAATGGTGGGTCCCCGTTCTTATTCTTTGATCAATGTTCCCGGTAACAATGCTCCGGATGTTTATTCAGGATGGGCATTTAATACCGTAACAAATGATCTGTACACGTTTATGCAGGGAGATCCGAGATTAAACACAACCATTTTCAATGCAAAACAGTTAGTGACCGATGGTAAAATTTCTTACAGTCCTGCTTTTGCAGATACAGGGTACTTCCTAAAGAAATATTTACCTACCAATGACCTGAAAAGTTCACTTCCCGGACCGGCAGAACTGAATTTCAGACAAAATTATATAGCCATAAGATTAGCCGATACCTATCTGATGGAAGCAGAAGCTTTAGGAGGCAGCGGCGGCAGAGCACAGGCGCTGCTGGATGCTGTAAGAGCAAGAGTAGGGTTAACGCCGGTTCCTGTTTCTTTACAGGCGATTAAAGATGAAAGAAGAAGAGAGCTTGCCGGAGAAGGACACAGATGGTTTGATCTTGTCAGATGGGGAGATGCCCCAACAAAACTGGCATTCAAAGGATTTGTAGCCAACAAAAACGAAATCCTGCCGATTCCGTTTAATGAATTACCCAATACAGCCTTAAAACAAAACCCAGGCTACTAAAACATGAAGTTTCACAGCTTATATAGTTTCTTTTTTAAAGGTACCGCGCTGCTTGGCGGCGTGGTACTTTTTCCTTTATCATGTACATCCATGGGAGCCGGTAAGGGAAATAATGTTCAGTACTGGCTGACGAAAGGCAATGAAAGTATAAAATTACAACAGCAGGTTCCTGTCAGGTTTGCAGACCTATCCAATAACTTTCAGAATATTGAAGTTGATGATACTCAAAAATTTCAATATGTTGATGGTTTCGGATATACGCTCACCGGAGGAAGTGTTGAGGTGATCAACCGTCTTTCCCCGCCCAAAAGAAAAGCCTTGCTACAGGAGCTTTTTGGAGATGATAAAAACTCTGTTTCCATAAGTTATCTGAGATTGAGTATTGGAGCTTCTGACCTTGACGGTAAAGTTTTTTCCTATGATGACCTTCCGGAAGGACAGACAGATCCCACACTTTCAAAATTCAGTCTTGAAAAAGACAGGGCTTTGATAGAAATGCTCAAAGAGATTTTGGATATCAACCCTAAGATTAAGATCATCGCCGCTCCATGGTCACCTCCGGTTTGGATGAAAGACAACGGAAAATCTAAAGGAGGAAGCTTAAAACCTGAGTTTTATAAAGTTTATGCCGAGTATTTTACGAAATACATCCTGGGCATGAAAAAAGAAGGTATCGAGATTGATGCGGTTACTCCACAGAATGAGCCTCTTCATCCCGGAAACAATCCGAGTTTATTAATGTTGTCCGGACAGCAGAGAAACTTTATCAAAGGATATCTCGGGCCTGCTTTTAAAACAGCTAATATCAAAACAAAAATTGTGGTGTATGACCATAATTGCAATAAGCCGGAATATGCCCTTGATATTCTGAAAGATCCGGAAGCGTACCGCTATATTGACGGTTCGGCTTTCCATTTGTACGAAGGGGATATTTCAGCTTTAAGCACCGTACACAACGCATTTCCCGATAAAAATTTGTATTTTACCGAGCAGTGGACGGGAGCGAAGGGTACTTTTAACGAAGACCTGAACTGGCACATGAAAAATGTAGTGATTGGTTCCATGAGAAACTGGAGCAGGATTGCGTTGGAATGGAATGTAGCGAATGATCCTCAGTATAAGCCGCATACAGACGGAGGGTGCACGGAATGTAAAGGAGCCATAACCGTCTCGGACAGTGAGAATTTTACAAGGAACGTTTCCTATTATATCATTGCTCATGCCTCCAAATTCGTTCCTGCAGGTTCACAGCGTATTGCTTCCTCACAGACAGAAACCCTTTCTACGGTGGCTTTTAAAACCCCGGCCGGGAAAACGGTGCTCATTGTTCAGAACGGAAACAGTTCCGATGAAAGTTTTAATATCAAATACAACGGGAAAACCGCTTCCGTAGTTCTTTCGGGAAATTCGGCGGCTACTTATGTTTTTTAATTTAATATCATGAAAAAAGCTTATTTCTTATTGGCCATTGCAGGATTGGGTATCAATGCCTACGGACAGAAAACCATTGATCAGAAAGTGGCAGAACTTCTGTCTAAGATGACCCTGGAAGAAAAAATAGGACAGATGGTCCAGTACAGTGGTTTTGAATATGCTACAGGACCTCAGAAATCCAATTCGGCAGCCGTCCTTGAAGAAATTAAAAAAGGAAAGGTAGGTTCAATGCTTAATGTAGCCGGAGCGGATGAAACAAGAGCTTTCCAGAAGCTTGCCCAGCAGTCGAGACTTAAAATTCCGTTGTTGTTCGGACAGGATGTTATTCATGGATACCGGACTACTTTTCCGGTCAATTTAGGCCAGGCAGCGAGCTGGGACCTTGGAATGATAGAAAAATCTGAAAGAATTGCGGCTACAGAAGCTTCCGCATACGGAGTCCATTGGACTTTTGCTCCAATGGTAGACGTTGCCAGAGACCCGAGATGGGGAAGGGTAATGGAAGGTTCCGGTGAAGATACCTATCTGGGAACAAAGATCGGACTGGCAAGAATCAAAGGGTTTCAGGGAAAAGGTTTGGGAAACCTTGATGCGGTAATGGCCTGTGCCAAGCATTTTGCGGCGTATGGCGCGGCTGTTGGCGGAAGAGATTACAATTCGGTAGACATGAGCCTTCGGCAATTGAATGAAACTTATCTGCCTCCGTTTAAAGCAGCAGCAGAAGCGGGAGTAGCCACGTTCATGAATTCATTTAACGACATCAACGGCATTCCGGCTACAGCGAATACCTATATTCAGAGAGATTTGCTGAAAGGAAAATGGAATTATAAAGGTTTTGTGGTTTCAGATTGGGGAAGTATCGGGGAAATGATTCCTCACGGCTATGCCAAAGATGCAGGTGAAGCAGCTGAAAAAGCGGTATTAGGCGGAAGTGATATGGATATGGAAAGCCGTGTGTATATGGCCGAGCTGCCCAAACTGGTTAAAGAAGGAAAAGTAGATGCAAAATTTGTGGATGATGCTGCGGGCAGGATTTTAGCCAAAAAATTCGAGATGGGACTTTTTGATGATCCCTACAGATTCAGTGATGAAAAAAGACAGAAAGAGCAGACTGATAACCAGGAGAACAGAAAATTCGGAAGGGAATTCGGTTCAAAAAGTATCGTCCTGCTGAAAAATAAGGAAAATATTCTTCCACTTTCCAAAACTGTGAAGACGGTCGCTTTAATCGGTCCTTTCGGGAAAGAAACGGTGGCCAACCATGGATTCTGGTCTATTGCATTTAAAGATGATAATCAAAGAATTGTGTCCCAGTTTGACGGAATTAAGAATCAGCTGGATAAAAGCTCCACTTTATTATATGCAAAGGGCTGTAACGTAGATGACCAGGACAGATCAATGTTTGCAGAAGCCGTGGAAACAGCAAAAAAAGCTGACGTAGTGATTATGACATTGGGAGAAGGTCATGCGATGAGCGGTGAAGCCAAAAGCAGAAGCAATATCGGTTTTTCCGGTGTGCAGGAAGAGCTGCTTAAAGAAATTGTGAAAACAGGAAAGCCTGTTGTTCTCATGATCAATGCCGGAAGACCTCTGATTTTCAATTGGGCTGCGGATCATGTACCTGCCATCATGTACACCTGGTGGCTAGGAACCGAAGCAGGGAATTCTATTGCTGATGTTTTGTTCGGCGCCGTAAATCCGGGTGGAAAACTTCCGATGAGCTTCCCAAGAACCGAAGGCCAGAT
Organism: Chryseobacterium phocaeense; assembly: GCF_900169075.1. Classification (NCBI taxonomy): domain Bacteria; kingdom Pseudomonadati; phylum Bacteroidota; class Flavobacteriia; order Flavobacteriales; family Weeksellaceae; genus Chryseobacterium; species Chryseobacterium phocaeense. Next base: position 1,298,952 of record NZ_LT827015.1, read on the forward strand.
CCCGGTGTATTACAACCATTACAACACAGGAAGACCAGCAAAAAATAATACAGACAGAAATTATGTTTCAGCCTATATTGATTTGGATAATGATCCGAAATTTCCGTTCGGATATGGCTTAAGTTATACAGATTTCAAATATTCTGATATGATATTGAGTTCAGCAAGCCTTAAAGGAAACCAGACATTAAATATCAATGTCACGGTGTCTAATACCGGAAAATATGACGGTGAAGAAGTAGTCCAGCTGTATATCAGGGACCTTTTCGGGAAAGTGGTAAGACCGGTAAAGGAACTCAAAGGTTTTCAGAAAATATTGATCAAAAAAGGAGAAAGCAGAAAAGTAGATTTTAAACTGACTCCCGAAGACCTGAAATTCTTCGATAATGACCTGAATTTTGACTGGGAAAGTGGAGATTTCGATATTATGATCGGAACCAATTCCCAGGAAGTACAGACGAAAAGAATTACATGGATTAAGTAAAAGGTTTCGGGCTGGGCTTTGCCCAGCCCGAAACCAAACAAAAAAAATCCTACACAATTGAAAGAACAGAATTGAATGAAAAACAGAAATATTCAATAGGGTTGGGCTTTAGCCCAACTTATTTTAAAACAAAAAGAAAACGGCTTTAGCCAAAATCTAATCTATTCATGAAAATAAAATCTTCCCACATCATTAATTTCTGTACCGCAGGGATACTGGCTTTTTCCATGCTGAGCTGTACCACAAACAACGCGTACTCCGGGAAAAAACTTGTATGGAGCGACGAATTTAACGGTACAGGACTTCCGGATCCCAAAAAATGGAATTACGATGTGGGCGGAGCCGGATACGGCAATAACGAAGCCCAGTTTTATACAGAAAGAAGATTGGAAAATGCCAGACAGGAAAACGGAAATCTGGTTATTGAAGCAAGAAAAGAGAAATGGGAAGAGAATAAATATACTTCCGCAAGGCTTTTGACAAGAGGGAAGTTTTCCTTTCAGTATGGAACCGTTGAAGTCAGGGCAAAGCTTCCCAAAGGCCGTGGAACCTGGCCAGCCATATGGATGATGAGCGAAGATATGAAGAAATGGCCGGATGACGGAGAACTGGATATTATGGAACATGTAGGATTTAATCAGGGCTATGTTCACGCTTCGGTTCATACCAAAAAATACAATCATATTCAGGGAACGCAGAAAACGGATACTTTAATGGTCAAAGATGTCAGTGAAAAGTTCCACATCTATAAAGCAGACTGGACGCCGGAAAAAATTGATGTCTACATAGACGGACAGAAGTTTTTCACGTATGAGAATAAAGAGAAAACCTATGAAGCATGGCCGTTTGACCAGCCCTATTTTATTATCTTAAATCTGGCAGTTGGCGGATTCTGGGGTGGAAAGGAAGGAATAGACGATTCTGTTTTTCCACAAAAATATTACATAGATTATGTAAGGGTTTATCAAAATAAATAATGAAGAGAGGACGGTTTCGTCCAAAAACAGAGAGAAATTATGAAAAAACTAATTGTGAGTTGTTTTGCGGTAGGGGTGTTTTTAAATGTCAATGCACAGAACTACTGGAAAAAAAATGCTGGAAAAACCGCTAAAGTCATTCTTACGAGTGCCAAAACTAATGAAAAAATGGCAGATAAAGGAATGGTTAAGTTTGAGAAATTCGGACAGCCGAAAGAAACGGATGCGTGTATTTTTGTAGATCCGGATTTTAAATATCAGAAGCTGATAGGAATCGGCGGAGCCATTACGGATGCTTCTGCAGAAACTTTCTATAAAATGCCGAAGGATAAGCAGAAAGAAATTCTTGAAGCCTACTTCGGGAAAAACGGTCTGGGATATACGGTAGTCCGTACCAATATGAATTCCTGCGATTTTTCCAGCGATTCTTATACCTATGTGGAAGATAATGATACGGCTTTAAAGACCTTCAATATTGCCCACGACGAGAAATATAAGATCCCGATGATCAAAGAAGCGCAGAAAGCTATTGGGAAAGATTTTACGTTCTATTTTTCACCCTGGAGCCCTCCGGCATGGATGAAATCAAATAAAAGTCTGTTCAAAGGAGGAAGACTGGAAAACCAGTATTACCAGACCTGGGCAGATTATTATATTAAATTCATCAAAGAATACGAAAAAAGAGGGATTAATATCTGGGGGCTTACCGTACAGAACGAACCCATGGCCACACAAACCTGGGAATCCTGTATCTATTCTGCCGAAGAAGAAGGTGAGTTTCTGAAGAATAATTTAGGACCAACACTTTGGAAGAACGGCTATAAAGACAAAAAAGTAATGATCTGGGATCACAACCGGGATCTGATCTATCAAAGAGCTACTACTACCTTAAGCGATCCTGAAACCTCAAAATATGCCCACGGAATCGGGTACCACTGGTACGAAACCTGGAATAATAAAACCCAGCTTTTCGATAATTTATCGGAAACCCAAAGGGCATTCCCGGATAAGTTCCTCGCTTTTACGGAAGGCTGTAAGGAACAGTTTAAGATGTCCGGAATTTATGATGTAAGCTTAGGAGAGCTGTATGGCAGAAATATGTTGAATGATTTCAATAAAGGAACCGCTTTATGGACGGACTGGAATGTTTTGCTGGATGAAACCGGAGGGCCCAACCATGTAGGAAACTTTTGTTTTGCTCCCATCATTGCCGATACCAAAACAGGCGAAGTACATTACACCTACGAGTATTACTATGTAGGTCATGTTTCAAAATTCATTAAACCGAATGCCCGGAGAATAGGAAACTCTTCCAACAGAGCTGCTTTGACATCCACAACCTTCATGAATGAAAACGGTCAGCTGGTGACCGTCATTATGAATGACTCTGAAAATGACATAGAAACCAATCTCTGGATCGAAGGCATGGCTGCGAAATTATCAGCACCCGCTCATTCCATACAGACCGTAATATTATAAGACTTGATGAGTATCGTAATGGTGATATTGGCCTAGGAAGCTGGAGCGTTAAGAAAAATAAAATCTGATCCGTTAAAAAATTCCCACTGTCTGAGTGCGGGTAAAATATTAAACCGGAGCAAATACAGTAAATCCGCACGAGTTTGGATTTTAGGAGCATATTTTATTTTTTAGCGAAAGATTTCAGCCTTGAATTTTTGGTTCATTTTGTTTTAAGACAAAAGAACAAACAGAAGAAAAATAATATTAATTATCCAGCAACTTCATATTGATTTTTTTAATAGAACCGGCGGCCTCGCAGAGGCCGCCGGTTTACTTTTGCAATATTTTTAAATAATGTTATTCAACATCATATTTGCTGATCACTTTTTGGGTAACTCCCGAGCTGCTGAAACCTCCGTCATGGAAAAGGTTCTGCATCGTTACTTTCCTGGTAAGGTCAGAGAATAGAGTAACACAGTAGTCTGCACATTCAAGAGCCGTAGCATTTCCTAGTGGAGACATATCCTCCGCATAGCCCATAAATCCTCCGAAACCTTTCACTCCGCTTCCTGCAGTGGTCATCGTAGGAGATTGGGAAACCGTGTTCACACGTACTTTTCTTTCGCCCCAATAGTTTCCGAAAGTTCTTGCGATGCTTTCCAGATAAGCCTTGTTGTCGGACATATCATTGTAATCCGGGAATGTTCTCTGAGCTGCAATATAAGTAAGCGCCAGAATACTTCCCCATTCATTCATACAGTCTTTCTCCCATGCCACACGCATTACTTTATGGAAAGAAACGGCTGAAATATCCCAACCTTTCTCCAACCAGTCGTAATTCATTTCTGTATAATGTTTTCCTTTTCTAACGTTGATAGACATTCCGATAGAGTGAAGGATAAAATCGATTTTTCCAAATTTTGCTACAGCGGCATCGAAAAGTTTTTCAAGATCTTCAACAGAGGTCGCATCTGCAGCGATCACCTCTGAACCTGTTTTTTCCGCTAAACCATTAAGTTCTCCCATTCTCAAAGCAATAGGGGCGTTTGATAAGATAAACTCAGCACCTTCCTCATGACATCTCTCTGCAACTTTCCATGCGATTGATTGCTCATTAAGGGCTCCAAAAATAATTCCCTTTTTGCCTTTAAGTAAACCGTATGACATAATTTTTTAATGTTTATTTAATTACAAATGTAGCAATAATTTGTGTTTGGGACATCATAAAAATGGAGCCTTATTGATTTAAGACTCCATTTTCTTGAAAATATTTATACGACTGAAATTTTAGTTGGTTTTCTTATTCCATTCTGCCTTTACATCTTCTGCGGCATCTTTGGTTTTTTCCCAGGCTTCATTGGCCTTATCTTTAATATCTTCCCATGCGTCGGAAGCATTGTTTTTTACCTTTTCAAACCAGTCTTCCTGGTTAGCTTCCTGGTCATTATTCCTTTTTTCATTAATATAATCCTTTGCTTTCTGTGCAAGATCCTCTATTTTCCACTTTGCATTGTCTGCTGCATTTTTAAGAGAATTTTCTGTGTTGTTCACTGCATCTTCCGCCTTGTTGTATTCTGAATTGTTCATAATGTAATATTTTATTGTTGTGTACCAGTAATTAAACAAGAACCATTCCTAAAATTACCGGACCCTGTTAAACTTTTCTTAATCTTTTGTTATACTTTTCTAAATCAGTTATACCTTTAATATAAAATTGAAGCTATGGAAAAAATACGTTGCGGCTGGTGCGAAAAGGACGACCTCTACAGAAAGTACCACGATGAAGAGTGGGGAAGACCCGTTTATGACGATCAAACCATTTTCGAATTCCTGATTCTGGAAAGCTTTCAGGCCGGGCTGAGCTGGTATACCATTCTTTCCAAAAGAGAACATTTCAGAAAAGCTTTTGATCAGTTTGATTACCGGAAAATAGCCCTTTATCAAGATGATAAAATTGAGGAGCTTATGAATGATCCCGGTATTATCAGAAACCGGCTTAAAATAAAGGCAACTGTTACCAATGCACAGAAATTCATGGAGGTGCAGGATGAGTTCGGAAGTTTCTCAGTTTATATCTGGGGCTTTGTAAACGGGAAACCACAGGATAATAAACCTGAAACTTTGCAGGATATTCCTGCCATTACGCCAATTTCCGATGCTTTATCAAAAGATCTTAAGAAAAGAGGATTCAAATTTATGGGATCTACCGTAGTGTATGCCCATATGCAGGCCACCGGAATGGTTAATGATCATATAGAAAGTTGCTTTACCAGAAAATAATTGTTTTCGTTTATTCAATTTCGAGTGATGTTTTTTATAAATAATGTAATTGAAAGTAGTTTTTTAAAACTCTAAAGTATTCTTTTATCCCCACAGGACGCAGGTTTGTAATATACTCATACTGAAAAATGTTTCATTTAATAGTGATTAAACGCACGTTTAATCACTATTAAATGAATTTTTTATTGATTTGATAATTAAAATGCGTATTTATTGAAAAATTTGTATATTTGCACCCTCGAAAATTAAACTATCAATAATAAGCGATGCATAATATACTTAAATCTAAACTTCTCCTTTTTCTTGTGCTTTTTTTATCAACTCATTTTGCATACGCACAGGTGGGGATTGGTATTTCAAGCCCTGATCCATCTTCAATGCTGCAGGTAAGCTCCAATAATAAAGGAATGCTCCTTCCAAGCATCGCTTTAAAGTCATCTACGGACCAGGTTACCATTGCAAATCCAGCAGAAGGATTGATTGTATGGAACAATGGCTCAGGAAGTTTAGCCGAAGCAGGTTTCTATTATTGGAGCAAAGCGAAATGGAATATGCTTTCTGTAAATACAGGAAACAGTGGCAACGGGACCAATGGCGGCGGAATTACACCATTGTCTGCATGGAATAATTCAGCGACAAACAGTGGTAATTCAGGAGGTGCAAATACGAATCTTTCTCTGGGAACCAATACTTCTGATGACCTTGTTTTTAAAGTAAATTCCACAGCAGTAGGAAGATTGGGGGTGAATAATTCCATCAGCTTCGGAACGGCAGCCAATGCAGCACAGAACGGGATTGCCCTGGGGAATTCCAGCAGTGCTTACCAGGGAATTGCAATCGGGACCAATACTTCCGTTACAGCCAACGAATCCGTAGCATTGGGAGCCAATTCAAAAATATCCGGATACCAGTCAACAGCAGTAGGATACAATGCAAAAGTAACGGTCAACGAAGCAACCGCCATCGGGAATAATGCTGAAGCATCGGGTTTTCAGTCTATTGCATTGGGATATAACGCAAAAACCACTACTAATGATGCCACAGCCCTGGGGAAAAATTCTACTGCATCAGGTTTTCAGTCGGTGGCAGCAGGATATAATGCAAAAACAACATCCAACAGTGAAACCGCAATTGGTTATAACGCTTTAACGAATAATCAGAATTCTACAGCAGTAGGTTCAGGTGCCAATGCATCAGGCCAGTTTTCTACTGCAATAGGCTATGGGGCTTCAACTTCACAGGCTAATGCCATAATCATAGGAAATATGAATGCGAACGTAGGTATTGGTACCGGATTCCCGAATGTTTATGCTAAGCTTGATGTGAATGGATCGTATAAGCTTGGTGAAAAGGGGAGTGTGCAAAAAAATCAGATTAGTTTTGAAGCCTGGCCTTCAGTTTCAGTGAATAATCTGGCCCCGGGGAGATCTGTTACAGTGGAAATTCCGGTTCCCGCTGAGTTACAACCTGGTTCTACAAGAGCGGCGATTGTAGTGTCTCCCGCCGGAGATTTTGCAGGGAATGCTTCTTTTTCCATTTCCAATCCAAGAATGACGTCGACTTCAAAGGTGACGATCAATCTTACCAATATCTCAGGAAGCACTGAAAGCCTGTACTCCGGTCACTTTTATGTGATGATCAATGAATTTTAAGCATAAATTGCTTTAATTTTGTTGTCAATATCTTAGAAACTTCCGGGACGATGACGGGAAGAGGTTTAAGATATATATTCAGACATCTTAAAAATTTATGAAGAAAATCGGAATTATAGGCTGCGGCTGGCTCGGAATCAGGATTGCAGTTTCCATGTCGGGAAGATATAAAATTTATACTACTGCTACCACGAAGGATAAAATAAAAGAGCTCTCTTCCCAGGGATTCAATGCTTCATTGGCCGGCTTTCCGGATTACCAGCCGGAAGAAAAAATAAAACAGTGGAACGAAATTCATGATATGGATGCCGTGATCATTACCGTCCCGCTTTCAGGAAAAAACTGCTGTGCAAGTTCTTTATACAACAGAATCCAGCATTTATCATCATTTATTGGCGATTTTAATGGACAGATATTCGTGATGAGTTCTACGGGCGTCTATCAGGACCTGCCTGGAGAATATACCGAAGAAAGTCTTTCTGTGGAAAGTGTTCAAGGCGAAAGACTGATCAGGAATCAGTATCATCAGACTAATATTCTGAGACTGGCAGGATTAATGGGCGATAACCGACTTCTTAAAAACTACAATATCACCAATCTGAAAGCTCCTGTCAACCATATTCATTACAAAGATATCTGCCGTGTTATTGAACAAATGATTGAGGAAGGTTCAGCAGGAAAGCTTTATAATGTAGCGGCACCACAGCATCCGTCAAAAGGTCAGGTAATGAATGCTCAGAAAAATCTGCCGCCTTCAGAAGAAACACCAAGCGAGGGGAAAATAATTTTGTCCTCCAAACTGGTTTCTGAACTGGACTTTATTTTTGAATACCCGGACCCCACAACATTTCATTTAAATAATCCTCATCAACAATATTAAAAAATATAGTTAGATCTGCTCCATCTGCTAAATCTGCGCGAGAAATTAAATTTTCTTTTTCGCGCAGATTTAGCAGATGGAGCAGATCTAACTATATTTTTTAACCCAACCTATAAGGTTTAGTGAGTTTGCTTTCAGGAATAAGATCCCGAAATGTTTTTTATCTGATAATTCTTTCCAGTACCCAGTCGATAAGGTTTTTCTCCGAAGCATGGTGGTCTGCAGAGAATTCACCACGCCTTCTGTTAGCGATAACATTATTGACGGTAATGGCTTTGTGACCTAATAATTTAGAAAGAGCATAAATGGCGGAGGTTTCCATTTCAAAGTTAGTAACCCCAAGATCATTTAACGTTTCCAGGAATTGATCATCAACGGCTTTTAAACGCAGCTGTCTTCCCTGAGGCGCATAAAACCCCGGGAAGGTAGCGGTATTTCCGTGGTATTTTGCATCTTTATAATATGCTCCCATTTCCTCTGCCCAATCTGAGAAGTAAAGCATTGGCTTGATTCTTTCGTAGGGAAATTTTTCCATAAAGCTTCTGGAGAATTCATTTTCAAAGTTGTAATCCTGGTAGAAATGCATCAAACCATCCAGTCCCACAACGTTTTGGGTAACCAGCATATTGTCAACCTGCACATCAGGGTTTACGCTTCCGCAGGTTCCCATTCGGAAAAGCTCAAGGGCTTTGTGCTCCGTTTTGAATTCCTTTTTTTTAAGATCAATATTCACCAGGGCATCAAGCTCGTTCATCACAATATCGATGTTCTCGGTTCCGATACCTGTGGACATTACGGTAATTCTTTCCCCGCGAAGTGTCCCGGTATGGGTGTAGAACTCCCTTTTATTTTTTTTGATCTCTACTTTATCAAAGTATTTTGAAACTTTTGCTACTCTGTCAGGATCTCCCACAAGGATGATCTTATCAGCAATATCTTCAGGTAAAAGATTTAAGTGGTATACACTTCCATCATCATTCAGAACCAGTTCTGAAGCAGCAAGTTTATTCAGCATAATGTATATTTTTTGTTTTTAATCAATGAAAATAGCTTCTTTGTAAGGCGATCCGGCAAGGTCATAGATGGTGTCGTATTCTTCTACAATCCTTTTTTGTCCCTGGAAAACCTCATAGACTGTGATCACGGTCTTTTCAAAATTTTTCGGATCTTTTCGCTGGGAAGTGATTTCGTAGAACTTATCTCCTTTTTTCAGAACGGAAACAATTTCTTCTTTGGTGGAGTTATTGGATTCCATCATACCCGGGAAGTCCATTACGATATCTTTAAGATCTGTGTATTTTTTGTAAGGTTTTGTAACCCCGTTTGAATATACATACACATTGGGAACCTGTTTATCTTCTTCAAGACGGATCAGGTAATAATCGTTACCTTTTTTCTCTGCATAAATAGCCATCTCTTTCTTTTTCTGTGCATAGGTACACATTGAAAGGAAACCCGCCGCAAAAGCGAATAGAACTTTTGTTTTCATAATAATATTTTGTTTTTTATTTTGATGAATAATGTTTTAAAACCTCTCCCAATACCTTCCGTCACCATTTTTTACTGCTTTTGGAGTGTTTGCAGTCTCTAAGTATAATGAATTTGATTTTGGGGTTTAAAATTAATAAAAATAATTCATCTGAAATATAAACATTTTTTAATCTGTAATTAAAATTGAGATAACATGGAAACGATACTTTTGCGCCTAAAAATTAATGAGATTATATCCGCTGCTGGCTGTGATTGTACTGATCGGTTTTGCCGTCATGTCTTTTAACCCTGTTGATAAGGGAAGAGAAAACGATAATACCTTTGTCAATAAAGGCTTGTCTGATTTTAAAAGCAAGCTCGACCAGCTAAAATCAGATGTGTATAAATTCTCAGATGACGGGATTTCTATTGAAGAACTGAGGAAATCTTTGAGCAGTACTAGGAATTCATTCAAAGAAATCGAATTTTATATAGCCTATCACTATCCCGAATTTACAAAGACCCATCTGAATGCAGCTCCGCTCTTTCATATAGAAGCTGCAGGAACTTCTGCATACACACTGCCACCGGAGGGGCTACAGGTTCTGGATGAACTGATCTATTCCGATGAAGCCGCAGATGAAAAGGAGAAAATTAAAACCATTACAGACTTTCTGTACAATTCCTACTCGGTTTTTTATCTGAGTTCCGTAAAAAACGGAATTAGCAAAGGAAATAACAAAACACTGCCCCTGAGAATAGAACTGATCAGAATCTATACCCTTGGCGTTACAGGTTTTGATACTCCCGGTTCACTGAATATTTCGGAAGAAGCAGGTCATGCATTCACCGGAATAAAAAAATACATCAATGACGATGCTTATTTTAAGAACTATAATATCCGGAAAGCTGATCAGCTCCTTTCCGAAGGAATACATTATCTTGCCGGCCACAAAGATTTTGAGACATTCGACCGGATTGAATTCTATAAAAAATACATCCAGCCTCTTTATGAAGAATTTGGAACATGGGATGGAAGGGAAGATGATCTCAAAGAATTCTCCGGCTGGAATGTAAAGAGTAAAGGTCTTTTCAGCAGCGATTTTCTGGATCCTTATTTCTATACCCTGCTGAAGCCTTCAGAAGATAGCCAGGAGCTGCGCAGTTTGGGGAAATCTATTTTCTATGATCAGAATCTGAGCGAGAATGGTAAGATGAGCTGTGCAGCGTGTCATCTTCAGGAAAATGCGTTTACAGACCTTAAGGTAAAATCCCAGAGCAATGTGGAAGGAAAAACGGTTTTAAGGAACTCCCCATCGCTGTACAATGCCGTTTTTGCGAAAAGGTTTTTTTATGACCTTCGGGCTTTCTATCTTGAACAGCAGGCAGAGCATGTGATCTACAATGATGATGAATTCAATACCAGCTATGAAGATATTATTAAGAAATTAAAAACAAAACCTGAGTATAAAAAGGCTTTCCGTACCGCATTTAAAGACGGTAAAGTAAGCAAAGAAAATTTCTCCAAAGCTTTAAGTTCTTATGTAGCCTCCTTATATTCTTTCGACAGTGATTTTGATCGTTTTATGAGAAATGAAAAAGAGATTTCCAATGAGGTGAAAAAAGGATACAACCTGTTTATGGGAAAAGCGAATTGCGCAACATGTCATTTTGCCCCTCATTTTTCAGGGTTGGTTCCCCCGTTTTTTAATGAAAATGAGTCTGAAGTTTTAGGAGTTACTACAAAACCGGTCAGCCAGCTTCCTGTTGAGCTGGATCCGGATTTGGGAAGGGGAAACAGCCCGGTCAGGAAAGAAAAATCATGGATCTATGATTATTCCTTTAAAACCGTTACGGTAAGAAATATTGCCCTGACCAAACCTTACTTCCACAATGGAGCCTTCAACACGCTGGAAGAAGTAATGGATTTCTATAATGAAGGCGGAGGTGAAGGATTAGGCTTACCGATGAAAAACCAGACTCTGCCACCTGACAAGCTGGATCTTACAAAGACAGAGATCAGTCAGATCATTGCCTTTTTGAATTCTCTGACGGATATTAGTAAATCTAAGTGAGGTTGGAGAGTCTGAGAGTCGGAGGGTTAGAGGGTTTGAGAGTTATGGTGTTTATGAGATTTAGAAGAGATGGGTTATAGAGCTTGTAATATCAGATTTTAATTCTCTTTTATAATCAGGATTTCCGTTCTGCAAAGTAGAATAATTTAGAGTTCAACAAAAAATCACATATCCAACGTCACTAATACTCTCAAACCCTCTAACCCTCCGACCCTCAATTTCTCCGACTCAAAAAACGAGATCATTTAACAATTATTTAATTCCCTTAACATTCGGTTTCAGATTAATTAATATTCCCGGACTTTTATTTAAAGTCTTATTAACAGAGGTGCCGCAGCAAAAAAATAGTTTTGCAGAGTCTAATAAATCAAGAAAAATGAAGAAAAAACTACTTACAATTGCGGCATTGGCTATGGTTGCCGGATTTAGTGTACAGGCACAGACTTTTTTATTCAATAAAAACTCTTCCTGGAGCTATAAAGACAATAACCAGGCGCTTGCAGATACCTGGAAAGGTCAGACATTTGATATTTCAAGCTGGACGGTTGGAAACGGACCTCTCGGATACGGAGATCCTGTAACTACCACTCTTAACTCCGGTCTTACTGCTGCTTATTTTGCCAAGGATTTTGTTGTAGATCTTGCAACACTTTCAGATAATATGGAACTGGGTGTGATGAGAGATGACGGAATCGTGGTGTATCTTAACGGAGTGGAAGTGGTAAGAGATAATATGCCTGCCGGAACTATTGCTTTCAACACGCCTTCCAGTACAACGATAGACGGTTCAGCAGAAAGTGTTTATAATATTTTTTCTATTCCAAAGTCTAAATTTGTAAACGGAACCAACAGGATTTCTGTAGAACTTCACAACAGAACCGGAGCCAGTTCAGATCTTAGAATTGATGCTTATTTAAAAACAACTACCCCGGTGGTCGTTAATCCCGGATGTACAGGAACACACATCAGCTGTTTTACATCCATTGTTCCGACCACGCAGACTAATAAACTGATCATTCCTGCGGAACATAAATACCAGTTGATCTTAAAAGAAGGAGATAACTATACCGAAGGAGGCGGAATGGTAGGCGGCCAGAATGACTTTACCGGATATGTTGCCAAATCCGGAAGCAGTACCAACGGATATCTTTCCGTGAACCACGAAACCAATCCGGGCGGGGTTACCATGGCTGAAATCAATTACAATACAACCACAAAACTTTGGCAGCTTACACGATCGAGAGCAGTAAGCTTCTCAGATCCAAGTCTGGTTCAGACCATCAGAAACTGTTCAGGAGGAGTTACTCCATGGGGAACTATTGTTACTGCAGAAGAATCGGTAACCTCCAATGATGTAAACAGTGATGGGTATAAAGATTACGGGTGGTTAGTGGAAATTGACCCGGTTACAGCACAGGTTTCTTCCAAGAACCCGGATGGATCCAAAGGAAAACTATGGCAGATGGGGATTATGAACCACGAAAATGTAGTGGTAAATAATGCCGGAACAACGGCGTACTACGGAGAAGACGGTGGAACTCACATGGTGTACAAATATGTAATGGATACTCCTAATGATCTTTCTTCAGGAAACCTTTATGTGTTAAAACTCGATCAGGGATTAAGCACTTCAGGAGATCCGGTAGGAACTACAGCAACATGGGTACAGGTACCTAATAAAATAAAAGCTGACCAAAACAATACAACAGCACTTGCCAATTCCTTAGGAGGAACCAGGTTTAATGGGGTGGAAGATGTAGACATCAGTCCGTTAGACGGAAAGATCTACTTTACAGCAAAAGGGTTGGATAAAGTATACCGTCTTCAGGACAACGGAACCACGGCTTCTCAGGTAGAAACATTTGTAGGAGGAGCTTCTACAGGTTATTCTTTCAACACGCCGCAGGGAATGAAAACGGAAGCATGGGGAGATGGAAATGATAACCTTACTTTCGATGAGCTTGGAAACCTTTGGGTACTTCAGGACGGAGGAAAGAATTACATCTGGGTTATTGCTCCGGACCATACACAGGCTAATCCTAAAGTAAGACTTTTCGCTTCTATGCCTGCAGGATCAGAACCTACAGGACTGACATTTACTCCTGATCATAAATTCGGTTTCTTCTCAATCCAGCACCCGGATTCTACGATTTCCACGGATATTGATGCCACAGGAAATACCATTGATTACAGAGGGAAATCCGCTACCATTGTTGTTGCTCTAAAGCAAAATTTAGGAACAGCCGGTTCATTGGGAACAGTTGAAACCCAAAATGCAGAAAATACAGTGGAGGTGGCTCCGAATCCTACTTCGGGAATGGTAAAAATCACTTCTCCTAAAGGATTGAAGGATATCTCAGTGACAGCTTACAGTATGGACGGAAAGATCGTTTACTCGAAGAAATTCAGTGGAGTAAACAGGCTGTTGGATCTGGATTTTACCCACCAGCTTGAAGCATCCCGTATTCTGGTTCTGAATATTGAAGCCGAAGGAGGTTTCCAGAAAACGGTGAAACTATTAAAAAAATAAATTATTAATACCTGTTTCGGGTGCGGCGGCGAAGCCGCCGCCCCGAAACTTATTCTTATGAAAAAAATTGTCCTGTTTATTTCTATCCTCTCTATCAGCTTTGCAAAAGCACAGATTGATCCTGTAAAATATCCTACATTTACAAGCATCGATGAGGCGTTAAAAAGCCCGAAACCTGTATATAGTATGAGTTTCAGGGAAAAAGGACTCTTTAACCTGCCTCCACGGATCTTAGAGCTGAAATCCCTATTTTTCCTGAATATCATGGGAAATAAGCTTGAAAAAATGGATCAGGAAATTTTTGCTTTAACTGACCTGGAAATCCTGAATGTAAATGAAAACAGCATCAAGTATATCCCGGATGACATCGGGAAACTGACCAGGCTCAATACATTCTCGATGAACCTCAATGGCCTGACAAGCATTAATCCTAATGTTTCAAAACTTCAAAACTTAAAAGCAGTTCATTTTGATGCCAACAACCTGAATGTTTTTCCAGAAGCATTGATGGAAATCCCGGCTTTGGAGGAAATTAACCTTCAGGGAAACCAGATCAGCAGTATTGCAGATCGTTTGTACAGAATAAAGAATTTAAAATTCCTGAATTTGTCTGAAAACCAGATTAATGATCTCGGGAATCTGTCATTTCCTAAAAACCTGAAATATCTGGAACTTCAGCAGAATGCAATCATAAAACTGCCGGAAAACCTGTTCAGGATACAGAACCTGGAATTCCTGAACGTAAGCAATAATCATCTTGAAGAAATTTCCCCCGCAATAAAGGGATTGAAAAACATAGTCAGCATGAATCTGGCTAATAATAATCTGAAAGACCTTCCTGTGGAAATCGGACAGCTGAAAAAGCTGAAGACCCTGATCCTGACCGGAAACCCAATAGAAAAAATAAAGATTGAACGATTGAAAAACCTTATGCCGGAAACCCAGATCTATTTCTAGACCTATCCGCCGACTCTTTTGGTTTTATATCCCATTTCTTTAAGGATATTCATTATCTTATCACGATTATCGCCCTGAATAATGATCGTTCCATCTTTCTCTGAACCGCCTATTCCCAAGGTGGTTTTTATTTTTTTAGAGATTTTCTTTAAATCTTCCTCACTGCCTTCCCAGCCTTCAACAATCGTTACAGGCTTACCGTTTCGGCCTTTTTTCTCAAATTTGCATACCAGGGGTTCCTGCTGCTTAAATTCTTCTTTAGGCATCTCAAAATCCTGTTCTTCGTGCTCAGGAAAAAGGTTCTTTAACTGATCTCGTAAATCCATACAGCAAAATTAAATTTTTAAACACAAATATCATCAATATTTTATCACAAATAACTGCAATCATTCACATCAGTAAACGATATCCCTGTGTGAAAATCTGCGTAAAAAAGATAATCAGCACGCGAATAATTCGTCCATTCATCGGAAATTAGGTAAATTTGTGTAACAAAAAGTTATACAAAATGTCAAAAAAAGCAATATTAGCAATCCTTGACGGATGGGGGCTGGGAACAAATCCTGAGGTTTCTGCACTAGACAAAGCAAACACTCCATTTATAGACAGTTGTTATCAAAAATTTCCACATACCACACTTGAAGCCAGCGGCCTGGCTGTAGGACTTCCCGCAGGACAAATGGGGAATTCTGAAGTAGGACATATGAATTTAGGAGCAGGAAGAGTAGTGTATCAGAATCTTGTAAAGCTGAATATGGCGGTTGAAAACGGAACACTGGGACAGCAGCAGGTCATTCAGGATGCTTTCGCATATGCTAAAAGAGAAAATAAAAAACTCCACTTTATCGGATTGGTTTCCAACGGAGGAGTACATTCACATATCAATCATTTAAAAGGTTTATTAACCGCTGCCCATGAGTTTGGAATGCACGAGAATGTTTTTGTCCATGCATTTACGGACGGCAGGGACTGTGATCCGCATTCAGGATTAGGTTTTATAGAAGATCTTCAGGACCATATGCAGAAAACAGTGGGAAAACTGGCCACCGTGATCGGAAGATATTATGCGATGGACCGTGATAAAAGATGGGAACGGGTAAAACTCGCTTATGATGCCATGGTGGAAGGTGTTGGCCTGCAAACTACAGATGCGTTGGCTGCCATTAAATCTTCTTATGATAATAATGTGACAGACGAATTTTTAAAGCCGATTATCCTCGTTAATACGACAGCAACTGGTAATGTAGTTCCTGTAGCTAAAATTATAGATGATGATGTGGTGATCTGCTTCAATTTCCGTACAGACAGAGGACGTGAGATCACCGAAGTTCTATGCCAGAAGGATTTCCCTGAGTATTTTATGCGGAAGCTGAACCTTCATTATATTACTTTAACGAATTATGACAAAACCTTCCGGAACGTACAGGTGGTATTTGACGAAGAAGTATTAAAGGAAACGATGGGGGAAATCCTTGAAAGAAACGGAAAAACCCAGATCAGAATTGCGGAAACAGAAAAATATCCCCACGTGACTTTCTTCTTTTCAGGAGGAAGAGAAGAGGAATTTGTAGGCGAAAGAAGACTGCTTTGCCCAAGTCCCAAAGATGTTCCTACCTACGATCTGAAGCCTGAAATGTCAGCGTACGATATCACCAATGTTATCGTTCCCGAACTGGAAAACGGAACGGCAGATTTTGTTTGTCTGAATTTCGCCAATACCGATATGGTAGGGCATACAGGTGTTTTTGAAGCAGCCGTAAAAGCTGCGGAAACGGTAGATAAATGCATCGAGAAAGTGGCTACGGCAGCGTACGAGAATGGATATGCAGTTTTCATTCTGGCAGACCACGGAAACTCAGATGTAATGATCAATCCGGATGGAACCCCAAATACCCAGCATTCTACAAACCTTGTCCCGTTCATTGTAATGGATAAAGACCATACCTGGAATTTAAAACCCGGAAAACTGGGTGATGTGGCTCCAACCATTCTGAAAGTAATGGGTGTGGAAATTCCGGAAGTAATGACAGGAGACATTTTAGTAAGTTAAATATTCAATAATATTGTCATAAAAATGTCGTTATGGTATCATTGGCGGTATTTTTGTATGATTTATATCAGACATTGGATGAGACGCATATGTTATTATGCGTTAAATAATAAATAAATCATATCTTTGCAAATTAAAATCTATTTAGTAAAATGTATCAAAAGCTTGTTAGGAAAGAAGTAATGGGAATATTGGAAAAGGAGGTCGGTTCTTTTCTGGATAAATTTTTAACGCCAATTGAAAAAATCTGGCAGCCTTCCGACTACCTTCCGGATCCTTCAAGCGCTGATTTTAAATATGACTTGGAAGAAATTCAGACGTTTGCCCGCGAAATGCCTTACGACCTGTTTGTAACCCTGATCGGAGACTGTATTACAGAAGAAGCTCTTCCGTCTTACGAATCCTGGCTGATGGGGGTAGACGGAGTAGATCAGGAGCAGAAAGAAATCGGCTGGGCCAACTGGGTAAGAGCCTGGACTGCCGAAGAAAACAGACACGGAGATCTTTTGAGTAAATATCTTTACCTGTGTGGAAGAGTAAATATGAGAGAAGTAGAAGTGACCACTCAATATCTGATTAATGACGGTTTTGATTTGGGAACCAGTATGGATCCATACAGAAATTTCGTGTACACAAGTTTTCAGGAAACAGCCACCAATATCTCTCACAGAAGGGTAGGTACATTGGCCAAACAGTCCGGAAACGGAAAACTGGCGAAAATGTGCGGAGTGATTGCAGCAGATGAGGCAAGACACGCAAAAGCATACAAGCATTTCGTAGCCAAAATCCTTGAAATAGACCCGTCTGAAATGATTCTTGCCTTTGAAGATATGATGCGTAAAAAGATCGTAATGCCGGCTCACATGATGAGACAGTCCGGTCAGAAAGCAGGCGAACTTTGGGGACATTTCTCAGATGCAGCACAGAGATGTATGGTTTATACAGGCCAAGATTATATCAATATCATGAAAGACCTGCTGGATGAATGGAAGATTGAGCACATAAAAGGTCTTAATGAAAAAGCAGAGAAAGCTCAGGAATATCTGATGAAACTGCCTGCAAGACTTCAGAAAATTACGGACAGAATTTCTACTCCGGACCTTCAGTTCCAGTTCAATTGGGTGAAAAGTTAGTCTTACGGACCATAATTATACAACTTAAGAGTGCCACTGTTTTTTGGCACTCTTTTTATTTCTTATCTTTGCACAGCTAAAAAAACAACAAAATGTTAAATAATAAAAAAATTGCTGTAGATTTTGACGGAACTATTGTGGATGATGCATACCCGGCAATTGGGAAAGCAAAAATATTCGCTTTCGAAACATTAAGAAAACTTCAGGCAGAAGGATACAGACTTATCCTTTGGACATATAGACACGGAAAAACTTTAGATGAAGCCGTAGAATTCTGTAAGCAGAATGGCGTTGAGTTCTATGCGGTGAATTCAAGTTTTGAAGGAGAAATTTTTGATTCCGAGAACCAATCCAGAAAACTGGATGCAGACTGGTTCATTGATGACAGAAATTTAGGAGGGTTTCCGGGCTGGGGAGAAATCTACAACATTATCCAGGAAAGAATAGAATTCAGGGTAGAAGGAAAAGAAGTTCTGGCTTATTCCAAACTTAAAAAAGAAAAGAAAAAAGGACTTTTCTGGTAGACAAATAATATAACAATTTAATAGTATAACAATGGAACAATAATGACTTATGACATTGTTACACTGGTACATCAATACATTGGTAAATTAATACAATGATTCAATTAAAAACAATAGAGGAGCTCCGCCTGATGAAGGAGAGTGCGCATCTGGTTTCCAAAACACTGGGAATGCTGGCCAAAGAAATAAAACCGGGAATCAATACACTATATCTTGATAAGCTTGCCCATGATTTTATTAAAGATCACGGTGCTGAACCTGCTTTTTTAGGATACGGAGGTTTCCCGAATTCTTTGTGTATTTCCCCGAATGATCAGGTCGTACACGGTTTTCCAAACAATGATATTATCAAAGAAGGAGATGTTCTTTCTGTAGACTGTGGAGTAATTCTTAACGGCTTCGTAGGAGATCACGCTTACACATTTGAGATCGGAGAAGTAAAGCCGGAGGTTAAAAAATTGCTGCAGGTAACCAAAGAATCCCTTTACAAAGGAATTGAGCAATGCATGAGAGGAAAAAGAATCGGGGATATTTCCCACGCGATTCAGGCGCATTGCGAAAAAGAAGGTTACGGTGTAGTGAGAGAGCTTGTAGGACATGGTTTGGGAAGAAAGATGCATGAGGATCCACAGGTTCCGAACTACGGAAAGCAGGGAAGCGGAAAAGTCATCAAAGACGGTTTAGCGATCGCTATTGAGCCGATGGTAAACCTTGGAACAGAAAAAGTAAAATTCCATAACGACGGCTGGACGGTAACTACCCTGGATAACCTGCCTTCTGCCCATTTTGAGCACGATGTAGCGGTGATCAATGGTAAACCGGTATTACTTTCCACATTCAAATACGTTTATGAGGCCTTAGGTATTGTAAGCGATGAAGAGAAGCCATTCCAACTGGATTTTTAATGAAGAAAGTAACCAAACTTTTACTCAATAAAATACCCCGCCCGATGCTGATCAAAATGAGCATCTGGGCGAGGCCATTGATTTATCAGTTCTTCAAAGGTGACCAGTTTTTTGATCCTATTGACGGGAAATCTTACCGGAAATTCCTTCCTTACGGATACGGAAAGCAGCGTGAAAATGCATTGTCTCCGGGGACTTTAAGCCTTGAAAGACACCGCCAGATGTGGCTGTATTTGCAGAATGAGACTGATTTTTTCATCAAAAATGCGAAAGTTCTCCATATCGCTCCCGAGCAGGAGTTTTTGAGGAAATTCAAGATGATGAAAAACCTGGATTATATTTCTGCAGACCTGTTTTCGCCCATTGTGGATGTGAAAGCGGATATCCTTGAACTGCCGTTTGCGGATGAAAGCTTTGATATTATCTTTTGCAATCATGTCCTGGAACATATCGTAGATGATGCAAAGGCCATCAGTGAGCTGTACAGGGTGATGAGGCCCGGAGGCTGGGGAATTTTCCAGGTTCCGATGAGGAATTCCTTAGAAAAAACCTATGAAGATTTTTCCATTACTGATCCTAAAGAGCGCCAGAAACATTTTGGGCAGTACGATCACGTCCGCTGGTATGGAATGGATTATTTCGACCGTTTAAGAAAGGCGGGTTTTGAAACAGAACCTAATTTCTATTCGAAGAATTTTTCAGAAGAAGAAATTAAAAAATACGGCTTAAGAGAAAACGAAATCTTACCCGTGGTTTTCAAAAAATAAAACAATAAACCCGTCTTTAAAGCAAAGGACGGGTTTATTTAATATAGATAGAAATTGTTTTCGGTCTTAGTGGGAAACAGATTTTAAACCTACTACGGAACCGATTAAGGTAACAATGAAAAATATCCTCCAGAAGCTTACGGGATCCTTAAAAAAGAAAATTCCCATAAGAGCGGTTCCTACAGCGCCTATTCCGGTCCAGACCGCATAAGCCGTCCCGATAGGCAGGGTTTGTGTAGCCTTGATAAGCAGCAGCATACTAATGGTCATAGTAACGAGGAATCCTGCATACCAGTAGTACATCTCAGATCCGGAAGTTTCTTTTGCTTTTCCTAAACAGGAAGCGAAGGCGACCTCAAATAACCCGGCGATGATTAAAATAATCCAATTCATTTTTTTTGATTTTCTCTGCTGCAAATTTCAGCATTTAAAAAGAGAAAAAATTTTACAATTGTTAAAAAATAAATTGAATATGCACCAATTATTAACTTCCTTAAACCTTAAACCTTAAACCTTAAACCTTAAACCTTAAACTCTAAACCCCGGAACCTTTCACTTCATCTCCGCACGTATTCTGCTCAGACTCACCTGTGTGATCCCAAGATAGGAAGCAATATGGCCCAACTGCACTCTTTTAAGAAGATCCGGCTTATTGGTCATCAGATCTTTATATCGTTCCAGTGAGGTTTTGAATTGTCTTGAAATAATCAGTTCTTCCGTTCTTACAAGCTCCTTTTCTGCAAATTTACGGCCCCAGTTGGCAATATGGATATCTGTTTCGAAAAGCTTTTTTAAATATTCCGTTTCCAGGACATACAGGTCACAATCCTCAAGAAGCTCGATGCTTTCGTAGCCAGGGCGGTCTTCCACGTAACTTTTCATAGAAACCACTGTTTCTCCCTCGCTTCCGAACCAGAAAGTGATATCATTGTCAGCGGTAGAGGCGTAGGCTCTTACTATCCCTTTTCTTATGAAATAGATATACGGAATAATTTTATCGGCTTCCATCAGGCAGAAAGATTTAGGATGTGATATTTCTGTAATGTATTGTTTCAAAGCATTTCTGGAAATTTCAGGAAGAACATAAATGCGGTCGAGAATCTGGTTTATATCCATAAAGGGAAGTCTATGATGCAAAAGTATTAGTTTTTTATTTTTCCTAAGAATATTTACGTCACTTCCAGGGTAATTTTAAATTTATAAAAATAATTTTGGATAAACGTTTAACCTAAATTTAAACTTACCTTTATAATTAAGTAATATATAATAAAACTAGAATTAAAATTTTATTTTTAATTGTTTGATTTTTAATATTTTAATTGTAGTGGTGATCTGTTTTGAAAAAAATGCGAAAGTACAATTAATTTTTACATAACCAAAAAATTTAGACGGTTGTTTTATTTGAAATTATAAAATATTTTGCAGGGCAAAACTGATATTTTGAAGAGAACTTCCATTAAAGATATAGCTAGAATTGCAGGGGTTTCCGTTGCAACGGTTTCCTATGTTTTAAACAAAAAAGAGGGCAGCCGGATCAGTGAGGCTACCCGCGAAAAAATTTTTGAAATTGCTGAAACGATTAACTATACCCCGAATAAAATTGCAAAAAGCCTTAAAATGAACAGAAGTAAGCTGTTGGGACTCATTTTGGCCGATATTTCAAATGATTTTTACTCGGGTATTGCACGGTGTATAGAAGACGAGGCCATGAAATTAGGCTACACGTTATTAATTGGCAGCTCAGATGAAGATCCTGAAAAATTTAAGAAACTTACAGAACTTTTCTCCGAACAGCAGGTAGACGGAATGATCATAGCGCCTGTCTTTAACTCTGATGACGCTATTAAAAGATTGATTAAAGAAAAATATCCTGTTGTAACCATAGACCGGTACCTTAAAAACATCAATATGCCCGGTGTGATGATTGATAATATGGCAATTTCAGAATCTGTAGGAAATTATTTAGCTGGAAAAAAGTTTGAAGAGGTTATTTATGTGGGCTATGACACCCAGCTTCCTCATTTACTGGAAAGAATGGACGGTTTTGAAAAAGGAATTACACCTGAAGTTTTCTGTAAAAAAGTTTTGGTCGGACTGGAGAATATTGCTGAAGAAGTGTTTCGCGGACTTGAATCAAATCTTGATCTTTCCAAAAAGACAGCTTTCTTTTTTTCTACCAATAAGCTTGGAATTGCCGGATTGAGGTACTTTTTGAAAAACAATATAAAAGTTCCTCAGGATGTTTCCGTTATTGCTTTTGATGAAACGGAAGCCTATCATCTTTTTCCTACAGAAATTAGTTTTGTACAGCAGCCTTTGACCGAAATGGCTAAAGAAGCAGTGAGGCTAATGGACAGCCAGATTAATAATTACTCGGATAACGGGAAAAAAGTAGTTTTTCCTGCCCGGCTGATCAATAATAAATCAGTCGGATAAAAAATAACAATACAATTAAACATTTAATCTATGATGAATAAAACTCCTTATATCGTTTGTTTTGGTGAAGTGCTCTGGGACGTTTTCCCTGAAGGAACTAAGGCCGGCGGTGCCCCGTTCAATGTGGCTTACCATGTACATAAGACGGGAACCGGCGTAAAAATGCTCAGCCGAATCGGAAATGATGAACTGGGAATAAGACTGACAGACCAGATCAGGAACTGGGGCATCACGGCAGATTATATTCAGATTGATGATAAACATCCTACCAGTACCGTGATTGCTAAAATTGATGAAGACAATGAAGCCACCTATGAAATTATCAATCATGTGGCGTGGGATTATATTGATTTTCTGCCGGAACATGAAAAGTTGGTTTCCGAAGCAGATGCTTTTGTGTACGGAAGTCTTTCCGCAAGAAACCCTAAAACCAGGGAAACCCTTCTGAAGCTTCTTGAATTTGCAAAACTCAAAATATTTGATGTCAATTTCAGACCACCTTTCATTGAGGTAGATTTAATCAAAGAACTCCTGCACAAAGCTGATATCGTAAAAATGAATAAAGCGGAAATGAGACGCATCATGGAATTTCTGGAAAAAGAATATGTATCTGAAGATGAAAGTGCAGCTTACATCAGGAACCATTTTGATATCAAAGAGATTATTCTCACAAAAGGGAGCAAAGGCGCCAGGTATTTTACAAGAGACGGCAGTTACAGTTTTCCCGCAGTCGCTATTCAGATTGCAGATACGGTAGGGAGTGGAGATTCATTTTTGTCAGGATTTATTTCAAAAAGGATTCAGGGAAAAAGTCCGGAAGAGATCATGAACGAAGCAACAGCGCTCGGTGCATTCATCACTTCAAAGCAGGGTGCCTGTCCGGATTACACCTACGGAGAATTTCAGCAGTTTAAGGACCAGAATTTGTAATTGCTCATCAAAACGTACAAAAGCCGCTGCCGGAAGCAAAATATTCAAAAGAAATCATATCAACTAAATTTTACGTAAAGCCTTTTCTGCACTGAAGGGCTTTTTATTTTAATTCTTTTGCCATTAACCTTATAGACCGATTTTGTTTTAGTAACTTTGCAGTTCGTAATATTATTGATATGCATAAAGCTGGATTTGTAAACATAGTCGGAAAGCCTAATGCCGGAAAATCTACCTTATTAAACCAATTAATGGGCGAGAAACTGGCTATTGTAACCCAAAAGGCCCAGACAACCCGCCATAGAATTTTTGGAATTTATAATGAAGAAGACCTGCAGATTGTATTTTCTGATACGCCCGGAGTTTTGGACGCGAAATATGGTCTTCAGGAAAAAATGATGGATTTTGTAAAGGATTCTTTACAGGATGCAGATGTGTTTTTATTTATTGTGGACGTCACGGACAAAGCCGAACCTTCGGAATTTTTAATTGAAAAACTGAATAAAATCCCGGTTCCGGTACTCCTTCTGCTGAATAAAGTAGACCAGACCACCCAGGAAGGTCTTGAAAAACTGGTAGATGACTGGCACAACAGAATCCCGAAAGCGGAGATTCTTCCTATCTCTGCCCTGAATGCATTCAATACGGATATCATTCTGCCTAAACTAAGATCCCTGCTGCCGGAGAACCCTCCTTACTATGATAAAGAACAGTACACGGACAAACCCGAAAGATTTTTTGTGAACGAAGCCATCCGTGAAAAAATCCTTTTGAATTATGAGAAAGAAATTCCTTATTCTGTAGAGGTGGTTACCGAACAGTTCAAAGAAAAAGAGGGAATTATTTTCATAGATTCCATTATTTATGTAGAAAGAGATACCCAAAAAGGAATTATCATCGGGCATAAAGGAGAAGCCATTAAGAAAGTGGGAACTGAAGCCAGACTGGACCTGGAAAAATTCTTTTCCAAGAAAATTCACCTGAACCTGTTTGTTAAAGTGAAAAAAGATTGGCGTAAAAACGACAGGGATTTGAAAAACTTTGGATACAGATAAACTAAAAAGTCCCGGAATTCCGTTCTATTAAAAGATTTTTATTACCTTTAGTCTAAATTTTTAGTAAATGAACTATTTCCAGTCAAATTCCAGCTCACTACCTAAAGATATTGTTTTATTTGCGGTGAGAGTGTTTATAGGTTTTGCTATGCTTTCTCATGGTTTTCCAAAACTACAGATGCTTTTGGAAGGCGGTAAAATTGAATTTTATGACTTTATCGGGTTAGGTCCTTTGGTGACCCTGGTTCTTACGGTAATTGCGGAATTTGCCTGTTCAATACTTCTGATATTAGGACTTTTCACAAGGATTTCACTGGGATTTCTGATCTTTACAATGGTGGTGGCCGCTTTTATGGTTCATGGGGCAGATCCTTTTGAGAAAAAAGAAATGAGTCTCATCTATCTGTCCGTGTATCTTCTCCTGATGGCGGTAGGTGCCGGTAAAATCTCAGTAGATCACATGATTGAAAAAAGAAAAAGGGCTTCAGACTGGTAGTCTGATCCGGATAAAATATAACAAGGCTGTTTCATGTGAAGCAGCTTTTTTTATATACTGCAATCCGTGTCAAGGTTTTAAACCTTGACACGGGTTGTTTATCTATTGGTTTTGCAACAATGTTTCAAATAATACCTTTCCCGTTTCTTAAAAATTACTAAATTCGTGAAAAATGAATTTTATGAAGATAAAACTGACCATCTGCCTTCTGGCTTTTCTTAATTTTTATGATGCCCAGGAAAATATTACCTATCAGAAACCCTCTGCCGAGATCTTAAAACTGGCAGATTATGAAAGACCTCCAAGTGTTCTGATGAACAGCAAAAAAGACTGGGTGGTTTTCACATATCGCCCTACCTATAAAACGCTGGAAGACCTTAGCCAGCAGGAAATGAAGCTTGGCGGACTTAGGATCAATCCTGTTACCAATATTTCAAGCAGCGTTACGTATTCCAATAATCTGAAGATCAGAAAGATCAATGATAAAGTGGAAACCCAGGTAAAAAATCTGCCTGCCAATCCGAAAATTACCTATGTTTCATTTTCACCGGATGAAAAGAAACTGGCATTTACCAACACAACGGCTAAAGGGGTAGAGCTTTGGGTAGTGGATATGGAAACAGCTTCCGCTAAAAAAATTACCGAAGATAACCTGAATGCCAATTTAGGAATGCCGTATTCATGGTACAATGATTCACAAAGCTTCCTGATCAGAACGCTTCCGCAAAACAGACCTGCGCTGATAGACGCGAGCAAAGATCTTCCAACTGGGCCGATTGTTTCCACGGCTGACGGTAAAGTTTCCCAGAACAGAACCTATCAGGATCTTTTGAAAAACCCTCAGGATGAAAAAAACTTTGAGGTGCTTACCGCCTCTGAAATTTATAACGTAGATCTGTCCGGAAACCTTAAGAAATTGAAAGATCAGGATATGTATTCAGGTCTAAGTTTTTCTCCGGACGGGAATTATCTGATGGTTACAGTGATCAAAAAGCCGTTTTCCTACATCGTACCGTTAAACAGATTTCCTTCAACAACGGTGGTGTATGATATGAAAGGAAATGCAGTGAAAACGGTTAATGAAGTTCCTTTGAATGAGATCATGCCTAAAGGATTCTCATCCGTAAGAACCGGAAAAAGAAGTATGACCTGGAGAAGTGATGTTCCTGCCACATTGTTGTATGCTGAAGCTTTGGATGGAGGAGACCAGTCTAAAACTGCTGAGAACAGGGATGAGATCTTCACATGGGAAGCTCCGTTTGCTACCGCTCCGAAATCATTCTTCAAGACAAAACAAAGATATGAAGGCGTAAGCTGGACCAATGATCATTATGCTGTAGTTTCTGAAGGCTGGTACGATACCAGAAATACAAAATCTTACCTTGTAGATCTTAATAACGGGGAATCTAAAGTATTCGATGACAGAAATTATCAGGATGTGTACAGTGATCCGGGAAATTTCAGCACTACGAAAAACCAGTACGGAAGATATGTGATCGATATGAAAGGTGGAAAAAGCTACCTGATAGGAGACGGATTCACCAAAGACGGTCAGCATCCTTTCATCGATGAGATGGATGTAAAATCTTTGAAAAAGAAGAGGCTTTACACTTCCAATATGAAGAACGGTAAAGAAGAGATCATTGATATCCTTAATGCTTCAAAAGGGGAAATCCTGACCACTCAGCAGTCTCCAAGTCTTTATCCAAATTATTTCAAAAAGAATATTAAATCCAATAAAGCAGAAGCGGTAACCAATTTTGCGAACCCTTTTGAAAGTATCAAAGATGTATACAAAGAAGTCATTACCTATAAAAGAAATGACGGGGTTACTTTGACGGGAACCCTTTATCTGCCGGCTAATTACGATCGAAAAGCTAAGAAAGAAAAGCTTCCTTTACTGATCTGGGCGTATCCTACAGAATATAAAGATAAAAATACGGCTGGGCAAAACACCCAGAACGCGAATGATTTTACCTTCCCATATTACGGATCCTTCGTGTACTGGACAACAAAAGGATATGCCGTTCTGGATGATGCTGCATTCCCGATTATCGGGGAAGGAAAAACAGAACCGAACGACACTTTCATTCCACAGCTGGTAGCTAACGGAAGAGCTGCGATTGATGCAGTAGATCAGCTGGGGTATATCGACAGAACCAAAGTGGCTGTAGGAGGACATTCTTACGGGGCATTTATGACGGCTAACCTTTTGACCCACTCCAAAGATTATGCTTGTGGTATCGCGAGAAGTGGAGCCTATAACAGAACCCTGACGCCGTTTGGATTCCAGAGCGAGCAGAGAAACTACTGGGATGTTCCGGAGATCTACAACACGATGTCTCCGTTCATGAATGCTGACAAAATGAAGACACCGTTGCTGTTGATTCACGGTGATGCAGATAACAATCCGGGAACGTTCACTTTACAGACGGAAAGATATTTCCAGGCATTGAAGAACCTTGGAGCGCCTGTAAAAATGGTACTTCTTCCAAAAGAGTCCCACGGCTATGCTGCAAAAGAAAATATCCTTCACCTTTTATGGGAACAGGATCAGTTCCTTGAGAAGTGCCTGAAGAAATAAAATAATTTACCAGAAAGCCCGTTCCAATCATGAACGGGCTTTTATTTTTTTGATGGATTAACTCCTAATTAATGCTCTGATTTTAAAATTAATTTTACAAATATTTAAGCACTTCATCAATACTTTTCAACTCCATAAAATGCTCATGTTCCAGATGATGTTCATGCTGTTCATGACTCCAGGTTACATGATAGGGAATGTGTGCGGCAGAACCTCCAATCTCCAGTACCGGAAGGATATCCGACTTAATGGAATTTCCCAGCATCAGGAAGTTTTCAGGTTGGCAGTCAAGGTGCTTAAGCAGTTTCAGATAATCACTTTCCTTCTTATCACTCATAATTTCAATATGATGAAAATAATCTTGCAGTCCTGAATTTTTAAGCTTGCGTTCCTGATCCAGGAGATCACCTTTTGTAGCGACTACCAGACGGTATTTTCCCTTCAGGGCTTCCAGTGTTTCCTTAACTCCTTCCAGCAATTCTATAGGTTCCTGAAGCATTTTCTGACCGATCTCTATGGTTCTGTTGATGATCTGCATAGATGCAGTTCCGCCTGAAACCCTGCTTACCGTTTCGATCATGCAGAGCATAAAACCTTTGATGCCATAACCGTAGAGCGGAAGATTCTGCATTTCGGTTTTAAACAATTCCTGGGACACAGAATGCTGTGGCAGATAATCTTCAAGAAGCATGCAGAATTCCTTTTCTGCTTCCTGGAAATAAGGTTCATTGATCCAAAGGGTATCATCCGCGTCAAAGGCGATGGTGGTTATATGATTATTCATTTTAGTTTTGTATTTTTCTCTGCACAAAATTCAGCATAAAAATTCAATCAGAAAAGGACATTTGTCCCGGATAAGCTATGTTACGGACCAATCAGTTATTTTTAAACTATACAGAAGATCTTTACGGGAAACAGGGACGTAAAGAAGATATTGTCATCAGGTCATTTTCTAAAGGGGAAAGAATACTTACCCAGGGTGAAAACCTGTTTAAAGTAATGCTGATCAGGGAAGGGATTACCAAGTGTTTCCTGGCTGAGGAAAATGATAAGGAATACATTGTTGAATTCCTTGGAAAAGGGGAAATCATTGGCGAAATAGAATTGATCCGGAATATTTCGTGCCTGTGCAGCATCGAAGCCGTTACTGAAGTTACGGTTTACGCTATATCCATCCATTATTTCAGGTCTTTGATTAAAAATGACCTACCATTGAATAACCTCTTACTGGATGTTTTTGCTGAACGCATCGTCAATACTTCCAAAAGGGCATCCTACCAACAGCTGTACGCGGCTGAATATACTTTAGCCCAGCTCCTTGAACTGCTGGCTCAACAGGAAATTGAAATCTCAAAAGAAGACATGGCTGCCTATCTGGGAATTACAGTGAGAAGTTTGAACAGGACTTTGAAGAGTTTGAATAAATAGCAAATTGAAATATAGTTAGTGATTTTTAATGGGGTTGTTTTTTAATTCTATATAAAAAAACAATTTCTTGTCTTCTTTTTAAGGGGTGTTGTTTTGTTTTTGTTAATTTTGTGGAAAATAAAGGTGAAATGAGATTTAGAAATGCAGAATTATCAGACCTGGAAAAAATTGTAGATATTTATAATTCCATAGTGGATTCAAGGATGGTGACGGCAGATACAGAAAAAGTCTCTGTAGAAAGCCGTAAAAAATGGTTTGAAGAGCATAACTCTGAAACAAGACCGTTGTGGGTGGTAGAAGATGCTGATCAGATGGTGGGATGGGTCAGTTTTAGTTCATTTCACGAGAGACCTGCATACAGCGGGACTGTAGAGGTAAGTATTTATCTGGACGCCAGCTGCAGGGGAAAAGGGTACGGTAAAACCATTCTTCAGTACTGCATTGATAATGCTGCAAAATTCGGGGTGAAAAATCTGGTAGCCCTTATTTTTCTTCATAATGAACCGAGTTTAAAACTGTTCAGGCATTTTGGATTTGAAGACTGGGGAACGCTGCCTGATGTGGCGGTTCTGGATGGGTTGGAGAGAAGCCTGAAGATATTGGGGAGAAGAGTAGGATAGTTGAAAATTAAGTTAGTATATAAATAATCAGCTTGCGCGAAGTCGGAGACTTCGCGCAAGCTGATTATTTAAAAGAGGGTTCCTTGTCCTTTTCAATGTAGATATAACGGTTTTTTATCCCGTTTTGAAGCATTGATTTCTTTTTGTTAAGCTCTTCAATCGTTTCAATCGTTTCGTTCTTAAAAGAAGTCTTCTGTCCATTTTTTATACCTTCTGCTAACATCCTTGTCGGATTTTCGTAATAATCTTCAATATATTTGTTGAATTTCTCGTTGGAAATAGGAATAGCAGGCTTTCCGTAATGGGTTTCTACAAACTCCCTGGTATCAAATTCAATGTCCAGTTTTTTATTGCTGATTAATTTATAGATGAAATTTTTATCGTGGTCTTCCAGAATAAAAATAAGGCCAGGAAGCCCTCTGAATTTATAAGGCCCTTCTTTAATATTTACTTCATTACAAAACCAGGCAATCCAGGTTCTGCCTCCGAAATCAGTCGTGGCTTTTTGAAGTTTATAACCGTTGTACTCCTGGGTTTCCTGAAGCAGTTTCCAGGTCATTTCATCATAGGTATTCACTACAAAATATTCAAAAAAATCCCTGTACCATTTGTTTTTAAAAGAGTTGGGAGCCCTTTCGATTACCTGATCGGTTTTGGTGCTGTATCTTGAAACTGATCTGTTTGCACTTTTATTGATTGAATCATAATCTGCAAATGTCTTATCATAAAACTTGACAGATTTCTGGCTGATATCAAGATTCATAAGACTCTTTCTGTGATTTTCCGAACCATCTTTCCGGTATTGAAGCTCATAAATAAATCTGTTCGTTTGTGAGTAATAAGATGCTGCTGTATATAGAGCAAGCAGGAGAGAGATTTTTTTCATAGTTTATTAAGTGCTGTTGAATAGCGGGGCCAAAAATAGTGAAATATTATAAACGAAATTGCGCGAAGTCTCCGACTTCGCGCAATTTCGTTTATTTGTTATATTTTAAAACCGGAGTTTTAATCTCCCAGCTTGTCAATAGATAAGTTCTGGCTGTCTTTCAGCTTAATTCTCTTCGCAGACATATTCAGGAAACGTTTCACCAGGAAAACGGCAGAAACCGTCAATCCAAGTCCCAAAGCGATCCACATTCCAAAAGCTCCCATTTTTAAGGTAACACAAAGGAAATAACCCAAAGGAATGGTAATCACCCAATAGGCGATGAAAGTATAAATCGAAGGGATTTTCACATCCTGCAAACCTCTCAGCATACCTAAAGCCGTTACCTGGATTCCGTCTGAAAGCTGGAACAGGGCAGCGATAATCATTAATTTTGAAGCCAAAGCAATGACTTCCATTTCTTCTTTTTTGGTAAAGAAAGTAGGAAGGATATTTCTTCCCAGAACGAAGACCAATCCACAGATACACATGAAAATAAAGGCTATTTTCAGGTTATTGATCCCGACTTTTCTCAATTCAACAAAATTCTGCTCACCCAGCTTTCTTCCGATCATGACGGTAGAAGCCACACTGAATCCTACACATAAATTAAAGGTGAATGAAGCCATACTCAACGCGATCTGGTGGGAAGCAATATCATGCGCTGAAATCAGTCCGCAGATAAAGGCAGCGCCCGCAAATGCAGTTACTTCAAAGAACATCTGTAAAGCGGTCGGAAGTCCCAGTTTTACCATTTTATCAAACATGCTTTTTGAGAAATCCTGGATTTTTAATGAAAAATCTTTGATGTATTGTCTGGTTTTCTTCTCTTTCACCAATACCACATACAGGAATACCACCATGAATATTCTGGAGATCAGGGTAGCTAAAGCCGAACCTTTTACCCCCATCTCAGGGAAGATCCAAAGCCCTTTAATGAACACATAGTTCAGGACAATATTGATGATATTGGCGATAATGGTTGCCTTGGTAACGCCTATCGTATAGGAGAGTCCTTCAGACACTTCACGGAGCGTCTGAAAAGCCATAAACGGAATCATACTGATCGCCATGATACCTAAGAAATCTACCGTATTAGGAATGATTTTCTCAGGCTGGCCCGAATGATAGAGTAGCGGCATTCCCAACAGCAGAACCGCCATTAAGATAATTCCTACGGACATATTGATGATAAACCCATGGCTGAAAACCGAGTTGATCGTTTTATGATCCTGTCTGGAATGCGCTTCGGAAACCAGCGGCGGAATAGCAAATGAAAATCCCAGTGCCAATACAAACACCGAGAAAAACACGGCATTCCCCAATGAAACGGAAGCCAGTGCATCTGCACCTAAAAGTTTTCCGACAATAATATTGTCGAACAAATTCACCGAGACCTGCCCCACCTGCGTAAGCATCACAGGAAGAGCCAGAGTCAGGCATTCTTTCGTATAATTTTTGTTTAAAAAGTTCATTATATTTTATGATTCATATATAGTTTAATATTTAAAAAAGTGCAAAAAAAAAATTTGCAGTAAAGGCTACTGCAAATTTTTATAATATATTGAATGATTCATCAAATCATTTCCTTACAAAACTTGCAACATCCTCCTCAGAAACAGTGTTTCCGCCAAGAATAATTAATCTTTCCACAACATTTCTCAGTTCTCTGATATTTCCCGTCCATGAAAGCGCTTTCAGCGAATCAATCGCTTTGTCATCAAATTTTTTCACGGCAGTACCATGCTCATCGGCAATCATACCGGAAAAGTGCTCTACCAATAATCTGATGTCTTCTTTTCTGTCATCCAAAGGCGGAACGTAGATTTCAATCACAGAAAGCCTGTGGTAAAGGTCTTCCCTGAATTTTCCTTCTTCAATTTCCTTCTGCATATTTTTATTCGTTGCAGCAATTACCCTTACATCAACTTTGATTTCCTTATCGCTTCCCACAGGAGAAACTTTGCTTTCCTGCAACGCTCTCAATACCTTAGCCTGGGCAATAAGGCTCATATCACCAATTTCATCCAAAAAGATCGTTCCCCCGGTAGCCTGTTCAAATTTTCCCTGCTTATCCTTAATAGCTCCGGTAAAAGAACCTTTTACATGCCCGAAAAGCTCGGATTCAATAAGCTCGGATGGAATAGCCGCACAGTTTACCTCAATCATAGGACCTCTTGCACGCTCACTTTGATTGTGAATGGCATGGGCTACCAGTTCTTTTCCTGCACCGTTAGGTCCCGTAATTAAAACCCTGGCATCAGAAGCCGCCACTTTTTCGATCATGTCCTGGATTTTTTTCAATGCAGGAGAATCACCGATCATCTGGTATTTTTTGCTGACCTTTCTTTTCAGGGTCTTGTTTTCTGTCTGGAGATTTTTGTTTTCCTTTTTCAGACTTTCTTTAGCCAAAGCGTTTTTCACACTTGTGATCAGCCTGTTGATATCGATAGGTTTGGAAATAAAGTCATATGCACCTTCCTTTAAACAAGATACGGCAGAATCAATGTCCGCATGCCCGGAGATCATGATGAATGTAGTTTCAGGCTTTAAAACCATGGTCTGTTTTAAAAGTTCAGTTCCTGAAAGTTTAGGCATCTTGATATCAGAGATCACCAGTGCGAAATCTTCTTTTTCTATCTGTTTGTAGCCTCCAAGGCCGTCTTCAGCGATAACAAATTCGTAATCGGTAAGTTCATCAGAAAGAATACTGTGTAATACTCCCGAGATTGCTTTTTCGTCTTCTACAATAAGGATTTTTTGCATAGTTGCAAATTTAGAATTTTTGATTCAATTATTAGCAAGAATCGTACCTAAAAAAACTATTTTGAGTAATCTCTCCTCCCAAAAATAGCGGATCCGACCCTCACCGAATTAGCCCCGGATTCAATGGCTAACGGGAAATCATCGCTCATTCCCATCGATAAGGTTTCTAAGGTTTTTAATTGATTTAATTCATCAAAAAGTCCTTTCAATAATAAAAATTCTTCTTTTACCTGATCTTTATCATCCGTAAATGTAGCCATTCCCATCAATCCTTTAACATCAACATTTGGAAACTGCCCCTCAATAAATTGCTGAAACAATGTTTTTGCCTCCTCAATTTCAAGCCCGAATTTACTTTCTTCAGCCGCAATCTTTACCTGCAGAAGAACCTTTATGGTCCGGTTATGTTTTCCGGCTTCTTTACTGATCTCAGCAAGCAGCTTTTCGGAATCTGCACTTTGAATGGTATCAATAAACGGGGCAATGTACTTCACTTTATTGGTCTGCAGGTGTCCGATCAGGTGCCACTGGATATCCTGCGGCAGGAGCGGGGCTTTTTCCATAAGCTCCTGAACCTTATTTTCGCCAAAAACTCTCTGGCCCAGATCATGCACCTCCTGAACAGCCTCAGCCGGATGTGTTTTTGAAACCGCTACCAGCTGAACACCGGATGGAAGCTGATTTTTTATTGCTGTATAATTTTCTTTAATATCCATAAATGCAAATTTCTGAATTTTAAAAGCAAAAAACTAATGAATGTGTAAATAGTTTGGGTAGAAGGTTGCAGGTAATAGGTAGCAGGTAGCAGTGTAGTGTATCGTGCACCTTTCGGTCAATTGATAAATTGTTGCACTAATAAATTGTTACACTGTTACACTATTAAATTGTTACATTGTTGGATTGTTACATTAATTCAGGATATCATTAATCTTCGGATACTGCGAGATCTTTCTGAACACAAACCGGTTGCTTTTCTGCAGCTTTTCAATGAACATATCCAGCTCGTTGATGGAGTCGGCGTCTCTCAGATACTGATCATGAGTAAGGAAAACCAGGTGTCTTGAGGTTTTTTCCAGGTCGTTGAAAAAAATACTGTCTACTTTTTTAACCATGGCTTCATGACTTCCTTTCAGGGTCATCTTTTGGGATGGTTTCCATTCAAGATCCCAGCCGATTACTTTATAGCCGGCCTTTTGAAGACCATTGGCGGCATCTGCGGAGCTTTTGATATCTGTAACGTTAATGTTATTCAGTCTCCAGATATTCCTGCCCGGAGTTCTGGCTATTTTATCATAAAGCTTAAGGCTGTCTTTAGCGATATCGAAGTCACGGACAACGGCATCTGTATTTTTATAAAAATCGGTGTATTTATTATGCGCGTGACTGAAGCTGTGGTTAGCCAGCTCGATCAGGGGATTGCTTCTTAAAAGCTCCATATCATCCTTCTGTCTTTTGCTTCCATAGGCATGTTTTCCCACCAGGAAAGCGGTGGCGCATACGTTTCTTTTGTTTAAAATTTTAAGAAGGTTTTCCGTTCCCTGATTGGGACCGTCATCAAAAGTAAGGTAGATAATTCTTTTATCCGATTCTACTTGCTCATCATCTATTTTGGGGACCGTTTGTACGGTTGGGTGTTCCTGTGAGGCTGTTTTTTCAAGCACTTTCACATCAGTTTTGCCGTTACAGCTGTTGAAAATTATTGAAGCTGCACTCACCAATGCAGTCATCCCAAGAAAAGTCGTGTTTACTGACTTTTCCCCAAAAATGTTTTTCATAAAGATAATGGAATTTAAATCGTTAAAAATTGTTAAAATTACTGCTGAAATGTTAACAAATTATATGCCAGTCTTTGTTAAAATTTTGTTTTTTAATTTTATTTTAAGGTGTGTATTATAAAGTGTATTTTAATGAAATCAATAGTCTTGGTGATTATGCCTGTGTATTCTTTTCTTTTAACATTTATAGTTAACGAAACAATAGTCTTTCTCTATTTTCTTTGCAGTTAAAATATTTTTCCCGCCTTTAGGAATTATAGAAATCAGGAGATTTTGAAGATCTATTTAAAATGAATTCGGGATGTATTCATTCTAAAATTTTCTTCAGATACAGAGAATTTTTAATAGCGGCGGTTCCCCAGGTATTATTGAAGAATATAAATGTTTTTCTTTCTGAATTTCTGATATTCTCAGCCAGTGTGTCAAGAAATTCCTCACTGTATTCAGATTTATAAAGAACCGGTTTTCCGTGTAGCCGGTAATATAAAATTTCAGGATGATTGATAACCACCTCTTCAGGAAGATTTCCGGGAAAGCTTACTCCTGAAAAAACAATTTTATTTTCCGTCAAAAGAGTGTAGATCTCCTCAGTCCACCAGGACTCATGGCGGAACTCAATCACGTTGACATACTTAAAATCAAGGGTGGAAAGAATAAGATCAATATTTTCCTGTGATTTTTTAAACGAGGGCGGGAACTGATAAAGAAAGCCGGCAAGCTTATCTTTTAAATGCTCTTCGATATGGGAGCAGAAGGCTGAAATTTCTTCCTTAGAATCTTTCAGACGCTTCTCATGTGAAATGCTTTTAGGGATTTTAATGAAAAATTTAAAATATTCCGGCGTTTCGTCATGCCATTTTAAAAGCGTTTTTGCGGTAGGTTTCCTGTAAAAGGTAGAATTGATTTCCACCGTATTGAAGGTTTGTGAATATAAGATAAGAAAGTCTTTACTCTGGGCATTCTCTGGATATAGCGACCCTTTCCAGTCGTTATTATAAAATCCCGAACATCCAATGTAAAGACTTCCTTTTTTCATATTTTTTATTTTATATCCGCATCCAGATTGACCGTATTTAAGCGCAGTGAATTCAGAATAACAGAAAGTGAGCTGACACTCATCGCTGCTGCTGCAATCATAGGGGACAGGAGTATTCCAAAGAAAGGATACAATAATCCTGCCGCTACCGGAATTCCCAGTACATTATAGATAAATGCAAAAAACAGGTTTTCTTTGATGTTTTTAAGAAGCTTTTCGCTTAATAATTTAGCTTTTGCTACTCCCAGAATATCGCCTTTCAATAAGGTAATTTCTGCGCTTTCAATCGCAACATCTGTTCCTGTTCCCATGGCAATTCCTACGTTGGATTGGGCAAGGGCGGGGGAGTCGTTGATTCCGTCTCCGGTCATGGCTACTATTTTTCCTTGCTTCTGGAGCCTTTTTACTTCGTTCAGTTTATCCTCAGGAAGACAGCCGGCTTTATAATGTTTGATTCCCAGTTCTGCGGCCACGGCTTTTGCGGTGTGCTCATTATCTCCGGTCATCATGATAACGTCAACTCCTTCATTCATCAGTCGCTGAACAGCTTTTTTTGAGGTCTCTTTAATTTTATCTGTAAAGCTTATAAAGCCTAAAACGGTCTGCTCCTGTGCAATATAAGAAATGGTGTGTGCCTTCGACTGTACTTCTGTTGCTTTTTTCTTTAAATCCTCAGGGATGGAGAGTTTGTTTGATGTCAAAAGGCTTTCATTCCCTACATAAACTGTTTTTCCATCGATTTTTCCCTGAACACCTTTTCCTGAGATATTTTCAAAATGTTCTACTTTTTCTGTACTTAATTTCTCTTCCCTGGCTTTTTTGATCACCGCATTGGACAACGGATGCTCCGAGTTTTGATTCAGGGCGTAAGCGAGCTTTAAGATCATGTTTTTATCTTCGTTTCCTGAAGCCTCAATATGCTCCACAGAAGGCTTTCCCTCGGTTAATGTGCCTGTTTTATCGGTGATAAGAACATTGACTTTATTCATCTGTTCCAGTGCTTCGGCATTTTTAATCAGGATTCCGCTTTTGGCTCCTTTCCCGATTCCAACCATTAAAGACATAGGAGTCGCAAGGCCCAGAGCACATGGACATGCTACAATTAAGACCGCAACTGCATTCACAAAAGCAAAAAGACTTCTTTTTCCTTCAGGCCCGAAAAACTGCCATAGAACAAAAGTAAGAACGGCAATAAGAATAACCAACGGAACAAAGACCTTTGAGACTTTATCCGTTAACTTCTGAATCGGGGCCCTGCTTCTGCTGGCTTCATTCACCATTTTAATGATCTGTGAAAGAAGCGTTTCATCACCTACCTTTTCAGCTTTCATGATGAAAACTTTATTTCCGTTGATGGTTCCTGAAGAAACCTTGTCATCTATATTTTTCTCCACCGGTACAGGCTCTCCCGTGATCATACTTTCATCTACCAGAGAATTTCCCTCCATAATTTTTCCGTCTACCGGAATTTTTTCACCTGGTTTTACTTTCAGCAGATCCCCGATTTTCACCTGGGAAAGCAGAACTCTTTTTTCTTCTCCATTCACCATCAGGTTGGCCTCATCCGGTGAAAGATTCATGAGCTCTTTAATGGCATTTCCTGTTTTTTTGTGAGCTGCTGCTTCCATGAGCTGTCCCAGAATGACAAGCGTAAGAATCACACAGACCGCCTCAAAATAAAGTGGAATCTCATGATTGTGTCCCCGGATTTCGTGAGGAATCATATCAGGGAAAATCAATGCCGTAATACTGAAGATGAACGCAGCTGCGACGCCGAGGGCAATCAGGCTGAACATGTTTAAATTCCATGTCTTAAATGAAACCCAGCCTCTTTTCAGCAGAAACCATCCGGAATAAAACATCACAGGCAGGGTGAGCGCGAGTTCTATAAATCCCTGTGTCTTATGGGAAAATGGAAAATTAATCAACATTCCACCCATAGAAAGGATAAAAACAGGAACCGTGAAAATAAGAGAAATAAAAAATTTCCTTTTT
This sequence comes from Chryseobacterium phocaeense, assembly GCF_900169075.1. NCBI lineage: Bacteria > Pseudomonadati > Bacteroidota > Flavobacteriia > Flavobacteriales > Weeksellaceae > Chryseobacterium > Chryseobacterium phocaeense. The sequence goes on from NZ_LT827015.1 coordinate 1,337,143, forward strand.
AAGATGTTGTAGGTTTCATCCTCTTCATCTTCGCCGCTGTCGGGCATTCTCACGAGATCCATCCCGCAGATGGGGCAGTCTCCCGGTTCATTACGGATGATTTCCGGGTGCATGAGACAGGTATATTTTGCGGTTTTCTTTTCGGGATATTTTACAAGATCCATTCCACATACCGGACATCCTACGTTGGAATCGTAGGTTTTATCGCCTTCACAATACATCGGACAATAGTATTTTCCGGCCATATCATCGGTAACTTTCGGGGCTTCGTGATGATGGCTGTGATCATGGTGATGGGAGTGGGAGTGCTGATGGGCATGGGATGATGCACTATTCACAAGATCCTCAGTGATTTCTTCCAGATGCATATGGCAGACAGGACAGTCTCCTTTTTCATCATACACTTTATCTCCTTCACAAAACATCGGGCAATAAAACTTTCCGATACTGTCCTTGAAATTGGCTGGCAGATGGGTAGAAGAGTAGGCCGGTTTATGGTTTGGATCTTTGGCGTGCTTTTCCTCAATAGGAACAAGATACATATTGCATACAGGACATCTTTCACCCTGTTTAAAATATACTTTATCCCCTTCACACTCCATCGGGCAGTAATAGACCGAAGAAGGGGAAACCCTGTCCTGAGGCTTTACAAAAGCTTTTTCAGGTTTGTCTGGATCTTCCAGTCTGTATTTTCCTATTTCCTCCAGGGCTTTATTTAAAACGGAAAGTTCAACTTCCTTATCCGAAGTAATGGTTGCGGTATTATTTTCCAGATTAACGTCAGCAGTTACTCCTTCAACACTGTTAAGCTGATTGGATATCTTTTTCTGACAACCGGAGCATGTCATCCCGAGTATATTATATTGTCTGTTCATGATCCTTGAATTTATAGTACAAATGTCCAAAATGTATGGATAAGGCTGTTATACATTTAAGGATAATAGTTATAGAATTTGGGAAAGGGGTATGAGTTATGAGTTATGAGTTATGAGTGGTGAGTTGCTGCTTGGGAGAAAATACCTGAAATTTTTTTCTTCTGAATGTCAGAAATATATCATAAATCTTAAACTCTTTCACCCTCCGACACTCAAACTCTCCGATGCTCCCACTATAAAACCCTCTCACTCTCCACTCAAAAGCTGTCCAGTGTTTTCCTCTGATGATCTTTCAGTTTCTTGAATTCCGTGGGCGTAAAACCGGTAATGTTCCTGAATTGTGAAGAGAGATGCTGAACACTTTTATAACCGAGCTTTCCGGCGATCTCTGTAAGTGTGAATTCATTGTAGAGAAGCAGCTCTTTTACTTTTTCAATTTTATGAAGGATAAAAAACTGTTCAAGGGTAATGTTTTCGTTCTGCGAAAATGTTTTGGATAACGAGCTGTAGTCTTTGTGAATTTTTGAACTGAGAAATTCGGAAAGAAGAAAATCCTCATCAATATCCAGTTCGCTGATTTTGATGATAATTGTATTTTTGATTTTGTCTATCAGCTGCTGGGTTGAATCTTTAATCCTTTCAAAACCCGTGGCAAGAAGACTTTCCTCTAAAGCCTGCATTTTTTCTGCAGGAATGTCAGTTTCAGTTTCCACTTCTCCGAGTTTTACGGAACGTGTGGGGACATCCACCTCGCGGAATATCTTTTCCACTGCGGCAATACAGCGGTTGCACACCATATTTTTGATGAAAACTTTCATTATTTGTTCAGCCTGTCTTTTACAAATTCAATTTGTGTTTTTCCATGTGGCGAAGGATTTCCGTCACGGTCCAGATTCACCATGACGATCTTGTCTACGGTAATGATGGTCTGGTGCGTCATCTTGTTTCTTACATCGCACTTTAAAGTCACAGAGGAGGAGCCGAAATGAACTGCCTCAATACCTATTTCTATAATGTCTCCCTGCTTGGCAGAACTTACAAAATTGATTTCTGAAATAAATTTTGTAACTACTTTTGTATTTTCCAACTGGATAATTGCATACAGTGCAGCTTCTTCATCAATCCATTGCAAAAGTCGTCCTCCGAAAAGAGAGTGATTAGGATTTAAATCTTCGGGTTTTACCCATTTTCTGGTATGGTAGTTCATGTTTTAATAATTTGCTTCACAAATTTAGTGTTAAAAACCGGGTTTATGAAAGAAATGGGATTTACTGATCTGAAGGGAATGATTCATTTTCTCAATCATATTTTCTTGGAACGCATGGCTTTTACCTTTTTTACGGCCGGATCATTTAGAAAATTTTGATATTCTTTGCTTTCAACAGGGAAAACGGCCACTTTGCCCTCTGCGTTATGATGGATTCCGAAACCATATCGTTTGGCCAAAGGAGAGGATCTCAGACAGGGCTGACCTTTGGAGAAGAACTGAATTTTCGCTTCCTTCTTCTGCTGTTCTGAGATATCATTTTTTATGGCATAACATTCAAATACAACATCATCAGAAGTATATTGATATGGATTTTTCACAATCTGCTCATATTGAAGCAGGGCAAGGGTTTTAATTTTCTTTTCAGGAGGGGTTTCGGCTCGGGATACCGGACAATCTTCGGCAATTTCAATAAAGGTGTTGATGTAATTGGTGGTATGTTTCATAAGATTAGGATGGATTTACGTTTTAAAAAGAGATAAAATTAATGCTATTCCCTGAATTCCAGAATATCTCCCGGCTGGCAATCCAGGGCCTTACAAATGGAGTTTAAGGTACTCAGCCGTATGGCTTTAGCTTTCCCGGTTTTCAGATTCGATAGATTGGATAGTGTGAGGTTCACTTTTTCTGAGAGTTCATTCAGAGATATTTTTCTTTTGGCCATCACCACATCAAGGTTTATTACAATAGACATCTGATTATTTTTATAAGAACACGTTTTAAATAGAGTTCAATATTATTATGTTAACTAACTTTAACTTTTATCAAATTTAAATAAAATTTTATTATATAAAAATGTTTATTTATTGTTATTCAATAAAAAATTAATTTAAATTCAATGAAAAGTGACAAATACTTTAAAAAAAACTTTGATTTAAATTTTTTAATTGTATCTTGCATACGTTTATATTTGGAATCAATATTTGTTCATTAATTTATGTTGTTTTTCTTTTATATACCAAATTTTTATTAATTTTTTAATTTTATTCAAAATGAACATTTTTGTTTCAAACATCAATTACGCAACTAAAGAATATGAGTTGCACGATCTATTCGCAGAATTTGGTGATGTATCATCAGCTAAAATTGTTACAGACAGAGAAACTGGCCGTTCAAGAGGTTTCGGTTTTGTAGAAATGGGTGATGAAGAAGGAAAGCAAGCTGTTGAAGCTCTTAATCAGAAAGAATTCAACGGAAAAACTCTGAATGTATCTGAAGCTAAGCCAAGAGAAGAAAAGCCAAGAAGAAGCTTTGACAACAACAGAGGTGGAGGTTACGGAAACAACCGTGGTAACGGTGGCGGATACGGCGGTGGTAACAACCGTGGTAACGGCGGCGGAAACCGTTGGTAAAATATAAGGCGGCTTTTTAGCCGCTTTTTTTATACATTAAATTGTCCTGTTTTTAAGATATGCTGAATCTAAGCAACGTATTTTAAAAACAGGACTTTTTATTGTATATCTCCACTTTTTCTCATCATTGGTCAGGTTAATTTTTTTCTTTAACATGTTGTTTTTAATTTATTTTTTTAAGTTTTTATTTTGTTAACTCATTATATATTCGTAAGTTAACATTAACTAAAAAAATATATAACATGAGAAAAAAATTACTTTTGGCATTATTTGCAATTCCAATCATTGCTCATGCCCAGTTTTTCCAGAATTTTGACGCAGGTACAACAATCCCGGCCGGATGGACAGTTCTTAACGGCGGAGACACCAACACATGGGCTGTAGTAAACTATACAGGAGGCTCCGCTACTGCATACAGCGGGACCAATACTATGTCTATTGGCTATAGTGCCCAGGCTCATAATGATCATCTGATTACTCCAGCTATTACCGTAACGGCAGGTGTGAATGATTTTCTTTCATTTTATGCCCGCAGCCGGGACCCTCTTTATCCTGAAGTCATCAGTTTGAAAGTATCTACCACAACCCCTACAGCGGCAGCTTTTACCAATACGCTTGCTGCCAGTGTGGCTCCTGCCAGCGGAACCAATTTTTACAGGTTTGCCTATGATCTTTCAGCATATGTAGGACAAACAATCTACGTAAGTTTTTATTCTACTACTACAGACAAATTCTTTTTTGATGTGGATGATGTATACAGTGGAGCTATTCCTGCTTGTGATGTGCCGTCCACTGTTATTGTCAATTCTGTAACGTCTAATTCAGCTAATGTGAGCTGGACAGCATCACCTACTGCCGGAGCTACCTATCAGATAGAATATGGCCCGACAGGATTTACGCAGGGAAGTGGTACGGTTATTACAAGCACAACGGCTTCTGCAATTATTCCATCGCTTTCACCATCTACCGCTTATCAGTTTTATGTAAGATCAAACTGTGGTGCGAACGGTTTCAGTGCATGGACGGCCGTTAAAGCCTTTACAACAAGTTGTGCTGCTGTTGCTTCGTTCCCATATACACAGAATTTTGATACGGCGACAATTCCTTCGTGCTGGACAAATGAAGCTGTTTCCGGTGGAGGGACAGCTGTATGGACATATGTTACGGCAAATGGGAATAATACAATCACGCCGAAATCTGCACCAAGAATGGCTGAATTCAGAACTACTACGGCAGGAAATAAAGCCAAGCTGGTGTCTGCTCCGTTAGATATTTCCGGTCTTGCTACGCCTCAGCTGAAATTCAGTCTGGCTAATGTGAACTGGTCTGGAGATATTGACGAACTGAGAATTTTCTATAAAGCAAACAGCGGAGATGCATGGACGCAGATAGGAAGTTCTTACACCACAGAAAATACAGCATGGCTGGATGTAACTATTCCGCTTCCAAACAAATCTGCCAACTACGTTATCGCCTTTGAAGGAACGTCTAACTGGGCAAGGGGAATCAACGTGGATAACGTATCTGTACTGGATGCCTCTGCTTTGGGAGTAAATGAGGCGGAAAAGAGCAGTGGTATTAAAGTTTATCCAAACCCGGTAAAAGATCTTCTGAACATCAGTACAGATAAGCAGATCAGAAGTATTGAGATCTTCTCACTTACAGGACAGCTGGTCAAAACGCTGGATAAAGATACCAAACAGGTGAATGTATCTGATCTGAAGAAAGGAGTTTATCTGCTTAGAATAAAATCTGAAGGAAAAGATGAATCATTTAAGATTGTTAAAGACTAAATGATAAATGAATAAAAAGACTGTCTCAAAAGGGACAGTCTTTTTTTTATCCGGAAA